>NZ_UCNW01000009.1 GCF_900474185.1 Synechococcus sp. UW69 | reverse complement strand
ACGATTCAGATCAACTGAATCGGAAAGCCCCCTCTCTCGAGGGGGCTTTTTGTTGTGATGCTGCTCTTGCTCGCCTTGATTCCGTAAGGTTCCGATCAATAGCGACCTGGCATGGACAACAAAGCCAGCAACGCAACCAGACAGGTCATCGCCGAGCAGGCTGAGTCAGCGATAGCAGCTCAAAAGTGGAGCCGTCTTCGCACGATCGGTAACCGCTTTGAGCGGGCCCGCTGCTACAGGGATTGCTGGTTCGCTCTGGCACGGGCATCTGAGGCAACCACCGATCACCAACTCCCGATTTGGCCAGGTCCAGATGAGAGCTGCGAGGGAGTTCTTGTGCTGCCAACCACCCGGGATCTGGGTGACGAGTTGCGGATCCTGAGATTTATCGGTGACCTAAAGGCCCACGTCGCCCAGGTCGTCGTCTTAACGGATCCACGACTCCATCCACTCATCGAAAGGAGCTTCCCTGGGGTTGTCTGCTGCAGACCTGATGGAAGACAGAACCAGGTCGGGCTATCCCACATGGCAGCCCAAGAACGGCTTGCCTACTGGTTTGGAGCCGATGAGCAACAGCTGCAGCATGGCTTCCGAACACTGACGGCTCCCACAACCGCAGAGGAGGAACCCAAGGGCATCGGCATCAGCTGGTTTTCCAAATCAAGAAACAAGAAGGATCGAATGCCCGCTGTCGAAGACTGGGCTTCAGTTCTCCGGACCATTCGACAACCGATTCAGTCGCTTCAATACCTGGAGAAACCGGCTCGCATCAAAGCCTTACGGGAGCTGAGTGGACAACGCATTCGCTCATCACAATCCATCGACCAAATGGTTGATCTGGATGGATTCGCCAGACAAGTGGCCGGAGTACGCGGCGTATTGACCATCAGCAACACCACAGCGCATCTGGCTGGTGCCTTAGGCATTCCCTGCGCTGTCATTCTCGACAACGGCTCCATCACCAACTGGCCCGATCTCGGCGAAACCACCCCGCTCTATCCCTCCACGCGGCTGATCCGCCGCGGCAGCGATGACTGGGCCACAACCCTGCGGCGGGGCTGGCGCACGCTGAGGGCCTTGATCCCACCCAAGTAGGCATCAGCATGCAAAGCTCCTCGGTCAAGAGAAGCGGCAGAGCGTGAGCAGCCCAACGGCCAAGCGGAAACAACGCAATCCAATCCAACGCGTGATTCGCTGGGGTCCATGGCATTACCGGTTCTGGCGTGAGATCGCACGCTGGTGCTACGAACAATCCCTGCACAATCCAGCGGTGGTTGCAGCGGACGATGGCTTCCCAGCCCATCGGCAGCTGTTGGAGTCCTACAAGCAGATCCGTCAGGAAACTCTGGAGGTCGCCCTATCGGGGCGCCTGCCGGCCAACCACGAAATCATGCAACAGCAGCGCACGCTGTATGAATTCGACCGCAAAGTCTGGGGAATGCTCCCCTTGCGGGGCTATGGCTACAACTACCCCGCCAATCAGGCGCTGATCCCTTCTCTGCGGAACTTTCTGCAGCACCACCCCGACGTCGTTTCAGCTGCCGTGAGCCTGTTCCCCCCGGGGAAGGTGCTGAGGCCTCACAAAGGGCCCTTCAAAGGGGTTTGGAGGTATCACCTGCCTTTGTATGTGGAGAATTTTGGTGACGGCCGAAGTTCCTGCGAGCTGATGATTGATGGCCAGAACTATTACCTGAAGGAAGGTGAGGGATTTCTCTGGGATGACACCTTCTTGCACTCAGCCATCAATCGCTCCAACCAGCCAAGAGTGGTGTTGCTGTTCGACGTCTTTCGCAAGGATCAACCGATTTGGCTGATCGGGATGAGCTGGATCTTCCTCTGGGTGGCTCAGATCTGGCAGCACGTCCAGAACATGCGCCAGCGCGCAGGTCTGCAATGAACCAAGTGGAGACCCTGATCCAACAGCTGCAGTTGATTCCCCATCCGGAGGGAGGTTGGTACCGCGAGTTGCATCGCAGCCCGGAGCAGGTTCAACGCCAAGACGGGGCCGAGCGATCGGCATTGACGGCCATTCTCTTTTTGCTGCCAGCCGGTGCCATCAGTTGCTGGCATCGCGTGATCGGTGCCGACGAAGCCTGGACGCACATTGATGGAGCCACTCTGGAGCTCTTTCAGTGCCAGGCGAATGGCACAGCACTGCAACGGGACCCACTGAATGCATCAAACCCTGTTCAGGTGGTTCCAGCCAATGCCTGGCAGGCGGCGCGCAGTCTGGGTGAGTACACCCTGGTGAGCTGTTGTGTTGGTCCGGGATTTGACTTCTTGGATTTCGAGATGGCTCGGCAACAACCCACGACAGACCGTCTGAAATTGCCCCATCCGGAGTTGATCTGAACCGATGGCTTCGTAGCCTCATCGCATCGATCAATGGCCATGGGCAGCAGCTTCGGCGACCTCTTCCGGATCAGCACCTTCGGTGAATCCCACGGGGGAGGAGTGGGCGTGATTGTGGAGGGCTGTCCACCACGGCTCAACCTCAGTGTCGCGTCAATTCAGGCCGACCTGGATCGACGGAAGCCTGGGCAAAGCCACATCACAACCCCGCGAAAAGAAGCGGATCAGGTGGAAGTCCTCAGTGGCCTACTGGATGGAGAAACCACCCTGGGGACCCCGATCGCCATGGTCGTGCGCAACAAGGACCAACGCCCGGGGGATTACAAGGACATGGCGGTCGCCTTTCGGCCATCCCATGCCGATGCCACATATCAAGCCAAATACGGCATCCAGGCGCGCAGCGGTGGAGGTCGTGCGTCAGCGCGGGAAACGATCGGGCGCGTCGCTGCGGGTGCGATCGCAAAGCAGCTGCTGAAACAGTCCTCAGGGACTGAAATCCTGGCCTGGGTCAAGAGGATCCACAACATCGAAGCCTCCGGGATCGACCCGCAGGAGGTTCAGCTGAGCGACGTGGAATCCAACATCGTGCGCTGTCCCGATCCAGCGGTGGCCGAGCAGATGATTCAGCGGATTGAAGCCATCGGCCGCGAAGGAGATTCCTGCGGTGGGGTGATCGAATGCGTGGTGCGCCATCCCGCCATTGGCTTGGGAATGCCGGTGTTCGACAAGCTTGAAGCCGACCTCGCCAAAGCGGTGATGTCGCTGCCCGCAACCAAAGGGTTCGAAATTGGTTCCGGTTTCAATGGCACGTTGCTGAAGGGCAGCGAGCACAACGATGCCTTTCTACCGAGCGACGATGGTCGTCTGAAGACCGCAACCAACAACTCCGGTGGCATCCAAGGGGGAATCAGCAACGGCGAGCCGATTGTGATCCGGGTGGCCTTCAAGCCAACGGCGACGATCCGCAAAGAGCAGCAAACCATCGATTCCGATGGCAAGGCCACCACGCTTGCGGGGAAAGGACGGCACGACCCCTGCGTTCTGCCCCGGGCCGTGCCGATGGTGGAGGCCATGGTGGCGCTCGTTCTTGCTGATCACCTGTTGAGGCAGCAGGGGCAATGCAGCCTTTGGTGAGCAGCTCACGTCAGCTCAAGTGACATCAGACGGAAGCCACAGCTGCACTGCCGTTGGAGCTAACGACCACTCCAACGCTTTTCGCCTTCGCCGCGCTGCGGGTCCGAGTGCGTCGAGCGGGCTTTTTGCTGGCCTGCGCCTTGGCTGAGGCAGGTTTTTTGGCAGCCATCGTTTTCTTCACCGTCCGGCGTGCCTTACCGGTCGTGGCACGACTGCGATGGCTCAGCACGAGAGCCCATTCCTCATCACTGAGAGTGGAGGGTTTGCTGCCGTGGGCATAGGAGAGCTTGGCTGCCTTCTCGATGTCCTTGATCAAATTCGTCCAGGACGTGGCAAAGCGCTTGTCTGACTGCGATTTTGCACCACTTTCAACCAAAGTCTCCACAACCCCTGCAGCAGAAACCTTTTTGCGCCGGCGATTGAAGATCTCCTTCTGAAGCTGAGCGATCAGGGCATCGGCCTTGTCGCTGAGCTTGATCGTGAGCTGCGACATGACGCAGTTAGATAGCTATCTCATCTGTAGCATCTTGGACGCATGTCAACAAGTCGGTGACGTCAAGGCTGAGTTGTCGATTGGCGCAACCAGTCGAGAAGTGCTTGAAAAGCAGGCGGCGAGCCCACAACCTTGCGCCCCAGGGCCACGGCACCATGACCAGCCTCAAGCCAAACAGGAATATCACCCACATCAAGGCCACCCGCAGCGATCACGAAGGGCAAGGGGCCGAGAGGCGCATGCAATCGCCCCCAGTACCCGGGCCCAAGGTTGGCTGCGGGAAACAGCTTGACGACACGACATCCGAAGCGCAGGGCCTGATGCACTTCCGTAGGGCTAAAGACGCCAGGCACCAACAAGACTCCAACCTCCCTGGCTTGCTCCACTAGCTCTGGAGACCAGCAAGGAGCCATGGCATAGCTGAGGTTCAGGCATGACAGATCATTGAGCGCCTGAGGAGAGGTCACCGAAGCCGCTCCCAGATTCAAACCGGGACATTGATCCTGAACCCGTTGCATGAACTCGCCCCAACCCGGCTGGTCAAGCCAGGCCACCTCGAGATGGCGAAGACCTGCAGCGTGAAGCTGCAGCACTTGGTCCAACAGAGAAGAACCGGATGATGAAGGCCTCAGGTCGTCGGGCTCGGGTCGTACCACCAACAAAAGAGGCTGGTGCTGCAGGGATGCCACGAAGAGCTCCTGCCGCACCAGCCAAGGGTTGGATGATGAATCGAAATCAGACGTATTCGGCGATCCGGACGTCACGTTTGATCAGAAGCTCCTGAAGCTCTTCAGCGTCAACAGTCTCCTGCTCAACAAGCATCTCCGCCAATTCATCGAGAACGACGCGGTTGTCGACGAGAACCTTGGTGGCGCGCTTGTAGGCCACGTCCACCAGCTCAGAGACCTCCTTATCGATCATCGCGGCGGTTTCCTCAGAGAAATCGCGCTCGGCCGCAATATCGCGGCCGAGGAACATGCCGCCCTGAGCACGGCCCAGTGCCACTGGCCCCAACTCGTCGCTCATGCCAAAGCGGGTGATCATCTGACGTGCCGTCGAAGCGACCTGCTGAAGGTCGTTGGAGGCACCCGTGGTGACCTCGTCTTCGCCGTAGACGATTTCTTCAGCGACCCGACCACCGAGGGCAACAGCCATCTGGTTCTGGAGGTAAGCCCTCGAATACAGACCCGACTCCATTCGCTCCTCACTGGGGGTGAAGAACGTCAAACCACCAGCATTGCCACGGGGAATGATGGAGATCTTCTGGACAGGGTCGTAGTCAGGCATCAGGGCACCCACGAGAGCATGACCTGCCTCGTGATAGGCGACCAGACGGGCACGACGTTCGCTCATCACGCGATCCTTTTTCTCCGGACCAGCCATGACCCGTTCAATGGCATCGCTGATCTCGTCGTTGCTCACTTCCGTGAGTTCACGACGGGCCGCGAGGATGGCGGCTTCGTTGAGGAGATTGGCCAGATCAGCACCGGTGTAGCCGGGTGTCCGACGAGCAACCTTGTCGAGATCGACATCCTTGGCCAACGTTTTGCCACGGGCGTGGACACCAAGAATTTGTAGGCGTCCGGAATAGTCGGGGCGATCAACAGTGACCTGACGATCAAAACGACCGGGGCGCATCAAAGCTGCATCCAGCACATCGGGGCGGTTGGTGGCCGCCACGATGATGATGCCGGTGTTGCCCTCGAAGCCATCCATCTCCGTGAGGAGCTGGTTCAACGTCTGCTCGCGTTCGTCGTTGCCACCACCTAGGCCTGCGCCACGCTGGCGACCGACAGCATCGATCTCGTCGATGAAGACGATGCAAGGGGCGTTTTTCTTCGCTTGCTCGAAGAGATCGCGAACGCGGCTAGCACCAACGCCGACAAACATTTCGACGAACTCTGAGCCAGAGATGGAGAAGAAGGGAACACCTGCTTCACCAGCCACGGCCTTGGCGAGCAGGGTCTTGCCGGTTCCCGGAGGACCCACAAGCAAGACACCCTTTGGAATCTTGGCGCCGACAGCTGTGAAACGATCGGGGTTCTTGAGGAAATCGACGACCTCAGTGAGTTCAAGCTTCGCGCCTTCAATACCGGCAACATCGGTGAAGGTCACCTGGGTGGAGGGTTCCATCTGGACCCTTGCCTTGCTTTTGCCGAACTGCATGGCGGGATTACCTCCGCCACCGCCTTGGGCGCGACGGAAGAGAAAGAACAGACCGCCAAGCAAAAGGATCGGGAAGATCAAGCTTCCAGCTGCCTGCTGCCAACCAGGTGTCTGGCGAGAGGGTTGAACAGCGATATCAACGCTGTGTTCGGTCAGCAAGCCGAGCAGCTCACGATCGGGAGCCAGATTGACCTGGGCACGGCGGCCGTCGTTTTCGACCACCTGAGCCGTGCCCTGATCGGGCGCAATCAGCACACGGCTGATCTGGTCATCCTTCACCGCCTCAACGAACTCGCTGTAGCGCATGGTGTTCACCTGGGGCTGGCTGCCACCACCACCACCAATGAACGCTGGTGCAATCACAACGATCGCCAAGACCAGAAGGGCCCCGAGACCGATATTTCGCCAACGCTTGTTCACAGGCCACCTCGTAGATGAAGGAATGTTAACGGGTTCTCAGTCTTCAGGAAGCGCGGAGCACCTCAACCACGCTCTTGAAGGCGAACCATTCGGGAATTTCCTCCCCGCCGCGCAGCATCTTGCGGAACTGGGTGCCACTGAGCTTCTTCACGTGCAGCCCACGGGCTTCGGCGTGCTCCGCCGTCACATAACCCTCTTCCTGGGTGTAGACGAGGTTCAGCGAAGGAACCGTTTCCATCGTGAGCTCGGGCGCACACTCCTTGGCGAAGTTCTGAGCGTCGTAGGGGCCGTAGAAGTCGTCACCGGTCAGAGACGATTTGCAGCCCGCCATATCGCGGCCAATGATGAAGTGAGTGCATCCGTAGTTACGGCGGATGATCATGTGCTGAAGGGCTTCACGCGGGCCTGCCATATGCATCGCGTAGGGCAGATAGGCCCAGCGAATGCTGTCGTTGTTGACTTCAGCGGCAAGACGCTCATAGGTCTGGAAGCGAACGGCACCGGGGATGTCGTCCTGCTGCGTGGGGCCACAGGTCGGATGGACCAGCACCACAGCGTTGTCGCTGACGTTCTGTGCGTGCAAAGCACGGGTGAACAATTCGTAGTGAGCGCGGTGAATGGGGTTACGGCACTGGAACGCCACCACGTCTTCACCTTCAGGCAGCCCTGCCCGCACCTCTGCCGGGGTCTTGCAGGGGAACACCCGCTCGGGGAGAGCGAGACCCTTGAGGCTTCCACCCAGATAGAAGCGCTTGCGCTCCATGGTGATCATCCGCACCGCAGGATGCTCAATGGAGGTGGTGCCGTAGCAACCCTTGGCTTCGGCCACTTTGTCGGGCTCCCACTTGTCCTCCACCTCGAGAACAGCCAGATCCTGGCCCTTGTAGGTCAGAAGCAATGTGTCACCGACCGCGACGTCATCGCGATCGGTGTCCATGACGATCGGCAGGCCGAACAGCTGACCTGCAGCAAGACGATGACCATTGACGACTGAGTTGTAGTCCTCCTGGTGCATGAACCCACGCAAGGGTGAGAAACCACCAACGCAGAGCAGCTCAACATCGCAAGCGTTGCGATCGGAGCACTCGATCGTTTTGGTTGCGGAGGCTTTCACGGCGGCACAATCCGCATCAGCCACCATCAGATCAACCAGAGTTCCGCCGTAGGGAGCGATCACACCGGATCGCTGGGCGGGAGCGGAAGCACTGGCGGTCATGACTTCAAACAAAGATCGGGCGATTCTCCCAGATCACCGGAGGATTGCAACGGATCAAAAAAAAAGGGGCCTAAGCCCCCTTATGAAACCTGTTGTGGTGCGTGCTATCAGGCCTCTTCAAGGCGGCCATACAGCTCGCCGGTGATTTTGATATCGACCACTTCACGACCACCCATATCGGAGTCGGAGGGCTGGATGGCGCTGAAGACGCCTGCAAATTCACCTGTTTCAGGATCAACCTGGGTGATGGAGAGGCTCATTGTTCCAACGCCATCGATATAACGCTTGTTGTTGTCCTTCTCGAGTTTCTCGTCATCGCCACCAAGGGCTACAAGTCCCTGGGCGTACTGAACACCGGTGGTGAGAGCACGACCCTTGGGATCGATGAAATTGCTGGTGCGGTAGCTCGGCGTGCGATAGGTGCCCTCGAAGTCTGTGCTGGTGGTCAGAGCAGCACCTTCAGCAGTCGCGTTGAGAGACTTACTGGAGAAGGTGAAGGGGAACTCCTCACCACCGGGCACCAGAACAGTGATCGGCTGAAAGTCGATACCGCCCTTCTCCTGGAATTGGAGCCCTTCCTTTGTGACGGTGAGATCTCCGAAAACAGAGTCGAGACTGGACGTGTAGCGGGTCAGGATTTTGCCCTCGACGAATTCAGCCTGCTGACGAATGTTCTTGGGCTCTTCCTTTGCGTAGACCTGAACAGGATGCATACAGATCTCGCGAAGCTCGTAGCTCCCACCAGCAGTCAAAGGAATCGAGCCACGAGCTGAGTCCCCAATGGTGGGGCAATCGTTGGCTTTGCCGGTGTTGTGGATGTCGTCGTAGGTGACATTGGAGGCACCACGCTGAACAGCTTGACTGTCGCCGCTACAGGCCGTGGTGAAAAACGCGAGGCAGAGCGCCAGCACGACGGCCAGCAGAGGACGAATGCGCATGGAAAAAGCCAGTCGGCTGAACGCTAATGGGGACGGAATGCCGTCGAATCAGGATCCTACAGGGCGAAAAATGGGGACAGGGCTAGCCTTTTGCAGCTCTAAACAACTTGTCGAAAGCGCGTGACCTCAAACGATCCAGCCTCGACCAAGGAAAGGATGGCTCCTTCGCTGGCCGCCCTGGGCGAGCTGGCAGAAGAGTTGCGGGAAAATCCGGAAGCACTTCTCATCCTGCTGCGCGAACTTGAAGCCCTGCATCGGGACGTTCAAGACGGTCCATTCCGCCAGAGCCTTCCCGAAAACCGCCAGAAATTGTTCACATTGCTGCAGGGCATGGAGAAAAACGGCGGCTGGCCTTACATCCCAAGGCTTCAGCTGCGCACCTTCATCGACCTGCTCGGTCAGGACTCCACCAACGCCGCGGCCTGATCTCGAAGTTTGAGCAAGGCATCCAACAGCTGGTGGGAAAGCGTCAGCTTTGTCGTCACAGGCAGGTTCCGGTTCCAACCTTCCCCCAACAACCAACCTCCATTCGGTTGGTTACCAAAACCCTGACCATCACGGTCTACGGGATTCACCATCATCAGATCACAGCCCTTCTCCAGGCGCTTGCTCTCAGCCTTCTCCAACAGATGCGTGTCATCACCAGTTAGCGCTGAGAATCCGAGAACTAACTGTCCAGGGCGGCGTTGACGGGTCAGATTTGACAGCAAATCAGGCACTTCGGTCCAACCGGACGACAAAACATCCTGAAGCTGCTTTTTGGGCATTTTTTCCTCAGAGGCAGCTTCCCGCCGAAGGTCAGCGACAGCGGCAGCCATCACAAGCACATCAGACGTCGGTAATGCCAGTTGCAGTTCTGAGCTGAGCTCAGCCGCACTCTCGACCGGCGTGCATTGCAACCCCTCAAGCCAGGCATCGGGGAGATCCAACGGACCATGCACCAACTGCACGGTTGCCCCTCTGAACCGTGCAGCTTGCGCCAGGAGCACTCCCATTCGACCGCTGCTGCGGTTGCTCAAAAAACGGGCCGCATCAATGGTCTCCTGAGTTGGTCCAGCCGAGACCAGAAGAGAAATCCCCGACCAATCACGGGTAGCGACAGGGGCATCAGGGCCTCGGCTGAAGACAGATTCCGCCGCCAACTGAATCAAGGTCGGGTCGGCCATTCGCCCATCACCGACGCGATCGCAGGCCAGGAGACCGGACACCGGCAGCAGAGGGATCACCTTGGGGAACTCTTGGATCTGCAGCCAGTTCCGTTGCACCGCAGGATGGCGCCACATGGCGGTGTTCATTGCGGGGGCCGCGATAACAGGACCTTCCGTTGCCAACAAGACGCTGGCGAGCAGTCCATCCGCTGAACCCTGGCTCCAGCGCGCCATGCTGCTTGCACTCAAGGGCGCGACGATGGTCAACTCCGCCCATTCGGCCAATTCGATATGAAGCGGCCGGGGCGCCGTTGGGTGCCACTGGTCCGCTTCGAGGTAACAGCGATGGCGGCTCAGGCTTGCCAGAGCAACGGGGCTCACCAACGCAGCACCACCCGGGGTGACAAGGCAGCGAACTTCTGCGCCAGCCTTGACCAGGGCACTCACCAACAACGGCGTTTTCACCGCAGCAATACTGCCGCTGACGGCCACCAGCACACGCCGCCCGTAGAGCGAAGACGCCTTGTCAGTCCTCATCGAAGGGTTCCTGGTCCACCAGGTGGTGGTAAGGCAGGATCAGTTCGGGGCGGTGGATGGCCAGCGCACGAAGAAGGTGCCAGTCAGACAAGCTGTCGAATGGCGAGGGATAGTCGTCCTCTTCGAGGCGACGGGCAAGTTCTGCCGTCGACGTCTCGTCAAAAGCATCCAGCCGTTCCTGCGTGAGCATCAAGCAGTCATCAGACGCTATTGATGACATTTTGACGCAGGCTGTGCCAGCTAGCGTTAGCCATCCGGGGAATTAGCTCAGTTGGTAGAGCGCTGCGATCGCACCGCAGAGGTCAGGGGTTCGAATCCCCTATTCTCCACTGCGTTTTTGCAGCGTCGCCTTCCACTGATCGGCCTGTTCGTCCTTGTGCTGTTCAGCACCGTGGCACGACCAACAGCCCTCCTGACCTTCGCACTCCTTGCCGCTGCCGGTGCGATAAGTCGCGCCCCATCACGCCGGATGTGACCCTTTATGAGGTAAAAGGGTGTTAAGTAATCCCCCTGTAGCCGATGTCGCAATCGAAGCGAGAGCAGGTCGTTAGTCATCTGCGCTACATCCGCCAGGAACTGCGTGAAATGCACCAGGGCGTGATGGAAGACGGTTTACTGCCCGAGGCTGGCGAAGTGCGGGGTGTGATGGCTCAAATGGAAGCGCTGCTGGAGCTCCTCGAAGGCAAAGCGTCCAGAAAAGCGAAAGCTGAGACTAAATAGCCTGCAGCGCAAGCGCTTGCCAAAGCCTCCAACGCTGGCTTTGCTTCGCCAGTCCCCATCACTTGGCCCGGGCTCGTCCCGGGTTTTTTATTGAAATCTGCTATCAGTAGTGTCTGATGCCTGCACACTGCCTAGGTGTGGTGTAGACAGGATGCGGCAGGGGCATGGCCGGGTGATGGGGATCACTGGATTCAACCCTGCCTCTTCCCCCGAAATCAATGCCGTGCGACGGCTCCAATCCACCCGATTGCAAACCAACGTTGGTACAGCAATCCAGAGACTGGATCGCTGGTCACGCAATCCCTGGCGGAGATTGTCTTTATTGGCCCTTGCAGGCCTGATCGGATTTCTGATCGGTAGCGCGCTCACCTCCGTCGCCGGTGCTCTCGGTCAAATGGACCCAGTGGCTGCACTTCTTGTGGTGCTGGGCGCTGAACTCACGATTCGACGACGACGCAGTTCAAAGCCCTCGCTGAAACTGCCGCAGCAACTGCTGGATCTCGGTCGCATTGGCTTTCTCTACGGTCTTTTTCTCGAAGGGTTCAAGCTGATCTGAAGCGGAACCGTTCAAAGCAGACAAAAGAGATTGCGGTTCATACCCTTCGGGAAGAATCCCCCGGGCTGCAGATGGCAAGCAACCATTACTTCCTGGAGCTTGAACCACCTGCCGAGCGCTTGCGTCATGCCCCGCATGTGGTCATCGTCGGCGGCGGCTTTGCCGGGGTGCATGCCTGCAAGGCCCTGGCCAATGCCGATGTGCGCATCACCTTGATTGACAAGCGCAACTTCAACCTATTCCAGCCGCTGCTTTATCAGGTGGCCACCGGATTGGTCTCAAGGAGTGATGTGGCCACGCCTCTGCGCGAACTGGTGGGCAAACAAGAGAACGTGCAGGTGTTGCTGGGGGAGGTCACCACGGTGAACCCGAAGGGCAAACAGATTGTGTTCAACGGCAAGGCCTACAGCTATGACCATCTGATCCTGGCCACAGGATCGGGCAGCACCTATTTCGGCCACGAAGACTGGCGCACATTTGCGCCCCCGATGAAAATCCTCGAGCACGCTGAGGAGATACGCCGCCGTCTGCTGATGGCGATGGAGCAGGCAGAACAGACACCGAATCCCAAGGCTCGTCAGTTCCTGCAAACGGTGGTGATCGTTGGAGCTGGGCCCAGTGGCTGCGAAATGGCTGGTGCCGTTTCAGAGCTGATGCGGTGGGCCTTGAACGATGCTTTCAAGCAGCTGGATCCCCAGAAAACGCGGATCGTGTTGGTGGATCCCGGCGACAGGGTGCTTAAAGCGATGCCGGCTGAGCTCTCCGAGAGGGCCCTGAAAGCCTTGGAGGCAGATGGCATCGAATACATGCCGGAGAGCCGCGTCCAAACCATGCGGCCCGGAGAGGTTGTGATCGGTGGACCCAATGGAGACGTTCGGGTCCAAGCTGCAACGGTGATCTGGACCGCTGGCGTAAAGGCATCGCATCTGGGGCAGAAGCTGACGAATGCAACCGGTTGCGAGGTCGATCGCGGTGGACGGGTCGTGGTCAACCCCGACTTCTCGATCCCGAGCCACCCTGAGATCCGGATCGCAGGAGATCTCTGCAGCTACAGCCACACCGTGAATGGCAAGCCGCTTCCGGGAATGGCGGCTCCCGCAAAACAGGCCGGCACGTTCATCGGCAAGGACATTGCCGCGATCGTGGCAGGACACGCCCGCCCCACGTTTCGCTACGTCGATTTCGGCAGCATGGCTGTGGTTCATGGCAGTGCCGTTGCCGACCTGCAGGGCTTCAAATTTTCAGGAAGGCTGGGCCTGCTGCTGTGGGCCATCGTTCACCTGGCCTTGATACCGAACAGAGAGAACCGAATCACCTTGAGCATCAAATGGCTGTATGCACTGGCGACCCGGCAACGTGCCTCCGTTCTGCTCACAGGCATGCCCAGCCAGCATCTGGCCCTTGATGCAGAAGATGCTCATTTCCCGATGGCCAGCGGAACGGGCCCGTCAATCGCCGAACCCGATGCTGCCCTCAAGGCAGCGATGGACTACTACGCCCACCAACTCACTGGCCTCCCTCAAACTCAGGAGCTGCTCGACACCAAGGAAGCCTCCGTGGCGGATTCAGAGGCAGCCATTAAATAAAGCAAGGCCATCCGGGTTGGCACGCCGTTCCTGACCTGCTCTTCCACCAGGCTGACGCGTGGGTCATCCAAGAGCGACCCGGTCAATTCAACGCCTCGGTTCACCGGACCAGGATGCAGAACTGGAACCTGCTGACCGCAGAGCTGCATGCGCTCATGGCTCAGTCCGAAGTCGCGGTGGTAGCGCTCCAGGCTGGTGAGCAACTGCTGGCCCATCCGTTCCTTCTGAAGCCGCAGTGTCATCACGGCATCAGCTCCTGGCAGCGCATGCTCCAGGCGCCGTATCACACTGACCTTGCCCCGCTGCTGCACCGGATCCTTGAGCAGACCTGGGGGAGGAGCATCAACGAAGGCCGCAAAATCCACTGGGACGAGGCTCGGCGGACCACACAAGACCACATCAGCTCCACAGGCCGTCAAAGCCCAGAGATTGGAACGGGCCACCCGCGAGTGAAGAATGTCGCCGACGATCACAATGCGGCGTCCCTGCAGCGATTCCGGCATGGGGTGCTGAGGGGAGAAATGCCGAGCCAAGGTGAGCAGATCCAGCAGTCCCTGACTGGGATGGCTGTGGAGACCATCACCACCATTGAGCACGACGGTGCGTTCACCCATCTGCTGCAGCTCCAACGCCAGTTGCTGCGGCACACCGGTAGAGCGGTGGCGCACCACCAACACGTCGGCCCCCATGGCCACGTAGGTGCGCGCCGTGTCGAGAACACTTTCCCCTTTGCTCAGAGAGCTGCTGGAGGGTGAAAAGCTCATGACGTCTGCCGACAGACGTTTGGCCGCCAGCTCAAAACTGCTGCGGGTTCGGGTGCTGGGTTCAAAGAACAGCGTGGCGACCAAGCGGCCTTGCAGCGCGGGAAGCTTTCGGGCACCGGTGATCGGAAGCGAACGAAACCGCTGGGCCAGCTCAAGCACCGCAGCGAAGTCTTCCCGCGAGAACGACGCGAGATCAAGAACATGCCGATGCGGCCAGCCACTCATGAAGGTTGCTCCAGCGATGGCGTCCAGCACTGTGCCTTGGGCGGCATGCGATCACCCCGGGCTCGCCTGCTGACACTGCGACTACTCCGCAGATACCAGCGCCACGGGGTTGCTGCGCCCTGGGAGATGCCGATCCGCGTTGTTGTCACAAGATCCTGGCTGGCAAACGTGTCTGACCTCAGGGCCATCCACACCTCATGTTCGCCCGTCACCGGACAACTGTCATCACTGCGATCAAGCCCAAAACGTCGCGCGAGCAAACCGGGGCCTGCCGCGATCCGCTCCGGTTCATCAGGAAGGGCCACCGCGCGCAGCAACACACCGTTGGCCCATCCCCCCCGATCGGTGACCACGTTCACGCAGTGGTGAATGCCGTAGCTCACATACACATAAAACCGCCCTGGCTCACCGAACAGGGTTTCGTTTTGAGGCGTCCTGCGCCGATAACCATGACAGGCGGGGTCGTCCTGGGAATACGCCTCTGTTTCCACGATCACGCCCCAGAGAAGGCGTCCATCGTCTTGGCGTTTTACCAACCGACAACCAACTAATTCAGGACCCACGATCTGAGCTGGTCGCGCAAAGAAACTGAGCGGAAGCGAAACGAAATCGATGACAGCCTGCCGGCTGGCGGCCACGCTGGTTCCAGCTTGAACTCTGCAGGCTTTGGACAGCAACCTCCAGGCACGGCGTGATGGGGTGTTTCTGTTGCTGGCCGGCCTGTTCCTGGGGACCCTGGGCATGCTCAACATCCTTGGGCTGACCCGATTCCTTCAACTTGGCAGCATTGGAGGCTGGCCGATCGTGGTAGCCGTTGGCGCACTGCCCTATCCGATCACCTTCCTCTGCACCGATCTGATCAGCGAAATCTGGGGTGAGCAGAAAGCCAATCAAGTGGTCTGGGTCGGGCTGCTGCTCAACGGCTGGGTGATGCTGATTCTCTGGCTGGGAGGGGTGCTGCCAGCCATGAGCGGAAGCGACGACAGCACCTTCCGCACCATTCAGCAACTCAGCTTCGGTTCAGTGGGCGCCTCGATGGTGGCCTATCTCACGGCGCAATTCGTGGATGTGCGGCTCTTCCACTTCTGGAAACAGCGCACCAAAGGCAAAGCCCTCTGGCTGCGCAACAACGGTTCCACCTTGGTGAGTCAGCTGGTGGACACCAGTGCCGTGGTGCTGATCAGCCATTACGGCGCCCATGTGCTGCCTGTGCAACCGGAACGGTCCGTGCTGCCGCAGCTGATCAGCTTCATCGGCAGCGGCTACCTGTTCAAGGTGCTGGCGGCGCTGAGCGACACCCTGCCGTTCATCTGGCTCACGGCATGGCTGAGGGGGTGGCTCGACATTCCCGGAGAAGGACGCGAACTCACAACAGAAACCAAGTCAGCGATGCATTAGCGGTGCATCCACGCCAAGCTGAGCTCAATTCTGGCCAGTTGATGGACGCAGCCACCTCCAGCTTCAACCTCGGCACTGTGCTTCTTGGCAGCATCGTGCTGTTCCCTTTGGCCTGCCTGTTTTTCGGGACACGCGGTGGCTACTACAACACCGACAAGTACGACGGCAACGGAACCGCCCACTGATCGGCTGGGATTGAGCGATCATCAGGTCATTGGCTCAGCCTGAATGACCGCTGCAACTCCCGGTCCTGTCGACAGCACGGACACCATTCGTCTGGCCCTGCGCAGTTGGCCTGAGGTTGAGACCTACCTCCAAGACTGCAAAGGCGTGATCATTCCCCTTGGATCCACCGAGCAGCACGGTCCCACTGGAGCCATCGGCACCGATGCCCTCACCGCAGAAGCAGTCGCCCTCGAAGTGGGCCGTCGCACCGGCGTGTTGGTCACCCCAGCCCAGGCCTTCGGCATGGCAGAACACCACCTTGGCTTCGCTGGAACGATGAGCTTGCAACCAGCCACACTTCTGGCCGTTCTGCATGACCTGGTGTTGTCCCTGGGGCGACATGGCTTTGAAAGGGTGTTTGTGATTAATGGCCACGGCGGCAACATTGCAACAGCCAAAGCAGCTTTTGCCCAGGCCCACGGCACTGCCACAACCCGAAATCTTCCGGTCGCCCCCCAACTGCGTTGTCGTCTGGCCAACTGGTTCATGGCCGGACCCGTGATGCGCCAGGCCCGCGATCTCTATGGCGACAAAGAAGGGCATCACGCCACACCGAGCGAAATCGCTGTCACCCTCGCTGTGGAGCCCAGTTTGCAGAGCAAGCAGCGTCCACTGCCCGACCCCGCCCCGGCAGGTCCGATTCACGGACCAGATGATTTCCGGCGCCGTCACCCCGATGGACGCATGGGGTCTCATCCCTCCTTGGCCACTGCCCAGCAGGGTGATGCCTTGCTGGAGACAGCCGCCACCGCGCTGAGCGAGGATCTGCGCACGTTCCTCGGCGAGTCATGAGCCAGATTTCCAGCGACGACGTCCGCAAGGTGGCCCATCTGGCCCGCCTTGATCTGCCCGAGGAGAAAATTGCGACCTACACCGATCAGCTCGAATCGATCCTCGAGTACGTCGGTCAGCTCCAAGAGGTGGACACCAACGGCGTTCCGGAAACCACAAGAGCCGTTGAAGTGACCAATGTCACCCGGGCGGATGGAGTACAGCCAACACCCGTGCGGGAGGAGATTCTCAGTCAGGCGCCCCAGAGGGAGGGGGACTTCTTCAGGGTTCCAAAGATCCTCGCCGACTGAATCAGACTTATCGGGACACCCAGCGTTTGGCTTCCGTTTTGATCGCAATGCGATCAACAAAGCCAAGCCAGTGACGTCGCAGCCCCCGTCCGGGCATAAACCGGGCAGCACGCCTCATTTTTCCGCTGCGACGCTTGTGACTTCGGACACCCACGAGGATGTCGTACAGGAAGTTGTAGCCATCCCTGCGGGTCTCAAAAATGCCCAACCGCTGGGGAGATCCTTTTGAATCGAGCAGAGGCTTGGTGGCCTCATAGGCCGGTTTGTACTCAAACCAGGGAATTGAGGGCCAGAGGTGATGAACCAAGTGGTAGTTCTGGCCCATGATCAGCCAGTTCATCAGCCTGCCGGGGTAGATCCGAGCATTCGTCCAGCGGTTGCGAGACGTGAACGGCCGATGCGGGAGGTAGTCGAAGAAAAGACCCAGGGTCACCCCGACCATCAAGGCAGGCGCGAACCAGCAGTTGAAGATGAATGGCAGAAAGTCAAAGCGCGCTGCAGCAAGGACTATCACCACAAAAATGCTGCGTTCCAACCCCCACTGCATCAACTCCCAGCGCCGCCAGAGGCGTCGCTGAAAGAAAAACCACTCGTGGTAAAAAAATCTTGGTGCGATCAGCCAGAGCGGTCCAAACGTACTGACGATGTGATCGGGATCGTTCTTCGGATCATTGACATGGGCGTGATGCTCCAGGTGCACCCGAGTGAAGACGGGGAAACTGAACCCGAGTAGCAGCGCTGAGCCATGACCCATGGCTTGATTCACCCATCGATTGGGGTGGGCCGCGTTATGGCAGGCGTCATGTATCACCGTTCCTTCCAGGTGCAGCGCGAGAAACCCGGTGCAAAGAAGCACCTGCAAGGGCCAAGCCGCCACAAACCAACCCCAGACGGTTAAAGCGGCCAGCGCATACCCCCCGAGGAACAACCCAACGGTGGGATTCCAAAAGGCAGGCGGGTCAACAAATTCGCGGGGTACCGAGCGGTAAGCCACTCCAACCGGACGAGGCTGCTGTTGTTGAGCAGTGCTCTGATGCATCCGGAGGACAGGCAACAAGTCTGGAACGTTCCCGAACCACCGTAGGGAAAGGAATGCCCACCGGGGGACTTGAACCCCCACGACCGAAGCCACTGGTACCTAAAACCAGCGCGTCTACCAATTCCGCCAGGTGGGCAATGCGCCAACTTTAGAGATCGCCCCAGAATGGGAGCAGTCCGCATCAACACGGATGCTTGCGACCCTAAGCGGCGATTTCTGCCTCCTGCTTGGCCTTGCACTCCTGCTGCTTCCCCTGTTGGCCGTTGAACTCAGTCGCCCGCGCGATGGTGTGTGGGGAGCGGTGGTGTTGCTACTGGGTCTCGTGCTGGTTACCAGCAGTGACCGGCTGAGGGGAGCCCCGATGCTCGCCGTTCTCTGCGCCGGTTTATTGATCGCTCGCTTGGGCACTGAGGTCGGACAAGCCCGGTGGAACACTCTCAGCGAAACAGAGCAGCAGCGTTTTCAATCGCTCGACCACTGGCGCACCAGCGTTCGGCAGCTCCTCATCACCACAGGCCGCGTTGGGGAAGGCATCAGCGGCATCGCCAAACAACTCAAGCCGACTGGGAAATCAGGGGTCACCGAGAAAAAATGGGTACGTCCCGAGTCCCCTGAAAACGCTGCCGCTAGCGATGACGCTGGTTCAGAAATGACCAGCACCGAGCCTGTCCCCCCCGCGGATGCCACATCCCCAGAGGGCGAGGACTGATAATCCCGAGGCCAGAGCAGGGACCCCGTGAGCAAGGAGAAGCGCGACGCCGCCGCCGAGGGACGTCCCTCCTACAAAGACACGCTCAACCTGCTGCAGACGGGTTTCGGCATGCGCGCCAATGCCGTCCAACGCGAACCGGAACTGCAGTCCTTCTGGAAGAACCAAGGAATCGACGGCGAGCTGGGCCTCAAGAACAGCGGTCCAACGTTCACTCTCCACGATGGCCCGCCCTACGCCAACGGCGCTCTTCATATGGGCCATGCCCTCAACAAGGTGCTGAAGGACGTCATCAACAAATATCAGGTGTTGAACGGGCGGCGGGTGCGTTACGTCCCTGGCTGGGACTGCCACGGTCTCCCGATCGAGCTCAAGGTGCTGCAGTCGATGGATCAGGAGCAGCGAAAGGCGCTGACACCGATCAAGCTGCGCAAAAAGGCAGCCGCCTACGCCCGCAAGCAAGTGGATGGCCAGATGAAAGGCTTCCAGCGCTGGGGAATCTGGGCCGACTGGGACCAGCCTTATCTGACTCTGCAGAAGGAATACGAATCCGCCCAGATCCGGGTGTTTGGCGAAATGGTGCTCAAAGGGCACATCTATCGAGGGCTGAAGCCGGTGCACTGGAGTCCGAGCTCCCGCACAGCGTTGGCCGAGGCCGAACTGGAGTACCCCGACGGCCACACCAGCCCCAGCGTCTACGCCGCCTTCCCTGCGGTGGAGCTGCCAGCGTCCCTTCGGGATGCGCTCAGGGCTGATGGCATCGAGCTGCCAACCGATACAGAAGGTCTGGGCAAAGCCCTGCAGGTCGCCATCTGGACCACCACGCCCTGGACATTGCCGGCGAACCTGGCGGTGTCCGTGAACGAACGACTCGACTACGCCCTTGCAGACGACGGCGCAGGCCGCCTGTTGCTGGTGGCGACTGATTTGATTGCCTCGCTGAGCTCAACCCTGGAACGCCCGCTGACCCGGCGCGCCACGGTCAAAGGCGCCCTGCTCGCTGGTTTGACCTACCGCCACCCTCTTCTTGATCGCAGCAGTCCGGTGGTCATCGGCGGCGACTACATCACCACTGAATCGGGCACGGGCCTCGTGCACACCGCTCCTGGTCATGGCGTCGATGACTTCCACACCGGCCAGAAGAACGGCCTACCGGTGCTCTGCCCCGTGGACGAAGCCGGCAACCTCACCGAGGAGGCCGGGCCGTTCGCGGGACTGAACGTTCTCAAGGATGCCAACGCCGCGATCATCGAGGCGCTTGATGCCGCAGGCGCCCTGCTCAAGCAGGAGGCCTATGGCCACCGCTACCCCTACGACTGGCGCACCAAGAAACCCACGATCTTCCGGGCCACTGAGCAGTGGTTCGCCTCCGTGGAAGGGTTCCGTCAACAGGCACTCGATGCGATCGCTGAGGTGGAGTGGACTCCCGCCTCAGGTCGCAACCGCATCGAATCGATGGTGAAAGAGCGGGGCGACTGGTGCATCTCACGGCAGCGCACCTGGGGCGTACCGATTCCCGTCTTCTATCACCGCAGCAACGGTGACGTGCTGCTGAATGCCGACACCCTGGCTCACATCGAAGGACTGATCGCCGAACACGGTGCCGACGTCTGGTGGGAAAAAGACGAAGCTGATTTGCTGCCGGCCTCCTATGCCGACCAGGCCGATCAGTGGCGGAAGGGCACCGACACCATGGATGTGTGGTTTGACTCCGGCTCGAGCTGGGCCGCTGTCGCCAGTCAGCGCGACAACCTCAGCTATCCCGCCGACCTCTACCTGGAAGGATCCGACCAACACAGGGGCTGGTTCCAGAGCTCACTGCTCACCTCGGTCGCCGTCAATGGCCATGCGCCCTACAAGCGGGTGCTCACCCATGGCTTCGCCCTTGATGAGAAGGGCCGCAAGATGAGCAAATCCCTCGGCAATGTGGTCGACCCGATGGTGATCATCGAGGGAGGGAAGAACCAGAAGCAGGAACCGCCCTATGGAGCCGATGTTCTGCGGCTGTGGGTGAGCTCGGTGGATTACTCCGCCGATGTGCCGATCGGAGCCGGGATTTTGCGCCAGCTGGCGGATGTGTACCGCAAAGTGCGCAACACCAGCCGTTACCTGCTCGGCAACCTGCACGACTTCCATCCGGCAACCGACGCCATCCCCGTGGCCGAACTGCCGTTGCTTGACCGCTGGATGCTGCAGCGCACAGCCGAGGTGATGGATGACATCACAGAAGCCTTCGAAAACTTCGAATTCTTCCGTTTCTTCCAGCTGCTGCAGAACTTCTGCGTCACCGATCTGTCGAACTTCTACCTCGACATCGCCAAGGACAGGCTCTATGTGAGTGCCCCCCAGGACCGGCGCCGGCGCAGCTGCCAGACCGTGATGGCCCTGATCATCGAACGCCTGGCCGGGCTGATCGCTCCGGTGCTGTGCCATATGGCCGAAGACATCTGGCAAAACCTGCCCTACCCAGTCGAAGAGACCTCGGTCTTCCGCCGCGGCTGGCCCACGGTTCCAGCGGACTGGCGCGATAGCGCCCTCAGCGCTCCGGTTCAACAGCTACGGGAGCTGCGCGCTGCCGTGAACAAAGTGTTGGAAGACTGCCGCGGCCGTCAGGAACTCGGCGCATCGCTTGAGGCATCCGTGCGGATTGATGCCCGCCGCCCGGAGCTCCAGGCCGCTCTCTCCTGGCTCAATGAGGAGGGAGATGCAGAGGTGGACGGCCTGCGGGACTGGCTGCTGGTCTCACAACTGCAGATCGGTGGCGAGCCCTGGGCCGAACTGCTGGCCAGCCAAGACGACGACCTCGCGTTGATCGAGGTGAGCCGAGCGCGGGGCATCAAATGCGAACGCTGCTGGCACTACGAAGGGGATGTGGGTCAACATCCAGACCACCCCCACATCTGCGGACGCTGTGTCGGCGTCCTGGAACGCCGAACTCACCAATTGGCCTGAACCAAGAGGTCGTTCGGCGGCATCGGTCCAGCCAGCACAACCTCCTGGGTGGGCGATAAGGGCCCCTGAAGCAACTCGGCCTGATCCAGGCTTGTTCCCTCAGGGAGAACAGGGGCATCAGGGTCAAAGGCGGTTGGATGGGTTGTGCTGCTGCTGAATCCACGAAAAATCAGCAATTCAAAAGGCACATCCCCCACCTGCCCCCGAAGTCGGACGACCCTCTGGGACTCAAGACGCGTTCGTTCCTCGAAAGCCTGAACCACCGCTTGATCCGTCATCAGAAATCGCCCGCCACACGCCCGAAGCGGGGCAGGCGTACCAACAACCACTGCAGCAGCCCGGCCAGGTAGGCCACCAGGGCGACATATCCCACAAAGGCGGCAACGGCCTCAGTCCACTGACCACCGAATAAAAAATTGAACACCGTGGCCGCCAGGCCATGGATGCCCTGGGGAGCCTCAAGCCACGTCAAGCAGGAGGGCAACGCCAGCTGCTGCATGCAACGCAAGCCTGTGATGCTCATCACCAGGCTGAGGAGTCCAAAACCACTGAACGCCCAACGCCAAACCTTCACAGCCAACGGCAGGGGACGCCAGGACGGTTGATCGGCCAACTCCTCATTGATGTCAACCCAGAACCACAGGCTGATCACCATCAAGACCGGAGCGACAGCAGCAGTGGCGTAGCCCAGGGGTCGTTGATCCATGAGAAGCAGCAGGCTGATCGCCATCAGGCTGGCCACCTTCCAGTAGATGCCCAGAAGCCGAAGCACCATCGGCTCGCGACGCCATGCCGACCACATCAACAAGACCAAAGGCACACCAACAGCAAAGGTGGCGGCCAAGCGATAGGTCAGCCACACCAGAGCGCGGTACGTGAGCTCGTTCACTGAGGACTGTCACAGTCTCGCCATTATCAACGTCCCGAGCTGAGCTCCAGGGTTGATAGGGTCCGCTTCATGGCACCGTTTGCACCGTTCAGCTGGTTCCGATCCGGGGGCACTGAAGTCAGTTGCCGATCAGGGCTTTCTGCCAAAGCGTCTCTGGACGAAGCGGTGCGGGACGTGGTCGCGCAACTGGGTCGACCCAGGGGCGAAGCCGATCTCGCACTCGTCTTCACCTCAACCGGTTATGCCACCGACTTACCTCGGTTACTGCCGATGCTTCGCGCCCAAATCAGCGCGAAGCATTGGATCGGATGCACAGGTGGAGGCGTGGTGGGCACCCGCGGCGACGGTAGTGCCTCGGAACTGGAGCAGACACCGGCCTTGAGCGTGACATTGCTCTCCCTGCCGGGGGCATCCATCACAACCCGCCACCTCAGCACAGAAAAACTGCCTGATCTTGATGGAGCGGCCCAACGATGGCAGGACTGGGTCGACATCACACCGGAGGATTCCCGGAGCCAGATCCTCCTGATCGACCCCACCAGCAGTGGCATCAACGATCTGATCAGCGGGCTGGACTATGCCTACCCGGATGCCGAGAAGATTGGCGGGATCGCAGCGCCCCATAACAGTCCGCACGGATCACTGCTGCTGGATGACCGCATCCTCACAGGCGCAGTGGTCTGTTCGATCGGGGGTCGCTGGCGACTCGAAACAGTGGTGGCGCAAGGCTGTCGTCCCATTGGCCCGGTGTTCTCGATCGAGCAGGTGCAGCGCAACGTGCTGTTGGAACTGAATGATGGCGGCAACAAAGCCAGCCCCATCGCCTGCCTGCAGCGGGTCCTAGCCGACCTCAGCGAACAGGAGCGCGAGCTAGTGCGTCACTCACTATTCCTCGGCGTGGAACGCAGCAACCTGCGACTGAATTCCGACGGAGCAACTTCAGAAGCAAGTGCATTCCTCATGCGCAACCTGATTGGTGTGGATCCCAGCAACGGCGCCGTGGCCGTTGCAGAGCGAGTGCGCGCCGGCCAAAACGTGCAATTCCATCTCCGTGAAGCCACCGCATCTCAGGACGAGGCCCTTGGGTTGCTGAAGACAGCCACGGCTGATCCAGGCGACACGGTCCACTTCGGGCTGCTGATGGCCTGCTTGGGACGAGGCAAGGGACTGTTCGGTCGTGCCGATGGCGACATCAGCCTGGCGCGCCAACTCATGCCGGAGCTTCCCGTGGCAGGAGCGTTCTGCAACGGTGAGATTGGGCCCATTGGCGGAACGACGCATCTGCACGGCTACACCGCCTGCTGGGGCTTGCTGCGTCAGGACCCCGACAGCTCCTCTGGCAGTGGCTCTGACAATCTCAGTTGAGCGAGATCGCACCGCCTCGAAACCTTGCGTCAGCACGTCAATCCCCTCAGTCGCTTCTTTCAGCTGCCGCTGCAACTTCCACAACCTGAGGAGCTATTCCGGGTTCCTGATCAACCGATCCACCTCGACATCGGTTGCGCCCGTGGGAGATGCCTGCTGGGTCTGGCCGAACGTGATCCCCACTGGAACCATCTCGGCGTTGAAATCCGCCGACCCCTGGTGACTTCCGCCGATTGTGATGCGCTTGCCTCGGAGCACGGCAATGTCCGGATCCTGTTCTGCAACGCCAACATCAGTCTGGAAGGCTGGATGAAGGCCCTGGAGCAGGACCGGCTGCAACGGGTCTCGATCCAGTTTCCCGATCCCTGGTTCAAAAGGCGGCACCGCAAGCGACGGGTCTTGCAACCGGCGCTGCTCCTCGCCATCGCGACGGCCCTCCAGCCCGGCCGTGAACTGTTTCTTCAGAGCGATGTTCTGGAAGTCATTGAGCCGATGGTGGCTCTCACGGAACTCAGCGCCTGCTTTGACCGGCCGGCCGAGGATCAGCGTCCCTGGCGAAGCGAGAACCCACTTCCTGTTCCCACGGAACGGGAGCGCTACGTGCTCGAACAGAGCCTCCCCGTCTACCGGGTGCTGTACCGCAGGAACCAGAGTCCGCTTCCTTCCGTGTCAGATCTGGAACAGCGTTGGCAGGAGATCGATAATCCGGCGTAAGCACTCACCACCTGACCCCCACGATGGCCTCTGCGGATGCAACCCAGGCGGCGAGCGGTGGTCCGCTGTTGGCGCGCTGGCAGGGGCTGATATCACCGGATCAGGCGGTGCTGAAACGCCTAGAAGGACTGGCGGGGCTGCTGCTGCTGGTGCTGCTCAGTGGTCTTCCCGTGTTTACACGCACGGGATTGGCCCTGGTGATTGCAGCCTGCGGCGCCCTATGGCTGCTCTGGTGCCTTTGCAGCCCGCCACGCCGCATCGGGGCCATCTCGCTTTGGCTGATGCTCTTTCTCGCCATCGCGATTGTGGCGACGGGTTTTTCGCCTGTTCCGATCGCTGCCAGCAAAGGCCTGATCAAACTGCTCAGCTACCTGGGCGTCTATGCCTTGCTCTGCAAACTGCTGCTGAGCAATGAACGATGGTGGGACCGGCTGGTCGCCGGACTGCTGAGTGGCGGCCTGCTCAGCAGTGTTCTCGCCTTGCGTCAGCTCTATGTCTCAAGCGAGGAACTGGCGGGCTGGGCGGATCCAAATTCGGTCAGCGCCGGCACCATTCGGATCTATGGCCCCCTGGGAAACCCCAATCTCCTGGCGGGGTATCTGCTGCCACTGATCCCCTTCGCGGCGATCGCTCTGGTGCGGTGGCGTGGAGTAGGAGCCCAGCTGTTTGCTGGCACCACATTGGTGCTCGCAGGAACAGCCACGCTGTTCACCTACAGCCGAGGGGGCTGGCTGGGAATGGTGGCTGCCGTCGCCGTGCTGCTGCTGTTGTTGCTGCTGCGCTGGACCCGCCACTGGCCTCCGTTCTGGAGACGTCTCGTCCCCCTAGCAGTCTTGGTTGTTGGGGCCGCTTGTCTTGTGGTGGCGGCCACCCAGATCGATCCCATCCGCACGCGCATCTCAAGCCTGCTGGCAGGACGAGGCGATAGTTCCAACAATTTCCGCATCAACGTCTGGATGGCGGCCATCCAGATGGTGCAAGACCGTCCCTGGCTTGGCATCGGCCCTGGCAATGCAGCCTTCAACAGCATCTACCCCCTTTATCAACAGCCAAAGTTCAACGCCCTCAGTGCCTACTCCGTTCCTTTGGAAATCCTGGTGGAAACCGGCATCCCTGGGCTATTGGCCTGCCTGGGATTGCTCGTCAGCAGCCTGAGGCAGGGCCTGAAGCAGCTCAAAACAGACGGGCCAAGCGCGTTGGCGGCCATCGCCAGCCTTGCTGCCATCGCTGGCCTGCTGATGCAGGGCAGCACCGACACGATCTTCTTCCGCCCCGAAGTGCAACTGATCGGCTGGTTTGCCCTGGCCACCCTGGTGAGTCGACCCGGAAAATCATGACGCTGCTCGCAGGATTCGATGCCGGACAGACCCACACACGCTGCCGCCTCAGCCTCGTTAAGGACGGCTTGCTTCAGCCTGTTGGTGAGGGCGAGGGGCCCGGCGTCAGTCATTTGGATGCCCCTCTGGGTGAGCAACGTTTTCTCGAAGCGATCCGCACAAGTGCACAGCACGCCCTCAAAGATCACCCCACTGGCGTGATCCAGGCAGCCGTTGTCGGAGCCAGCGGCATCGAACAAGGCACAAGGTTGCAGCAGCGCGCCGAAGCATTGGTGGGTCATGCCCTGGCCATCAGTGATGGCTCAAGACTGGGCAAGGTGCTGGTCACCGGAGACGAACGCACGGCGTTGCGAGGTGCAATTCCTGAAGGTGCAGGAATCCTGGCGATCAGCGGCACGGGAATGATCGTGCTGGGCAGAGGCGAGGACGGCCATGAACACCGCTGTGGCGGCTGGGGATGGCTGCTCGATGGAGCCGGCTCAGCCTTTGACCTCGGCCACCAGGGATTGCAACTGACCCTGCGCATGGCCGATGGGCGCCTGCCCGACCATCCACTGCGCCTGCAGATCTGGAATCAGATGGGATGCGACAGCCACGCAGCGGTGAAAGCCCGGGTGGTACAGAACGACTTCGGCACGGCGGACTTCGCGGCCTTGGCTCCGCTGGTAGTAGAGGCGGCATCCCAGGGCTGCTCGGGCGCGGAGGAGATCGTGCAGCGATCAGCAGCAGCCCTCTCAAACTGCATCAGCACCGTGGCGCAGCAGCTTTCGCTGTGCTCCCCCCTGGTGGTCTGCCAGGGGGGAGCCATCACCCATCTCATGGGTTTCCGCACAGCCGTGCAGCAGACCATGCGTCAGTCGATACCCGTTGCCCGCTGGGGTGAGGCCAAGGGTGATGCCTGCGATGGCGCTCTGCTGATGGCGCAGGACTTGACCGTCAGGCCACGTTGAGATGGTCTTCGGCAACAGCAGCAAGATGCCCTGTCCATTGCTCAACAGCTTCTGACTGCTCGGCTTCCACCATCACCCGCAGCACCGGCTCCGTACCGCTAGCTCGCACCAGAATGCGACCGCTCTCTCCCATCGACTGCTCCGCCGTGGCAATGGCGTCGGTGAGAGCCGTGCACTCGCTCCAGTTCTTGCGTCGCGCACGATCCATCACCCGCACATTGACCAATTTCTGGGGGTAGGCCTGAAAACTGCGGTCCAACCAATCGCTGAGGGTGATGCCCTGGGCATGACACAGGGTGGCCAGCTGCACAGCGGTCAGAACACCATCGCCACATAGCCCGTGGGAGGCCGAAAGAATGTGACCGGATTGCTCGCCACCGAGGGCAGCGCCACTGGCCACCATCGCTGCATGCACATGCTGATCGCCCACCGGAGTGCGGTCCAAAGTGCCGCCCCGCTGCTGCCAGGCCCGCTCGAAGCCGAGGTTCGACATCACGGTCGCCACCAATCGCTGATCGGGCAGCGCCTGCTGGTCCTGCAGCACTGACCCCCAGAGGAAAAGCACGTGGTCTCCATCGATGATGGATCCGCGGCCATCAACTGCCAGCATCCGATCGGCATCACCGTCAAAAGCAAATCCCATCGCCGCACCGCGCTCGATCACAGCCCGCTGCAGAGGTTCCAAATGGGTGGATCCACAGCCAACGTTGATGCGGGAGCCATCGGGTTCACCGTGAAGCACGGTGAGATCAGCCCCCAAGGCACGAAACGCATCCTCGCCGCAGGCTGTCGCGGAGCCCCAGCAAAGGTCAAGAACGATGGGAACGCCGTCGAGACGGCGTTCAGCCACCGATTGCTGCAAGACCTCGCGGTACCCATCCAGAAGGTCGGCGCTTGATCGCGCAACGCCGCAGCGAAAAGCACCCTCGGCCATCGGGAGTTGCCCCTTCAGACCTGCTTCCACTTGAGCCTGACGCTGGGCGCTGAGCTTGGCGCCATCAGCTCCAAAGACTTTGATTCCGTTGTCCGCAGGGGGGTTGTGGCTTGCGGACACCATCAAGCCACCGGCGGCACCGAGCTGGCGAATCAGCAGAGGAACCGCCGGTGTCGGACAAAGGCCCAAAGTCCACACATCGCGGCCGGCCGCCGTCAAACCGGCTGTCAGGGCAGACACCACCATGCTGCCGCTCGTCCGGGAATCCATCCCGATCAGAACAGGGCCTTCCGCCTGCAGAACCCGACCAACCCAGTAGCCGACCTGAAGGCACAAGGCCGGCGTCAGAACGGTGCCAGCAAGCCCACGGATCCCATCGGTTCCAAACCCCGGCGCAGCGTCACCGAGAGCCGGGCCAATCGGGGAACACGCCGTATGAACCATGGGTCTCAATCGTGGACAGCACCATACGAAGCGCTTCTAACGCTGCTTCCCAGGAACGTGACAGGTGCAGCTCTGCCCTCATCTGCCCTCAGTCGATGAAACGGTCGCCATTCCCGTCAAGATCATCAGAATGAGTTCTGATCCAGGTTGGGTGTGCTGGCAGGGCCGCGAATCGGAACGCTGCTGCTCCTCTCGGTTGCCAGTCTCAGCGGCTTTGCTGCATGGGGTGGGCAGCACCTGCTCAAGAGGCAGCATCACCCCTTAACACCTGAGCTCTCGCAAGCACAGCTCTGGCAGCACTACCGCTGGTCTATCGATCCACAGACACGTCGAGAAGCCGCCTTATTGATGGTGGCCAGAGATGAATCGAATCAACTCCTCAATGGCCAAGGCTGGGGACACGATCCGGTCGCTGCTGTGGTCCTCGAACGGGCAGCACTCACCGCCGCCGCCCAGGGCAAGACAGCGGTGGCCGAACAAACCTGGCAGCGCCTTCTTGATCGCTTTCCCGAAGAGCCCGGCTCCGCCTGGGCTCGCTTGGCTCTTGGCCAGAACAAACCCCTTTATCACCAGCAGCTGCTTCAGCAGCAACCCGCCCACCCAGCAGCGCTGACGTTGGCAGCGGGGGGTGGGCCCGAACCGCTGCAGAACCATCAAGGGGCCCTGCACCTGGCCCGCTGGAATGTGCGTTGGCCGGGGGCCTTAGAACAGATGCGTGACGCCTGCCAGGCCACGGGGGCACAGGCACCAGAGCCCGCCCAGCGCCAAAACTTGGCGCAAGCAATGGCGAAACGAGGCCATGCGGAAACAGCGCTGGCCTGTCTCCAGGACGTCGATGCCGCCCCGGAAACCCAACTGGCCATTGGTCGATCCCTGCTGCTGCATGGTGACCCTGATGAGGGAACAGCACAGCTGCTGACCCTGGCGCAAACCCACCCAGGCCATGCCGCAAGCCTTGAAGCGGCAAGGATTTTGAGCGAGCCGCTTTATCCCGATCCTGGGGTCCTGGATGCCCTGCCGGCAGGCGTTGAGAAGCGCTCAGCCGCCGTTGCCGCGGCTCGCGTGCGACTGGCCGACGGCAATGAAGCGGAAGCCGCCCTGAACCGGTGGCCCAACGATCCCGACATCTGGCAACTCCAATGGGACCTCGCCCGCGATGCTTTCCTTGCCGGGAATTGGGAGCGCACCCGCAACCTGTTGGACCGCCGCAGCGAGCAGGGCCCTCTGCCACCACCGTTGGAGGCACGCAGGCTGTTCTGGCTTGGGCTCAGCCACCAGGAACTTGGTGAAACGGAAAAGGCTGAGCGCACCTGGCGCAGCCTGATCAGGTCCTTCCCAGCGGGCTACTACCGATGGCGCGCCATGGATCGCCTAGGGATCTCAGGACCTCTGGATCTACGCAAACAACACCCGCAGAAGGATCCACAGACCTGGCAACCCCTCAATAGCCAAGACGCCTTAGTGAACACCCTTTGGCGGCTCGGGCAGGTGCATGCAGCCTGGGAGATCTGGCAGGCACAGCGTGATCCTGTGATCACGCTCCCACCCGAAGAACGTCTCGCCGAAGGCAGACTGCGCCTTGCCGTCGGAGACACCTGGATGGGACTGGATCAGCTCTGGTGGCTCAGCCTTCGCTGGCGTGATCCCAGCTGCCAGCAACGGCACCTCCTCCACCGCAGCCAGTTCCCCCGCCTCTTCCAGGCTGAGATGAAAGCAGCAGCGCAGGAGGAAGATCTTGACGCCAATCTGCTGCGAGCGATCGCCAAGCAGGAGTCACGCTTTGCACCTGGGGTCGTCTCCCCCGCAGGGGCCGTTGGCGTGATGCAACTGCTTCCATCCACAGCCACGGAGATGGCTGGCGAGCCAACCAGCACGCTGATGCTGCAGGATCCCGCCGACAACATCCAACTGGGAGCGCGATACCTCAACCAATTATTAGAGCGATGGGAGAACGACCCCTTTCGCAGTATTGCGAGCTACAACGCCGGGCCCGGCGCCGTGGCCTCATGGCCTCAGCCCACCAATGGGGACGATGCTGCGCTCTGGGTAGAACGCATTCCGTACCCGGAAACACGCTTCTACACCAAGAAAGTGCTCGACAACCTGATCGGCTACTCAGGTGGTGATCAACCCTCCTGCGAAGAGGTTGGCCGTGGGGTTAGGCAGAAGCGTGCCAGCGACGATGCCGCCGATCACGACGGCACTCATCAGGAATAGGCACGTCCTGGCACCGGGCAGGACGCCAATGCGAATGAGATCGAGACGCGCCAACAGCAAGGCTGAAGCCAGGATCAGAACGTCGGTAAGAACATTGAGCTTGAGCAGGTAAATGCCACCGGTAATCACCAACAGCAACGTGACGACCAACGTCATCACCCGGCTGGACGCCATGAGCATCGACACCTGCCGCAGCAGCAGATCCGGCATTGTGCAGAACACGACAACCACCTCGGCCTGCAGCAGCACGAGGCACCAGAACCAGGCCGAACTCACCCCGAAGAGAGAGGTGAATGCGGGCTGAACAACCTGCCAATGGTTTCCGAGCACAACCGCAACGAGAAACAGCACCGTCAGCAACGGCGCCCGAACCGGAAGGCTCAGCAGTCGCAGAATTGGCATGGGTGCAAGCTAGCCGCGAGCTTCCTGAGGAGCTGCCAAAGTGATGGCAGCGGTTGAGGCGCGATGACACGTTCCCCAGAGTCTTCTCCCCTTGGCACGACACAGCGATGGGTGCTGGTGCTGGTCGCGGTTGCTCTCGCCCTCGGTCTGGTGATGTTGCGAGGCGGTATTCAGAGCGAAAGTCCGATGGAGCAGCTGGCGAGACGATCCCTCGACCCGCAGACTGCTTTGAACAACGGACGGCCCACACTGATCGAGTTCTACGCCGACTGGTGTCAGGTCTGCAGAGAAATGGCTCCCTCAATGCTGGAACTGGAGCAGAGTTCCCGAGAGCAACTCGATGTTGTTCTGGTGAACGTCGACAATCCCCGTTGGCAAGATCTGGTTGATCGCTACGACGTGAATGGCATTCCTCAGTTGAACCTGTTCAACGCCGAGGGGGAGCCAAGGGGCCGATCCCTCGGCCTGCGCAGCTCGGAAGAACTGCAACTCTTGAGTGCTGCACTGCTTGAGAATCAGCCATTGCCAGCCTTGCCTGGAGTCGGCAGCATCAGCCGTCTGCCTGGTCCCTCCTCCGCAGATAGCGCATTAGCGGGAACGTCGATCCAACCAACGGCTGGACCTCGCAGCCATGGTTGACACACCTCGCCATGATCACCACAACTCGTCACTCTGACGCTCCCATGGACCGCTTTCGGGTCGATCTGATCGCTGCCACGCCGAACCCGCAGCAATGCATCTATGCGGCCATGCATCAGGACTACAGCGAAGGTTTTGTGGCCGGAGATCGTGCCAGTTGGCCTGATGAACAAAGGGCTGGGGAGATCTGCGTTAAACGTTTGCTATCCGGAGAGCGCGGCCATTACGGCCCCATGGAACATGCACAGATCGTGCTGAACGTGGGCTGGTTCCCTCATTCGGTGATGCAGCAGGCCCGCACCCATCGGGTCGGCGTGAGCTTCGATGTGCAATCGATGCGCTACACGGGCGATCGCATCTGCAGAGCAGCGGATGGGGCCCTAGAGCTTGAAGAGGTGTTTTATTTGCGGCCCGTCGGCGACTACAGCGACAGGCAGGGCAAGAAATATGCCTACACGGAAGAGCTGCGCAACCAAGATCTTGATCTATGCCGAAGCGCTGCCGAGCGATACAGGGATCTTCTCAAAGCCGGCTTCTCCGAGGAGCACGCCCGCGGCATCCTTCCGTTCGACTACCGCCAGCACTTTGTGGTGAGCTTCAGTTTGCGCGCGTTTCTCCACTTCATGGATCTACGGGCCAAACTCGATGCTCAGCTGGAGATCCGCCAGCTCTGCGATCTGATGTGGCCCCACATGGTGGATTGGGCTCCTGAGTTCGCCGCCTGGTACGAAAAAAGCAGGCTGCATCGAGCACGACTGGCCCCTTAAAGCGGGGAGATCTAAACCTTGGCGAGCGTCACACGTTCGGGCTGGTGCTGGTATTTGCCCTGCCGATCGCTGTAGGTGGTCGCACAGGGATCACCCTCAAAAAACAACAGCTGACAAATGCCTTCATCGGCATAGATCCGGCAGTCAGCACCGGAGCTGTTGCTGAATTCAAGGGTGAGGTGACCCTCCCAGCTGGCTTCCGCTGGGGTGGTGTTCACAATGATTCCAAGGCGGGCATAAGTACTCTTACCCAAACAGATCACAGTGATGTTGGGAGGAACTCGAAGCTTTTCAAGCGCCACGCCAAGGCCATAGGAGTGGGCCGGAAGAATGAAATATCGACCGTCCTCATCTTCATGGAGAGGAGTTGGCTCGAGATTGGCCGGATTGAACCGCTTGGGATTCATCACCGTGCCGGGAACGTGCCGGAAGATCAAAAATTCCTGAGGAGACAGGCGTAGGTCGTAGCCGTAGGAGGAGCAACCAAAGCTCAGCACCGGACGCAGCTTCTGCTCCGGATCCAGATGACGGACGAGGCCGCTCTGGAATGGCTCGATCATTCCCTGCCCAGCCTGTTCAGTGATCCAGCGATCGCACTTGAGCATCAGAAACCTCGGCGCAACTCCGTGACTTGATCTGCCATCTCCACCACGCCAGCGGGGATCGCAGGTCCTGTGATGATCACATCCATCGAGGCGGGCCGCTGCTCGAGAGCTGAAATCACGTCCGATTCATTGAGGTAACCGAAGGCCACAGCCAGGCCGATTTCATCCAGAACCAACTGGTCGAGATCCCCCTGAATCAAATGCTGACGGCAGATGGACCAAACGGCAGCCACCGCCTCCGCACCGCCGGGGTGATTCGGAGAGGAGAGGCAGAGAGGCACCTCAGGACGCAGCCAAACCAGGCCTCCACAAAGTTGGACGCGACCTGCGGGCCCCTGCTGCACGCCCCCTTTGAGGAACTGACTGATCAGAACACGACTGCCCAGGCCAGCGGAACGCATCGCCTGACTGAGAACACTGGCGAAACTGCCGCGATAGGGCGCTGTGTGCACCTGGAGCTGCCCTTCGGGCGCCACCAGATATAGGGGTGGAGGATCTGCAACAGGTGGCAGGGGCCTGAGTCCTGCCCGTTGCAAAGCCTGCTGATCCCGATCCAGAGAGTTCTGGAACGCTTGGGGGTCGGCAAGGCTTGTGGTCATCACGGCAACATCCGTCCGGGCAATCCCGGCAAGACCTTGAATGTAGCGGCGAGATGACATTCCACAAGTGCATTGACACCACCCATGGTGTTTGGACGGGCGAGAACCAACCGGCTGCGAGGCTTGAAGAACTGCACACCACCGATGAGCCAAACCGCTGGAAGCCGAACCGATGGCCGTCGCCCTGAGCAATTACGGCCGTTCTCGGTGACCTGGAATCCCATGGGTTTTGCCTTGAGCTCCCTTGTGGTTCACACCGGCCGAACCGCTGTTCTGTGCAGCGTCTGCCTGGAGGACAAGGTTCCCCGCTGGCGGAAGGGGGAAGGGTTGGGATGGGTCAGCGCCGAATACCGGCTGCTGCCGGGATCCACGCCGCAGAGGCAATCACGGGAGCTCATGAAATTGTCGGGCCGCACGCAGGAGATTCAACGGTTGATCGGCCGAAGCCTTCGCGCTGTGATCGACATGAAGCGTCTGGGCGAGCGCACCTTGCTGATCGACTGCGATGTGATCCAAGCCGACGCCGGAACACGGACTGCATCCATCACGGGAGCTTGGCTCGGCCTTGAGCAAGCCTGCCTTTCACTCGTGGAAAAGGGGATTCTGGAGCAATCGCCACTGATCGACCAGGTAGCGGCCGTGTCCGTCGGCCTAGTGGGTGGCCAGGCCTTGCTGGATCTGGACTACAGCGAAGACAGCAGAGCTGAGGTGGACCTGAATGTTGTGCAGGCTGGCGATGGTCGCCTGTTGGAGATCCAGGGAACTGCGGAGGGAGCGCCCTTCAGCCGCAGCCAGCTCAATGAATTACTGGATCTGGCTGAGCCTGGATTGACATCCCTGATGCAGGCGCAACGCCAAGCGATGAACGAGCACAGCAGAGTTACGTAATAACCGCTACACGGCGGCCACCGTTGGCTCCGTAGCTTCGCCTCACCAGGGGGTTGTCATGACCAGTAGCCGAGGTTTCAGCCGATACGCCCCGCAGATGGTGGCTCCAACCCCCAGCACAGAACCGGCCAACCGCTCCCTCCTGGAAATCATCCGGGATCTGGACGGCGCCAGCAGTGAACTGGTGGACCGCAACAAGACCATCTTTTTCCCTGGAGATCCTGCTGAACGTGTCTATCTGATCCGCCGCGGAGCGGTCCGTCTCTCCCGCGTCTACGAGTCAGGGGAAGAGATCACAGTGGCCTTGCTCCGCGAGAACAGCCTCTTTGGGGTGCTGTCGTTGCTGACCGGTCAACGGTCTGATCGCTTCTACCACGCCGTAGCCTTCACCAGAGTCGAGATGGTGACGGCGCCTGCGACATCCGTGAAGGCGGCGATCGAAGCGGATACCAGCGTTGGCCTGCGCTTGCTGCAGGGCCTTTCCAGTCGGATTCTTCAGACCGAAACGATGATCGAAACGCTGACCCACAGGGACATGTCATCCCGACTGGTGAGCTTTCTGTTGGTGCTGTGCAGGGATTTCGGCGTAGCGGATGAACTGGGAATCACCATCGACCTGCGCCTGTCCCATCAGGCCATCGCCGAAGCGATTGGCTCAACGCGCGTGACAATCACGCGTCTGCTGGGAGACTTGCGTCAATCCGGTCTGGTTCAGATTGACCGCAAAAAAATCACCGTTCTGGATCCAATCGCTCTGGCCAAACGATTCAGCTAGGCAGCACGTCAACCCACAGGTGCGGCCATGAGTGGCTGGGCACTGATCCTGGTTCTGCTGGTGCTCGGGGGCGTTCTGTCGACCCTGGGTGACCGGCTGGGAAGTCGTGTCGGCAAGGCCCGCCTGAGTCTGTTCAAGATGCGCCCGCGACGGACCGCCGTTCTGATTACGGTGCTGACCGGCAGCCTGATCAGCGCACTGTCGCTCGGCCTGCTGCTGCTGGTGAGCCGCCAGCTGCGGGTGGGCCTGTTTGAACTGGATGCTCTGCAAGACCGGCTCCAGGACAGCCGGCGGCAGCTCGATGCAGCCGAACGGGAACGGGAAGAGACCCGAACAGAAGCCAACCGGATCGCCGCTGAACTCAAGCAGTCACAGCAACGGGCTGACACCCTGCGCCGTGAACTGGCTCCCCTGCAGAACGAACGCGCCCAACTCGAAGCAGAACGTGAGCGTCTGAGCCGGGACATCGCCTCCCGCGATGCCGACATCCAGCGCACGGAGGCCGAATTGAAAAGCGTGCGGAGCCGAATCCGAGCTGGCGAGCAGGAACTCAAGGAACTCGAATTCAACCTGGTCGCCCTGAGGCGTGGATCGGTGGTGATCAGTAGCGGACAAACCTTGGCGAGAGCAACGGTTCGTCTCGATGCTCCTGATCAAGCGAAACAGGCTGTCGACAGGCTGCTTCAAGAGGCCAATGCCAACGCCTACGGCAAGGTGAGGCCGGGTGAAGCACCCGAACGACAGTTGATCCGCGTTCCCCGCAGCGACGTGGAACGCTTGCAGAACATCATCCGCAAGCCGGACACCTGGGTGATCTCGCTGCGCTCCGCCACCAATGTGCTGCGTGGTGAAACGGCGGTGTACGCCTTCCCCGAAGTGCGTCCCAACCGCCCGGTGGCGCAAAGCGGTGACGTGCTAGCGACCACCACACTGCGAACGGATGAACGCACACCGGAGGGCATTCGAACGCGGCTGAACCTTCTCTTGGCCTCGGCCTATGCCGAGGTGCAACGGCGAGGATCCCTGACGGAAGGACTGCAATTCGATGGATCAGCACTCTCCCAACTGGCCCAGGCATTGATGGAGGGACCCAGCAAAAGCGTGGTCTTGAAGGTGATTGCCGCAGGGATTAGCTACAGCTCCGATGCTGTAGTCGTCACGGTTGAGGCATCCCCATGAAACGGGTGGCCGTGCTCGACCCAGGCCGCTGCAAATGTGGCCTTGTGCTGGCCGATCTTCAGCATGGTCTTGTCAGCGAGGGCCATGTTCTGACCCCAGAGGCCGTGGAACCCTGGCTCGAGCAGTGGAATCAAGACCAAGCTCTAGATCGCATCCTGATTGGCGACGGAACAGGAAGCCAAGCGTGGATCAAGCGGCTGGAAGGCCTGGGCAGCCTCACCGTGATTCCGGAGCAGGGGACCACCCTGCGGGCAAGACAGCGTTACTGGACGCTGTGGCCGGCTCGGGGTTGGCGCCGAGTTCTACCGAAAGGGCTGCGCATTCCACCGGTGGACCTGGATGCTGTTGCCGCCTTAGTCATGCTGGAAGAGCACCTGGGGTGCCACCTGCAATGGCCAGAGCCTGCACCCACATTCGTGCTCAAAACCTGGCCCTGACCATGAAGGTGTAGTCACCTCCTGGTTCGAGCTTGTAATCAGAACGCACCAGGAACCGCCGCAAGGCATCCTCGATCAGGGCACGTCCTAAGGACGGCTCCACCATCAGCTCGCCGCGGTCAAACGCCCAGGAAAACTGCCACTCAAAGCCTCCGGCAGAGACCTCACCCTCAACACGTTTCGCCTGAAAACATTGGCGAAGCACCCGTAGATGGGCTGTTGTCGCCGGAAGAGCCGGCATCAGTCTTCGGACTCCAGGTCGTAGCGAAACCCGTTGATCCAGGTCCCGGCGCGCTCAAAGCTCTGACGTTGAAGACGATGAATCCCTTCCAGGACAGCGTCCAGGACAGCCCCCACACAGGGCTGCTCCAGCTTGCTGAAGGGTCCAAGCACGTGAGAAACCGTTCGGGCACGACGCTCGGCAGGGTTCTCAGCCGGAGCACCAATCCCGATCCGCAGCCTGGGGAACGCCTGGGTGCCGAGATGCTGAATGGTGCTACGCAGTCCGTTGTGACCACCAGCACTCCCCTGAGCACGCAGCCTCAAACGGCCAAGGGGGAGATCCATGTCATCCACCAACACCAGCAGTTGATGGGGCTCGAGGCCAAACCAATCGAGCGCAGCACGAATGGCACGACCGCTGTCGTTCATGTAGGTCTGCGGCATGAGGAGGCGCAAACGCTGATCACCCACTCCTGTGTCGGCCGCCAAGCCATGCAATTTGGCTTGCTGCCGAAAACTGAATCCGGAACGCTCCGAAAAAAGCTCCAAAGCCATGAAGCCGATGTTGTGGCGCGTGCCCGTGTATTTCGTGCCGGGGTTCCCCAGTCCCACGACAAGCTTGAGATCGGTGGTCATACCACTGCGGCGACTCAGTTGTGGCGACTCAGTCGCCGGGGGGAAGTTCTTCGACCGGTTTGGCAGCGTCCGCTGGCACCTCCGGATCTGCCATGGCTTTGTTGATCTCGCGCTCAAATTCCTTGGACGCGGATTGGAATCCCTTCAGGGTCTTTCCCAACGTGCGACCAAGCTCTGGCAAGCGCTTCGGACCGAAAACCAGTAGCGCAACGGCGCCGATAACCGCCATTTCGGGGAGACCGACGCCAAAGATATTCATGGGTTCAGATCAGCCGAGGCCGTTCCAGTTCACGTTGATGCCCTCAAGGATCAGGGACTTGTTGTAGAGCTGAAGGATCACCAACAGGAACACCAAGAAAAGCACCATGAAGATGCCCATCACGGGAGTGGTGCCCCATCCGGGAACCACCTTGCCGTACTCGGAGTTCAGTGGGCGGAGAAGGTCTCCCAGACGGGTGCGTTGGGCCATGACGACGCTGGGTCTCGGGTGGTTTGAAGTCCCGATACTGTAGGGGCCGACTCCGGTTAGGGGTCGATCCTGTCGAGAGATGTGATGGAAACGTCGTCCCCAGCCCTGTCCGTTGCCATCGGTGTGCTCGCCGTTTTGTTCGGACTCACCGGTTTTGGTGTGTACCAGGCCTTTGGCCCGCCATCAAAAGCTCTCGATGACCCGTTTGACGATCACGAGGACTGAGACAGCACTAGAGACACGAGGTCTCCGGGAGCGATCACCACTTGATCTGTTGCAGTTGAGTCGGCCTGAAAGCGAACGCGCCAGCCTGAACCGGGGGCCCATCTACAGCGAGCAGATCCCGCGTTCATCAGCTTCAGCAAGCAGTCACCGCCATTCCGCTGCAGAGCAACCGGCGTGAGCTGATTCGGGAGCGATGGGACCCACTGACGCAGCTCAGCGGGCAGAGGTGCACAACAACCCGGCTCGCGAAATGCAATCGCAGCCTGGGGTACACCGGCATCGCTCCAGGAGCCTGACAACGGCATGAGGGCAAGACGCTGGCGATGCCAGCCCTGATCAGCACTGGGATCAGGCCAGGTTGGACCGCGCAGCAGCGAAATGCCCAGTCGTGATGGAGACCAATCAACCCCCTGAGGACCATCCAGCAACACAGCCAACCCACCTCCAGGAGCCGCCGACTGTGAAGCGAACCAGGAGATCACAGGGACTTCCCAACGGGCTTTTTCCCGGGGTGTCATCGGCTCAGCAGGGCGTTCAATCACCCCTCCACTGGTGTCGGCACCGATCCGAACGGCGCGAGTCGCCAGCGGCAGCTCCAGGCGCAACAACTCGTGGGTCTGGCACCAGTCGATGCTGCAGATCAGCTCCAGCCAAGGCGTATCGGCCTTCAGCCGCAGGTCCAGGCGCATGGAACTGGCACCAATTTTGCGCCTCAGCACCAAATGGGCGACCAGGGGGCCCTTGTCGAGCCATTGCAACGATCCCGTGGAGTCAACACCCAGGGGATTGGAGCGGTAACCAGCAGCCAGATCCCAGGCATCCCAAAATTCTCCACGGTCTCGGTAGCGCTCGAGCTGCAGCGGCGCCGACAACTGCTCTCTTCCATCACGCCCCTTGAAAGCAAGGAGTCCGGCTGCGGAGACCTCAAGTTCAACCAAATCATTACCCAGACGCCAGGCTCCTGACCCCAGCGACGCGATGACCACGGGATGACGGGGTTCAGAAGGACAGTGCTTCAACCCTGGTTCAAGCCTGAGGGGCACAGAGCAACTGCCTTGCTGACGTGGCAACTGCACCCAAGTTCCACCAACCGCAGCAGCCTGCTGGGGCAGTGAAACGGCATCGACCGACCACGATCCAGCTGGAAGCCGAACCAGTGGTGACCAAGAGGCCAAAGGTTGCAGACCCCACCAACTCCAGTCCACCGCGGAGTCATTCGCACGGGGCAGCCTTGCCAGTCTCCGGTCGCGTTCCTGGCGGGCCTGGCGCCGAGCCGTGCACCAGACCGGTTCCGCCTGCTCAAACACCTCCGGGATAGAAGTTCCCGGAAGGATGTCGTGAAACTGCTGAAACAACAGCGGACGCCAATCGCTGCTGCCGCTGTCCTGACCAGCGAGTGTCAACAGGGCCGAAGCAGCGTCGGCTTCCCGCAAAAGCCGCTCCAGCGTGCGGTTGTGACGCTTCTGATCTGGGCGGCTGCTGGCGCAGCCGCGGTGCAACTCCAGAAACAGCTCATCGCGCCACACCGGCCAGGCCTGATCACCCCGCTCCAGCTCCGTCAGGAACTCACGCACCGTGCCGGCTTGGGTAGGCAACGCATTCGTTTGCCCCTCCCAGAGCTCGATCTGCTCCAGCAATTCGTCGGTGGGACCACCACCGTGATCTCCAACACCAGGGATCCAGAGCGCCTTTTCTAGCCCCGTGGCCTCATGCCATGCACGCTGCTCCACCAACATCTCCACGGGGTCAGCACGACGCCCGATCGGCGGCAACATCAGGCTCCGCAGTTCGGATCGTCCCCGTCCACGCCAACGGAACACACGGTGCGGAAAGGGGTTCTCGGCATTCCAGGCCAACTTGTGCGTACAGAACCAGCGCACACCGGTGGCGACAGCCACCGCAGGCAATCCTGCCGCGAAACCAAAGCTGTCTGGCAGCCAGGCCAATTCATGGACCCATTCCGGGAAGCGGCGACGGCTGTCGTCCTGACCAAGAGCGAATTGATTCCACAACGACGCCGTGCTGACCAGAACGCAGTCCGTCTCCACCCAGGGACCATTAATCGGCTCCCAGCGGCCGTCGCGGCTGGCCTCCTGGATCTCAGCAAACAGAGCAGGGCGATGCTGCTCCATCCAGGCGTAAAGCGCCGGCGTGGAATGGGCAAAGCGCAGCTTTGGCCAGCGCCGCATCAGAGCCAATGCCGATCGAAAGGTGCGTTCAGCGGCCTGCCATGTATCGGCAACCGGCCAGAGCCAGGCCAGATCCAAATGAGCATGACCGAGCCAATGCATTGAACCTCCAGGGCTTGCCGCCTGGTGAAGGTGCGTCGCGACAGCGACCTGAGCCTCAGCGCCGCTGGGGTCCAGATCCGCCCAATGCTGCGGCAGATCACCATCCGCTGCCAGATGCAGTTCCAAGGCCGAGGGGAGCAGCGTGCCCTCTGGATCCCTGCCCGCTGATTGCGGCTCCAGGTCCAGATGGCTGCTGATCAGAGCTCCATCGTCATGCAGTGGGCTGCGAAGCTCCAGCAAAAGATTCAGCGCAGACCCCTGGCGGCATCGCTCGGGAAGAGGCCAGCGACAGGCGGTATCAAACAGATCCCCCTCATGCACCAGCACGTCGTCAACCCATAGCCGCATGTGCTCAGCCCACCAGCTCAGCACCAGCCGTGCACGGCAAGACTCCTTATTGCACCAGCCATCTGGCCAGAACAACCGCTGTTCAAGACGCAGCCATTGACGCCCCCTTGGCCAAATCAGCAGACCACGTTTGGCCCAGTCCGGGCGATGGGTCGATCCCCAAGTTTCATCAAGAAAAACACCGGCCTTGGCAGACCCTGACCGACGCCAATCCGCACGCAGATCACGACGCGACCGACTGCGAAACGTTTCAATCCACTCCGATCGAGCGACCTGTTCAGGGTTCATTCCCCAGCTAACGCTGTTATGCCCCATAAGATGATGCCCTTGTCACAGACGCCGGTCGGTCTCCATGCTCGCCCTCAAGATCTCCGTCTATTCGGTCGTCTTCTTTTTCATCGGCATTTTCGTGTTCGGGTTCCTTGCGAGCGATCCAAGCCGCACTCCCAGCCGTAAAGACCTCGAAGATTGAGTGACCCTCTCGAACAGACCGCGCAACGCACTGGTCTGAACAAGGCTGGATCCTGGGGCTGAGCTGGCAGGATCGTGGCCCGCAGCAGGATTGCCTTGGGGGCTCATCGCCTTCTCTTCGCACTGACTGGAACCCTGATTACGGGATCGGTCTCGGCATTGCCAGTTTCAGCCTCATCGGCTGAACAGATTTCCGCTGTGGCACCAGCACCTGCGCATCTGAAAATCAAGGCAGATCGTCAGTACAGCGATCGCAACACCAAGGCCACAATCGCCGAAGGCAACGTCAGCATTCAGCTCGGAAACGCTGAACTGCGCGCCGATCGGATTGAATTCGATGCTGGCTTCCGCACGCTCTATGCCCGCGGTGCCGTGCGTTTAAGACGCGGCAAGCAATATTTTCAAGCGTCAAGCTTCCGCTACAACCTCGTCCAAAACGAAGGTCAACTCAATGATGTCTATGGGGTCATCGACCTAGAGGAGCCCCTCACCAATCCGTTTACAACCTCTCGCACAACATCCCCAGCGACTGAGAAACGGCCTGAGACACCATCTGAGTCGCCGTCAAAGATTTCTTCCATAGAAGACACCCCAGAGAGCAACGAGGACATGCCTCCGGTGGCCTGTCCTCCTCTCCTCCCTCCGGTACCCGACTGGCATCCACAACCCTGGGCGGTCACAGCCTGGGGAGGCCAAATGATTGACGCCGCCTTCGGCGACACCTTCATGTTTAACGGTCGGATGCGACCGGAAGCCGTGCTGGGCTTGGGCGTGCAAAGGCGAATCATGCGCGCTGGGCCACTGGCCATCGAACTTGAGGCTGACCTGTTCAGCCACATGGCCAAGCAGCAACAGGGGGGCGAATTCAACCAGAGCAACCCCTATTCCGATCTACCCCCACAAGGCTTCGGCGAAGGGGTCCTGGGGATCGGAGCACGCGTCTGGGTTCAGCCGTGGCTGAGCCTCAGCTTCGTGGAAGGCATCAGTTACAACGCTGACGTCAGCCTTTACGAGAAAACGTTCCGCGAGAACTACACCCAACTGCTGAACTATCTCGGCTTCGAGGTCGAGGCCGCTGTCTCCTCCGACCTGTCACTCGTCGGCCGAATTCACCACCGCTCCGGTGCGTTCGGTGCCTATGGAGGGGTCAGCGAAGGCAGCAATGCCTACTTGCTCGGCCTGCGCTACCGCTGGGGACGGGACACACCCCAGCCGGAGAGCGCCATGATGCCTCCCCTGCCGGAGTGTGCAGATCCGGATCGCGACCATCGCGTCAAGCCTTCCTCCCTCTCTGACCGCCTCGACTCCATTGCCCTCGGTGACGGCGGTGACCCCCAGCGCCATGTCTCCAGTGATGGCAAAACCGAACAGGAAGCGATTCCCCCGGCCCAGCAGCAAGCCATGCGGACGGAGGCAATTGCCAAGATCGACCAGCGCGTCTCGGACATCGACTTCCAGGGCAGCTTCAGCATCGAACGACGCAGCGGCATCCCCGTTCAACGCCTGAATTCCTCAATCAGGGATGAAAACCGCTTCGGTGTGGTCAAAGTTCCTCAACTCAAGAGTCTGGGAAGCACAAATCTCCTCAATGGCACGATCAGCCGCTGGAGAATCCAGGCTTCGAAGGTCTTGATCACGGCGGATGGCTGGCAAGCCGACCGCATGGGATTCAGCAACGATCCGTTCACCCCTGCTCAAACCAGGATCGATGCAGAGGATGTGATTGCCAGGGAACAAGCCAATGGTGATGTGCTGATCTCGGCGCGTCGCAACCGCCTGATCGTCGAAGAGCGACTGCCCATCCCTGTGACACGTCGACAGCTCATCCAGAAGGAGGAGGAAGTTGAGAACCGTCTGGTTGTTGGCATCGACAACAAAGACCGCGGTGGCCTTTTTGTGGGACGCAACCTCAAGCCTCTAACCATCGGTACCAGCACGGAGCTATCCCTTCAGCCGCAGTTCATGCTCCAGCGCGCCATGGACGGCGATTTCAACAGTGCCGGTGATTTGTTTGGCTTGGACGCCAAACTTCGCGGCCGGTACGGGGATTACAGGCTGAGCGCCGACGCCGACATGAGCAGCTTTGATCCCGATGACATCCTCAGCGCAAGTCGCTTCTGGGGAAGCTTCGGCAGAGATATCGACCTGGGCAGCTTGGGCGTGCTGGAAACCAAACTGTTCGGGGCTTACCGCTATCGCACCTGGAATGGCTCCCTGGGTGAGACCGACATCAATGCGGCCTATGGCGTCTACGCCCAGACCCGGGGCAGCTGGTCGACAGGGGACATAGACCACAACTATCTGATTCGAGGTGCCATCGGTGACTACGACGCCGATCGCTTCAACAGCAACCGCCCCTTACGTACTGGGCGTGGCAGCTTGTATGCCTCAATCACCAGCCAGATTCCCCTGTTGAAAGGGAACACAGCAGAGCTGATTCCAACGGCGGCCTATCGCTATTCCCCCGTTCCAATTGTTCCCGGGTTGAGTCTGAACACCAACGTCAACACTTCGGTGGCTGTCTATGGCGATGGCCGTCACCAAGAGACCCTTAGCCTCAGCGGAGGCCCCACCATCACCCTGGGCACCTTCAGCAAGCCTTTCCTCGATTTCACACAGATCTCGATCGTGGGCAGCGGCTCCCTGAAAAACGGCAACAGCCCCTTCGCCTTTGATCGGAACGTCGATCTCGCCACCCTTGGGATCGGGCTCACCCAGCAGATCGTGGGGCCGGTCGTGCTGAGTACAGGCGTCAGTTACAACGTCGACCCCGGTTCGCAGTACTACGGCAAAACGGTCAACTCGAACGTCGAACTGCGCTGGCAACGTCGCAGTTACGACGTCGGGATCTACTTCAATCCGTACGAAGGTATTGGTGGCGTCCGATTCCGTCTCAACGACTTTGGCTTTAAAGGCACAGGAGTGCCATTTGTGCCTTACACCCCGACGAACTGGATGGAGACGAACAACTCGGATCGACCCTTCTGATCAGTCACCGCCGCCGATGATCAGATCACTTCCGAGAAGTGAAGCACCGGCGTAACGCATGCCGGTGGTCCGAACGTTCGGCGCATAGGCATTGATCACCTGAGCGTCCCGCAGATCGGCATTGCGCAGATCCACACCAGACAGCTCTGCATTGCTGAGATTGGCTCCCCGCAGGTCAGCTCCTTGCAGCAGGGCCCCCGTCAGATCAGCACCTTCAAGATTCGCCTCCCTGAGATCGGCTCCGCGCAAATCGCTGCCCCGAAAATCAGCGCCGATGAGGTGAGCCTGACGGAAATCCGCATGGCGCAGGTCACAACCAGGACAACTGCGATCCAAGGGATCGTGGGGCTGGACCTGAAGCGGCATGGCACCTGCGGGACCGACACCGACAAGAACCAACAACGGCAACAACAACCGCGACAACGAATGAGCCATCAACACGCAACCTCCTGTCTCTTTCATAGACACAGGAGTCGCGCTTGACCGTCAATTGGCGGCGAATTGGTTGATGTACGGCAGTGATTGCATCAACGCTGCGACCTGAGGGCCATGGTCCAGAAGCTGGGACGTGGCATCCCAGCGACCGCTGCGCAGCATGTCCAATGGGCCGGCATCGATCGACACAGGCCAGCTGGACTCCGCCGACGTCAATTGCAAACCAGCAAGGTCCAGCTGCCACGAGCCACCTGGTTCACGAGACACCTGCGCCTGAATCGCCTTGATCTCATCCGGCGCAGCCGTTGCACAGGGAATGCCCAGAGCGAGGCAGTTGCCATAGAAAATCTCAGCAAAACTGACACCGACCACTGCACGGATTCCCCAGCGCATCAACGCCTGGGGTGCATGCTCACGGCTGGAACCGCAGCCGAAATTGCCATTCACCACCAGGATCGAGGCACCCTGATAACGGACCTGATCAAAGGGATGCTCGCCGGAGAGTTCCAGACGGTCATCAGCAAACACCTGGTCGCCCAGCGCCTCGAAACTGACGCATTTAAGAAACCGTGCCGGAATAATCCGATCCGTATCGATGTCTTCGCCTGGCACGGCAATGGCCGTTCCACTCACATGCTGAACAGGACCAGTCGGGAAGAGAGCCATCACGATGCTGACGGAGAAATCAAAGTACGGACATCAGTCACACGACCATTCACGGCAGCAGCGGCCACCATCGCTGGACTCATCAACAAAGTCCGCCCACTGGCCGATCCCTGCCGACCCTTGAAATTTCGATTGCTGGAGCTGGCGCTGATTTGGCGTCCCTCCAACCGGTCAGGATTCATGGCCAGACACATCGAACAACCAGGTTCCCGCCACTCGAAGCCTGCGGCACGGAACACCGCATCCAGCCCTTCCGCTTCAGCGGCTTTTGCCACCTGCTCCGAGCCGGGAACCACAAACGCCTTGATGCCCTCAGCCACCTGGCGCCCACGGGCCACATCGGCAGCGGCACGGAGATCGCTGAGACGACCATTGGTGCAGCTGCCGATGAAACAGACATCCACAGGGACTCCAGCAATGGCCGTTCCTGGCTGGAGATCCATATAGCGGTAGGCCTCCTCCGCGATCGGACGCTCCCCTGAATCCAGCTGATCGAGGCTGGGAACCGTTTCATCGATCCCCAATCCCTGGCCGGGAGTGATGCCCCAGGTCACCGTGGGTGGAATCGCAGCCGCATCGAAGACCACCTCATCGTCGACCGTTGCATCGGGGTCGGTGGACAGGGAGCTCCACCAGGAGACAGCGCGGGTCCAGGCATCACCCTCCGGGGCATGGGGACGACCTTTCAGATAGTCAAAGGTGATCTGGTCAGGATTGACGTAACCGCAACGGGCTCCACCCTCGATCGCCATGTTGCAGAGGGTCATCCGCTCTTCCATGGACAGCGCCTCGATCGCAGGCCCTGCGAACTCATAGGCGTAACCAACGCCGCCTTTCACACCAAGGCGGCGAATCACATGAAGGATCAGATCCTTGGCAGACACCCCCTCCGACAGGTGGCCATTCACCTGAATTCGGCGCACCTTGAGCTTGTTCATGGCCAGGCTCTGGCTGGCAAGCACATCGCGGACCTGACTGGTCCCGATTCCGAAGGCGATCGCCCCGAAGGCGCCATGGGTGGAGGTGTGGGAGTCACCGCAAGCCACCGTCATCCCCGGCTGGGTCAGACCGAGCTCCGGGGCAATCACATGAACGATGCCCTGCCTTCCGCTGCCGATGTTGTTGAGAGGAATGCCGTACTCCTGACAGTTCCGCTCCAAGGTGCTGAGCATCTCCTCCGCCAACGGGTCGGCGAACGGACGTTGCTGGGAGGTAGTCGGCACAATGTGATCCACCGTGGCCACCGTGCGCTCGGGACAACGCACCGTCAGTCCCTTGTCCTTCAGAGCCGAGAACGCCTGGGGACTGGTGACCTCATGGATGAGATGAAGACCGACAAACAATTGGGTGGATCCGCCGGGAAGCTCCGCCACCCGATGCAGATCCCACACCTTGTCGTAGAGGGTGCCGGAACTCAACTGTTCAGCCGCAGGAACCGTCGACCCTAAACCTGAGCGAGCAAGCGCAGACGAAGACGGTCTAAGCCGCGGATCACGCTCAACCTCTGAATAGCCGCCCGGCCACGGCGCTCACCGAAGCGGTGCACCCAAGCCTCACAACCATGGGGGCCGGCCAAGGCAAGGTGCACCAAGCCCACAGGCTTCTCGGCGCTTCCACCTCCAGGCCCGGCAATTCCACTCACCGCAATCGCCCAGTCACAATTCAGGCGCTCTCTGGCTCCCCGGGCCATCGCTTCGACCACTGGCTGCGAGACAGCACCGTGGGTCATCAGCAGATCCGTCGACACCCCAAGCAGGCCCTGTTTCACCGCATTGCTGTAAGCGATAACGCCACCCTGAAAAACCGATGAGGAGCCTGCAACAGCCGTGAGAGCCGCCGCCAGTGCGCCTCCGGTGCAGGATTCAGCCACCGCCAGAGACTGATCCTGTTGCTTGAGCAGGCTGATCACCACCGACGCCAGGCTGTCCTCATCCACGCCGTAGCAGTGGTCCCCTGTGCGGCGCCGCAGCTCCGCTTCAAGCGGCACCAGCATCTGAGCTGCAGCATCGGCACTCGAGGCACAGGCTGTGAGCCGTAATTTCACGTCTCCGAGGGAGGCGTAGGGCGCCACCGTTGGATTGGTGGAGGCCAACAGATCAGCAACGCGCTCGGCCAGATCGGATTCACCAATACCGCTGAAGCGAAGTTGACGGCTAACAAATATCCCGGTGGCACCACCATGCGCTTGGAGCCACGGGACGGCCGTCTCCGTCCACATTGCCTGCATCTCCGAGGGCACCCCCGGAAAGGTGAGGATGGTGAAATCCGGTCGCGGCGACCAGATCATCCCGGGAGCCGAGCCCTTTGGATTGGGAAGAACCTCAGCCCCGCGGGGGAGAAAAGCCTGGCTGCGATTGCTGGGAGCCACCGGCCGGCCTCCCGCTGATAACTTCCGCTGGATCTCCAGCCAGAGCTCTGGACGTTCCTCCAGAGGAGTCTCGAAGGCAGCAGCCAGGGCATCTGTGGTGAGGTCATCCGGCGTGGGGCCCAAACCGCCTGTCGTCACCAGAACCCTGCAACGCTGCGACGCCTCACGCACGGCGGCGACCAAGCGGTCTTTGTTGTCGCCGACGACCGTTTGGCGGTAATGCGGCAACCCCAAAGCAGCCAACTGTTCAGCGATCCATCGGGCATTGCCATTAAGGATGTCGCCCAACAGCAACTCCGTGCCCACACACAGAACTTCAACGCCCGATTCAGCCACGCGGCTTGCCAAGGGCAGCAGGGTCTACGGGTGTGGCACGCGGCGTGGTGCTCATCAGGGCCCGCTCGTGTTGCAGCTGACGCCGACTAATCACGACCGTGGCCACCAGGATGGCTGTAGCAAGAGCCAGCCAGAGGAAGCGCATCTCAGCGTTGGCAACTACCAGGGCAAGGGCTGCGAGCCACTGGGTGAAGACGTAGATCAACAGAACCGTGCGCCGATGACTGAACCCGGCGCGAAGCAAACGGTGATGGAGGTGACGGCGGTCGGGATAGAAGGGAGAGCGGCCTTCCCGCAGCCGGCCCATGATCACGGCCGACATGTCGGCCAGCGGCAGCGAGAGAATCAGGAGCGGCAGCAGCAAGCTGACGGTTGTGAGCCCCTTGGCGGGTCCCACGATGCTGACGGCAGCGAGGGTGAACCCGAGGAAGTAGGAACCCCCATCGCCCATGAAAATCCGGGCTGGGTTGAAGTTATGTCGCAAGAAACCAAGGCAGCAGCCAGCCAGTGCAGCGGCCAGGAATCCAGCGGCCACCTGATGAAGCGAAAAGCTGACGGACACCAGTCCGACAGCGGCAATGCCAGCAACCCCAGCGGCGAGGCCATCAAGGCCATCCAACCAGTTGATGGCATTGGTAATCCCTACCAGCCAAACAACGGTTGCCAAAAGGCTGAGGCCGTCCGGCAAGGCAATCGGACCTGCGGAAGCGGTGAGCCAGGGGAGATCGATTGCTCCAATCCGAACGCCCTGGCTCCAAACCGCACAAGCCACGGCGACCTGCCCAGCCAGCCGAGGCCACGGGGAAAGGGCGAAGAGGTCATCCGCCAAGCCGATCAGAAAAAAGCAGAGTGAACCGGCCAGGGTGCTCCAAATCAGTTGATCCCTTGCCGGAGCCAGCAGTCCGAAGCCCCCCATCGACCAAACCGCCGCCAAGGCCAGACAAAAACCCAGCACCATGGCAACCCCCCCAAGTCTCACCATGGGGGTGATGTGCTGCTTGCGCTCATCGGGCTGATCGGTCCACCCGAAGCGAAGACCCAGCCGTCGCACCCGGGGTACCAGCACCGTGGTGATCACCGCGGCCAGAAGAAAACTGACCGAGGCAACCGCAATAGGGCTGGCCAAGAGATTCACAAAAGCTCCGGGAAAGAGACGGTCCCCCGGTCAGAAGGAGTAATCCCAATCCTAAAGAGCTTGCAACCCGCACAGCAAAACCCACCCAAGCTGCTTCGAGTGGAAGGGCCGAACCTCACGCCAGAACAGGCTGCTTGCTGTCGGCGTAGAGGGGGAAGCGCTCACAGAGAGCAGCCACACGGTCCAGGCAACGCTGCCGAATCGCGTCATCCTCGGGATTCAGAAGACGGTCGGCAATCACATCAGCGACCTCGCGGAAGGCTTGAACATCAAAACCGCGCGTGGTCAGTGCAGCAGTTCCCAGCCGCAGGCCACTGGTGACGAAGGGTGATTCGGGGTCAAAGGGAACCGTGTTCTTGTTGGCCGTGATGTGCACATCACTCACCAGCAGATCAGCCACTTTTCCTGTCATCGAAATGCACCGCAGATCAAGCAGCACCACATGATTATCGGTGCCACCACTGACGACATCGACGCCGCGGGCAATCAGCTGTTCGGCGAGGGCCGCCGCATTGGCGACCACCTGCTGGCTGTAAGCCTTGAACGAAGGCTGCAACGCTTCACCAAAAGCCACAGCCTTGGCCGCGATCACGTGCTCTAAAGGGCCGCCCTGACTGCCGGGGAAAACGGCCTTGTCGAATTTTTTGGCGAAATCAGCATCGCGGCACAAAATCAAACCACCACGGGGGCCGCGAAGGGTTTTGTGGGTGGTGGTGGTCACCACATCGCAGTGAGGCACCGGACTGGGGTGGACGCCAGCAGCCACGAGGCCGGCGATGTGGGCCATATCGGCCAGCAGATAGGCACCCACTTCATCCGCGATGGCACGGAACGCAGCGAAGTCAATCGTTCGCGGATAGGCGGAATAGCCACAAACAATCAGCTTGGGCTTGTGCTCCAGAGCAAGCTGCCGAATCGCCTCCATATCCAGGCGTTGGGTCTCCTTATCGACGCCGTATTGAACGACGTTGAACCACTTGCCACTGACGTTGACCGGAGAGCCATGGGTCAGATGACCGCCATGGGACAGGTCGAGCCCCATGATCGTGTCCCCGGGCTGCAGCAGGGCCAGAAAAACGGCGAAGTTGGCTTGGGCACCGCTGTGGGGCTGCACATTGGCCCATGCAGCCCCGAACAACTGCTTGGCCCGCTCGATGGCCAACTCCTCAATGGCATCAACGTGCTCACAACCGCCGTAATACCGCTTGCTGGGCAGACCCTCGGCGTACTTGTTGGTCAGAACAGAACCCTGAGCCTGCATCACCGCGCGGGACGCGAAGTTCTCTGATGCGATCAGCTCAAGGTGGGTTTCCTGACGCTGCTGTTCCTGGTTGATGAACGCAGCAATATCCGGATCCGATTGAGCCAGATCAGCGTCGATGGCGCGTCCAGAAGCCTGGCCCATGAAATGTCAGTAAAGCTTCGACCAATCGTAAGAAACCACAGCGATCAGGCTGAGCGATCAACCAAAAAAAAACTGCCCATGGGGGCAGTTGAAACGCGCCTGGAGAGATTCGAACTCCCGACCCTCTGATCCGTAGTCAGATGCTCTAATCCGCTGAGCTACAAGCGCTGGCGTGGAACCATCAGACCCCATCGAGGGTCCGCTCGTCAACCGGGCCCCGGCCGCGCCAGGATTCAGGTGTTTCTGTGCCCGAGCAATGCCGATCCGCTGGTATGGCCCCGCTAACCCTGAGGATCCGACTTATCGGCATTTCGAGCGCATCGTGAACCTATGCCTTCACGGAGGCATCTTCGCCGCGGTGAACAGCGGCAGTTGGTTCCTGCAGGAGATGCGCCATCCCTTTCCTCCGGGAAGCTTGACCTGGGTCACCGGACTCTGGGCAACCTTGTGGCTGGGCCAGTTGATATGGGTAATTCTTCAGCGACCAAAGCCAGAGGAATAAAGCCAGCATGGAGGCATCCCCCTCGCTCCTCCTGGGCTGATGTCCCTTTCCGCCAGCGATCTGCAGGACCTTCAAAGCGCTTTAGCTGATCGCCTTTACGTTCAAATCAGCGGCTGGCATCTTTACCTCGGCGATGCCGAGCTGGCCTCCGCCCTCGCAATCGAATGCAGTGCTCGTGTCAATCAAGGAGCTGAAGTTGCTGCTCGGCAGGCGCTTGACGCCGTGAAGGTTCCGCTGGCAGGAGGCGCTAGTCAGCTCCCCCTCGCCAAACTCATTCCCCCCAGCCAGCTCCGTGATCTCGAAGAGATCCTTGAGCCTTACTGCGGATAAGGTTGCAGTCCATCCGCCGCGGTTGGTGTGCTGATCATTGAAGTCACCAACTCGAGAGACGTCGTTCGCCAGCGCATCGGCCGACTGGGTGAACGGCTGATTGGACGGGTGGTCGATGCAGAGGCCCAGGTCGAAAAGGCCCTGATTCAGGAACTGGAAACCGCCTTCAAAGAGTTCGGGATCGAAGCCCGGATCGTTTCTGTTCAAGGACCACAGCTCGTGGGTCGCGAACAGTTGGAACTTCCCATCCAGGTGCGTGAAGAGCGTGATATTCGTCTCAGCGAGACCTGAATCGACCCACCAAAAGCTGCGTGATCTCCCGCACCTCCGCCACCTTGAATTGAGCACCGATCAAGGCAAACAACAGCAGACCCAGCAGGCCAGGTGCAGACACCTTCAGGAGCAGGCCCACGACTCCTGAAGGCCAGCTCACCACGGCCAACAGAATCCCGGCGGCGCCTGCGGCCAGCACACCAGCGATGGCCAGCCGCAAAAGATCAAGCCCCCAGCGCCGCAATGGGAGGCCTGAGATTCGTTGCTGCAAAGCAAACAACAAGGCAAGACAGGTGAGCAGGTTGATGGCGACCGTGGCAAGCACTAACCCGGGCGCTCCGAAATTGAACGGCGACTGATTCCCCCAAGGGGTCGGGCCACCCACCAACAGCCAATCAAAAACCACGTTCAGACCGATCCCCGCCAGCGAGAGCCGAAAGGGCGTCGTCCCATCGCCGAGGGCATAAAAGACACGCACCAGCACATCCCGACCGAGGTAGGCCGGCATGCCAAGGCCGTAGGCCATCAGCAAACCCGTCACCAGCTGAGCCGCTGTCGCATCGAAGGCTCCACGCTCGTAGACCAGGGCGACGATGGGACCACCCAAGGCGATGAACAGACCGCCGAGAGGGATCATCGATGCAGTGGAAAGCATGAGCCCCTGCCGGATCCGTTCGATCAGCTGCGGTCGATCGGCCGGCGCCGTGAGCCTGGCGAAGGTGGGCAGCAAGGGCACCAGGAGTGCATTCGAGATCAGGCCCAGCGGCGTTTGCACCAGCAAATTGGCGTACCCCAGACCCGCAGCCGCACCGACGATTCCAGAGGCGAAAAACAGATCCGTGAACACATTGATCTGAAGCATTCCGGACGACAGCGTCGCGGGCCCCATCACACGCCAGACCTCTCGCACGCCGGGATGCCGCCAGTCCCAGACCAATTGGAACCGAGCCAACCCCTGCTGGATCAAAGCCGGCAGCTGGATCAACCACTGCAATAAAGCCCCCAGCAACGTGGCGAATGCCAACACCACACCCCCGGTCATGGCGGCGGACGGCAAGGCAATGTCAGCACCGAGCTGCCACCACAGAAGTCCCACACCCAAGATCAAGGCCCCGCTGGACATCAGCGGTGAGATCGCCGGAATCCAGAATTCATCTGCGGCGTTGAGGGAACCGAAGCCGAGCCCAATCAGTCCGGCCAACAGCGCCATCGGTGCCATGACCTGCAGCTGAACCCTGGCGATGGCGTGAAGATCGGGTGCCAGACCCGGCCCCACCAGGGTGATCAGGGGATCCGCCGCCAGCACCAGAACGATCGTGACCAGCAAAAGCAGAGCGCTGACGCTGGTGTTGAGAGCAGCAAGGATGTGAGCCCCTTCAGCCCGGGGGCGCCGGCTGAGAACACTCACCATGGCGCTGTGAAAAGGGCCGTTGATCCCCCCGAGGAGGATCAGAAGAAATCCAGGCAGCACATAGGCGTAGTTGTAGGCGTCATAGGCAGCACCAACCCCAAAGGCCGCTGCGATCACCAGCTGCCGGATGAGGCCACCCACCTTGCTCAGCAGGGTGCCAAGGGTCACCACCAATGCGATCCCCTTGAGTGAACGCGCCATTCCGCCCCCAGCACTGGGCGCATTGTGAATGCATCGCACGAGACCATGGGCAGATCTCGGCTGCTGCCATGACTGGCCTTCCCTCTCCGGGCGATGCCCTGCTGCGTTTTGAACCCCTGACGGAGGGCGTGCTGCTGAAGCGCTACAAACGCTTTCTCGCCGATGTGGAACTGAGCAGTGGTGAGACCGTCACGGCCCATTGCGCCAACACCGGTCCAATGACGGGGGTCTTGATCCCTGGCCAACGGGTGCGTCTCCGCCACGCACCCTCTCCAAAACGCAAGCTGGCCTGGACCTGGGAACAAGCCGAAGTTCCAGGTGCAGAGGGAAAACCCTGCTGGGTCGGCATTAATACCGCCCTCCCCAACCGCTTGATTCGGGCCACGATCGAAGCGGGGTGTCTGGACACTCAACTCGGTGCGATTGCGGGAATCCGCGGAGAGGTGGCCTACGGAACAAACAAGCGCAGCCGGATTGACCTCCTGCTGACCCCGGCAGAACAGAACCCCGATCAACGACTGATCTACTTAGAGGTGAAGAACACAACCTGGACCGACGGCAGAACCGCACTATTCCCTGACACGGTGACCGAGCGGGGCCAAAAGCATCTGATCGAGCTCATGGGTGTGCTTCCGGAAGCTCGCGCGGTGCTCGTGCCCTGCCTCAGCCGGCCAGATGTGAACGACTTTGCTCCCGGCGACAGTGCTGATCCGCGCTACGGAGAACTGTTTCGCCAATCCACCGCCAGCGGCGTGGAAGTTGTGCCGTGCTGTTTCAGCTTTGCCGCCGACGCGGTGCATTGGCAGGGAGTGCGACCAGTTAGACCAGTTTGATTTTTGGTAGCAGATCGAACATGGAAGGGGGCTTCCCCCAGGCAGCTTGGTTTGGTTCGTCTGGGAACATTCCAGACGTGTCTCGCAGCTCTGCACCCTCGTTCATGACAACTGCATTCCACGCGCCTCCAGAACGGCGGCGCAAAACACTCCAAGAGGCAAGCCTCCTGGAAGGCCCGATGCTGCTTCTCAAGAGCATCCGTGGCTTCAGCTCCAACCGCGCCATGACCTGGCTCGCCTGTGCGCCCTTGGCGCTTATGGGTCTGGGCATCTTCACGCTGTCTGCCAAAGCCGAAGAGCTACCTGAACTCTCCGCAGCTTTTCTGGCCAACAACCTCTGGCTTCTGGTCGCCACCATCCTGGTGATCTTCATGAACGCCGGCTTCGCCATGGTTGAAGCAGGCATGTGTCGGCAAAAGAATGCCGTCAATATCCTTGCCAAGAACCTGTTCGTGTTCGCCCTCGCGGTGACCGCCTACTGGTTCGTGGGCTACTCCTTTATGTATGGCGATGCCGCGATCGACGGCTGGCTGTACTTCGCAGGATTCTTCTTCGATCCGACCGTCACCGCTGAGACCATCAGCGATGCCGGCCTGGTCCCCACCGTTGATTTCCTGTTCCAGGCAGCCTTCGCCGGAACAGCTGCAACGATCGTTTCCGGCCTTGTGGCGGAGCGCATCAAGTTTGGTGAGTTCGTGATCTTCGCGCTCGTCCTCACTGCCTTCATTTATCCGGTTGCTGGCAGCTGGGAGTGGAACGGTGGCTGGCTCAACAGCGTGGGCAATGTCGAATTCATTGACTTCGCTGGCTCCTCGATTGTGCACTCCGTTGGTGCCTGGGCCGGCCTGGTCGGCGCCCTGCTACTTGGACCCCGCATCGGCAAATACGTCGATGGAAAGGTGCAGGCCATCCCTGGCCACAACATGTCCATCGCCACCCTCGGCGCTCTGATCCTCTGGATCGGCTGGTATGGCTTCAACCCCGGTTCCCAGCTGGCCATGGACCAGTGGGTTCCCTATGTGGCCGTCACGACCACCCTCGGCGCTGCCGGCGGTGCCATCGGTGCCACGGTGATCTCCACGATCACCTCTAAAAAGCCTGACCTGACCATGATCATCAACGGCATCTTGGCCGGCCTGGTGAGCGTGACCGCTGGTTGCGGCAACCTGACCCTGGCAGGCTCATGGGTAGCAGGTCTGGTGGGAGGCATCATCGTCGTCTTCTCCGTCGCTGCACTCGATGCCGCAGGCATTGACGATCCCGTGGGAGCCTTCTCCGTGCACGGTGTGTGCGGTGTGTGGGGCACGCTCGTGATTGGCCTCTGGGGCTATGACATCCAGGGCGACGGCTCACCTCTCGGCCTGCTTGTTGGCGGTGGTGTTGAGCAGCTCGGCATCCAGGCTCTGGGTACCGCTGCCTACGCCATCTGGACTGTTGTCACCTGCTACATCGCTTGGCAGATCATCGGCGCCCTCTTCGGTGGTATCCGCGTCACCGAACAGGAGGAGACCGAAGGCCTGGACATCGGCGAACACGGCATGGAGGCCTACGCCGGTTTCTCCACCATCAACAACTGATTCCTTTCAGGCACAGTTATTGATCTCAAGCCCGGCCGATCGGCCGGGCTTTTTTGCTGCCTGAATCGCAGCTTCAGGCCACATAGAGTTACCCCACACCGGCGCACCCCATGGACACCCACGCCTTCAAGCGCTCCCTCCATCATTCCGAGCGTTACAACCGGCGAGGCTTCGGGCGTGCCGAGGAAGTGGCAGAAAGCCTCGAACAGGCCTACCAGAGCGGTCTGATCGGCACGATTCGGGACAACGGCTATCGGCTTGAACACGGTCGGCTCGACGTTCGACTGGCCGAAGCATTCGGTTTCTGCTGGGGCGTCGAACGTGCCGTGGCAATGGCCTACGAGACCCGCAGGCACTACCCAAGCGAGCGTCTCTGGATCACGAACGAGATCATTCACAACCCCTCTGTGAACGATCATCTGAGAGAGATGAATGTCCAATTCATTCCCGTTGAACAAGGGGTGAAGGATTTCTCCGGTGTCACCTCCGGTGATGTGGTGATCCTTCCGGCCTTTGGCGCCACCGTTCAGGAAATGCAGTTGCTGAATGAGCGGGGCTGTCACATCGTTGATACCACCTGTCCCTGGGTCTCCAAGGTGTGGAACACCGTGGAGAAACACAAAAAGCACACCTTCACCTCGATCATTCACGGCAAGGTGAAGCACGAGGAGACACTCGCCACGAGCTCATTTGCCGGTACCTATCTGGTGGTGCTGGATCTGGAAGAAGCCCAGTACGTCGCCAATTACATCCTCGGCAACGGAAACCGCGATGCCTTCATCGAACGCTTTGCCAAAGCGTGCTCCCCTGGTTTCGATCCCGACAGAGACCTCGAACGCCTGGGTGTGGCCAACCAGACCACAATGCTCAAGAGCGAAACGGAGGAAATCGGACGCCTGTTCGAGCGAACGATGTTGAGCAAATACGGCCCCACCCAGCTCAACGATCACTTCCTGGCCTTCAACACCATCTGCGACGCAACCCAGGAGCGTCAGGACGCCATGTTCTCCCTGGTGGATGAACCGTTGGACCTGATGGTGGTAATCGGTGGCTTCAACTCGTCGAATACCACCCACCTGCAGGAAATCGCCATCAGCCGCGGCATCCGCTCCTTCCACATCGACACGCCCGAGCGCATTGACGTCGGCAGCAATTCAATTGAGCACAAACCCCTTTCCGCCGAGCTCTGTCGTGAAGGCGATTTCCTTCCTGAAGGACCCGTCAAGGTGGGAATCACCTCCGGTGCCTCAACCCCAGACCGGGCTGTGGAAGAGGTGATCGAAAAACTGATGCAATTGAGCGAAAACTGAATCGCAAGGAGCTTTACATTGGTTCATCTTTAATCCGCCCATCGTCGGCAGCTCCCTATCCGTGACTGTCTTGTCGCCCACTGAAACCGACAATCAGCTTCATGGTGCCGACCCCCAGGTGCGCTGCTACAGCAGCCACTTCGAGGATTCGATGCAGATGCTGGCTCCCCAAGCAGTCTTGGCGCGCTACCTGGATGACCACCAAAGCTGGTTTGAGCGTTGCGCCAGTCCAATGCAGATCGAGGCCATCGACCTGCAGTCCTACAGCCTGACCCTGGGGCGGTTCGGAAACTTCGGCTTCGAAGTGGAGCCAACGATTGCTCTGAGACTGCTGCCGCAACAGGAAGGGATGTACCGGATCGAAACACTGCGCACGGTGCCGCAGACCCTCGCACTGCGAAATCACTATGACGTCGACTTCCGCGCTGGGATGCGACTGATCCCTGAACAGGAGCAGACCTCAGTGCAGTGGGACCTTGATCTCAAGGTCTGGATCCGGCTACCCAAAGTGATTTCGATGTTGCCGGATCAGTTGGTCCAGAGCAGCGGTGACCATCTGCTGAAACAGATCGTTCGACAGATTTCGCGTCGGCTGACATGGAAGGTCCAAGAAGATTTCCATGCCAGCCATGGTCTGAGCTGCCCACCCCGTCAACGAGCAGCCTTCTAAAGCAGCAGGACTTGGGCCTAGCTCACTTGCTCACAAGTTCGCTCCTGCACCCCACACATCCAAGTCCCTGCCCACAGGCAACCGCTTGGAGCAATGCTTGCCTTACATAGACCTTGGCCTGGATCACGGCATCTGCGAGTGGTAGGCCGAGGACGAGAGCAGCCATGACTGCAGTACCGAGAGTGCATCCCGTCCACTTGTGGGAGTGGGTGGCGTCATTGCAAGCTGCGATCGCTAGATGCCAGGACCTTCACCAGCATCCACAATCGCCGATGAGTGCAACATCCCAAATTTCAAGACAGGGATAACGAGATCCGAAAAAACAGCCTCATTCTGCTGACCAACCGAAGAACAACTGAAGGGTTCAACATGCGTGACAACAAGACTATTTTGAGCCGTGACACACGTGATCACAGACGCAGCATGGAGATCGAAGCGCTGAAAGGTTTTGAGGTCCACCTGATGAGCGGCACCTCCAGCCGAATCACTGCCTCCAATCGTCAGCTCCGATCAGCAGCTCCCCGAGCTTTCCATCATTGATCGACCGGCGACGAATCAAGCATCAAATAATTCTTCAAGTTGGCCATGAAATCATGGATCTCCACCCGTTCTCGCTCTTGCGAACTTGAAAGAACAACACTCCATGGCAACGGAAGATCGATGCCAGTAGCAATCTTCAACCAATGCATCCGTTCGATTTGATCGGCTATACGGCACAAATAACTACTCATCTTGGCAACAAATTTTTGAGATTAGGAATAATTTACCCAGGCCCCATTGCACAATCCTGATCAGGGAAACAAGAGAATCTGCCAGCATCAGGCAACGGTTTAAATTCGTCCATTCACGTCCTGAGAATGTCCAACTGGAGCGAGCAACTGCAGAGCATCGGCTTCGAAAAGACAAAGAAGGCCGATGGCAGCGTGAGCCACTGCTACGAAGCCGCCCATCGCCGCAGCTCCTTCTGGACCCAGATCACGGTGAAGCAAGTCGGTCGCCCCAATCCAGACTCATGGCAGGTGACTTATGCACGCTCTGAGATACAAATCGGCCTCTGGAAAATCCACAAGGTGGTTAAGACCATGGAGGTTGTTGTGCACACAAATTACAGCTCAATGCTTGGCGACATCCAGGAAAAAATGCGCCGCAAGCCAGATTTTTTAGATAAAATCAGCAACTGATCCAGCGCCCGAGCAACGCCCAAGACAGCGACGGGAAGATGCATCTAAACGGGAATCACTCAGACAACATGGATACAAAGCCAGCACAATGAGACAATTTTTTGTGATGTGAACATAGAAAGCAATAGTTTTAACTAAATCAGCAAACCGAGCATGCATGATCAACCTGGCTCCACTTTGGTATTGGCTCTGCCATTTGACAGGATGGACACGGGCCTCTAGAGAGCTATAGCATTTGTATATTATTGAACTCGTCACTTCCGAGGCGGTTTCAACCTTGGGCATCAAACCTGCATGATCAAGCGTCCCCTCCTGGATGTTGAGTTTTTCGAGCTTGCACTCAACGATGCTGGCCTGGATCCATGCGAGCTTGAGATCATTGAACACATCCGCTACATCGGCATCTTCGATGAGCTTTCATTGAGGAAATCCCTTGCACTGCCTGCCAAGCCTCCAGCTCTTTACAAGCTGAACAAAGCCTGTGAAAAAATTGCTGCCCAGCTACCAGAACAGGCTCAGAAAATGATGGACTGGTCTGCCAGTCAGAGCCCGGATCAGATCAGCTGGAGAGGCAATCTGGTGTGCAGCATCGGCTTCAACGCTGACGGAGAACGACTCGAACCCGAATCAGGCACAGCTCTCTACCATACATTTGTTGTTCATAAAGAGCTGTTCAACGGACTTGGCACCGCCTGACCAGTTGCTTTAAATAGATCACTGATATCCCAGTAACGAACACGTATTGGCTTCTTAAGCAGGACATCGACTGAAAAGCAGATTCATTCGTAGATTGCACAACATCATCGCGTCAAAAAAGTACTTTGGCTGGACCTAAAAGCACTTATGATAATAAATCATAAGTAATGGCTCATGCGTTTCACTATCGTTTACGCATCAGCAACTGGCCACACAGAAGACATCGCAGAAAGGTTGAATATATTGCTACCAGGTTCAGAATTAAAAGATCTTGATAGAATTGATTTTACAAAAGAATTAGAGGAATCTGAGGCATTAATTTGCTGCACACCCACCTGGAATACCGGCTCTGATGTCAAAAGATCTGGCACAACTTGGGACGACCACATTGACAATATTCCTCACTTAAAACTTAAAAATAAACCCATTGGCATTGTAGGCTTAGGCGATTCTGCGGCTTTCAGCAAATACTTCTGCGATGCCATGGAAGAACTATACAGATCCTTTGAATCCGCAGGAGGTCGAATGATTGGCCATGTATCGATTGAGCAATATATTTTTGATGAGTCAAAAAGTGTTATCGACGGGATGTTCTGTGGACTCCCCATCGACGAAGACAATGAATCAGAAAAAACCGATGATCGCCTGCAAGCCTGGTCAAAAGCAATTATTCAAGAGGTCACCTCACGATAATCTTGAGAAAAAGTTGAACGCATTAGCATATTCAGCCAAGGTAAAATGATGATTTATTAGCGCACCAATGAGTTAAAATTCCCTATACTCTATTTAGCTTTAGATTTCATAAAATCAACGGGTAATCCACCGCATATCGAAACAATTATTGGCGTCATCACCATGGCAACGACCAGCAATCCGATCGGCTGAGCGGTTGACTCGTGAATAGCTAAAACCAGAACACCAAAACACATTAAAACATATATAGCCAAGAAAAATCCTGGTTTTAGCAAGCCTTTCATCGAATCCATTCGCTTCACTTACAATGATAAACATCATTAAAAGTTCCCTAAATTAGCCCCCTTGACTCTTACGCCTATGCCAAAAAGTCGAGAAGGATTACTGAATGGGGAACAAGCTGAATTTTAAGCCAAAAGCCAAGATGCTTGATTTACTTTTTACATCTCAAGGTGCCACTATGATCGAAACAAATGAGGCAAGAAGGCGTTGATGCAAGTATTATGCTTCGAGCAATTCAATCATTTTGCAGCACTCAGATTTAACGTAATTTAATAAATTAGCTTACAGCGTATGGTCAATTATGGATGGATTCAATCGGAACAAAAGCTAAGTTGATGAGGATATATTATTGATGATGGTTGAGCCTAATTGGGATTATTTTGTCCATGCACCTCTGAGTCAAGGTGTTATCCGCTTTGAAACCAAAACTGAACGTGCTCTTCACACGAAGGTTGTTGCCTCAGAAGCTAATTGGATGGAATACCAAAGCAGTGAGCGTCTTATCATTTGGCTTCAAGCACGACAAGATTTAGAAGCTTTTCAGCAAGGATTTAGAACCAATCAAACAAACGAGGAAATTCAAAAATGATCGCAATTTAATGCCAGAAGTTGTGGTTCATGCCACGACTAAAGCCATCATCAATCAGCACCACGAAATTACTGCTGATCAAAAATTCATGCAAAACCTTTCATGCATGATCTGCAGAAAGCTAATTAAATAACTATATTCGCCTAAGCCAGCAATGCTATCGGCAATAGTTTATCCAATTAACTCACAATCAATTAGAGACAGAGCGGAAGATCTTTTTGAACAATCCAAAAGTCAAGTTTGGCACATCACTCTCGGAACAGGGAAGTAAGGTATAAAAAATTTTTTACATATGCATCAAGATTACACCGCAATCGCGCTGCTTCTTTTTACGGCAATCCCGCTGGCAGTTGTTGCGGCAACTGCATTCTTTTACATCAAAAATAACGACCGTAAAACACCACTCAAAAGAGAAGACTTTCATCGTTAATCGAAAGATCGCAGCGCAATTACCTTCAACAATTACGTTTAAGAACAAGCCGGAAGCCGCTTATCAGAGAAACAGCAGCAGCGTGTTCAGGAAAATATGAAGCTTATGCGCAATCACATTGCCCCACTTCATGAGCTGTGGGAGTGATACAACAATGGCAAGAATCCCTGTCAAGGCCAACTCGACCAGCAGGATGCTGTCCGCGACGATATGGCGCTGGGGAAACTTTTTCAGCGCGACATTTTTAGCCTTGATCCCAGATACATAGTCGAAGTATCGAGTGCACTCCAGCCTGATTCATTCAGGTGGACTTCCATGCCACCCACGGGTGAGCTGCCCACCACGTCAGCGAGCAGCCTTCTGAGCGGGCTTCAGCGGTTGGTCCAGATCTTGTTAACGATCTCCATTCCGCTAAAGGCTTGCCAGAGGAACAGCGTCAGCATGCCCATGTTCAAGCCCACATGGGCCTTGCGGGCAATCAAATTGCCACGTTGCATCAAGGGTGAAAGCGATGCAGCGACGGCAATCATGCCGGTCATGGCCAGACCAACCAGCAGATGCGGCCCGACGAACAACTTGCCGTTATTCAGATACGTCACGGTCATCCCACCCAGCGTGCTGAGGGTCATCGCGGCCAGCAGGATGCTCCCCCACAGGTAATGGCGCTGGGCAAACTTTTTCGGCGCGAGACTTTTACGCTGCTCTGGGGTACCAGTGCGCGTTTTTTTGGCCTTGATCCCCAAGTAAAGGGCCCAACCACCCACGGCAAGCAAGCTCCACTCCATCAGTGGGTGAGCGAAATTGAGGCTGAAGGGAAGGGTGGCGAGCATCGGCGCGGAGCGTCAGTCTCGCGAGGCTAGGGGGCCGACGCCCCCCACCACCAGGGTTAATGAAGGAAATGACGGCGGCCCGTGAGCTGCATCGCCAGACCGAGCTCATCACAAGCCTTGATCGAATCGCCATCGCGCATGCTCCCGCCGGGATGGATCACGGCGGTGATGCCATGGCTGGCGGCCAGACGCACCGTGTCGTCAAAGGGGAAGAAACCATCACTGGCCAGCACCGCCCCCTGGGCCTGATCACCCGCAGCCTCCAGGGCAATCCGGGCCGATCCCACCCGATTCATCTGGCCAGCACCCACTCCGAGACTCTGGCCATCCCGAGCTACCACGATGGCGTTGGAGCGAACGTGACGCACCAAGCGCCACGCAAATTCCAAATCCAGCTTTTCTTGGGGTGTAGGCGGACGCTGGCTTGGCACAGTCCAATCTGCCGGCGTGATCGCCTGGTCATCCAAATCCTGAACCAGGAGCCCGCCAAGAATGCTTCTCACATGATCGGGACCAGCTGCGTCGATGGCCTGAGGAGACAGCTCCAAAAGCCGCAGATTCGCCTTGGCCGAAAGCACCTCCCGCGCTTCGGCCGTAAATCCTGGTGCCACCACACATTCCAGGAAAAGACTGGTGATTTCACGGGCCGCCGTGGCTTCCACAACACCATTCATGGCAATGATGCCGCCGAAAGCACTAACCCGGTCAGCATCCAGAGCCCGGGTCAATGCGGCAGGCAACGTTGACCCGATCGCCACACCACAAGGATTGGTGTGCTTGACGACGACGGCCGCCGGTTGCAAAGCCGGTGCGTCACCATCGGCCCCATAGCCAAACTCACGCACGGTGGCGAGAGCAGCCTCCAGATCCAGAAGGTTATTTGTGCTCAGCTCCTTGCCCTGCAGCTGAATCGCACCGCCCCAACCCTGCTTGGGATGACTGAACCAGTGCGCTTTTTGGTGGGGATTTTCCCCATACCGCAGGGTCTGGCGCAGAGGGGCAGCTTCCAGCCAGGGGCTGTCTTCCACTGAGCTTTGCTCGACCATCCAGCGGCTGATTGCAGTGTCGTAAGACGCTGTGTGCTGGAACGCTTCAAGGGCCAATTGGCGACGCAGATCCGAAGGCACACTCCCGCCGGACTCCGCCATGGCGGTCAACAAACGATCGTATTGATCAGGGCTTGTGAGGACGGCCACATCGGCATGGTTCTTGGCAGCCGCCCGCACCATGGCGGGGCCACCGATATCGATGTTCTCGATGGCCTGGTTCCAACTGACATCCGGCCGGGCGACCGTTTCTCGGAAGGGGTAAAGGTTGACCACCACCACATCGATGGGGGCGATGTTCTGCTGTTCCAGATCAGCCGTATGGGCTGCATCACCCCGCTTGGCCAGTATTCCGCCGTGCACCCTTGGGTGCAGTGTTTTCACACGACCGCCAAGAATTTCTGGAGCCCCGGTGTGATCCGCCACACGGGTGACCGGAAGGCCCGCCTGCTCCAGCACCTTGGCTGTGCCTCCACTGGAGAGCAACTGATAGCCATGGGTCCGATGCAGGGCCTCCGCCAGAGGCACCAGCCCGGACTTATCGGAAACACTCAACAGAGCGACAGGAGCCATCGAAGGGTCGTGACTGGGTCGTGAGCCAACCTACGCAGCAGTGATGTTGATGCCCGATGGATGGCCGGCTGGTGCTCCTCCACGGCTGGGGAGCCAATGGAGATGATCTGAAACCTCTGGGCGATCGCCTGGCCTGTGAAACCTCCAAGGAGCTTGATGTGGTGTGCCTGGAGGCCCCTGAACTCCACCCAGACCAACCGGGGGGACGTCAGTGGTACGGCTTGTTCCCCGCCCAGTGGAGCGCCGTGCCCACGGCCGTTGACCGCCTGAAGGCTCAATTGCAAGACCTGAGCAAGTCAGGCCTTGGCCTGGAACAAACGGTGGTGTTCGGCTTTTCCCAGGGGGGAGCCATGGCTCTGGACTGCAGCTGCTCCCTGCCTGTGGCAGGGGTCATCAGCTGCAGCGGCTACCCGCATCCCAACTGGGCTCCACCCGAGCAGCATCCCCCCGTTTTACTGATGCATGGTTCTGAAGATCCCGTGGTGCCTTTCCAAGCCATGCAAGCAATCGGCTCGCAATTGCAATCAGATCGATGCCAGACCCTGCCATTCAAAAACGGCCACACCATCCCTGATGAGATGGTGCAGCCAATCGTGCTGTTTATCGAGCGTGTTCTGAAGAGCGCCTGATCAAACGAAGGCGTACTCGTACTCCTCCATTTCCTCCCAGTCATCAGCGCCAAGCTCAAGGCCTTCAAAGAGCTTGTCTTCGCCAATGGAATCAACGATGGTGCGCAACGACGGGAAGAGGAAATGATTCTCTTCGGCGTATTGCGCACTAAACAAGCCCTTCTCACCCCAGAAGAAGCGATCGGTGGTGTGCTCATTCCGGCGCACGTTCAGCAGCGCTGGAGATACCAAACCGGCCTCAGCGATGTACCGACGCGCGGCAGTGACGGGCTTGTACTCACCGGTTTCAAGGTGATGGGTTGGCACATGCGCCAAGACCCGCTGACCTGCCAGACGACGACGACTGATGCGCTTGCGCTTCTTGGACATGGAAGGGCTCCGGTACGAAAGGAAGAACGGGGTGAATCGTCAGAACAGACGAAATCCGTTTCGGCGAAATGACCATCACCACGGAATCGTCAATAGCCGTCGGCGCAAAAACGCCAGACGCAAGGGACCGCGTCGAGGCAATTGCGGGCGCACCACAACTGCCGGCAGAACACCAACACCCAAGCGGGAATCAGCTGAGGACACTTCAACCTCTGCTGTAGCTTTGGTCGCACAACAAATGCAACCGTTGTGAGAGATGGTGGGCGTCTGTTCACAAAGAACAGCGCCTCGGTCGATAAGAGGATCTTAAGACTTTTCCCAGATTTTTCAAGCCCCCCTCCCGCAGGCTTGCTCAAGCACGTGAATGGATCGACCGGATCTGATGCAACTCACCGATCGATTTTTTGAATTCACAGACCAACAGCTGGCCGATCTAACCGCCAAAGAAGGCATTCAGCATCTGGGGCTTTACGTCAGTACACCACCCAATCAACAAGGCCCGCCCTTGCTGCTCATCCGGCAATGGTCCGCCAATGAACGGTCCCTTCCCGCCGCCGACGCCGACCCCTACCTGCGCCTGCCGCATCAGAGCCGGCGTTGGTACCCCCTACAGGATGCCGGATTGATCCTGGGAGCACTGCGAGCCGATCTGGATCCTCAACGGAGCTGGAATCTGAGCTTGGACCAGCGAATGCGGCGCAGTGCTGCTGCCATCAGCCACGCTCTTGGACGAGACCTGGAATGCCTGCAACTCCGCCAGGAACTGAGCCAACAAAACGATCAACTGCGCACCCTCGTTCACCAATTGCGCAATCCGTTGGCGGCCCTGCGCACCTACGCCCAGCTGCTAATGCGGCGCCTCGAAGCTGACAGCTCCCACCGTCCACTCGTGGAGGGCATGCTTTCGGAGCAAAGGCAACTGGGCCAGTACATCGACGTTCTGGATGACCTTGGACAACAGCGCCTGCCACAGCAGGAGACCCTGGGCCCGACCCTCTTACCCCCCGGGCCCGCTGAAGGCGAGGCAACGATGCGGAGCCTGCTGATGCCTCTGCTGGAGCGAGCGGAAGCGACAGCAAGCCTGCAGGGACGCCCCTGGGAGGGGCCGCAAGAGTGGCCCCAGTGGATTGATCAGCCGTCCCAAGACGGCACCATCGCAGAAATCGTCGCCAACCTCCTGGAAAATGCGTTCCGCTACAGCCCAGCGGGTTGCAGCGTGGGCCTGTGTCTGTTGCCCGACGGGCTCTGCGTCTGGGACGACGGACCGCCAATCCCCATCGAGGAGAGGGAGATGATTTTCGAGAGGGGAGCGCGGGGATCAACGGGCCAAGACCGTTCCGGCACCGGCCTGGGGCTCGCCCTCGCACGGTCCTTAGCGGAACGGCAGGGCCGCAACCTCAGCCTCTGCGTGGAGCCAACCACGATCGCTCCGGATCTGCCCGCTGAGGGCAATGCGTTCATCCTCAATTGGCCAGCAGAAACAACGCCAGGCCGAGCAGAGTGATCATCTCGGTCAGAACGAGAACCGCTCCATAGCTGTCGCCGGTATGCCCCCCCAGACGTCGCCCGAGGCCCTGGGCAACAAGGATCGCCACAACACCCCCAAAGAGAAGAGGGAGGGGCGCCACAAGCGCAGCTAGCAGCGCCACAGCCAGCAACGTGGGCAGTGCATCCCAGAGCGGCCTGGCGTTGTCGCGATGAAAAGCAGCGGTTCCATCGACACGCAGATAGTCGAACCGCACCATGGCCCATAGCGGTGACACCCGTGCCCAGAACGCAGCCAGACAGAGCACCATTGGGGCCTGGGGCCCCAGTTGGATCAGCGCCGCGACTTGCAGCAGCAGCACCATCACGAGAGCCAGCACGCCACTGGCACCCACCCGGCTGTCTTCCATAGCCTCCAGCCTCCGTTCCACAGGCGCCCCGAGGCCATCCGCCGTGTCGATCAAGCCGTCGTGGTGCAACCCACCACTGAGTTGGATTCCGAGAGCCACCACGCAGGGGGCACAGGCTGCAGGAGGCCAACCCAACCCCGAAAGACAACTCCAGAGCAGCCCCTGCAGCGCTCCGATCATCAGCCCCATCCAGGGAGCAAAGCGAGCAATGCGCTGAAACGAGGGCTGCGGCCAGGGCCATGCGGGCAGCACCGTGTAGAAGATCCAGGCTCCCGCCAGATCAGATAGCCAGGACGGAGCGCTCCGGGGAATGGCGTGACGGGTGCAATCAGCCCTCACCGTAGGTTCATTGCAGGGGCAGATCGGCCTTGTTCGGCTTTGAGATCAACGCGCATTGCGCCAACACAGCGGCCCGGTGCGGCACGTTTACGACCCCTCATGGGCCGGTTCAAACACCACGCTTCATGCCGGTGGGCACCCTGGCGACCGTTAAGGGCATCAGCACCGAGCAACTGAGCCACACGGGTGCCCAGATGGTGCTCTCCAACACCTACCACCTGCATTTGCAGCCCGGCGAAGAGATCGTGGCGGCTGCAGGTGGCCTGCACCGTTTCATGGGCTGGGACGGGCCGATGCTCACCGACTCCGGGGGCTTTCAGGTGTTCAGCCTGGGGGACCTCAACAAAATCGATGACCGCGGCGTGGTGTTCCGGAACCCCCGCGATGGACGCACCATCGACATGACACCGGAACATGCCACCCGCATTCAGATGGCCCTCGGGGCGGATGTGGCCATGGCCTTCGACCAGTGCCCGCCCTATCCGGCGACGGAGAACGACGTCATCGATGCCTGTCGCCGCACCCATGCCTGGCTCGAGCGCTGCGTCACAGCCCACACACGCGTGGACCAGGCCCTGTTCGGCATCGTTCAGGGCGGCTGTTTCCCGCATCTACGGCGGGAGAGTGCCCGTGCCGTCGCCTCCTTTGATCTACCGGGAATCGCCGTCGGTGGCGTCAGCGTCGGTGAGCCCGCGGAGGAGATGCACCGAATCGTGCGGGATGTCACGCCTTTACTCCCAACGAACAAACCGCGATATCTGATGGGCATCGGCACCCTGCGCGAGATGGCCATCGCCGTGGCCAACGGCATCGACCTCTTCGACTGTGTCTTGCCCACCCGACTGGGTCGCCATGGAACAGCACTGGTGGGTGGCGAACGCTGGAATCTGCGCAATGCCCGCTTCCGCCACGACCACACTCCCCTGGATCCGAGCTGTTCCTGCGTGGCCTGCACTGGACACACCCGGGCCTATCTGCATCATCTGATTCGCAGCGAGGAACTTCTGGGCCTCACCTTGCTGAGCATTCACAACATCACGCAATTGGTGCGTTTCACGTCCGCCATGGCACAAGCCATTCGCGACGGCTGTTTTTCAGAGGATTTCGCTCCCTGGGAGCCGGACTCACCAGCCCATCACACGTGGTAGCGTCCAGCCCAACGCCTTTTTGATGCAAGGGATGGCCGCCTTTACCCTCGACCTGCTGGCACAGCTGCCCGAGGCCTATCAGGCCTTCTCTCCGCTGATCGACATCCTCCCGTTGATCCCGGTCTTCTTCCTGCTGCTTGCCTTTGTCTGGCAAGCCTCTGTGGGCTTCCGCTGAAACCTCAACCCATCCGAATCACATCCATAACGAAGGCCGGCAGCGAAAGCATGCGTCGCCAACGGGAGGGTTCCTGGATGAGTCGATACAACCACTCCAGCTGCATCCGGCACATCCATCCGGGGGCACGTTTTTTGGTGCCGGCCCAGATATCAAAACTGCCGCCAACACCCATCCAAAGCCCTGGCTGACCGGACGCAACCCGCTCAGACCAGGTTTCCTGACGTGGCACGCCCAGGGCCACCAAAACGAGATCCGGCTTCAATGTCTTGAGCTGAGCCTCAATGCCGGGCCAGGCCTGCGGTGATTGATAGCCATCCACAGTGAGGGCAAGATTGAGCCCGCTAATCCGCTGGGGCAAGTCCGCCCGCAGCGTCTCCATCACTTCAGGTGAAGCACCCACCAAAGCAACTCGCCATTGATGGGCTGCTGCGTAATTCAGCAAGGTCCAGGCAAGCTCGATCCCTGCTGTTTTGACGACACGGATCCGCTGACGCGCAAGAGCCCAGACCACTCCAGCCCCATCCGGAATCACCAAATCAGCGGTCCCGATCGCTTGCCCCAGAGAGGCATCCGCCCGAGCAGACATCGTCATCTCGGCATTGAGGGTGACGATGCGTCCCCCTCCCCGAGCGTGCAGGCCGAGAGCTGCAGCACAGACGTCGCGGCAGGCATCCACAGGCACGCCGAGCACCTCGCAGCGGCGACGGTCATCGGGAGTGGTGCTAACAGGATCCATGGCCGAGGGGCTGCGTTGGAGAATTTAGGGGTGGTGATGGATGAGGGCATGGTTGTGACGACGACGGAAAACCTTCCGCAGAAGCACGCCACAAACCTTCAGCGTCTGGATCAATCGATCCAACGGGTCGTTCTCGATCGGCAGGACCCGATCAGCGGCCTGCTCCCCGCCAGCACCGCCCACACCATCCATGGCAACTATGGAGATGCCTGGGTGCGGGACTGCGTCTATTCGGTGCAGTGTGTTTGGGGACTGGCCCTGGCCCACCGCCGTCAACAGGGGCAAACCAGCCGACGATCCTGGGAACTGGAGCAGCGGGTGGTAGCCCTCATGCGCGGCCTGATGCGCTCGATGATGCGCCAAGCCGTGAAAGTGGAGCGCTTTAAGGAGAGCCTGCATCCCCTCGACGCGCTCCACGCCAAATACGACAGCTGCACCGGTGAATCGGTGGTGGCCGATGACGCCTGGGGCCATCTTCAACTGGATGCCACCTCTCTGTTCTTGCTGCAGCTGGCGCAGCTGACCAAGGGCGGTTGCGCCGTGGTGCACAGCCGTGACGAGGTGGATTTCCTCCAAAACCTCGTGCACTACATCTCCAGGGCGTACCGCACCCCCGATTACGGGATCTGGGAACGCGGTGACAAGGGAAACCATGGACTGCCGGAGCGCAATGCGAGCTCAATCGGCATGGCCAAGGCCGCCCTGGAATCGCTTGATGGGCTTGACCTCTACGGCCCCCATGGCGACGGCAGCTGCGTCCTGCTGATTCCTCAGGGGGCCATCGTGCGCCTGCGTCGCGCCCTGCAAGGACTCCTGCCACGGGAATCCGCCAGCAAGGAAGCAGACAGTGCCTGTCTCTCCGTGATTGGTTATCCCGCCTGGGCAGTGGAAGATGCTGCCCTGGTGGAGCGCACGGGCCGTCGCATTCGACGGGAACTGGGCGGGGCCTACGGCTACAAACGCTTCCTTCGGGATGGTCACCAGACGGTGGTGGAAGACGTCAGCCGCCTGCACTACGAACCTGAGGAGCTCGCCGCCTTTGAGGGGATCGAGTCGGAGTGGCCATTGTTTCTGGCCTTCGAATTGGTCACCGCATGCTGCGAAGGGCGCTCGGACGAGGCCCAGCGCTTGCACAGCCAGCTCAAGGCGCTGGCGGTCGAACAAGACGGCGAACGTCTCTACCCGGAGCTTTATCAAGTCCCTGCCAGTGCCGTCAACGAGGAACGGCTGAATCCAGGCAGCCAGGCCCGGGAAGCCAACACCAATCTGCCGCTGATCTGGACCCAAAGCCTCGTCTGGCTGGGGGAAATGCTGCTCAACGATCTGATCCGCCCCGAAGACATCGACCCCTGTGGGCGCAGGGATCCAAAGCAACTGGGCGCCGAGGCAGTTCTTGTGGCGATGGCTCCCGAGACGGATGCCGTGCGCCACGCACTACTGGCTGCAGAGGTGCCGATCGACCCAACCACGGTGATTCCCGTGCTGTCGTCTGACGAGCTGAAACAACGGCTGAAAGCGGCCGGCACCAATCCGCGGCTGGAGCTCAGCGGACGCCCTGGGCACCGCGTGGAAACTGAGGACACCGCTCGCGTCTACCGTCAAGACGGCTCTATCAGCGTGTTCACCCCGTCGGTTCTGGAGGACCGCAGCAGCTATCTGGCCGATGACCCTGAGGAGCTGCTGGAGAGCGTTGTGGACGAGCTGCATCTGCTGCAACGGCACTGGCGGGGTGCGGGACTGCCCCTTCTGGTCATTCCCATTCGTGAAACAGCCCTAGATCAGCACCGTGACGTCGTCCTCAAACTTGCCGATCAACTCGGCAGCGGCGTGATTGAAACCATCCCCGTCCGGTTGGGCCGCCTGAGTCAGCTGGTGGATCAGGGGCAAGAGGTCCAGCTCCCACCGCTTCAGCAGAAGCCCGTCCCGGCATCCGATCAACCCCAGCACGTTTTGCGCGACGCCACCGATCTTCGGGATCTGACTGCCGCTGAGGAGCAGGAGCTGGATGACACCCCACTCGAACAGTTGAGCCAGCGCCTCTGGAGCAGTGCGCTGCTGCATGAACAGGCCGAAGTACTCGAATTGCTGCAACGGCGTCTCGGCCCTCAGGGGTTACAACTCAGCCCCGATGGGCATCCGGTGGCCCTGCGCAAGCTGCTCGAAGAGGTGTATCAACGGGGCTTGCGTTGTGAAGACTGGAATGTGGTGCGGCGCTGTGCCGGCGCCATGGGCATGGTGCATCCCCAGCTGGAAGATGCCCTAACCGATCTTCTCGTCCGCCAGAAACAAGTGGTGGTGGGACGCAACTACACCGGCGACTCCAGGCTCCGTCAACCGATGGACAGCGCTGCCATCGCCGAACGGATTGAGACGACTAGCGGGATCGACGGTCGTGAACGCATGCTCGAGCAGGAACTCCTGCTGGCCCTCGACAGCGTGGCGCGGCGGGAGCCAGCCCTGCTCAAGGGCAGCCTCACCCTGCAGCTGGGGCAGCTGATGCTGCTGCTGACATCGGAACTGGCCCTAGAAAAAAGTCTGAGCCAGGACGAGGCCTTTGAAGCCCTCTGCAGCGAAGCACCCCACGCCATCCGCAAACGGTTGCGCGCCGTGCTCGGTGATGTGGAGCATGCGAGGGCCGCCCTGCAACGCGGCGAGCAGCTGCACGTAAGCGGCAGGGTGCAATGGTCCGTTCCCGACCCATTGGAGGAAACACCCGGGGGCGGTGACTGGCTTCAGCACCGCATCCGCCTGGGCTCATTCCAGAAAGTTCCCCGCGATTTCTATGCCGGTATCTGGGCCCTGCTGCAACACTGCCGCGGCCTGGTCATCGGCGACAAGCTGGAACGGCGCAATCGACTTAACAGCCGTCTCGTCCTCGAGAAAACACCCGGCGAACGCAATTTCGCCGCCCAAGTCGACCATCTGCTGAGTCGGATCAAAGCACCGGAATACCGGCAACTCTGCAGCGAATGCCTGCTCTCACTGATGGCCTTTGTCGAAGCCAATCCGGAGGTGCGCTTCGAGGATGACCTAGCCCTCGACGTGGTGATCGGTCATGCCGTCCGGGTGGGCTGGCAACAGAGTCATCCATCCCTCAGTCCTGAGAACTACCCGCAGCAGAAAGCCCAGGCCTGGGGGCAGTTCTATCGATCCTCTCCCGGTGACTGTCGGCGCTGGCAGGTCACGGCGTTGCGGGAGCTGGCCGAACAAGAAGGGCTGGTCTGATCCGAGTCAGGCCCGTCAGATCGGTGCAGGCAAGGGTGCCCCGGTATCCGGGTGTTCGACCGCCTGCTCGATCAGGTCGGCCAGCTTGAGTGCACGCGACGCCTGAAGACCATCCACAGCAGGGGTTTCCCGGCCGCGCACGCACTGGAGAAAGTGCTCAAGCTCGGCGTAGAGCGGTTCGATGGACGTGGTGCTCACCTCCTCGATGAAGCCGTCATTGCGGTACAGCAGCTCACCGTGATCTGCGGAATACCACTCATGGGCACGGCGATGGATGTGCAGAGTGTGGTTAAGGAAGTCGGTCTCCACCAGGCTTGAGCGGCAGTGCGCACTAAGGCTGCGGATCTTGCGGTGGCTCATCTTGCTCGCCGTGAGGCTGGCCACAACACCATTCTCAAAACCCAGCGTGGCATTGACGTAATCAATCGGTCCCTCGGCACTGCGACCACCGGCAGCAGCAAGCCTCACAACGGGTGCCTTGGCCAGCTCCAGCACAAGGTCAATGTCATGAATCATCAGATCCAGCACCACGGAGACGTCGTTAGCTCGATCGGAATGGGGGCTGTGGCGACGCCCCTCGAGGACCACGACTTCTTCGTTGGCCACCACCTTGGTGAGTTCACGAAAAGCGGGGTTGAACCGCTCAATGTGACCAACCTGCAGCAGACGACCGGCTGCTGTCGCAGCCTCGATCAGCGCGGTGGCCTCGTCTTGACTCGCCGCGATCGGCTTTTCGATCAGAACATGCACACCCGCTCGAAGACAGGCCAGGCCGACGGGGTGATGCAGAAGGGTGGGAACAGCGATGCAGACCGCCTCCACCTCAGAAAGCATGGCGTGGTAATCCCCAAACCAGCGACAGCCGAATTGCTCCGTAGCGAGCTGTCCGCGCTCGGCATCGGGATCCGCAACTCCCACCAAGTCGGCATCCCGCAGAAGGCTGAGCACACGAGCGTGGTGCCAACCCATGTTGCCGATTCCGATCACCCCGACCTTCACTGGGACCATGGGGTCGGGAGACATCAGAACGGGCAGTCGGTTGGGGGAAGACTATCGGCCTTCAGTCGGAATCATCCTCTGGACTAGGAAGAACGAGCCGGACGCGGTCAATCCGCGGCCCTGCCATGGCCGTGATTTCGAACTGCAGGCCGTTGAAATGCAGCGCTTCCCCAGCGGATGGAATGTGCTGAAGCCGCTCCAGCAGGAAACCCGCAAGGGTGTGATGGTCATCCGCCTCGGGCAGATCAAGGTCCAGCTGACGGTTCAGCTCGAAGATCTCCAGATCTCCCGCCACCAGCCAAACACCAGGGCAGTCCTTGTCCTCGAGCAGATCTGGCTCATCGGTCTCGCCGGGATCCTCATCACCAACGATTTCTCCGGTGAGATCTGCTGCTGTCACGAGCCCCTCAGTACCGCCGTGCTCATCCACCACCAACAGAAGCGGCTGGCCACTGCGAATCATCGGCAGCAGCTCCGCCAAGGTGCAAGTCTCCAGCACGGGCACCGCAGGCTGGAGATAGGGCTCCAGCAGCGAATCGGCCTGGAGCTGCCCCCTTGCGATCGGTTCGGCCATCTGGCGGAGATCCAGAACACCGCGCACGTCATCCAGCGACTGGCCGATCACAGGGAACCGCGCGTGACGCGTGTGATGCACGGCTTCCATCATTTCGGCGAAACGGACCGTGGCCGGCAGCGTGACCATCCCGGACCGCGGCACCATCACCTCCCGCACCTGGGTGTCCCGCAGAGCGAAGACACCTTCAAGGATGCTTTTCTCATCGGGGAACAAACCCGTGACCCGCCCCGATTCCACAAGGGTTTCCAATTCACCGGCAGAGAGTGCTGGCACCAACACATCCCACTGGGGAGCCAAACCAAGCAGACGCATCAGCAGGCCCGCCAGGGCCTCAAGCAAGTTGAGCAGCGGTGCCAGACAACGCATCACCACCTCGAGCAGGGGCACAAGTCGAAGCGCCGAGGATTCCGGACGGTTCAGCACCCAAGCCTTGGGCAACAGACCAGCCACCAGCGTGGCCAGCAGCACGATGCCGAGGAACAGCCCTGTGTCGCGCCAGGCCACACCCAGGGCCCCATCCGACCAAAGCCTTCCCCCAAGACCGCGGCCGGCCCAACCCAGGGCCACCAGAGCGAGAGTGGCCCCCAGCTGGGAGACCAGCAGCGCTCTCCGCAAGCGTCGCTGCAGACGCTGGATGGAACGAGCGCCAGCCTGCTCTTCTTCCACCAGCACTTCGACGCGGCTGGGGCGAAGCCGCAATAAAGCCACCTCTGCGGCCGCGAAGAAGGCCGGCAGAACCAGCAGGACAGCCAGCAAGAGGAGCCGCATCAACAGGGGGGAATGGGGGTCGCGAGGATCGAACTCGCCTTAGGCGAATTATGAGTTCGCTGCATTCACCAGATTGCTAGACCCCCTCAAGAAGAGTGTTACCACAGGGGAGTGATGTCGGGGAAGTCTTCAGCTCGGGGCGGCTTTAGACCAGGTTCATTCACGCCGGTGGCCGCGAGACTGCCATCAAATCCACTCGGAATATCCAGGGTTCGCAACGGCAGTGCCGGGGTCTGTTCCTCGAGCAGAGCTCCCGTCGTGTTGTGCAGTGCAGACCCGTCCCAGACCAGGGTCTGGTCCGAAAAACCCAGCCCCATCACCCGATTCCCCTCGATTCCTCCAACGGCGATACCCAGAAAATCGGTCAGTTGATGCAGGGGATCCACGCCCCGGGCCATGGGTGACGTCCAGGTGTAGAGGCGACGGTTGATCAACTCACTGGTGGTCTCCGTGGGATGGCACACCGTCACCTCCACGGGTGCAGAACGACTGCCGGGTGGAGGAGCCTCGACGCTGGTGGTGCAGAACAGCGGGCCTGCCAGCACCGATGGACCGGCGAGCACCAGCAATCCTGAGCAAAAGAACGAGCGCAGCAGCACCGGAAGAAACAGCTCTACGCGCAAACTAAGGACACCTGCGAAGCGCGGCCAGTCCCATGCCTGAATCGTCGAGTGTCCTGACTGAGCGGGAGAACCTGCTGCACCGCCTGGCCACCCTGGCCTACCGGCGCGGAGACTTCACCCTTGCCTCAGGCCGCAAGAGCGAGCATTACGTGAACTGCAAGCCCGTGAGCCTGAGCGGCTCCGGACTGGCCTTGATCAGTCGGGCCATGCTGACGCACGTGGAAGCTGATGCGGTCGCCGTGGCCGGCCTCACCCTCGGTGCCGACCCACTAGTAAGTGGTGTCGCCATGGCCGCCGCCGATCAGGGCCGGAACCTGGATGCACTGATCGTGCGCAAGGAAGCCAAAGGCCATGGCACCGGAGCATGGCTGGAGGGACCGCTACCAGCCCCCGGATCTCTGATCACAGTTCTGGAAGACGTTGTGACCACTGGGGGGTCCTCCCTGAAGGCGGTCCGGCAGCTGCGCGACGCCGGCTACGGCGTGAACCGGGTCGTCACCATTGTCGACCGGGAAGAAGGGGGCGACGCCGCCATGGCCGCTGACGATCTGAAATTGATCAGCCTCTACAAACTGACTGAAATCGCCGCTTTCACACCGGGATGACCATGCTGTTTTGGGACGCCAACCTTCCCCGGCTGCGCCTGAACGGCAGCGGAGCGCGCCAGTTTCTCCAAGGCCAGACCAGTGCTGACCTCAGCACACTCCACCCTGGAGATCTGCTTCAAACCTGCTGGCTAACGGCGACGGGACGCTTGCGTGCGGTGCTGGAAGTCCGTCTGGATGCGGACGGAGCTGATGTGATCGTTCTGGCGGGGGATGCATCTGCCGTTCAGGCCGGATTCGATCAAGTGATCTTTCCGGCCGATCGGATACGACTCCAGCCTCTGGACCAGCTGCGCCGGCTGCAGTGGCTGGAGCCCAACACTGCTGCGGCCTGGTTCGAGCCAAATGCGGCACTGCCGGAACCTTGGGCATCCGGACAGCCCGTCAATGCAGCAGTGTTGGAGCGTTGGCGGCTCCAGAGCGGCTTCCCACCGGGACCCGGTGAACTCAATGGCGAGACCAACCCTCTGGAACTCGGACTCGTCGCACGGATCAGCACAGAGAAGGGCTGCTATCTGGGCCAGGAGACCATGGCCAAACTCATCGGGAAAGCGAGGGTGAAACAAGAGCTGCGCTATTGGAGCTGCCGCAGCCCGCTGTCGAGCGCCACAAAACTCACGCTGAAGGGAGAGCGGGCCGGGGTGATCACCAGTGCTCTCGAACACGACAACGCGTGGATTGGACTAGCCCTGGTACGCCGCCAATGTCTTGCCAGTGAAACGCTGGAGGGACCCAATGGAGAACTGCTCCAGATCAGCCGACCTGAGGCGTTTCAGGATCCCGACGTCTGATCCTGTTGCAGCAACCAGGCAGCAACGGCCCAGGTGGCTAGGCAGTCATCGCGGTTGTAATCGAAGATCCAGCGCAGCCCATGCCTGTTGCCGCGTCGATCAGGGCCATCGCCCTGCCACTGCCGCCACCACAACAAGGCCCTGGCCCCGTCAGCACCGGGCTGAGTCCAAAGGAACCCCTGCCAACCGGCCACGGCCTTGAGGCCGTAACTGGCCAATGGCAAGCGCCAGTGACGCCGCACCCGGGCATGAACATCCACGAGACGGTGACGAAGTTGCTGCAGTTCAGCCTCATCGACACCTTGCCGCTCGGCCAAGCGTCGCAAGGCCAGGCTTTCTGTTTCCCCGTAGTGAAGAATTGGCCACCCCCGGTAGTGATCCAGCAGGCGTTGCAACCGAAGCCAGCAACGGGGTTCACCGTGCTCGGCCAGGACCAGGATCGGGTGATAAGCCACTGAAGCGAGGTCCCAGCCCCCACGTTCGGTTCTGTGTAAGACCAGAAAACCGTGGAGAAAGTCGTGACGGGCGTCGGGGTCGGATTCGATGTCGTAAAGGAGCACACCAGGGCAGTCACGAAGTTCCGGAAGTGCCGGTGCAGCGTCCAAACGTTCCACCCGACCATCGCGCTGCGCCCTGGCCTGGGCCACCAAGGCTGCAGCCACCTCACCATGCTGATCACCGAAGCGTTGAAGCTGCACAGCGAGCTGCATCGGATCAGCAGCGGCCAGATCAGATAGGCCGCGAATCCCAAGCTCCAGCAACATCTCGCGGCGCTTGGCTCCGATGCCGCTGACCTCACTTAGATGCCCTTGCTCCGCCGCCACGGCGTTGCAAACACCCCGCCAGCTGCAGAGTGAGCACTTGCGTCGATCGGCTGCCAGAGGAGGGGGGACCGACCGCTCAAGGTCCTCACGCAGTTTGCGCAACCCTTCCGAAAGCTGTCGCCGCATGCTGTTCGACAGATGGACCCGCTCCTGTTCCAGCCGCCAGCCGCCGCCGCCGAGAACCAGCATGGATGGGACATCGCCCTGTTGCACCTGCTCGAGCAGCAGAGCCATCAGCGCCAGAGGAAGCTGATGTTCCCGGGTGGTGCGGCGGCCCTGACGTGCCAGCACCGGTTGATAGGCGAAATCGCCCCAGCGGCTCTGGCCCTTGACCCGCCTGAGCAGGGGAGGATGCGCCTCCAACGGTTCCCCGGAAGGGCCCAGACCCTTCAGGCGCAGACCCACCACGGCGTCGGCACCGGCAACACAGGCGGCCAAGCCATGGCCTGGTTTGCGGGGCATCAATCCCACAAAACATCGCTGCTGGTCATCCAGCAGCAGATTGCGATGGGCAGTCCAACGTCGCTCAGCAGGATTTCCGTGGCGATCGAGCCAGGCCTTGCGACGACAACGCAGCCAACTGCGCAGCAACCGGTCGGTGAGGGCGTTGTCGGCAGGCGGGGTGTCACCCATCCGCCGACCCTACGGCTGCCAGCTGCTAGATCCACTGAAGTGCAGGCTGTGCCATGGCATCGGCTCCCCTCCCCCTAAGCCCAGCTCCAATCAAGTTCGGCACCGATGGCTGGCGCGGAATCATCGGTGTCGACATCACCGTGGATCGCTTATTGCCCGTTGCCGCTGCCGCGGCCCAGGAGCTCGCGCATCGCGCCCCAGAAGGCCACAACAGCCGAACGGTGGTCATCGGTTATGACCGGCGCTTCCTGGCTCCCGAACTAGCGGAAGCCATCGCCTCCGCCGTGCGGGGTTGTGAACTCGAGCCCCTACTAACGGACACCGCTGTCCCCACACCGGCCTGCAGCTGGGCCGTGGTGGAGCGCAAAGCCCTTGGAGCGCTGGTCATCACCGCCAGTCACAACCCGCCGGAATGGCTGGGGCTGAAGATCAAAGGCCCCTTCGGCGGGTCAGTCGAGGGCGACTTCACTGCCGCCGTCGAACGACGACTGGCCGCCGGCGGCATCACAGCACCGATCAAAGCGGAGGTCCCCCGTTTTGATGGTCGGGGCGAGCATCTCGAAGGTCTCCGCCGCAAGCTCGATCTCACCGCACTGCTGCGGGGCCTCAAGGCCATCAACCTGAAGGTGATCGTGGATCCGATGCATGGCTCAGCCGCCGGGTGTGTGACGGAGCTGCTCGGGCCTGAGGCCCATGGGGTGGTGGAGGAAATCCGCACCGATCGCAATCCTTTATTTGGTGGTCATCCGCCGGAACCCCTTGCGACCTATCTCGAAGAGCTGATCACAGCGGTGAAGACCTCAACCGACGCCGGGAGCCCTGCCGTGGGATTGGTCTTCGACGGCGATGGGGACCGCATTGCCGCTGTGGATGAAACCGGTCGGTTCTGCAGCACCCAGCTGCTGATGCCCCTGCTGATCGATCACCTGGCCCGCGCCCGGCAGCTGCCTGGAGCAGTGGTCAAGACCGTGAGCGGATCTGATCTAATGCGGCTGGTGGCGGAAGCGCAGGGACGCGATGTTCTTGAGCTCGCTGTGGGCTTCAAGTACATCGCCGCGGAGATGCTGGCGGGGGACGTGCTGATCGGCGGCGAGGAGTCTGGTGGAGTTGGCTTCGGCATGCACCTGCCCGAGCGGGATGCACTGTTCGCAGCAATGCTGGTGCTGGAAGCCCTTGTTGAAGGGAAGCAACCCCTGGGAGCTCGACTGGATACTCTCCAAGCGCAGCACGGAGGAAGTAGCCACTACGACCGCTTCGACCTGCGACTGGCTGACATGGAGGCACGCCGACGGCTCGAGACGCTGCTTGCCCAGAGCACACCTTCGACCATCGCAGGGGCAAAGGTGCTGGAGGTGATCACCACAGACGGGATCAAACTGAGAATGGGGCCCAGCCACTGGCTGATGCTGCGCTTTTCCGGAACCGAACCTCTACTGCGGCTCTACTGCGAAGGGCCCGATGCCGATCGGGTGGATGCTGTGCTGGCCTGGGGCAGGCAGTTCGCGGAGGCCGCATGAAGGCACTGGTCATCGCCAGCGGCAACGCCGGAAAGATTCGTGAATTCCAGGGTCTGCTGCAGGCCCTCCCCGTCAGCGTGCGGCCCCAGCCTGAGGGTTTGGAGGTGGAGGAGACAGGCAGCACGTTTGCCGCCAATGCCCGCCTCAAAGCCCAAGCGGTTGCAGCCACTACAGGGGAATGGGCGTTGGCCGACGATTCAGGCCTAAGCGTGGACGCCCTGGATGGCGCCCCGGGTGTTCACTCCGCCCGCTACGCCCCCACCGATCCGGAACGCATCGCGCGACTATTGAAGGCGCTGAACGGCTCAGAGCAACGCCAAGCCCATTTCTGCGCTGCGCTCTGCATCGCAGCCCCCGATGGATCCGTTCTGCTTGAGGTGGAAGGCCGTTGCGACGGTTTGATCACGGCGTCACCTCGGGGGGAGCAAGGCTTTGGCTACGACCCGATCTTCGAAGTCGCTGGAACGGGCCGCACCTTTGCCGAGATGCCCCTGGCTGAGAAAAAACAGCATGGCCATCGCGGCAGAGCCTTCAGCCTCCTGGAACCCCAACTGCGTCATTTGCTCCAAGCAACGTGAAGCAGACGCGTTAATTGGTAGTCAGTTCAGCCATGGTCTGTACGGTGAGGCCTGCCGCTGACGAGGTCCATGGCCATCGCCATGACCACGGGTTACAGCGCGCAGACCGAAGGCGCTCTTCTGTGCATTGAAGCCGCCTCGGACTGGGCCTTGACTTGTGTGAATCAACTGGCTGTCGCAGACAGCCATGTTCTGATCGATTACGGAGCTGCCGATGGCGGCACTGCTGTAGGGCTCTGGAATCAGGTGCTGGATCGCCTGCATGCCAACCAGCCGAATGCTCATCTGACGCTGATCGGTAATGACTTACCGAGCAACGACAACCTCGCTCTGGCAGAAAACCTGGCCCTGCAGATTCCCCGGGATCCAAAGCCAACAGTGCTGGTGAGTGCCCGCAGCTTCTACGAGCCCTCCGTAGCCCCGGACAGCGTGAGCTTCGGCTTCTCCGCAACCGCCATGCACTGGCTGAGCGCTTCGCCCGGACCACTCGATAGCCACACCCATGTGCTGGCCTCCGGTGATGCCGACGCCCTTCAGCGTTTCACCGCCCAGGCGATGAAGGACTGGAACTACATCCTTGAACTGCGTAGTCGCGAGCTGAAGGTGGGCGGGCGACTGCTGACCGTGAACCTTTCACGCGATGAAGAAGGACGCTATCTCGGTCATAACGGCGGCGAAACCCGCAATGTGCACGACCAGTTGCACCAGATCTGGCGCGGCATGGCCGAGGAAGGCCTAATCAGCGCAGAGCAATACAAAAAAGGCACCGTTCTGAATTTTTACAAGTCCCCCGAGGAGTTCATGGCTCCGCTGAAGGACGAGAGCAGCGCCGCTTACCGCAACGGACTGCGCCTCGTGGACGAGCGGACGGTCTATGTGAAGTGCCCCTACAGACGCCGCTGGAACGACAACGGTGACACGACCGCTTTCGCCGCCGGCTTGATGGCGACGATCCGCAGCTGGAGCCGCCATAGCTTCGCCAGTGCTGCCGGGGACGCCGCTGCAGACACGGTGTACGAGCGTCTGCAACAGCGCATCGCCGAAACCCCCAGCGAATGGAGCCTCGACTATGTCGAACACCACCAGATGATGGAGAAGGTGGCCTAATGAGCAGCAGCAAGAAAGCATCGCCGACCGTGTCGGTGCTGGCGGAACACGTCTCCGACCACCTCTCGGTGTTCGTGGTGGCGGAAGACACTGATGCCAAGCGCCCCGCCAACGGGGGCCTGCGCCTGCTGAATTACCCGAGCGATGAGGCCTGCATCGCTGACGGACAGCGGCTGGCGGGGTTGATGACCCACAAGCACGATCTCTACGGCACCGGTTTTGCTGGAGGCAAGATCGTCGCCCGGGCAGCGGAGCCCGATGCGGTCAAGGATGAATTGATCAGCGTCACCGCCGAGCTGCTGGAGTCGCTCGATGGCGCCATGATCACTGGCTGCGATCTCAACACCAGCCTGGAGGACATGGAGCGTCTGACGGCGCTCACACCGCATGTGCTGGCGGCGGTCGGCAGCCCAGTAGACGCCAGTGCCGCCACCGCCCATGGCACCCTCGGCGCCGTGGAGGCAGTGCTGGAGAAGGACCTCAAAGACGCCATTCCCGGCCGGGCCCTCGTGCACGGCTGCGGTGCCGTCGGCGGAACGGTGGCCCGTCATCTCGTTAATCACGGCTGGACGGTGTTCACCGTGGATCTGGATCGCGAGAGAGCCAGTTTTCCCGGCGCGACGCCTCTGCCTGAGAGCTGTGCCTGGTGGGAACTGGACCTCGACCTGGTGCTGCCCTGTTCCATCTCCGGGTTGATCAACGCCGAAATGGCAACGGCCTTGAAGACCCCCGCCGTGGTTCCTGCAGCCAATGCCCCTTTCCAGCAACCGCAGTTAGCAGACGACCTGCGTCGCCGCGGTGTGCGGGTACTGCCGGACCCTCTTGTGAATGCTGGCGCCGTGATCGCCGATTCGATCGAGCGGTTCTCCCCAGATGCCTGGAAGGACGCAGGCGCCACGGACGTCTATGCCTTCGTACGCGATGAGGTGCGCCGGCGGGCAAGCGACTATCTCAATCAGCGCGAACAGGGTTTGTCGGTTGGTGACGCCCTCGAGGAAGTGGCGGCGACACCCTCCACCGATCCCATCGGCCTGAGCTTTGGAGATAGCGAATGAGCACGCCCTCCTCAATGCCCAGCCGCGCAGCGGTCGTGATCGTCGGCGGCGGCATGGCGGGCCTGAGCTGCGCTGCATCCCTTGCCCGCCGCGGCGTGCGCGATGTGGTGCTGCTGGAAGCCAAGACCCTGGCCCACGCCAAGGCCAGCAGCTACGGCGAAACCCGGATGTTCCGGGAGATGTATTCCGACCCGGTGCTCTGCCGTCTGGCCCAGGAGGCCAATCGCCTTTGGCGGGACGAGGAAACTCACGCCGGCGAGCAGCTGAGAGAGACCCACGGCCTGCTCTTTTACGGCGAAAGCTGGGATGAGGAAACGATCGAGGGATCGATCCCCGGGGCCCGCCGGGTCATGGACGATCAGGGAATCCCCTACGAGGCCCTCAATGCCGAACAGATCGCTGCCCGTTTCCCGCTGAAGCCGAAGGCCGGTTTCACTGGCCTGTTCGAACCCACCGCCGGTGCCGTACGCAGCGACAAAGTTCTCTCCCACTGGATCAATACCGCCCGTAACGCCGACCATCAGCTGATCGAGCACTGCCCCGTGGCCGGACTCGATCCCGATGGTGGAGGCGTCACCCTGCAGAGCGGCGAGCACATCGCCGCAAGCCAACTGGTGGTGGCCTGCGGGATCTGGAGCCAACTGTTGCTCGCCCCCCTCGGCTTGGCACCGAAACTGGAGGTGTGGCCGATGCTTTGGGCTCACTACACCGTCAACCCAGCACTCGCTGATCGCTACCCCCAGTGGTTCTGCTTCCAGCAAGAACGAGGCGACGATGGTGGCCTGTACTACGGCTTCCCCGTGTTGAGCCAAACGGCGGATGGCAGGCCCAGGATCAAGGCCGGCATCGACTGGGCCCCACGAGAACTGAGGGTCGCCGCACCCAACGCCATGGTCACCGAGCCACCAGCCCGACTGGTGGAGCTGCTCGACACCTTCCTCTTCAACGAATTGGAGGGAGTTCAGGAGCGAGTCGAGACCGTGATCAGCCCGTACTCCATGGCCAGCGATGTGAACTTCGTGCTGGATCGGCTCACCCCGAAGCTGAGTCTGTTTGCAGGGGGCTCCGGCCAGGCCTTCAAGTTCGCTCCTCTGATCGGTGATTCTCTGGCACGCCTCGCCAGTGGTGAACAACCTGCAGTGGATCTCTCCTGCTGGAGCCACCAACGCGACGCCGTCCGAGCCTGATCTTTCACCCCTCATCCGATGTCTGACAACCCCGCGAACCAGCGCTCCTGGTGGCAACAGCCCCCGCTCTGGGTCGGCGCCATCCCGCTGCTGATTTTTCTGTTGGTCTCGGCCATCGACCTGGCTCTGGCCAAGCATTTCACTGAAACTGGCAAAGCCGTGATCAGTGATGCCCTGGGGGCGGTCTGGCAATGGATGGTGGTGCTGCTGTTCCTGATCGCGCTGATCCTTGCCATCAGCCCTATCGGCAAACTCCGGCTTGGCGGAGCGGATGCCAAGCCGAGCTTCAAATTCTTCGATTGGTGTGCGGTGCTGATCTGCACCCTGCTGGCAGGAGGGGGTGTGTTCTGGTCCGCTGCCGAACCGCTGTATCACTTCCAGACCCCATCACCGGTGTTTGCAGGGGTCGAAGGCAGCACAGCAGCCGCGGTGGATCCCGCCCTGGCGGTGAGTTTTCTGCACTGGGGGTTCCTGGCCTGGGCTCTTGTGGCCACCACCACCACGATCACCTTCTCGATCCTGGAACGACGCGGTGAACCCCTGCGTCCCCGCACCCTGCTGGTGAACATCGTTCCGCGCAGCTGGGTGGATGGCCCGATCGGTCACCTAGCGGACGGCTTGTCTGTGGTGGCAGCGATCGCCGGCACCGTTGGTCCCCTGGGATTCCTATCTCTGCAGCTCAGCAACGCTGCAGGGCAATTGCCCTGGCTCACCGACAGTGCAGGCTTGCAATCCCTGGTGGTGGTGCTTCTGACGGCCGTCTTTGCGACATCCACCGTCAGCGGCATTCAAAAGGGCATCAAGTGGCTGTCGGAGCTCAACGTTTGGCTCACTCTGGCCATGGCAGCAGGCCTTCTGCTCTTAGGCCCTGGCTTCTGGCTGATCCAGCACTTTTTCAGCGGCTTTTTCACTTATCTGGTCCATCTGCCGCAGATGGCTCTTGCACCCAACGCAGCGCCTTCGAACTGGGTGAACGGCTGGACTGTCTTCTACTGGGGTTGGTTCCTTGGCTATGCGCCGCTGATGGGGCTGTTCACCGCCGGCGTCAGCCGCGGCCGCAGCATCCGTGAGCTGGTACTGGCCGTGGCGATCCTCTGCCCGATCGTGACCAACGTCTGGTTCACCCTGCTTGGGGGCACCGGATTGCATCTCGAGTTGGCCGGGGGTGGCATCAGTGAAGCCCTGGCCCAGAACGGTGCCGCCGCAGCACTGCTGACCATCCTCAGCCAGTTGCCCCTTGCCGGAGTGCTGATCCCCATCGGCCTATTGCTGGTGGTGCTGTTCATGTGCACCAGCGCCGACTCGATGAGTTACGCCGCAGCCATGGTGGTGAGCGGCCGCAATGAGCCGCCAGCTCTTCTGCGGCTGTTCTGGGCCTTGATGATTGGCAGCCTCACCTTGGTTTTGCTGCGCATTGGCACAGGCCTAGGGGACAGCACCTCCATCGATGCCTTGCAGGCCTTCATCGTGATAACCGCTGTACCTGTCACCCCATTGGTGCTGGCCACCCTATGGAGCGCGCCACGGCTGGCTTGGAAAGAGGCCAAGCGCGAAGGCCTTAGCTGATCAAAGCCGCCCTCACACAGCGGCGTCGTACAGAGAAAAGAAACGACGCCGCAAGCGCCATGGGAAACGCAGCTCCCGCAGCACGCGAACCATCAGACCTCGCATCTCCTTCCGCTCCACCTCGGCCTCAGGCCCCGAATAAACCTGTTGCCCCGCAGGCCGCACTGGGAAGAGGCTGTCCCAACTGACACCCCAGTGTTGCTGCGCAAAAGCCTCGTTAGAGCTGGCATAAAAGGCCGACACCCTGTCATGAAGCGGTTGATCGAAACCGTCAAACTTCTCCCGATCCCAGCCAAGTTCGATCGCGAGGTCACGGATGACCTTGCCCTTCCGCTTCAGCACTTCCGGATCGAAACCCGTCTCCACCATCAAGCGGCGACACAGAGCCGACATCCAGATACCCCGGGCGCCAGGCTGGATGTTCTGCTTCGAGGAACGGCCCGCCAACCAGCCCTGTTCACCCGATGGAGCATCCAGACCCAGAGCATTAACCAAGGCCAGAAACGGATCGGTGATCGCCACCTGCTTGGACAAAGGAAGAAACAACGTCGCAATCGAGGGGAAGCGACTCAGCACACGAAATTTGGATGGATAAGAAATATCCCACGAGTCAGAATCATGCATAATGTAATCACAATATCGCTCAAAATCAGGCGTCTCACGAAACCGTCGAACTCGATGTGCGTAGACTGAATTCAACCAAGACTGCTGATCTCTAACGAAGTAACTGACTCCTAATTTGAACCCCTGACGCTCAACCAGAGCCTGCAATCTACCCAAGGCAGTTCGGCTAAGGATCCGATCATCCAAAGAGGAACTACTAAGCAAAACCCTGTGAAGTGAAGAAGGCAGGGTGGCGAGCGCTTCCTCAACAGGCGCATAGTTCTTTTGTGCGATGGCATTGGCCAGACGATTGTCATCACCGTCCATCAACACACCCTGGGCTGCGAGATGGTCCCGGTTTTGTCGAAGTCGCTCGGTGACGTAACTACTGGCTGCCTTATGGGGACCGGCATGGATCCACAGCATCCGCTCATCACGATTGATTTGCGGACGCGTGAATTCAATCGACACCAGATTCCCAGCCTGAGAGCTCAAGGTATCAGCTGGCTATGTGAGGCAGTAGAGGAGCTCCATCCGCACCGTTGCCGTTGGTTCCGGGGCTTCACCTGGATCGAAACCAGCGCGCATGGCCTCTGACAGCTGAACCCGCCGGGGCCCATGCATCGCGTTACTGCGATTGATCCTGAGCAGTCGCGCCCGGGTGGCTCCGATCGCCGCCGCGGTGTGATCGGCTTCGGCCATGCCACGCCGCAGTGCCGCAGCCGTCAACCGTTGCTGAAGTGCTGTCTCGGCCTTGTCATTGGCGATGGACTTCATCCCCTGCATCCGCACGCCGGGCTGTCCGCCCACTGTCTGGATGAGCTGGTTGTACATCTGCCGATTCACCTCACCGGAGACACCGGTGTTGGCAACAAAGGATTGTTTGGCCCCATTGCTTCCAGAACGTGGATAGGTGGACGGAGATGGAACGATCAGGCGTCCCTGAATGAACGGTTTCAGCAAGTGACGCAACCGGGCCAAGCGTTGATTCAGCTGAGTCAACGCAGCCTGCCCCGTGGATCCTTCACCGGACACAGCCAATGAGAAGCGAAAACTGGCTACCGCGGTCTTGCCCTCTTCAACAACAGACAACTGCAACAACGTCCCCGCACAGGACGGGGCATGGGCCATCACAGGCACCCGCGGAGACAGCAGCAGCAAGCCCGTGGTTGCAACAGACAAGGCGCCCCAACCGACGCTCAATGTTTGACGCGGGGTCCGCACAACCGAAGCAACTACTAGCTGTCAGCTTGCCGGGGCCCAGCTGCCGTGCAAGCCATGGGGCACCGCCAACGGCAGCTCCAGCACCGCAACTTCCGCGAGATCGCGGGCATTGAGGATGACCAGATCAGATGCGGCACGGGCTCCGTTCCAGACCAAATCCAGAACCCAGCCATCGTCCTCGGACTCCGCACCGGGTCGGCGCACCATCAGCGGCTCACTCACGAAGCCACGGGGCGCCGCACTCCAGGTGTGGGTGGCACCGGAATCGAGGTCAAGCTTCTGGATCGCCTGCAGCGGATCATTGCCCGTCTCACGCTCCGCAACAGCCATCCAGGCGTAGCGAGCGCTGAGACCCTGACGCTCGGGATTGACCATGGCGAACTCGCAGGTGCGCTCACTAATCCGCTCGGTCTGCACGGATTCCCTGCTGAGATCCAGGCGACAACGGTGCAGCATTCCTTCCGGCACCGTGTCGAAATCCACCTGAGCGAAGTCGTCATCGGGACCGATGGACGGGAAATCGTCGTAGACGATGCTCTCCACCACGAGATGATCACCGTCTTCAAACGCATTCAGATGATGGAAGACGAAGCCGTCGGGGGCTTCGAGGATGCGCGGCTTCTGACCGGCAAAACGACCGGAGTCTCGCGGTATCAGCCAGAAACGCCCTTTCCCACCGGGTTGGGACGCCAGGCACTGAGCCGCACCCTTTTCGCCGGTTACGAAAGGAAGGGGATTGAAGGCGATGGCGTTCTGCAGGAACACCGCCCAGTTGGGGGTGATGGCGAAATCGTGGAGGAAGGCGAAACCGGGAAAGCTGTCGGAGCGGTCGTGCAGTAACGCCCCGGCCTGGGGGCCATCGGTGGCGAACTCCATCAAGCGAATGGTGCTGCGAGGGCCGGTCTTCACCCCAAAAGTGACCATGCAGGGACGGCCGTTATGGCCGGGATCGAAGCGGGGGTGAGCACTGAAGGCTTCACCCTTTTTCAGCACACCATCGAGCCGCGAAAGACCGCGAGTCTCCAGGCTGCGGGGATCCAGCGCATGGGGCTCGGCAGCCTCCCATAGAGCGAGCAGCTGATCGCCGAGGCGCACCACGTTGGTGTTGGCGATGTTCTTCAGGCGCAGATCAAACGCATTGGCCAAACGACCACCGGGCTTCTGGCTACCGAAGACCCCCCGGTAAAGCACCTTGCCAGCCTTCTCCTCCGCCAGCCAGCCCTCGGTGCGGACATAACGGTTGCTGAGCTGGACGCTGCCGTTCTCAAACCGCATCGCCGCAATCATTCCGTCGCCATCGAAGGGGTGATGGACGCGGTGTCCATCGCGCTCCAGACGCCCGGGGCCATTGCGGTAGAAGGTGCCCTGAAGCTCCGCCGGAACCCTTCCACGCACCGGCGTTAAGGCCACATCGGTGAGCTCCTCCTCAACATTGACGAAGGCGCTGGACCAGTCGCTGCGGTCGTAGCTGCGGGCGGGGGCGACTGTCACGGGCGAACGATCAACGTTCTCCCATCCTCTCGTAACGGACTATGAAGCGCGGCGCCGGTATCAGTTGGCGCCGGCCTGCTCCAGAACCCCTTTGCTGCTGGGGATGGCACCGGCCCGGCGTGGATCCACCTCGGTGGCCATGCGCAGTGCCCGGGCAAAGGCCTTGAAACAGGCTTCCACGATGTGGTGTGAATTGACACCATCCAGCTGACGGATGTGCAGGGTGAGGCCACTGTTGTTGACCACCGCCACGAAGAACTCCTTGACCAGCTCGGAGTCGTAGCTGCCGATCTTCTGGCTGGGAATCATCAGGCTGTAGCTGAGATGCGGGCGACCGGAACAATCCAGTGCCACCTGCACCAGGGCCTCATCCAGGGGTGCCACAAAGTGCCCGAAGCGATGGATACCACGGCGGTCTCCCAGGGCCTGAGCCAAAGCTTGCCCCACGGCAATCCCCACGTCCTCATTGGTGTGGTGATCGTCGATATGGGTGTCTCCCACCGCATTGATCTCCAGGTCGATCAGTCCGTGGCTGCTGATCTGGTGAAGCATGTGATCGAGGAATGCCACTCCGGTATTGGCCTGGCACTGGCCGGAGCCATCCAGATCCAGACGCACCTTCACATCGGTTTCACCGGTGACCCGATGAATGTCTCCCTGGCGTGACATCACTCCACCTCCTCTGTTCACATCGTGCCTTACATCCCCGTGACGCAGTAGCCCGCATCCACATAAATGGTCTGACCGGAAATGCCGCTGGCCAGATCGCTGAGCAGGAAGGCTGCGGTGCCGCCCACTTCCATCTGGGTGACCGTGCGACGCAAGGGAGCCTTCTCCTCCACGTTGTGGATCATCTCGAGGATGCCGCCAATGGCGGAGCTGGCCAGGGTGCGGATCGGGCCAGCACTAATGGCATTCACGCGCACCTGCTTCTCGGGACCCAGCTCAGCGGCGAGGTAGCGAACAGACGCTTCCAGCGCGGCCTTCGCCACACCCATGACGTTGTAGTTCGGGATAGCCCGCTCAGCGCCGAGATACGACAGGGTGATCACGCCGGCCTTCTCGCTGAACAGCGGCTTGGCATGAGCACAGAGAGGAGCCAGGGAATAGGCGCTGATATCGAGGGAACGAGCAAAGCCTTCAGCGGTGGTGGCGCTGTAGTCGCCGATCAGCTCTTCCTTGCCTGCAAAAGCCAGGCAATGCACCAGGCCGTCGAGAACACCCCATTTTTCCTTGATCTCCCCGAAGACCTCGGCCATCTGGTCGGCGTCCTGCACGTTCAGGGGCAAAAACAGGCTGGGCTCGAGGGGTGCGGTGAGTTCGCGCACCTTGGTCTCAAAGCGGCCCTTTTCATCCGGCAGATAAGTGATGCCCAGCTCAGCGCCGGCCGCCTTCAACTGCTGAGCAATGCCCCAGGCGATGGAACGGTTATTGGCGATGCCGGTAACGAGAATCTTCTTGCCGGTGAGATCAAGCAGCATCAGGACAGACCGGAACGGGTTGAATTCGCGCGATTCTCCCCCATCCCCCGCCAAGATCACCGCTCCTTTGCTGACGAAGGCCGGTGCCCAGCGCTGCGTCACCCCCGATCAACGGCGACCTGCCGCGGCAATTCGCCTCACGCGATGCCCTAAATGCCCTGTTGGCGCAGGAGTTTCCAGAGGCGGAAGGGACTCTCAGCCCGATCCAAGGTGGTCGTGAGGCAGCCGATGACAAGCTGCGGCGCATTGACGCAAGGCGCTACGCCAAAAGCCGCAACCATCTCAAGGGCGCGGTCACCAGACTGTCGCCCTACATCCGCCATGGCGTTTTGGACCTGGCCGAGGTGCGCGATGCCGTGTTTGCACGAATCCGCAACCGCGATGAGGGCGGAAAGCTGATCAACGAACTCGGCTGGCGCGACTTCTGGCAACGGATGTGGCTCGATCTAGGCGACGACATCCACAACGATCAGGAACCGTTCAAAACGGGCCATGACGCCGGTTCCTATACCCGGGAATTGCCGGCCGATGTGCGCGAAGGGACCACGGGGCTCGCCTGCATGGATCGTTTTCGCGATCAACTGGTGAGCACCGGCTGGCTGCATAACCACGCCCGCATGTGGATGGCCGCCTGGCTCGTGCACTGGCGACGGGTGCACTGGAAGGCCGGGGCCGACTGGTTCCTGGAGCACCTGCTGGATGGCGACCCAGCCAGCAACCATCTGAGCTGGCAGTGGGTGGCCAGCACCTTCAGCCATAAGCCCTACTTTTTCAACCGCGGCAACCTGGAGCGGTATAGCGACGGGCACTACTGCGACAACTGCTCCAGTGCCAACAACTGCCCATTCGACGGCAGCTACGAGCAACTGGAGAACCAGTTGTTCTCCCCGATGCCTGCGATTCGGAACAGCGGCAACGACCGCAACCACCAACGCAACCGCCAACGCCGGAGCAGCGGAGGCACCAGTGCCGCCCTGGCCCGTCCCAAGCGATAAGCAGGAGAGTCCTCATGTCTTTTCAACGTCCGATCCTCTGGATTCACGAGGAAGCTCTCGGCGCCAGCAACCCGGCGCTACTGGCCTGGCCCGAGGCCCCAGCGGTGTTCGTTTTTGATACCTGTTGGATCAAGGAAGCACGGATCAGCCGCAAACGGATCGGCTTCCTCTACGAAAACGCTCTCGACCTGCCCCTCACTTTGCGCAAGGGGGATGTAGCCGCCGAGGTGCTGGCCTTTGGGCGCCGCCACCAGGCCGATGGAGTGATCAGCAGCACAGTGGTGGATCCTCGCCTGGAGCGTATTGGCGCTGCCATCGATGCGGAACTTCCGCTGGAGCTGATGGATCCCAAGCCCTTCGTGGAGCTGAAACGTCCACCGCGGCTGGGGCGTTTCAGCCGCTACTGGCGGGACGCCGAAGCAGTGGTTTGGGCGGGCTACTCCCCATCCTGCTGATCCTTAAGCAACTGCCGGACCCGCTTCAGTTCCTCCACAGGATTGGTCAGAAGGTCCTCTTCCTCCAGAGATGGCAACTGAACGGGGAGCACTTGCTCTTCGCTGAGGGGCGGCTCAGTCCACTGCCAGCGCTCATCTGGTGCGCGGGCCTCGCATAGTGCCTCCAGCTCCTTCTCCAGCAAAGCCCGCACATCACGCCGGGACACCGCATCGAAAAACTCCTGGCGGGTCGCCAGACCAGAACTGAATGGGGTGGATCCGTTGCCGTTGAAAAGACGGGCTGGATCTGGCAGCCATCGGGGACGACAGACCCCCGCGAAGCTGGTGTCTGTTTCCAAATAGATATGAATCCCATACCCATCCGGCTGACTCACCACCGCCACGCCGTCATGGGGCACGTACCGCTGCAAAGGGAACAAGCGCCAGCTGGGCGGTTCCTTAGGGGCACCGCAGGCCGCCAGCAGTAACGAAACTCCCCAAATCAGACGCAGGCGCGGCATCCATCACCACCGGAGGTGGCCATCCTGAAGCAGATTCGCCGCATCTGCCTGCGCGTCATGGCCCTGACACCATCCACGATGCTGGCGCTGAGCACGCCGCTGCCCGGTTTTGATCTGCCCCAGGTCACGGGCGGCCGGCTGAACAGCCAATCGCTGGACCATCGGCCCCTGCTGCTGATGGTGCTTTGTGCCCATTGCCCGTTTGTGAAACACGTGGAGCCAGAGCTCACCCGGCTGGAGCACGACTTCGGCGACCAGGTGCAACTGGTCGGCGTGAGCAGCAACAGCCTGATCACCCACCCCCAGGATGGGCCGGAACAACTGGCGGATCAAGCCCGGCGCCACGGCTGGAGCTTTCCATATCTGCTGGATGAGCAGCAGAACCTGGCCAAAGCGCTTCAGGCTGCATGCACTCCGGAGTTCTACCTGTTTTCACCCGATAGCAAAGGCCTACAGACCCTCCGTTATCGGGGCCAGTTGGACGGCAGCCGACCCGGCAATGATCAGCCCCTCGACGGCCGAGACCTGCGGGCCGCCCTCATTTCCGTGCTGACGGGAGCACCGGTGAACCCGGAGCAGACAGCCTCAGTGGGCTGCAATGTGAAGTGGAACCCCGGACACGAACCGGAGTGGTTCGGCGGAGCCACTTAAGCTTTCCTTCATGCAGGTACCTCCCTTCAGCCTCGGCCAGCAGATCAACGATCTGGGTGTGGACCTCGAAGAGGCGGTTCTTGCGGTGTTGCGCAGCGGTCAGTACATCGGCGGACCGCAGATCAAACAATTCGAGGAGGCCTTTGCCGTCAGCGTCGGCTGCGACCACGCCGTGGGCTGCAACAGCGGCACCGATGCACTGATCCTGGCCTTGCGTGCCCTCGGCATTGGTGCAGGCGATGAGGTGATCACCTGCTCGTTCAGTTTTTTCGCCACCGCTGAAGCCATCAGCGCCGTCGGCGCCACACCGGTGTTCGTGGATGTCGACCCCAGCACCTACCTGATCGATTTCGACCAAATCGAAACCGCGATCACCCCGGCCACCAAGGCCCTGATGCCGGTGCATCTGTTTGGCCGTGCGGTGGACATGAACCAGTTGATGGCGATTGCGGAGCGCCATCAACTGAAGGTGATCGAAGACTGCGCCCAGGCCACGGGAGCCCGCTGGAACGGCCAACCCGTAGGCAGCTTTGGTGATGCGGGCTGCTTCAGTTTTTTCCCCACCAAAAACCTCGGTGCGGCCGGTGACGCTGGTGCCGTCACCACCAGCGATGCCGATCTGGCCCAGGCCATGCGCGAGCTGGCCGTGCATGGCATGCCCGAGCGCTACCTGCACACGAGCCTTGGGTACAACAGCCGACTTGATGCCATTCAGGCAGCAGTGCTGAATGTGAAACTGCCGAAGCTGGAGAGCTGGATCAGCAACCGCACAGCCATTGCCTCCCGTTACCGAGATGCCCTAGGGGATCTCCAAGGACTCACCCTGCCGTCCTCCAACGAAGGCCACAGCTGGAACCAATTCGTCGTGCGCATCGGCAGCTGCCCCACCGGCCAACCGCTCTGCAACGCCAGCTGTAATACCTCCACCACCAGTGCACGCCACGGGATCCCGGAGAGCTGCTGCCGCGACTGGCTCAAACAGACCCTTCATGAGCGCGGTGTGAGCACGATCATCTACTACCCGATTCCGATTCACCGGCAACCGGCCTACGCCCACCTCGGCTTGAAGCAGGGCTCCCTGCCGGTGACAGAACAGCTCTGCAGCCAAGTTCTCAGCCTGCCGATCTTCCCTGAGTTAAAGGAAGACCAGCAACAAACGGTGATCGACACCCTGCGACAACTGCTGGTGTCCAATGCTCCGGCCCAGTTCCGCCGCAGCGAAGGGCGCGATCAGGACCGGATGGTGGCGTAAAGCGCCTTGAACTTGGCCTGCTGCCTCTTGTGATCCACCAGTGGTTCGGGGTAATCCCTCCGCTCAAGGGCACCGATCTCTCCGCTGAGCAAATCCTTGGTGTTCACATGGCGCAGCTCCGGCACCCAGTGGCGGATGTAATCACCGGCTGAATCGAACTTGGAGGCCTGGGTAGCGGGGTTAAAGATGCGCAGCGGCTTGGGATCCATGCCGCTGCTGGCACTCCACTGCCAACCACCGTTGTTGGCGGCTAGGTCGCCATCCACCTCCAGCTCCATAAAGGCGCGCTCGCCCCAACGCCAGTCGCAGATCAGATCTTTGACCAGATAAGAAGCCACGATCATGCGGCAACGGTTGTGCATCCAGCCGGTCTGATTCAGCTGACGCATGGCGGCATCGATGATCGGCATGCCGGTCTGGCCCTCCTTCCAGAAGTCGAACCAGTCCTCGTTGTTCTCCCAAGGGAAACGGCGCCACTGCTCGCGGTAGGGGCCATCGGCCAGTTCGGGGAAATGGAACAGCGCCTGCTGGTAAAACTCGCGCCAGCACAACTCTTGCTCCCACACGGCGATGGCATGGAGCTGCTCCTCGGAGCGGGCCAGCGCGCGGGAGTCCTGGGCGGCACACCAAGCCTGCCGGGGGCTGAGGGTGCCCACACTGAGGGCAGCACTGAGGGTCGAGGTGCCGGCGGTACCGGGAAAATTGCGATCAGGCTCGTAGCCGAGCAGCGGTCCATCACAGAACCTCATGAGTTGCTCCAAGGCCGCCGTCTCTCCGGGAAGGCAGGGGCAGATCTCAGTGCCCTTGAACCCATGGCTCTCCCGCAATGCCGCAAGGGGATCTCCCGCCGGCACGTGGAGGGGATCCAGATCCACCAGCCCGATGGGGGCGGCAACGGTGCTGGGCTGCTTGGCCAGCACTTGGCCGCGCCAGTTGCGCAGAAAGGGGCCGTAGACCCGGTAAGGATCACCCCCACCGGTCTTGACCAGCTCAGGAGCGATCAGCAGCTGATCCCAGTCCACCAACACCTTCCGACCATCGGCTTGGAGCCGCCTCGCCACCTGGCGGTCACGCTCACGGGCGTAGGGCTCCACATCGCGGTTCCACACCACGGCCTCGGCGCCGATTTGCTCTGCCAGCTGTGGCAGCACAACCGGAGGATCCCCCTCGAGAATGACCAGACGGCTACCGGCCTCCCGCCAGCGCTGCTGTAATTCCACCAGGCTCTCGATCAGAAACCACAGACGAGCCGGCGCCATCGCCGGCAGATGCTCAGGAGGATCGATGACCTTGGGGTCAAGCACATACACGCCGGTCACCGCAGGGCTGATCTCCCCAGCGACGGCCAAACCCAAATTGTCCGCCAGGCGCAGATCGCGGCGGTGCCAGAACAAGACGCGAGGGGTCGTCATCAGAGGCCGAGAACCTGCTTGGCGCGGAACCAGGCGGTGACGCTCTTTCCATCAAGCCATTCATCGCCCGAAGCAAGCGCCGCATCGAGCTGCGCTGGGCTCATCAGCACCACCTCCAGGTCTTCGTCATCGTCGCCAGCTGGCGGGTTTTCCAATGGGGTGAGCTCCCGGGCCAGGAAGCAGTGGATCACCTCATCGGAGTATCCCGGGCACGGAAGCATCGGCCCCAGGGCATCCCAGCGGGTCGCGCTGTAGCCGGCTTCTTCACCCAGCTCCCGTTGCATCGACTCCAAGGGGTCTTCTCCCTCCTCCAAGGTGCCGGCAGGGAACTCGAGCAAACGCGCCTGCACCGCGAAGCGATACTGCCGCAACAGCACCACCTGACCGTCGTCGGTGAACGGCACCGCCAGGGACGCACCGGGATGGCGGATCATCCCGAAGGTGGCCTCCACCCCCATCGGCAGCTTGATCCGATTGCGTTCAAAACGAATCTTGCGAGCATCGACCGCTTCAACGGTGTCGAGCAACTCAAAGGGTTCCGGGGCCGGCAGCGGCGCCATAGGAGCAGACGTGACGGCTCACCAGCATGGCGGGTGAGCGCCTTGCATCGCCTGGAGCAGGGGCTCCAGAACAAAACTACGCAAGTGCATCCGCGGGTGGGGCAACACCAAACGGGGATGTTCGAGCCTCAATTCACCCCAAAACAACAGATCCAGATCCAGGCTGCGAGGTCCCCAGCGCTGCTCCCGCGCACGATCGCGACCGCAGCTCTGCTCAAAACACTGCAATGCCTCCAGCAGCTCGAGCGCCGCTGCCTCAGACGGCGGACGCTCGACGCGGGAGATCAGAAGAACGGCATTGCAGTAGTCGTCTTGACCTGGAGGACCGCCCAGGGGCTGGGTCTTGAGAAACGCAGAGCAGCGCACATCTTGAGCATCCGCATGGCCCCACTCCAAGAGAAAGTCCGTCAAGCGCGGTGCAATCCAACGCAGGGTGGATTCAGGTGGTCCGTGAGAGCTGCTCAGGTTGGCTCCAAGCCCAACAGCAAGCGCTGATTCCAAAGGGAACGATGCCATTACACACGTCGACACGACTCAGGAATCGACACCAAGAAGCCACCCATGCAATGATCATTACAATTCAAATATAACTTTCGGGCAATAAAAAATGGTTTTTACTCAATTTTTTAAGCGACTTTCACCCTTTCGTGGCAACCAAAAACGCCTCAAGTACGAAAGGTTCAAGCGGGCCCTCCAAGAGGAGTCGGCACGCATTAGCCTCGACGAAGCCAACAAACTAATTGCAGAAAGAAAATACAATCAAGCCCTTCTCCTCATCAATAAAACAATAGAGAATGGCACCACAAGCAATCAACTTCTATTCAACAAGGCTTTTCTCTTATCGCAAATCAAACAATACGAGAAAGCCCATAATATTTGGAGCGACCTGAGCAAGCTCCAAAACAAACCAAAACTCGCCGATTCGGCGAAGCAACATCTTGAAAGATCCAAAGAGACTCAACGCCAAGCAACAAAGCTCTTACTGGAAAATCTCCATGAAAAGGCAAGGGATTACCAGCATCCCCTCAAACACCTGCCCAACTCCAAAGATTGGACGCCAAACACCGACATCATCCAACTCATTCGCAAAGAGGCCGAACTTGCCCGCACCGCCGAATTACCAGGGCTCTCGGCCTACCTGATCGATCAAAGCCTGCAAGCCGGCCTGCAATCACCGCTGCTCGTTCATGACAAAGCACTCTCCATCAGCATGATGGGGGAACAAGTGAAGGCCCTCGAATTACTCAGGGAGCTCAGGCAGACAATCAAGAACCCACAACTCAGAGCACTATTTACCAGCAGCGAAGAAGAACTAATTCAAAATTCAAACTATCATCAATCAAAATTAAATACCTACCTTGCCAAGCAGGCAAAATCAGCAGCTAGAAAAAATTCCCTTAAAATTGAATATATCCCCGAAACCGATCACATTGAAGAAGATATCAACATCAAGGAATTAATATTCAAAGAATCCAGAGGTGCCCTTAGGAACCACAATCCCCATGCCTCTCTTGATATCATAAACACCATTCTTGACTTTGATGCAGGTAATCTCGCCGCTCTTCAGCTCAAAGGAGAAGCGCTGTCAGCCCTCAAGAAACACGAGGAAGCCATCAAAATATGGAAAGATTTAACTCACTCAAACATTGAAAGTATCGCCAAGACTGCCTCGAGACTAATCCTTCAAAGCTTCACAAATGAAGCCAAATTAATTAGCGCAACTGATTCGCCAAAGGCGGCACTTTTATTTTTTATCGAGAAGCATCTGACTCACCATCTCACCCCCAGAATGAATAAGGAGATGGAAAAAGAGCTCATTCAGATCGATCCACAAAGCACCGACTTTTCAGACCCCGAGCTACAGCAGCACCGGATCCAACTGCTTTTCAACACTCTGGTGATCGAATGCCTTGAGACGCAATGGCGCGATCGAGGCCGTTTCGATGCCAGCGCAACAGCTCAAAAGCCTGGCACGATCAGCAAGACTGCCCTGAAAGCGGGTTGAACGCGTCCATGGCGGCAAGCGGTGTAGCACTCAAGAACGACCAAGCGACCCGCGCTTTTCCTCTGGCCGCAATTACCGGCCACGGAACCCTCAAGCTCGCCCTTTTGTTGGCGGCAGTCGACCCAGGCTTGGGCGGTGTGGTGATTGCCGGGGGACGCGGCACCGGTAAATCTGTCTTGGCCCGGGGGCTGCATGCCCTTCTGCCACCCATCGACGTTCTGGATGCAGAGGGTGGCGTGGGCCGCAACCTCGACCCACAGAACCCAGAGGAATGGGATGCGGCCACCCGAAAGCGGATCTCAGGTGAAGCCCCCTCCACGGTCATCGCCGCCCCCTTCGTCCAGATCCCTCTCGGAATCACCGAAGACCGTCTGGTGGGTGCCGTGGATGTGGCCGCCTCACTCTCCAGTGGCAGTGCCGTTTTCCAGCCGGGCCTGCTGGCGGATGCCCATCGCGGCGTGCTCTATGTCGACGAGCTGAACCTGCTCGACGACGGCATCGTCAACCTGATGCTGGCGGCCGTGGGCAGCGGCGAGAACCGGGTGGAGCGGGAAGGTCTCAGCCTCAGCCACCCCTGCCGCCCCCTGCTAATCGCCACCTACAACCCGGAGGAAGGCAACATTCGCGATCACCTGCTGGATCGCTTCGCCATTGTGCTGTCGGCCAACCAGTTGGTGAGCACCGAGCAGCGGGTTGAAATCACCAATGCCGTCATCAGCCATGGCCAATGCAGCCGCAGCTTTGCCGAAAAGTGGGGGGAAGAAACGGATGCCCTGGCCACCCAGCTGCTACTGGCACGCCAGTGGCTGCCGGATGTGCAGATCAGCCGCGAACAAATCGAATATTTGGTGACTGAAGCCATCCGCGGCGGCGTGGAAGGCCACCGCTCCGAGCTCTACGCAGTACGGGTGGCCCGGGCCCATGCGGCCCTCAGCGGCCGGGATCGGGTTGAAGCCGAAGACCTCCAGGTGGCCGTCGCCCTGGTGATCGCACCACGGGCCTCCCAGATGCCGCCACCGGACCAGCAAATGGAACCGCCACCGCCGCAAGACCAGGAGCCACCGCCACCACCGCAGGACCAGGGGGATCAGCAACAGGACAACCCACCCCCACCACCGGAGGGATCGGACGACGAGGAGGCCGACCCACCGGAAGACAACAGCGAGGACGACAGCAGCGACGATGACGGCGAGGAGGATCAGGCTCCACCGGCTGTTCCCGAAGAGTTCATGCTCGATCCGGAAGCGATCGAGGTCGACCCCGACCTGCTGCTGTTCAACGCCGCCAAAGCCAAAAGCGGCAACAGCGGAAGCCGTTCGGTGGTGCTTAGCGACAGTCGTGGTCGCTATGTGAAACCGATGCTGCCGCGCGGTCCGGTCCGCCGGATCGCCGTGGACGCCACCCTGCGGGCCGCCGCGCCCTACCAGAAGATCCGGCGGGAACGGGAACCCGGTCGCACCGTGATCGTGGAAGAGGGCGACCTCCGGGCAAAGCTTCTGCAGCGCAAAGCCGGTGCCCTAGTGGTGTTCCTGGTCGATGCCAGCGGTTCGATGGCCCTGAACCGGATGCAGAGCGCCAAGGGCGCCGTGATCCGGCTGCTCACCGAGGCCTACGAAAACCGCGATGAAGTGGCCCTGATCCCCTTCCGAGGCGATCAGGCCGAAGTGCTTCTGCCCCCCACCCGCTCAATCACGGCAGCCCGCCGCCGGCTGGAATCGATGCCCTGCGGCGGCGGTTCACCACTAGCCCATGGCCTCACCCAGGCCGCCCGTGTCGGTGCGAACGCACTGGCCACTGGCGATCTCGGCCAGGTGGTGGTGGTGGCGATCACCGACGGACGCGGAAACGTGCCACTCAGCACCTCTCTGGGCCAACCCGAGCTGGAGGGCGAGGAGAAACCCGACCTAAAGCAGGAGGTGCTGGATGTAGCGGCCCGTTACCGGATGCTCGGGATCAAGCTGCTGGTGATCGACACCGAGCGCAAGTTCATCGGCAGCGGCATGGGAAAAGATCTCGCCGAAGCCGCCGGAGGCAAATACGTGCAGCTGCCCAAGGCAAGCGATCAGGCCATCGCAGCTGTGGCGATGGATGCGATCACCAACATCTAAACGGAACGATATCGTGAATAAATCGTGAAATCACAGGCACAATATCGTGCCTATTGAGCGGTCTGGGCCGGGTAAATCTCACCAAACAACTCACCCAAGCCAATGGTGATATTGCGCACGCCCTGCATGAACTCAGGATCTCCTGTGAGTTGAGCCACATCGCCGCCGACCGCATCGATCTTGGCGGTGAGCTGTGCGGCATTGGCGGCCGTCTGCTTGAGCTCACTCAACGTCTGGGGATTATCGAGAGAGGACGCAATGTTGTTCACATGCGCCGTCGCCGCCTCCAGATTGCGAATCACCGGAACAGCCTGGGCCAGCTCCTCCTGGAGCTGCACGGTCAACAGCTCAAATTCCTTTGTGGTGGCCTCAATCTGCTCAAGTGATGCAGCCAAATTTGGGATGACCCGTTCTTGCTGAGCCTGGGCCAGCAGCTCTTGCAGGGTTTCCGTCACTGTCGAAAGGCTGGCCGCCTCACTCCCTTCCACAGTGCTGCCATCACAGAGTTGCTGTTCAGCCCGGCAGTCAGCAGCACGCGGGAGAGGGGCACCTTTGGGCAACGGTGTGCCGCGACTGACAAGTGAGACCTGCGCATCTCCCCCCAGCAGGGAACCGGAGGCCACCGTGGCCGTGACGGGCAGCGACAGGAGCAGATCACCTTTGTCAATTTCGAGCTCAGCCACCACCGCTTCGGGGGTCACCGCAATCGAGCGCACCGAACCCACCAGGATCCCCCGATAGGTCACAGGGGAGCGCTCCGCCAGCCCAGCCGCATCGTTGAAACGTGCGGTCAGGGTCCAGTGGCTGGAGCCCAAACGAACACCTCGCAACCACAAGGCCGTGGAAGCAAAGCCGATGATGCCGCCGATCACAGTGAATCCGACGATGGCATCACGAACGCTGCGTCGCATGGTGATCAGTGCTCCGCCGGTTGCATCGGTCCGCGCAGGCTACCCGTCCTGAACTGCACGACATAGGGGTTGTCTGTGGTGCGGAACGCATCCACTGAGCCTTCCCACTGAAACTGGCCGTCGTAAAGCATCACCACCCGTTCCGCAGACCGTTCGATCGTGCTGCGTACATGACTCACCACCACCGAACACCCCTGCGCCACGGTGGTGGTTTTCACAATCAAATCCTCAATCCGCGTGCAGGCCACAGGATCGAGGCCTGCCGTGGGCTCGTCGTACAGCAGCAAGGGCATCGACTGATCCCCCCTCTGGGGATCATCAATCAGCGCACGGGCGAAGCTCACCCGCTTCTGCATACCACCACTCAATTCCCCGGCGTAGAGATGGGCCACGTCATAGAGCCCAACAGCTTCGAGGCAGGCATTCACACGATCACGAATCTCCTTCTGCGACAGCTGCGCCCTTTCGCGCAGCAGGAAACCAACGTTCTCCTCCACCGTGAGGGAGGCCAGCAAGGCGGGGTTTTGGAACACCAGCCGAACGTCGGGCGGATCGGTCTGATCCAGCCGTAGATACGTCTGTGGTTGGTCGAACACGCGCAGTTCACCGCTGGTGGGCAACTGCAGACCGGCCAGCAGGCGCAGCACCGTTGACTTTCCCGCACCCGATGGGCCCACCACGGCCAACCGCTCCCCCGGGCGCAGGGTCAGATTGACCCGATTCAGCACAGGCTTAGGTCCCCACTGCATCGTGAGGTCCCGCATCTCCACGACGGGTTCAGACTGCGGCACGATCTGGGCCGAAAAACACAGACATCCTGCCGCCTTTCGACAAGCTCCGTACAGTTTGGGGAACTAGCGGACCAAGTCTTTCCTTGGCGCCAAAGACCCCGAAAAGTAGACGCCAGGCCCGGATGATGCGCGACATGCGGCGTCGGGATCTGATGACCCGATCCCAAAGGGCAGTGCGCTGGCTGCAACCCGGCTTGGTGGTCAAGCGCTGGCTGCTCACATCCGGGTTGGGGCTGTTGATGGCTCTGCTGGGTGCCGCCATCTGGGCCGATCTGAAGCCGATTTACTGGATTTTGGAAACCCTCAGCTGGCTGCTGGGCACCCTCACCACGGTGTTGCCCCGTGAATTTACGGGGCCACTGGTGGTCTTGATCGGCAGTGGCCTGCTCCTCTGGGGTCAAAGCCGCAGCTTCGGCTCGATTCAACAGGCTCTCGCCCCCGACAAAGACACCGTGCTGGTGGATGCCCTGCGGGCCAAGAGCCGCTTGAACCGGGGCCCCAACATCGTGGCCATCGGCGGCGGCACCGGCTTATCGACCCTGCTGAGTGGTTTGAAGCGCTACAGCAGTCACATCACCGCCATCGTCACCGTCGCGGATGACGGCGGCAGCAGCGGTGTGCTCCGGCGGGAATTGGGGGTGCTGCCCCCAGGTGACATCCGCAACTGCCTGGCAGCACTCTCAACAGAAGAGCCTCTGCTCACCCGCCTTTTCCAGTACCGCTTCTCGGCCGGTAGCGGCCTGGAAGGTCACAGCTTTGGCAATCTTTTTCTTTCAGCCCTAACGGCCATCACGGGAAATCTGGAAACAGCCATCACCGCCTCCAGTCGTGTTCTGGCAGTTCAAGGACAAGTGGTCCCTGCCACCAATGTGGATGTGCGGCTTTGGGCAGAGCTCGAAAACGGTCAACGGATCGAAGGAGAGAGCAACATCGGAAACGCCCCCAGCCCCATCGTTCGTCTGGGCTGCATTCCAGAACGCCCGCCTGCCCTACCAAGAGCGCTCGAAGCGATCGCCAACGCCGACCTGATCGTGCTCGGGCCGGGCAGCCTCTACACGTCTCTGCTCCCAAATCTGCTGGTGCCGGAGCTAGTGAGTGCCATCAAACGCAGCCGAGCACCACGGCTCTACATCTGCAACCTGATGACACAGCCCGGCGAGACCGACGGCCTGGATGTGCGCGGTCACATCCGGGCGATCGAAGCGCAGTTGGCCAGCCTCGGCATTGAACCCAGGCTGTTTAATGCCGTTCTTGCCCAAGACGACCTTCCACCTTCAGACCTGGTGCGCCACTACCAAAGCCGGGGTGCGGATCCGGTGCGTTGTGATGCCGAAGGGCTTCGATCGGATGGTTATGACGTCACCCAAGCACCTCTGCAGGGAATCCGACCTACAGCGACCTTGCGTCACGATTCCCGCAGCCTGGCTCTAGCAGTCATCAGGTTTTACCGCAGCCACCGCTCCCAACACGCATCCTGAGACGCGATCAATAGGCGTCCTGCATTTCGTAGAAATCTGGCTGGACGTAGTCCTTGCGCAACGGCCAACCTTTCCAGTCCTCCGGCATCAAAAGACGCTTGGGATGGGGATGGCCCTCGAATTGAATGCCGTACATGTCGAACGTTTCACGCTCCTGCCAATCAGCTCCACGAAATAGGCCGTAGATCGATGGAAGCGACGGGGTGCCCTCCCGGCTGAGGAACACTTTGATCCGCACTTCCCGCAGCTTTGCGGAAGGATCAGCCGCCATGGCTTCAACCTGTTCCGCCATCGCCAACAGGTGGTAAAAACAAACCAACTGCTCGCCAGGCCCTTCGTCATACCCGCCCTGGCACTGCAGATAATCGAAGCCATTGCTCTTGAGAGCCGCAGCAATCATCGGGAGAACGGGAGCTTCCACACCGATCTGCTCGACACCAAGATGATCGGGCTCAAGGCTGTTGTGATCGAAGCCTTGCTTGTTCAGCCACTGGCTTACCGGACCAGGCTCCGGCGCAACGACAGCACCAGCTTCATCGGAAGCGGCAGGTTTTTTGGAGGGGGTTTCGCTCATGACTCGACGGGTTCAGCAGCAGGGGTGAGCACGGCGGCATCTGTGGCCAAGGTCTGACCGGCTGGAGCAGCAGCAAGGGCAGCTTTTTGGGATTCAGCCCGGAGGTAGGCGCCGGTCACAACAGGCTCCACACGCTTCATCTGATGGGAGACCGTCATGTAGCGATGGGTCTGCTGATGCTTGCGCCGCTCCGCCAGCGACTCATCCCCGACTTTCTTGCGCAGCTTGATGACGGCGTCAAAAATGGCTTCGGGGCGGGGCGGGCAGCCAGGTAGATAAAGATCCACCGGAATCAACTTGTCGACGCCGCGCACAGCTGTGGTGGAGTCAGCGCTGAACATGCCGCCTGTGATGGTGCATGCGCCCATGGCGATCACATACTTCGGCTCTGGCATCTGCTCATAGAGCCGTACGAGAGCCGGAGCCATCTTCATGGTGACGGTGCCGGCCACGATCAAAAGATCGGCCTGACGTGGGGAACTGCGAGGAACAAGACCAAAACGGTCAAAGTCGAAGCGAGAACCAAGCAAAGCCGCAAACTCGATAAAGCAGCAGGCCGTTCCATAGAGGAGGGGCCAGAGACTGCTCAGACGTGCCCAGTTATGCAGGTCATCCAAGCTGGTGAGGATGACGTTCTCGCTGAGGTCGTTGGTGACCGTCGGGGCACCAATCGGACCGCAGCTGGCTTCGCGCAGATCGCGAACAGCAGAAATAGAGGGGGATGTGTTTTCAGACATGACTAGCTCCACTCGAGGGCGCCTTTGCGCCAGGCGTAGGCCAAAGCCACCAGTAGAATGGCAATGAAAATCAAGGCTTCAATGAAGGCCAACAAGCCGAGACGGTTGAACGCAACAGCCCAGGGGTAAAGAAACACGGTCTCCACATCAAAGATGACGAAGACCAGCGCGAACATGTAGTAGCGGATATTGAATTGAATCCAGGCGCCGCCAATGGGTTCCATGCCGGATTCGTAGGTGAGCTGGCGCTCACCGGCACGACTTTTCGGCGCCACCAACTTGTTGGTCACGAGAGCCAACACAGGCACTGCTGCTGCAATTAGCAGAAACCCCAGGAAGGCGTCGTAGCCGGGCAGGGCAAACATGGAGGTCCCCGTAGACGGAGCCAGTCTGGCATTCACTGCCAGGAGTTGTCGCCGATAGAGTCAACCCGCCAAGCAACACAGCGGTGAGCGACGAACAACAGTCCGTCCAGCCGGTCGAAGCGACCGAGGCGGTGGAGCCAGCGGTTGAAACTGCCCCGGAAAGCGATCCACGGACACACCGTTTCGAATGTCGCAGCTGTGGCTACGTCTACGACCCTGAGGAAGGAGTCAAAAAGGTTGGTATCGAAGCCGGAACGGCGTTCGAAGATCTCGACCCGATGTCGTTTCGTTGTCCGGTCTGCAGGAGCAGGGTGGCCGCTTTCCGCGACATCGGCCCGCGCGCCAAAGCCAGCGGCTTCGATGAAAATCTGAATTTTGGCCTCGGTGTCAACCGAATGACCCCAGGACAGAAGAATGTTCTGATCTTTGGCGGCCTTGCCCTCGGCTTCGCCTTCTTCTTATCCCTTTACTCCCTGCGCTGAGGCCAACTCATGAAACGTCTGTTGAACTCTGCGACTCAGCTTTTGCTGATTCTTGTCCTGGGGGTCAGCCTCAGCGGGTGCGTCACGACTCATGTTCCGATGGCGACATCGAGTCCATGGCAAGCCTTGGACCTCGACACCCAAGCGAATCCATTGGATGTGGCCTTCACCGACAGCCGCCACGGCTATCTGGTGGGCAGCAATCGCATGATCCGAGAAACCAACGACGGCGGAGCTCACTGGAACGAACGCAGCCTTGATCTTCCCGACGAAGAGAACTTCCGGCTAATCAGTATCGATTTCAATGGTGATGAAGGCTGGATTGCCGGACAGCCGGGATTGCTGATGCACAGCGAGGACGGCGGCCAGAACTGGACACGACTTTTCCTCGACACAAAACTGCCCGGCGAGCCTTACCTGATTACAGCTTTGGATCGTCACTCAGCGGAGCTCGCCACCAACGTGGGTGCTGTCTACGAGACCCACAACGATGGGTCGAGCTGGGAAGCGAAGGTGACCGATGCGGCGGGAGCCGTGCGAGATCTGCGACGCAGCAATGACGGAAGCTATGTGAGTGTGAGTGGCCTGGGCAACTTCTATGCCACTTGGGAACCGGGCGATTCTGTCTGGCAAGTCCACCAGCGCGTGAGCAGTCAGCGCCTGCAAAGCATTGGCTTTCAACCCGACGGCAATCTCTGGATGGTCGCTCGCGGCGCCCAAATACGCCTCAACGATGAGCCCGGGGATTTCGACAGCTGGAGCAAAGCCATCATTCCCATCACCAATGGCTACGGCTACATGGATCTGGCCTGGGATGACGACGGCGCCATCTGGGCCGGTGGCGGCAACGGCACGCTTCTCGTGAGCCAAGACGGGGGCGACAGCTGGGAGAACGATCCCGTTGGCGACCGTCAACCAAGCAACTTCACGCGCATGGTCTTCGACGGTGAGCACGCTTTTGTGCTCGGAGAGCGCGGCAATTTGCTGCGCTGGGTCGGCAACGCTGTGTAACTGAGGTGCAGCCTCAGCCTCAGCTGACCAGCGCTACCTCCTAAGATCATCGTCCTGACACGCCCAACGCCATGGCCGCCGGCTCAACAGGAGAACGTACGTTCTTCGAAATCATCACGAGCATCCGTTACTGGGTGATTCACGCTGTGACACTCCCCTCCATCTTTTTGGCTGGGTTCCTGTTCGTGTCCACCGGCCTGGCCTATGACGCCTTTGGCACCCCACGCCCCGACGCCTACTTCCAGGCATCCGAAAGCAAGGCTCCCGTGGTTACCCAGCGTTACGAGGGCAAATCCAACCTCGACATTCGTTTGAAATAAGCCATGACCCAAGCACCCCCCGTCTCCACAACGCCACGCAATTATCCGATTTTTACGGTGCGTTGGCTGGCACTTCACACCCTCGGCATCCCGACGGTGTTTTTCCTTGGCGCTCTCGCCGCGATGCAGTTCATCCGCCGCTGATTCCGATTCATGGAACGCAATCCCAACCCCAACAACCTTCCGGTTGAACTCAACCGCACCAGCCTCTACCTGGGTCTGCTGTTTGTCTTCGTGACCGGCGTGCTCATGTCCAGCTACTTCTTCAACTGAGGTTTATTCCATGAGCGGAAAAAAATCCCTGTTTCCCGACGGTCGAATTCCAGATCGCCTGCCCGATGGCCGCCCCGCAGTTCCCTGGAAGTCACGCTGGACCGAAGGCGTCCTTCCTCTATGGCTTGTCGCTACTGCAGGAGGAATGGCCGTGCTGTTTGTTGTGGGTCTATTTTTCTACGGTTCCTACACAGGCGTTGGCTCCGCTTGATCAGAGCTGAAATTCAGAAATACATACAAAACCGGCCTAATGCCGGTTTTTTTGTATTTAATTCAAGGCATTAAATGGGGAATACCTCGTTAATACCTCGTTGCAGCAGACATCTAATCGGCTGCATTTGCAAGCAAAAGAGCGAATCTCGCCTGCAACTCCTCGTTTGCCCTTAACAATTCAGACTGATGACGACTCAAAAGAAAATAATGCTCTAATTCCTCTTGCACTTGACCCAATTGGAGTAGAACCAATTCAACTTGGTGGCGTGCTTCTAGGCTCTCCTTTCGAGCCCTATCAAGCTCTTCCAACTGGCTGCTCATATCCGAAACCTGCTGAGATAACTGTTCTTTCTCTTTGACATTGATGTCCAATTGCTCTCTCAACACAGAAAGCGAACGAAGCGCTTCATCCCTCTCTTCCGTTAATGACTTAAATTCACCTAACCGCTGATCTAGAAGATCTAATTGTACATTGCTAAATCTTTTCGCGTTTTCCACATCGGCAACTAAGCCGCCAAGAGCTTGAGTCAACTCCAATAAACTAGGCAGATAAGAGCCTTTATCGGCCTTTGAATGAACCAAGTCAATAAGCTTGAAACTTATCTATGATACACGACAAGCAACGATGAACAAAAGCGAAAATGAGGCTTTGCAAATCAACCTCGTCTACACTACCGTGATGATCAGGTAGATTATCAGCACCAAGCCTTAGCAAGGCTATAATAAAAAATCAAATAGTATCGGCCGTGACGCTATTCATACAAAATAATCATTCAATTTTGTTTTTACACGTACCAAAGTGTGGGGGCTCTTCGGTTGATAAACTATTTAAAAGCAATGGCTATTCTTCTACGCTTGAAATGCGTGGTCTGCCACCACAAGATTGCCTAACCGCTTCCCCACAACATCAAACATGCGAAAAACTAAAATCAATAGTAAACATGAAAAAGCTAGAGGATATATTTATCATTGTACGAAATCCATACGCAAGAATTGTATCTGAATTCAACTGGCAATTTAGGAATACAGAACAATGTGACAAGCCAGAGATTAATGAGTGGATCGTAGAATCACTGGAAAAAGCATCAGTGGATTGCAGTTTTGCAGACAATCATTTCCGCACGTGTCTCGACTTTGTTGATACAAGCTCACCGTGTAATATATTTAAGCTTGAGGATGGAATTGAATTCATAGCAGAATTCTATATTCGCGAAAATAATTCTATTAGCGATATAGAAATACCGACCGAGAAAAATGCTAAGAGCTTTTCGAGCCGTGCTGACAAGTCTGAATTGAACACTAAAGCAATTCAAGCAATCAATCAGTTCTATAAATATGACTTCAAGGCTTTTGGATACAATCTCATAGACAACAAAGATACTGAGGAGAACTCGCTTCAATCCGATGAACTGGATGGGGATAATGGCATAGAAAGCAAAGTGCAGACCATAATTGATTGGAGAGAAAAAACCTTAGACAACTTATATCTAAAGCTTCTCAAGGAACTTGACTCATTGTTTGCAAATACGACCCAAAAAATAAATGACATCCATCGTACTGAGGGCCAGCGAAAAATGGAGGAAAACAAAGTAAGAGAATCAGTGAATGCTCTTTACAACCAGACCCTATTGAAAGTAAAGCATTGCGAATTAAATCTGAACCTGATTATCTCATCCCAAGAAGGCATTCAACCAGAAAAAATAACAAAAATGCTAGAAATAATTGATCAATACAGAAGCTTATCTAGACAACAAATTGAAGAGATCTAAGCTAGATCTTGGCAGTAAGTTCTATAGATCGACATATACTCTCTCGCCATCACATTAACTGGAAGTATGAAAGGGTATAAGCCATAATCCGATCTATTAATTATTGAATCTTGAGCATCATTGATCAAATCACGATTTTTCAAAAGCTTGTTTAAAATAAACTTTAACGAGCCATAGGTGGGATCGATAACCCATCCACCACCACATTTCCTCAATCTATCACCCACTGCTCCTAGATTAGTACCAATAACAGGCACATTACACATCCACAATTCAGTCAACGTATGACAATACGTTTCGGGCCAGATAGACAAAACTAGGCCAATGTCTGGCGACAAAGCAGCAACTATTTCGGGAAAATCATTCCGATCATAACCACCATGACATATTATCGAAGAGTTATCGTTAATATTAAGTTGATTTTGAATATTACCTAAAATATGAACCTCTAAACAACTACTTAGCTGCTCATCCTGAGCGAGTTGCTTGATAAGTAATCCACCTTTCGTATCTGTAATATTGCCAGGTGCAAGTAACTTGAGTTTCGACTCGGTACTTGGTTTCTTGGGTTTCCTAGACTTCGATGATGAGAGATATAGTTCTCGGCCATGTTCAATAATGCGAAAATCCTTGCAAGACACAACATCAGGGTACACACTTTGAACTATCTCAAAAGCTGTATGAGATGTAGTAATCAATGCATTGGCATCTGACAAACATTGTTTAAATATGCTTTGCCACTTATAAACACCATCATTCTTAAGAACATTAGAAAAAGGGTGATCCCATAATTCATATTTACAATCATTCGCCGCTTTCGAGTGCAGGCAATCGCCTCCACAATGCTTGTTATCAGCATCTTGCAATTTTATATTAGGACAAACCGTATAAAAATCATGCAAGCTGAAGAAACAAGGGACATGAAAAAACTTTAAAATATCAAATATTTTTACGCTATGCCAACCCATATGGCGAACATGAACAAAGGAGAATCTAAATTTTTCAAGAAGTTGAATATAGATTCTTTCAAGAAATTGATTGGCATGGGATGGCAATCTTGTCTCTGGAATAGAATATTCGGCCCCAAATATTTCATCAAAATTATTATCAATTAGACTTAGCTGGGCAGCACTTTTCCTTACATAAAGGCAAAAAGGTTGTATATTATAATTCTTTTTTAGTGCAATCATCAGGTCGCGATTGGTTTGCGGGGTGCCGCCAGTCTTAACATTCACCAAAAATAATGCGTTACGCGCTGCCGAAGTGGAAATATTCTCTTGCAAAAAACTATTCAAATTTTCAATAGCTTGCTTGTAATTGAAGCTTGCAAAATAATCTCTTATCTCTTGTGTATATTCTGGATGTAATTCGTCAACCTTGAGACGACCTTCTTTCACCATAGACATCTTATTCTCAGATCCAAAGCTGGCTGCTTCAGCATGATAAATATAAGTTTTGGTATCAAGAGTATTTATATATTGTTTCTTTTTTAGTCTCATGCAAAAATCATTTTCTTCTCCATAGCCGCGAGGAAAGTTAACTTGATCAAAATAACCGACTTCTTCAAAAGCCTTGGATTTAATGTAAAGGCAGAAACCATGGCCTGTTGGCATTTCTTGAAGACTCTCAAAGTGATGCTCACAACCGAGAGAATTAAGAAGCTTTTGAATTTGAATAGCTTCTCTTGGTGAGCAAGTTTTTGCAACTGAGAAAGGACCAGCGCTATTAGATAGAGGAGTAACTGTTGCTATTCTAGGGTTAGAATAAGCTTTGATCTTTAAATTAGAGACCCAGCCAGGAGTAACAACAGTGTCACTGTTGAGTATAATCACATCGTTATTATTTGCCAAAGAAAATCCACGATTTACAGTCCCTGAGAAGCCTAAATTCTCAGCATTTGTATATATATCTAAATTTTGGGCTATTGAATAAGAGTCAAGTAAATTTGATATCTCAGGATCAGTGCTAGCGTCATTAATTGCTATAATTCTTACAGAAGAAGGCGTGCAATTTAAAAGGCTATCTAAACACCCTTTCAAAGCAATAGGGGCATTGTAGATAGGCAAAATGATCGTAACTTTAGGCGAAATAGATAGTTCTGTTAAATGATGCCCATTTTCACCAAGACTTACTAAATTTGTTTCTAATGCTTTACTTAAATGCCACTCAGATTCATCAATGGCCACTAGTGACTTGGACTTAATTTTTCCACGCTTTAAGGCACAATATCTCAGCTTTAGTTTTAGCAAGGTCTCATCTTGCTTGCTTAAACTTTTATTCGAAAGCAGTTCTTTTATATAATATGAAGCACTCTCATAATCATGCTTATGATGAATTAAATCACTTATGCGATTAAAATATTCCATAGCAATAGTTTGTTATATAAATCATAGCTGTCCCGCCGTGATCCTGTCAAGCAAGAACAGTGATTTCAATTAAGGCCAAAGCACATCAAAAGCAGTTCAAATTTCAAGCCACGAGCTGAGATCTCGATGATCATTGGCTCTAATTTATGAATACATGGCTTATGGTAATTGATTGCATTTTTGTTGGCTTCTAAGAAGGGTTTAGCTTTGCAAATTACTGCTGTCTTTTTTAGTTTGGCAGAGAATCATTAGATCTAGACTCTACATCTGATGCAGCAATATGATGATTAATGTCGAAACAATGGAGGATATTATTGAGACTGAGCAGAATTCAAAAGCAGATTATCGTATAGACAAATGCCAACTTCTGCGTGAAATTCACGCCAATATTTTAATGCGAAAGAATATTTTTCCTGGCAAGATCATGCTGAAACCAGCCTTGGCTTCATGCATAGTTTCCTGGCAACGTATTCTATTCTGTAACATGTAGCGAATAAATGCAGACTCAAATCGATCGATCGGGTTTCTTGATAAAGAAATTTGAGCCAAATGTGGACAATTGTATTACATATGCTTTGCGCAATTATGCAGCTCATGACTGCGCATTTGGGAATAATCTGTTGATAATTTAATGAAGCCTAACGACTCTAGAAATTGCGATTTCTTTTGAATATAATCGATATAGTGATTAACGTTTTCAGGAATACAGATAAGATGCCTGCCAAAAAAGGCATTAGTTTATGAGATCTTTGTGAACAGCCTACCTAGACTTAGCAATCATGCGAATAGATCATTCCACAGTTTCAACTTCCTGCAATTAACAAGTATTTGTGAGCAGTCATCTTGTCAACTATCTGTCTACCCTTAAATTTATAGTGCATGTTTATTAAAAATCGAAGAGCGCGATATCGACATTATAGTTATAAGTCTAATGGCCGTAACGCAAGAAGCCTCTTCAAAAATCAATTATAACAACTAATAAATACTTCAGAGAGACAAGAAATCAATCAATGACAGGCAACACTGATTTCGGCAAAAAGTTCAGACCACAATTTAAAATCATCATTTAAGAGCTCAACCTCTGCATAAGGAGTAGTGCCAATACACAGCACTAGAAAATATTGTTATCTACTATATTCAGGGCTCTTTCCAGCTTTCAGCTTTTACTAATAAAATCGCATTAACCAGCCAAAATCGGGGAAAGACTAGGAAAATCAAAAGCGATCGATTAATCTGCAAGCCACCAAAATATTATCGTAAAAAAATTGATATATCACGAACTAATCGGCACGAGCAAGAATTGGCTTCATTCAATAAGCCAATTCAGTAGATTTTTCCAGCAACAACTGCTGAACCTTCAAAGTGGCGATCGTGTAAACGCAAATAGCGAATGCCCAAAGGAAAATTTTTCCTCCCAAAACAAAGTATTAGTAATTTCTCAATCATAGAAATCAGTAAACCATTCGGTGAAATTTTTTATGCCGCAGACAAGAGATGTTGCAGGTTTAAAACCAATCCAACTCTCAAGAGCTGATGTGTCGGCAGCCGTAGAAACAACGTCGCCCGGCTGCATCGGTTGATAATCCTTCACCGCCTCACGGCCCAGTGTCTGCTCCATCACCTCGATAAAGCGCAATAGTTCGATGGGCTGACTGTTGCCGATATTGAAAACCCGATGCGGTGCCGCCGCCGTGGCCGGGTCCGGCTGCAGCGGATCAAAGGCAGCATTGGAAGTCGCCGGCTTGTCGCAGCAACGCAACACCCCCTCGACGATGTCGTCGATGTAGGTGAAATCACGCTGCATCTTGCCGTGGTTGAAAACCTTGATCGGTTCACCCGCAAGGATGGCTTTGGCAAACAGCATCGGAGCCATGTCGGGGCGCCCCCAGGGGCCATACACCGTGAAAAAGCGCAACCCTGTAGCCGGCAGCCCATAGAGATGGCTGTAGGTATGAGCCATCAACTCGTTCGCCTTCTTGCTAGCGGCGTACAGGCTCACCGGATGATTCACCGGCTGACGTTCGTGAAACGGCAAATTACGGTTACCGCCATAAACCGAGCTACTTGAGGCGTACACAAGGTTTTCGGTGCCGGAATGGCGGCAGCCCTCGAGCAAATTCCCGAAGCCCACCAGGTTGCTCTGGATGTAAGCCGCCGGGTTCTCCAGGGAATAACGAACACCAGCCTGCGCGGCCAGATTCACCACCACCTTGGGCCTTTCTTCAGCAAACAGTGCCGTCAACGACTCACCATCTTCCAACGCCAAACGCTCAAAACGCCAGGCTCCAGAAGGAGCCACGGCTTCGATCTGACCCAACCTTGCCTGCTTAAGGCTGGGGTCGTAATAGTTGTTCAGATTGTCGAGACCGACAACACGATCACCACGCTGCAGAAGTCGTCTCGAGAGGGCTGCGCCAATGAAGCCTGCAGCGCCAGTGACAAGAACTGTTCGCCCCATCAACCCTCACCATCCCCCACTCGCCAAAGGCTTAGGCCCGCGGCTCTCACCTGTTCGGGGTCGGCAACCGCCCTCGCATCAAAGACCCATGCCGGCTTGCGCATCCGGCCGGCAAGAGACATCCAATTGAGATCGCGGTATTGCTGCCATTCAGTGAGCACCAACACGGCATCGGCACCTGTCACGGCATCTTCAATGGTGCCGGCTTCAGCCCAACTACCGGTTCCACTGAGGGAGCCCGCCTGAGGTGCTGCTTCCTGTTGAAGGTCCCGTGCCATCTGTTGAGCAGACACCTTGGGATCGTGAATGGACAGCTGAGCACCTTCCTCGAGAAGATCTCGGCAGATGCGAATCGCCGGAGCTTCGCGGGTGTCGTTGGTGTCGGCCTTGAAAGCAAAACCAAGAATCGCCAGCCGCTTTCCAGTCACAGTGCCGAACAACTTTTGCACCACCAACCGGGCAATGCGGTGCTGTTGCCACGTGTTCAGAGCCACCACACTCTCCCAGTAATCCGCCACCTCCGGCAGGCCGAAATGACGGCAGAGATACACCAGGTTGAGGATGTCCTTTTGGAAACAGCTACCACCGAACCCCGGCCCAGCATTGAGGAATTTCGGGCCGATCCGACTGTCGGTGCCAATCGCCCGAGCCACCTCACGTACATCCGCCCCACTGGCCTCGCAGAAGGCAGCAATGGAGTTAATCGAGCTGATGCGCTGCGCTAAGAAGGCATTAGCGGTGAGCTTTGAGAGCTCACTACTCCAAAGGTTGGTGCGCAAAATCTGCTGCTGAGGAACCCAGTGGGCGTAGATCTCGGCGAGGGAATCAATGGATGCAGGATCATCACCACCGATCAAGACCCGGTCGGGGGCCTCCAGATCGCTAATGGCCGTTCCTTCCGCCAGAAACTCGGGATTGGAGAGCACCGAAAAGGTCCGTTGATCCTCTCCGTCACTAGCTGCTTCCAGGATGGTTTTAATGGCGGCAGCCGTTCTCACGGGCAGGGTGCTCTTCTCCACGACGATCGTGTGACCGGTGGCCGCCTGAGCCACCTCACGGGCACAGGCTTCCACCCAACGGAGATCACTGGCCTGTCCAGCTCCGAGCCCCTTGGTCTTGGTGGGCGTGTTGACCGAAATGAACACCATGTCCGCAGCGGCAATGGAAGCGGCCACATCGGTGGAGAAATGCAGGTTGCGTCCCCGAGCCCGTTCGACCACGCGGTCGAGCCCTGGTTCATACACAGGCAACTTGCCAAGGTCGGGATCATTCCAAGCATCAATTCGCGCCTGGTTGATATCCACCACCTGCACTTGAACCTGCTGGCAGCGATCAGCGATCACCGCCATGGTCGGTCCGCCCACATACCCCGCACCGATGCAGCAGATCCGTTGAATCTTCACGTCCCGCAACCTTCTTCAAGTTCCAGGAGATTACGGAAGGAGTCGATGGTGGGAGCCAGACCCTGCTCCAGTGACACAGTCGGCTGCCAGTCGAGCTGCTGACGGGCGAGGTCAATCGCCGGTTGCCGCTGTTGAGGGTCATCCTGTGGTAAGGGCATCTCCTCCAAAGGCAGCTCCGGATTGATCCGCATACGCACCAGCTGCGCCAACTCTCGAATCGTGAATTCAGCAGGATTGCCTAGGTTGATAGGCCCGTTGTGCTCACCGTTCATCAGGAGGATCAGCCCCTCGATGAGATCACTGACATAACAGAACGAGCGGGTCTGGCGGCCATCTCCGTAGAGCGTCAGTGGTTCGCCCCGCAGAGCCTGAACGATGAAGTTGCTCACCACCCGGCCGTCATCCAGGAGCATGCGCGGGCCATAGGTGTTGAAGATGCGCGCTACCCGCACCTCAACACCATTCATGCGCTGGTAATCAAAACAAAGGGTTTCAGCGATGCGCTTTCCCTCGTCGTAGCAACTACGCACACCGATCGGATTGACAGAACCCCAGTAACTCTCGGGCTGGGGATGCACCTCAGGATCGCCATACACCTCACTGGTGCTGGCCAGCAGCAACCGCGCTCCTACCCGCCGAGCCAGACCCAGCATGTTGTACGTGCCGAGAAAACTGGTCTTGGCCGTTTTGACCGGATTGAACTGATAGTGAATCGGCGAGGCAGGACAGGCCAGATGCCAGATCCGGTCGACCTCCAGCTTGATCGGTTCCGTGACGTCGTGACGGATGAGCTCGAAGCGGGGATGGCCAATCCAGCGGGCGATGTTGGCCTTGCGGCCGGTGAAGTAATTGTCGAGACAGATCACCTCATCACCGCCCTCCATCAGGCGGTCGATCAGATGGGAGCCGAGAAAGCCGGCACCGCCAGTGACGAGGTGGATCTGCATACTCAGGGGGTGCGCAGTGCATCCACAATCGCGGCCACCGGCGAGATCGCAACGGTGGATTCCTCACCCTGCTGCTGCAACGGCTTGAGGCGCACCATTCCCGCCTGGGCCTCCTCATCGCCGAGCACCAGCGCCCAGCGCGCACCGCTGCGATCGGCCCGCTTGAACTGCTTGCCGAAAGAGGAGCCCGACGCATCCAATTCGACCCAAAGCCCAGCGGCCCGAAGCTCCCGTGCCAAGGACAGGGCAACACACTCAGCCTCCCCACCTCTGTTCACCACATAAACCTCGGCTGATGGAGTCGCCGTCAGTCGGGCGGCGACTCCTTGAGAATCCGCCTGCGCAGCAGCCTCAAGCACGAGCAAAAGCCGTTCCATTCCAAGAGCCCAACCGATGGCGGGGGTTGGGGCTCCTCCCAACTGGCCGATCAAGCCGTCGTAACGGCCACCACCGCACACGGTGGCCTGGGCACCGAGTTGGTCACTGGTGATCTCGAAAGCCGTGTGGCTGTAGTAATCCAAGCCACGCACCAGCCTGGGATTGAGTCGGAAGGGAATGCCAAGGGCGGTCAGCCCCTGCTGCACGTCGGCAAAACGCTCACGGCTGGCATCACAGAGCGCATCCACAAGAGTGGGTGCCTGCTCCAGCAGGGTCTGAGTGTCCTTGTTTTTGGAATCAAGGATCCGCAGCGGATTGGTGCTGAGTCGGGCCTGGGAATCAGGATCTAAAGCGTCAGACCGCTGTTCGAGCCAGGCCACTAGTGCATTGCGGTAGGCCTGGCGGTCCTCCGCCGTGCCAAGGCTGTTCAATTCCAGCTCCAATCCCCCAACCCCAAGGCTGGCCAGGAGGTCCCAAGCCAGAGCGATCACCTCAACATCGCTACGGGCACTGCTAGCACCCAGCCACTCCACACCGATCTGGTGGAACTGACGCTGCCGGCCGGCCTGGGGGCGCTCGTAGCGAAACATCGGCCCCGCATACCAGAGCTTCTGTGCACCCTGACTGAGCAAACCGTGCTGAAGGGCCGCACGCACCACGGAGGCCGTGCCTTCCGGCCGCAAGGTGCAGGAGCGATCGCCCCGGTCTTGAAAGCTGTACATCTCTTTGCCCACCACATCGGTGCCCTCACCGATGCCACGGCAGAACAGATCGGTCGTCTCCAGAAGCGGCGTCCGAATCTCGCCAAACCCTGAACGCTGGAAATACTCCCGAGCCATCGCCTCCACCGCCTGCCAGCGCTGAAGCGCCTCCGGCAGCAGATCCACCATGCCCCTGAGGCTCTGGAGCTGACTCACGTGCGGGATGCGGGTACAGCGGCCCAGTCTGCCGGGTGACCTCAGGCCACGATGCTGCGAGTGGCCACCAGGTCCATCAAAGCCAGTTGTCGAGTGACGCAGGCATCAAGGTCATAACTACGTTCGACCGTCTCTCGGGCCGCTGCACCAAAGCCAGCAGCGCGCTGAGGATCGTTGAGCAGCTCAACCACCGCCGCGGCCAGATCTGCGGGTGAGAAGAAATCCACCAGCACACCGTTCTGGCCGTGACGAACGACCTCCCGCACCGGAGCCGTGTCGGACCCCACCACCGCACAACCACAGGCCATTGCCTCCAGCAAGCTCCAGCTCATCACAAAGGGGTAGGTGAGATACACGTGGCAAGCACTGAGCTGCAGCAAGGGAATGAACTGGCTGTAAGGCAAGGGGCCCGTGAAATGAACCCGGCTCGGGTCGTACTGACCATCGATTTCCGCCAGGAAGCGCTCACCCCACTCCCCGTCCGGGCACTCAGCGCCGTAGCTCACCCCCTTGGTCTTGCCGACGATCACCAACCGCGCTTCGGGGTATTGCCGCTGCAGTTCAGGAATGGCCCGGATGAAGGTGTGGCAGCCCCGATAGGGCTCCAGGCAGCGGTTCACAAAGGTGACGATCGGTTGACCCTTCTCCAACACGGTGCCATCAGGCAGCTTGAGCGGCTCCGGTGATGGATGGGGACGAGCCTGCTGGAGATCAATGCCGTCATGAATCACGCTGATTTTTCGACGCCAGTGCTCCGGATAACTGCTCGCCTGAAAATGGGTTGGAGAAACATTCCATGTGGCCTGCTCCAGCGTTACTTGCAAATAAGCATTTTTCATGATTATTCGCGCAACGTAATCCCAATCCCGCTTTTCATCTAGAAACTCAGGATCAAAATTGGCATCGAAACCATGCTCACGATAGAAAAATTCTTGATAACAAAGAACTGGAGTATCCGGCCAAACGGTACGCAAAAACATAGCCTCACCCCAACCAGGATGAGCACAGATCAAGTCTGGATAAAATCCCTGATCACGCAGTCGAGAAGCTGCTCGGGCGACCCCCTCCGCCCGAATCACTTTGGTTTCAGTTTCTCTTGCCAGGGGGTGAACACCTGCACCATTGCCCTGACTAAGGGAATAACGAAAATAAGCAATATTATCTGGAAGCTTGCCCAAAGGACCGACTTCATTAATCCCCAACCCAATCACTTGATGCCCACCAAGTCGAGACAAACGGCGAAGGATATGGACGTACTGCCCTGGAAAGTTCTGATGAACGAAAAGGATCCGCACTGACTCAGAGACGCTGTAGCGATTCCGCCTTGTCCTGGAATTCTCCCAGCAGCAGCTGCAGGTAGGAGACCTTGCGCAGCTTGATGTTCGCCGTCAGGCTCATGCCCACCTGCAGGGGCAAGGAGGATCCCGTCTTGAGCTTCAGCTGTTGATCATCCAGCTGAATCGTGACCGGGAAACTGAGTTCCTGACGCTGCTCCTGGGGGTCAGGCTCTAGGGCATCGGAACCGATGCGAATCACTTTGCCCTTGAGCACTCCGAAATCAGTGGAAGGGAAGGAGTCGATGCTGATATCGGCAGTCATGCAAGCGTCACGCTTTTCAGGACAACCCGGTGGCACCTGCACAAAACCGATCTTGTTGCTTGGCACCTCCACCTTCGCTTCGAGCGAACCCATCGGCACCACCTTCATGACCGTCTGGGTGGATTGGGCGGTGAAGCCACGGGACGTGGGCTTGAGATCAAAGATCACGCCATCCACAGGCGACCTGAGCTGCTGATAACGCAGGGTGACCTTGCTCTCCACCAAGCGCCCATTGAGATCGGCAAGCTCCGACTTCAATTGAGCCGTCTGTTGATCGAGAAGGGCGATCTGGCGCAAGCGTTCCGCCTTGGTCTGCATCAATTTTCCGCGGGTTTCGACAACGACGTTCTGCTGATTGAGGTATTGCACTTCGGAAAAGGCACCAGCTGCCTCCAACTGCTCGTAGCGCTCCAGGATTTCGGCCTGCAACTGCAGATTGTTCTCCAACATCAGCACCTCTTCCTGATTGACCTGGATGGTTTTGAGCTTTTCCTGCTCTTTCAACTGCAGTTGTTCCTGCATGAGCTTGATGTTTTTTTCAAGACTCACGCGCTGTTCCTCACTGGCTTCAGTGTCCAGCTTCATCAGCACCTGGCCGGCCTTCACACGATCACCTTCGGCCACGAGGATTTGATCCGCCACACCGCCCACGGGCATCTGGATGTCCTGGACTGATCCGATCGGCTCCAGCTGGCCTGGTGCTACGACGATCTCCTCCGTCCGAGCAAAGGCCAGCCAGGCCACACCGAACAGACTGCTGCCAATCAGGGTCCAGGTGACGGTGCGCATCCAGAAGCGACCCTGCTGAAGAATCGATTCGTCGTAGGTGTTGAGATCGGTTGCATCTCCCATGTCGCCGGGGTCAAAGCGACGCAGAAAGTCCCGGGACGTGCCAACCAGATTGCTGGACCCCTGCCTGACGAGGGCCGTCAACTTTTGAGGATTCATCTTCATCAGGAGCTCTCCTGCTGGCGGTAAAGGGCGTAATAGCGACCGCGGTGCGTCATGAGGTCATCGTGCGTGCCGACTTCAACAACAGCTCCCTGGTGCAACATCACAATCACGTCGGCCTTACGGATGGTCGACAGACGGTGGGTGATGAAGAAGACGGTGCGGTCGTTGAGGTTGTCGAGAAGGTTGTCGCAGACCTTCCGTTCGGTTTCGTAGTCGAGGGCGCTTGTGGCCTCATCCATCACCAGCAGCCTGGGGTTGCTCAGCAAGGTGCGGGCGATGGCAACTCGCTGTCTCTGTCCTCCGCTGAGGGCAGCACCCCGTTCACCAACAGGCGTGCTGTAGCCACTGGGAAGATCCATGATGAAGTCATGGGCATTCGCGAGACGTGCGGCCCGCACGATCTCCTCACTGGACGCTTCAGGGTTTGTGAGCGCAATGTTGTCACTCACGGTTCCGCTGAACAAGAGGGGATCCTGAGGAACAATGCCGATCTGACGACGCAGGGAATAAAGCTCGACCTTTCCGATGTCGTAGTCATCGATCAGGATCCGGCCTCCCTCGGGTGCATAGAGCCGGGGCAGCAGTTTCATCAGCGTGCTCTTGCCGCTTCCGCTCTGGCCCACGATGCCCACAAAGGTGCCGGCAGGAATCTCAAGATTCACTTCCTTCAGCACCTGCGGCTGCCCGGGACGGAATCGAAAGGACAAATTCTCAAACCGCACGTCTCCCTGCAGCGGTGGCAGCATCACCTTTGATTTATCGACTTCATCGGATTCCTCTGGTGTATCGATCACATCGGCAAGCCGTTCAAAGCTGACGCGCAGTTCCTGGATGTTCTGCCAGATCGTGGACAGGCGCAGCAGGGGTTGGGTGACGTAACCGGAGATAATCCGGAACGCGATCAGCTGCCCCAGAGTCAGATCGCCACTCAGCACCATGGAGGCACCAATCCAGAGCACCATTAACTGAGAGATCTTCTGCAGCACCTGGCTGGTCTGATTCAGGGCCGTGCCGGTGATGGTTTTCTCAAAGGTGCGGGCGATGTATTGGGAATAGAAACCCTGCCAGCGCCAGCGGCTGACCATCTCCACGTTCTGGGCCTTCACCGTCTGGATGCCGGTGAGCACCTCCACCAGATGACTCTGGGTCTTGGCGTTTTCTTCAGCAGCCGCACGGAACTGACGGCGGAAGAGGGGCGCACCCACGATCGTCAGTCCGATCTGAATCGGAAGAACGGAGAGGGCGATCAACGTGAGCAGCCAGCTGTAAATCAGCATCACCGCGATGTAGATCACAGAAAAGGCGGCATCCAGGATGGTGTTGAGGGCTTGACCGGTGAGGAAATTGCGGATCTTCTCCAGTTCAGCCACCCGAGTTCCCAATTCACCCACAGGGCGCCGATCGAAATAGCCAAGGGGAAGACGCAACAGGTGGTCGATCACCTCAGCCCCAAGGCGCTGATCAATCCGGTTGGTGGTTTCCGCAAAAAGGAAGGTCTTGAGGCTGCCGAGCACCCCCTCAAGAATGGTCACCACCACGAGGGCGATTCCAAGTACTTGCAGCGTGTCCAGGCTGCGCTGGGTAATCACCTTGTCGATGATCACCTGGATCAGCAGCGGATTGGCCAGGGTGAACAGCTGCACCACAAAACTGGCGGACAGCACCTGGATCAACACGCCTCGATAGCGCTTCAGAGCAGGCCAAAACCACCCTGGGCCGAACTTCTGATCGGGCGTGGAATTGGACCGCTCCATCAGAAGCAGTTCAATCCCATCGGGGAACTGCTCCGCGAGATCATCCGGCGCCAGGGTCACCATGCCCTGCCTGGGCGAGGCCAGCTTCAGACCCCGCTCACTGCTGGCGATCACCAGAGCAAAGCCTCCCTTCCACGGGAGCATTGAGGGCACCTGGAGACGCGTTCCCGCTCCCGCCGGGACCCTTGCCGCCATTACGTGCAGACCAAGACTGGCCGCCAGCTGCCCACAGAGCTGGAGATTCGGAGTCAGGCCACGACCGAGGTTGTCCTGAAGAACCTTCTCGATCGAATCACGGCGAAACGGCAGCTTCATCAGCTGCGCCAGCATCTGAAAACAGGCCAAGGTTTCCTGAAGAGAACCATCAGCACGAATCAGCCTTAGACCGTCCACCACATTCCGCTCTGGGCTGTAGCTGCTGACGGGGGGAAGTATCTCGGCATCTTGAATGGATTCGAACGGCGTCAGGGCTTTCTCTGGATCGCTCTCATCCAGGGGCTCCAAGGCGGAAGCCTCGATTGACGGCAGCGCCACCAGACGCAGCGAAAAAGGTTCGCAGGACGGCATGTCCGCAAATGATCGAACCGGTTGACCGACGGTCAGATCGCCCCACGCACTTGTGACATACAGACGCTTCCCGGCAGCCAGGGCTGCATCCACCGCAGTGGAGTTCGGAGCACAGCGCTCGGCGGAATGCAGGGCACTGTCCAGCTTTTCAAGGGCAGAGCTCTCGGTCTCAGGGTTGTTCTGCTCAAGAGCTTCCAACAGCTTGAGCAGCTCCTGGGGCCAGAGCTGTTGATCGCACCAGTTTCGGAATGTGGGTTCGCTGTAATAGAGCTCGCGCCAGAGTTCGTCGGAGAGTGCACAGGCAATCACCTCCTCAGCGGCGATCACGTTCTCGCAAGGGGCACCGCAAAGATGACTGGCGGCCCCAATCACACTGCCGGGGCCGAACTTGCCGACCGTCGTGAGGCGGCCATTGTTACGACCAACAAGCCTAGCCTGGCCTTGGAGGATGACCAGGATCCGGGCCGGGATGTCGTTGGGATCACACAGCTGCCCGCCAAGCTCGAAACGGAGCAAATTGCTGCTGCTCTCCAACCTGTAAGCCGAGACATCAGAGACACCGCGGAAGGCCGGATGCTCCAGCAACGGGAAAGACGGTGTCTGGGTCATCGGGAGATGCTGAAGTCGCTGAAGTCATTTGTGGGCGCCGGCTCTGTCGTTCCAGAGGCAAGCAGGCTCAAGCTGTTGGCGGTTTCCTCGTCGATCCAGGCGTCGAACATTTCTTGGCACATCTGATCAGAAACCTCATCGGTGAACGTTGCTGGTGAGTAACGCTCCAACCGAACCACCAGCCACCAATCCGAAATTCGGAAGGGTTCAAGCAGCACACCGGGCTGAGCGACCCGTAACTTCTCGACCAAGATCGGATGCGCCTGGGTGAGGGAGACGGGGCCCACGATTCCGTTGGTGTTGCGTTCCGGTCCCTCGGCGTAGCGCTTGGCCAGATCGGCGAAATTGGATTCACCCGATTCGATCTGCAGGTAGAGCTCACGCGCCAGAAAGCTGTTCTCTAGACGAAGCAGGCTGTACACCACCTGATCCAGCTCGTTCTTGCGTTCCAGGAAGCGCGCCTCAGCCTTAGCCGCGAAACGCTCCCGAATGAAGCTGCGGCGACGAATGCCGTGGCGAAGACGCTCCAGAACCTCCCCCTCGCTACGCCCCCACTCACCCAGAAGCTCCGCCCACTGCTCGATGCCGTCGTAACCACGCTGCTCAAGCAAGCCGAGCCGCGCCTGCTCCAGCTGTTCATGTGAGACCACGACGTGGGCGATCGCCTCACTGATCAGCATTTGCTCTACCAAGGGCTTGAGCAGGTTGAACCGGTCAAGAAGAGCTTGACCTTCTACCCCAATCGCTCGCTGCAACTTCGGAACCACCGTTCCGCTCTTCACAAGCCCAATGCAATGGGTAAAAACTAAGCTAAATCGCTTATGGCGGCAGCCTTTTGCAATCAAGTTGATCCAGAATCAGGGGATGCAAACGGTTGCAGACATGAGCCGGAGGGTCCTCATCACTGGAGGTGCCGGCTTCATTGGGAGTCACACCTGCCTTGTGCTGCTGGAGAAGGGCCACGAGCTTGTGGTGCTCGACAACTTCGACAACAGCAGCCCCGAAGCTCTGAAGCGGGTGCAGGCGCTGGCAGGTTCAACCCAGCTGACCCTGGTGGAGGGGGACGTGCGTAACCCCAGCGCTGTGGATCAGGCCTTCAGCGCTGCTGGAGCCGTGGATGGGGTGATTCATTTTGCCGGACTGAAAGCCGTTGGGGAATCGGTCGCCAACCCACTCCTTTACTGGGATGTGAATGTGAACGGCAGCCGCGTGCTAGCGGCAGCTATGGAGCGTTACGGCTGCCGAACCTTGGTTTTCAGCAGCACATCCACCGCCTACGGAGAACCCGAAACGTTCCCACTGCGGGAAGACATGCCAACGGCGCCGGTCCACCCCTATGCCCAGACCAAAGTGGCGGTGGAACAGATGCTGGGGGCCCTTTGTCGCTCGGGCCAATGGCAAGTGGCTTGCCTGCGCTACTTCAACCCGGTTGGCGCTCATCCAAGCGGACGGATCGGTGAAGACCCGATGGGAATTCCCAATAACTTGTTCCCTTACATCACCCAGGTAGCCGCAGGCCGCCGGGATCGATTACGCATCTTCGGCCAGGACTACCCCACACCGGATGGCACCGGCATCCGGGATTACCTGCACGTGATGGATCTGGCCGAAGCCCATGGCACGGCTCTTGATCACTTGTTCGAGCGGCAAACGTCTGATCCCTTAACCCTGAACATCGGCACCGGCCGTGGCCTCAGCGTGCTGGACGTGGTGCACGGTTTCGAACAGGCCACAGGCTTGACCATCCCCTACGAAGTTGTGGAGCGTCGACCCGGCGATGTGCCCCGCCTCGAGGCCTGCCCCCAGACCGCGCGGAGCGTGCTCGGCTGGAGTGCCCGCCGAAGCCTGGAGGAGATGTGCCGCGATGGCTGGGCCTGGCAGCAGGCCAATCCAGCGGGGTATCGGCACAACCCATGAGTACAACTGGTGTGCTGCTCCTGGCCGGCGGCGGCCATAGCCATGCGCTTCTGCTCAATCGCTGGGCGATGCGGCCGGAGCGACGCCCGCCGCACAGCATCACGCTGGTGAACCGCAGCAGCACAGCTCTGTATTCCGGCATGGTGCCTGGGCTGATTGCCGGTCTCTATCAGCGCGACGAGCTCGCCATCGACCTGCGCCAGCTCTGTGACAGGGCCGGAGTGGCCTTCGTGGAAGCGGAAATCACCGGATTGAACCCTCAGCAGAACTGGCTGACGCTTCGCGATCGGCCTGCACTCCACTTTGATTGGCTCAGCATGGATGTGGGCGCAGTAAGCCGACCGAGCGCCACTGGGATGCCGATCAAGCCCTTGGAAGCGTCGCTCGCCTTTCTGGAGAGCGAAGATTCATGCGACCCCAAGCCCCTGCGGGTAATCGGAGCGGGAGCTGCCGGTTTGGAAGTCGTCTTAGCACTGCGTCGCCGCTGGCCGCAACGGGCGCTGGAGCTGCAACAGCGTCCTGGGCAACTGGATCGAGCACTGCAACGGGTGCTGCGACGGGCGCGCATCGACTTGATCAATGACGACAGCCACCCCTGCGGACCCAGCCTGCTTTGCACAGGAAGCCAGGGTCCCGCTTGGCTTGCGAAGGCCGGTCTACCGCTGGATCCCGATGGCCGGATCCGCACGGATCGCTGTCTGAGGGTGGACGGGCATCCATCCCTGTTCGCTAGCGGAGACTGTGCCGTGATCAGCGCCGCGCCCCGCCCGGCGTCAGGGGTGTGGGCGGTACGCGCCGGACGCCCCTTGGCCAGCAATCTGGAAGCAGCCTGCCGGGGCCAACCCCTGCGCCCCTGGAATCCGCAGCGTCAGGCGCTGCAGCTGATCGGCAGCCATGAGGATGCCGCCTGGGCGCGGTGGGGCAGCTGGCGGCTGGGGCCATCCCCCCTGATTTGGCGCCTGAAGCAACGCATCGACCGCGCCTTCATGGCCGGATTTCAGCGACCGCCGACGATGCCCGATGCGGCTCCGATGGCCTGCCGGGGTTGCGCAGCCAAGTTGCCCGCCCAACCCCTGGGCGCAGCCCTGGAACGGGTGGGGCTGGGGGGGCAGCCGGAAGACGCCGCTCTTCTCCCTGGCAATCAAGAGCTGCTGCAAAGCATGGATGGCTTTCCGGCCCTGGTGAGTGACCCCTGGCTGAACGGCCGTCTGACGGCCCTGCATGCCTGCTCTGATCTGTGGGCCTGCGGTGCTGAGGTCTCCAGCGCTATGGCAACGATCACGCTGCCGATGATCCCGGCCAACGATCAGCAGGAGCTGCTGGTGCAGACCCTCGCCGGCATCCGCTCGGTTCTGGATGAACAGGGCGCCGAACTGATCGGTGGACACACGATGGAGTCGCGCAGCGCCGCACCCGTGCCGGCAAGCCTCGGGGTGCAGGTCACCCTCACGGTGAACGGCAGCAACAGCAAACCGCCCTGGCTGAAATCAGGCCTGCGGCCCGGTGATGCCCTGCTGATCAGTCGCCCCCTTGGCACCGGGGTGCTGTTTGCAGGGGCCATGAGCGGCGCCACGAAAGCTCCTGATCTGGATGCTGCGCTGCGGGGCATGGCGTGCAGCCAGCACACGCTTCTTGAGCAGGTGGAGCCGGTCCGGAAGGACATTCACGCCTGCACCGACATCACCGGTTTCGGCCTGCTTGGACATCTGGGCGAGATGCTCCAGAACGACCCAGGACTCAAGGTCGAGTTGGACAACCCTGCTATCCCGACCTACCACGGTGCGCTGGAGCTGTTCGAACGCGGCGTCTCCAGCACGCTGGCCCCGTCCAACCGGGCAGCCTGGCGGTGGCTGGAGGGGCCTGTTCAGCTGCACCAGCAGCCCTCCGCTGCCCTGCTGGAGCTGCTGGTGGACCCGCAGACCTGCGGCCCGCTGCTTCTGGCTTGCACGAGCGAGGCTGCCGAACAGCTCATTTGGACAGGCCCATGGATTCAGATCGGCAACGCAACAGCCGTGCATGGGTGAGGTCGGTAGCTTGCGGTTCACAGCGGAAACCCGCAAGCTCAACCTGCGATTGCAGCGGTTTGAGCTTGCGCTTCATAGCCAGCGGCGGCCCACTGCTGGCCAGCCAAAGTTGCTGCGGCTGATCCAGTCCCTGCAGCCGTTGCTTCAGATCCGCCTTTCCCCCCCACGGCGCTGATGGCGAAGGAATCCTCCCCATCGCCGCCTCCATCCGGTCGCTGAGGTTGAACAAACGCTCGCGGGGGCTGTAGCGCTCCTCCAACCCGCTGGTGCGCTGACTGATCTGACGGAACTGGTCCTGTTCCCGTACACCACCAAGCCCGGCATCAAGCTCGCTGAACCCCGGCCCCCACCAGCTGGCCAAAATCAGCCCCAGCACAACAAGACCACAGCCACGGCCGAAGCGATTGAGCTCCAAACCACCAATCTGCACCGACAAGACGGGCACCACAGCCGGTAACAGCACCACGAAATAACGGCTGAAGGCCATTGGCTTCACGAACGACACAACAACCACCCCCAGGACCATCAGCAGGGACGGGATCAGACCGCTTCGATCGAGCAGATTCCAAGCCGGCCAGGGGATCCGACGCAGCCCTCCCCAACGCCGCAGCAACTCCAGCAACAGCAGGATCAGAGCCAATTTGGGCAGCGGCCAGAGTCCAAGGCCGCGGGCCAAGGTTTCCTCAAACAAGGCGTAATCCGGCACACCGATCCAACTGGCGGCCCGGGAGCTGAATAAATAGTCAGCTGCATAAGCCATCCAGGCCAAGGCCGGGATGACTCCGATCAAGGCGGCGGCAGCAAATGTCCAGCGGCGTTGCCAACCATCCCAAGCCGCGGCCGCCAGCACCAGAAACAATCCATAGAAGTGGGTCAGTCCTGCCAGCCCGGCCACCGCCCCGTAAGCGATGGGATGGCCCGAACGGCGCCACCACCAGGCCAGAGCCACAAAAAGTACAAGCACGGCATAGCTCTTGCCCTCGATCGCAAAGCGGATCGGATAAGGGCTACAGAAAGCCAGCAGCGCTGCGATGGCCGCCACCCTGAGACGCCCCCCCCCTAGGGCCATCGCCTGTAGAACCATCACAAATCCACCGGCCAGATAGGCCAGCCAAGACAAAAAACGAAGACTTATAGGACTTTGTCCAACAAGATTCCCCCAAAACCAAAGCAGAACGTAATAGGCGGGGGGGTGAGTGTCTTCCCGGAGCATCACCAAGAGACTTCGAAGACTGGGCTGAAAACTCTTGCCAACGGTGTAGAGCTCGTCACTCCAAAGAGTCGTAGCATCAATCAACAGCAAGGTCCTCAAGCCGAATGCCAAGCAAAAGGCAGCAACCAAAATGGTCCAGCTACATTTCATCGACCGAGATCAAGAGCAAGCAACGCAAGACAGCACATCAAACTTTAAAAACGCATCATGGACCCACAAGATGATACAAAGCTAGTTCATTACAATAAAAACAGAGACTATATACTTGTACAGACTCAGGAAAATGAAGTGGAATCATCTCAAAGGCAAGAACTTCATTAGTAAATTCCAAAAGGCCATGGCACTCTACCCAAGGGAGAAAATGACGATTCACTTAGGCGCCGAAAAAGAGGACGAAGAAAATCAATTTCGAAAGCTAAAAACAGGTCAATACATCACTATCGAAAAATCGCTCCCTGAAATAAAAATACAAAGACTTCTAAGAATTGCAGACCAGAGATTCAAAAAGGTAAGCGATAGACCCTTATACATCGCCGATGAAATTACACTGGGAGATTCAGTTGAGAAGAGACATCAGCTCAGCGGTGCACTTGCAATGCTAAAAAAGGCAAAAAACTTGTTACAAACAAACATCGGAGATGAAATAGCAATTATCAGACAAAAGACTCTCCTTCGAAGAACATGGCCAATGTCTGAAGACCATTCTCGAAAACTTGGACACAATGCAAGCAATTTAACGTGGCATCAAGACAGCAACCCCAAACACGGCAATAGAGCGATGATTGTATTAATGGCATCACTCCAGGACGGATTTGGGGAACAAATACCAGGGCTATCAATACACAATCTAGAAGTAAATTCGTTTAAGGGTATTTATGGTTATGATGGAAAGAAGGTAGAGATATTCGAGAAACAAGCAAAAGAAGTAGACAAAAACTCACAAATAAAACGCCCAAGGCTTAACAGGGGGGACATGATAATTTTCGATGGACTTACATTTCACCGAACATATGCAACTGAAACTATGACTTCGCCCAGAGACGCCTTACTTGTTAGAGTCGTAAAGCCGAAAGACACTCAAAATTTTGGAGAGCTTCAGCACATCAAACTTAACATCAAAAAACTATGAATAAAAAGATAAGAATTGAGGAAATCGAAGACACGCTAACAAAAGATACATCAATAGCCGAATTTAAAGATGGACTAACAAGTACTCTATGCAAAGAGCTTGATCAGCTAAACCTATTGACTACACTTATCAAGTCTCGCCTAGTTAGGGCTATTTATATATATTTAGATGGAATTGAGAATAATACAGAAGAAACATCAGCAGAAACACTCTTCGAAAGAGCAAAGGATGCCCTATCATGGGATTGGTTTAGCAGTCAAACAGACAGACATTACTTAAACAGAAAAGATACTCTAGACAAATACAGCTTTAAACTGTTGAGAAATCAAAATAAAGGAGTAATCCTAGAAGCTCAACAAAGAATCATGAACCAGGAAGAAGAGTGGGAATCAGTATCCAATAAATGGGGCATCGACCCAGAAAAGAAATTCTGTGGAATATACGAAAATATTCCAAGCAATAAATTAGGAAAAGAAATTAAATCAATAATTACAGGCCTAGAGTTGAATAAAGTTAGCGAACCGTTCAGGATGGGAAAAAACTACGCAATCCTAGAAATCACCAAAAGAATAGAGCTACAACTTGATAAAGATACACGTAAAATGCTAGCAGAAGAACTTTTTGAGAACTGGCTTGACAAAAAAACCAAAGATATTATAGACAAGTATTTAATGCAAGATGTCCAGAACTAAAGATGTTTCCAGAAATTAGCGCCTAAACCGTCTTTTTCGATCCAATATTGCACCTCATGATCGGCCTCATGCTGTATACGGAAATTAATTTTTGATTCTATTACTTTACGGGCATTAGCAGAATCTTTCTTAAGTTGAACGGGTGAGATCAGTGGCTTACATTGGAGTATTCTCCTGGCTTTTAGGCGAGCAGGAGGAACATCACATTCCTTCCACATGCTCCAAAATAAAGATTTAGCTCTAGAGAATAATTTAACATCCCATTGATTAAGCGATTCAAGCAATGAACGATTTTCAGACAAAAGCGATTGCTGTATACGTGTAACACCACTTGCATTCCATTGAGGATTATGAATAAGGTCAGAACAAGGATGTATAAATGGTTTTAACCCATACAGGGATTCTAATATTAAAATCGAAGGCAACACTTGATCTGTTAAGTAAATCCAGTTAGTAGCTGAGAGGTAGTCCATAGCTAGATCAAAAGTAGATTGATCAATAGGTTTATTATCTAGTAACTCGCAGGATTCGAGATCTGATGAGAATGACTCATGACTGTTAATGGCAGCATAACCAGCAAGCCGTCGAGTCATTCCATTGAGTTCGTGGGAAAGTTGATTATTAGATATATCAATTATTTGTTGCGGAGATGAGAAATCGCAACCTTTAGTCTTACCGACATATCCACCATCTTGACTATCACTTCTTAAAGTTTTTCTGTGGAAGCGTAACAACCCAGAATTCATTCTGGAAGCTGGCTCACGCATGGTAATCCACTTGTCATAGTCAGAAATTCCTAAACCTAATGGCATACCGGCATAAGTATGACCAGCTAATATCGCAGGCGATTTTTGAGACTTAATCCACAATTTTAATTGCTTAGCTTCTGTGATTTGAAGAGGCTGCACGTCATACGGTACAGGCCATCCACACCTAGTGAAGGGGTGGCCGATCTTTAAATAACTATCATGCACATTGACACTAAGAAGAGCTGTAAGACTGCTACCTCCAGTTCTCCAATTATGAATTAAGTGAACCCAACGATTGTGTGGCCAAATCTTCGGGACACCAAAGATTTGCTGATAACGATCAGAAGGGATGTAATGATCGGCAGGTGTAGTAAATGGAATAACCATGAGAAAGTCAGAGGAGAAAATGAATAGTACTATTGATTGCCGCCAGCTTCTTGTTGCGAGTAAAGAGCAAAATATCGACCTTTCATTTCAAGCAATTCAGAATGTACCCCTTCCTCAACAACTTGACCTTGATGCATCATGATAATTTTATCTGCATTCCTTATAGTGCCCAACCGATGTGTTATGAAAAACACAGTTCGGCCATCAAGTTCGGATTTTAAATTTTCACAAACTTGGGCTTCAGTTTGATAGTCTAATGCACTAGTTGCCTCATCAAGAATCAACATTCTAGGTTCCGCTAGAAGGGTCCGAGCGATAGATAAACGCTGACGCTGACCACCACTTAAATTACTACCTTTCTCAGACAAAATTGTATTGTAACCATCTGGAAGATCCATAATGAAGTCATGAGCACAAGCTACTTTTGCGGCTCTAATAATATCATCAGTGTCCGCCTCGGGACGTCCTAAAGATAGATTTTCTCGGACACTACCTTCAAAGAGAAGGCTTTCTTGTGGAACAATTCCAACCTGCTGACGCAAAGAACCAAGATCAGTCTTAGCTATATCATAAGCATCAATTAATATACGGCCAGACATAGGTTCATACAGTCGACCTAATAACTTCATCAAAGTACTCTTTCCACTTCCACTTAAACCTGCAACGCCAACAAACTGACCATGTTCAACATTTAAGGTGACATGATCTAGAGTTAAAGGACCTTGGTTAGCAAAACGGAAGCAGAGATCGTCAAAAGAGACATCACCAGACAAAGGTGGTAATGCAATTTGACCTGTATTGGCATTTGCTTCAGGCTGCTGATTAATAATATCACCAAGTCGTTCAAAACTAAGACTAACTTTCTGGAAACCTTGATAGAGATTTGAAAGCCTTAGCAAGGGACCTGTTACATATCCGGCAATAATTCGGAAAGCAATAAGCTGACCAAGCGTAATATTGCCTTCAATAACTTCAATCATACCCACCCAAAGAAGAAGTAAACTACTGAGAGTATTTAGAAAATTACCAATTTGACCACTAATCGTACCAACAGTAACTGCTTTGAATCCCTGTTCAACGACACCTTGATAACGATCTTGCCATTTCCAGCGACTTTTAAGTTCTATATTTTGTGCCTTAACAGTCTGAATAGCTCCCAAAACTTCAATCACGTGACTCTGTGTACGTGCTTGTGCGACCGCCTGCTTGCGTATTAATGATTTATAGAGAGGAGCCACAATAAATACAAGCATTGCATAAAGAGGAAATGTTGAAAGCGCAACAACGGTCAATAGAGGGCTATAAAGAATCATCACAACAATATAAATAACACTAAAAAGCATATCCATAACAGAAGTGATTGCCGTACCTGTAAGAAAGTTACGAATAGAATTCATTTCTCCCAGACGTTGACTTAATTCACCAACAGGACGACGATCAAAGAATGGAAGAGGAAGTCTTAGAAGACGATCAATAACCGTGGCACCAAGCTGCAAATCCATTCGATCGGCAGTATCCTTGAAAACGAATGTGCGGAGTCCCTGCATTAATGCTTGAAAAAGCGCAATAGCAATTAGCGCACCACCTAAAACATTCAAACTGCTTATGTTTCCTTGGGAAAGAGTTTTATCAATTATCTGCTGCATTAATAATGGTATTGCTAATGTAGCAATCTGTGCTCCAAAAGTAGCCAGGAATACAATAAGCAACGACCAGCGGTATTTTCTAAGCAACGGAGCAAACCACTGCCAACCGAAACGGTTAGTTTTTGTTGTCTCTGTTTTATTAAAAAGGAGAACCCTTTTAATGTCCACACCATTAGCAAAAATATCTGAGAGCGAAAGCTCTATTATTCCTAACTTAGAATCAGAGACAGTATAATTTGAATTTCGTGACTCTAAAACTAATATTGGCCTAGAAGAACTGGAATCGCCTGAATCCTGTAATAAAATAAATGGAGTAACGACAGCATGAAACTGATCGGGCCTAACCTTGCCAAGCCGAGTTTGCAATCCGAGGACTTCTCCAAGGATGGCAAGTAGCTCCAGACTGACCTTACTACGTTTTTTAAGTTGTTGCTGGATAATTCTATCAATAACCTCAGAGGAAAATGGTATTGAAAATAAATCAGCTACATTATGCATACACGCCCTAATTTGGCCGTTAATATTAGAAGATGATCTCGAAGGAAATTTTTGACGAGGCTCAAGATCTTCGGAGTTAATAAAACCTAATTCTTCAGTTGATGCAATTCGGGCCAAGACCTCTTCTGAATCTGTTGCGATGGTATAAAGATTGGAATCCGAAGGAGAAGAGACTCGGTCGTTCTTATCAAAATCAAGTTGCGATTGATAGGGAGCTATTAAGTGATGTGGGCAAATCAGTACTCGCAAAGAAGATTCTAACCCAGTAAAGAAACCACTATCAAAGAAGTGGCTAGTTAAATGTGAACCAACATTCAATACCTCGCCTGAATCAAGCGTGAGGTCAGAAGCTAAGAAATAAGATTCTTTCGTATTAGAAACGAAATCAGAAGGGTGAATAGATTGAACAACAGTACGCTTTACTATTTGACGAATCCAAGCTTCTTCGTCTGAGGGAGGGCATAAAAGGGTCTTAAAGACTTTATCAAGAACAAATAGACTTTCAGAAAGACTTACTTTAGAATCAAAGTAATCGTAAAAAGCATTGTTAGATTTCAAAGCCTCCTGAATTCCCATAGAAGGTATGAGAAGACATACACACTGATCAGATGCTTGAATATATTCAACAGACGATTTCGACAAAAGAGATATCCAGCCAAGTAACTGACCGGAACCACGACGATCAAGGGTAATTGTTCTGCCAGAAGATAATTGAGATAGAACTCTCACCTCACCTTGCATTAAGACTAACAAACCTGGACTGGCCGTTGAATACTGCAAAATACGAGCACCCAACTCATAACGCACTAGTTCAGCCTGATCAAGAAGGGAATTACGCTCTTCAGGCGATAATAAATTAAATGGTGGATTCTTAAAGACGCTTTGAATGAGAGCTGATGACACCTGAATCCATTTGCGCACAGGCCACTCTAAACCAAAAGCATCCCGAAGATCTAAAAAAGCATTGATAGAGGGAGGAAAGCCAAAAAAAAGAGGAGGCAAAATGCCTCCTCAAGAATTAAAGAGTGACTCGTCAGGTTAAAACCCGATCAGAGAACACCGTTGAAGCGGATACCACCGGTTCCGGCACCACCAGCATCGGTGAGTCGGAAGTTACCAGCAGTCGCGATATCGAAGACAAGGTCTGCAGCAACCACGGCGCCGGTTTGATCAGCTCCGTCGATGCGAACGACTGTATCCTCGTTGAGACCACCTTGAACGAACAGGTAGCCTTCAACACCGCCAGCAGAACCTGCCTGGATGTTGAAAACGCCAATGTTGTTTTGGCCGACAACAACGCGGTCAACAGCACTGATGATGTTTGCAGTAGTCGCACCGCCGGTAGCGATGAAGGCTTTGTTTGCAATACCACCAGTATTGTTACCGGCGGAGTTCATAGTGAACTCAACCAGACCCAAGTTCAGTTTGACCGTCATGCTGCCTTCACCAGCAGTGAAGCCTGCAGTGACTGCACCACCAGTGTTGACGTTTCCAGCCTTCGCAAAGGCTGCATTACCCATAGCACTGAAGGTCATTGTGCCACCACTCAACACACTGGCACCAGCAGTTGCGTTGAACGAAATGGTATCGAAGCCTTGAGCAGTGGACTCAGCAGTCTGGAAGTGGAAGTCGAGACCCCTCAGGTTTCCGTTACCAAGAGCAGTTGTCCCGCTAAAGACAATCGAGTCAGCTCCGCCACCTGCGTAGACATTTGCAGAGGCTGAACCAGCCGAAGCAGCAAGGTTGAAGCGGATGGTGTCGTTTCCAGCACCACCAGCAGCACTACCGAAGTTGATGCCTTGCGCACTGTTACCAGTGATCACGAGGTTGATGCTGTCAGCACCTGCATCGCCTCGGATAACACCAGCAGAGAACGAAACCGTTGAGCCGGTATCACCAGTTGCAACGAAGTTGAGGGTATCTGCACCAGCACCGCCTTGAGCAGTGAAGGTAACCGCTGAACCTTCAATGAAGGAGCCAGAGATTACGTCAGCGCCAGATCCACCCAGGATTCGAGCAGCAGCGTTCGAACCCGTGAGAGCCGTAAGGGTAATGGTGTCAGCACCTGATCCACCATTGAACTCGACTCCACTGTTCGTACGGATGAAGTCAGAAGCATTAGACATCGTGATACCCACGACATCAGCTCCGTCTCCACCATCGATCTGAGCAGCAGAGATCTGACCGCCAGAAGCAAGGTTGAACTGGATAGTGTCGTTGTCGGCACCACCATCGAAGGCGATCTGACCACCGGTTTGAGTACCGAAACCAGCAGAAGCTCTGACGTCGGCGGTGAAGAGGTCAGCACCTGCACCAGCATTGATGGAGATGGCCGAAGCTGCAGCACCTGTGTCCAGGGTCAGGGTGATGGAGTCAGCTCCAGATTCGCCGCTGAAGTTTGTACCGGTAAGGCTGCCGGTGGTCAGGCTGATGTTGATGTCATCACCTGTATTCGTTCCACGGAAGAAGGCAGAGCCATCAAGAGCGCCAGCGGAGGCAACATTCAGATTGATAGCGCCACCCTCGGAGGTGGTGGTGCCTGCACTGACGATTCCTGGAGCACCCAGGGAAACGACCAATCCGCTTGCACCAGTGATGGCAATTGCGCCACCAACAACGTTGAAATTGATGGTGTCAGCACCAGTACCACCAAGGATACTGTTAGCTGAACCAAAAGTGACAGCTCGGTCGGAGCTGAATGTCATGACGTCGGCGCCGGAAGCACCATTCATCAGGAAGCCGGAATAGAAACCGCCACCGATGTCAACGTTGACTGTGTCGTTTCCTAGCGAACCAGCAACACTCGCACCCTGTGCAGAGTTGGCACCGAAAGTAGCGCTAACGGAGTCATCTCCCTTACCACCAGCAATTCCGAATGCAGTGGAATCGGCGTTAACACTCACGCTGAGTGTGTCAGCACCGCTGTTGCCGTTGATGCGGAACTGCTGTGAAGTGCCAGCGAGCGTGGCGGAGATGACGTCATCTCCTTTGTTGCCACCAACCTTGACAGCAGACTGAGTGCTCCTACCACCAGCAGCTGCAGAAACAGCCGAAAAGAGGACGTTGATGGTGTCGTTGTCGGCACCGCCAAAAACTCGGAAGTTATTGGCTTCAGAACCAGTCCAAGAGGCACTGATGCTGTCAGCACCACCGTTGCCTTGGATAAGAACGTTCTCAGCTGTGGCGCCGTTGGCAACCGCAGCGAATGTGATCTCGTCAGCTCCTTCGTTACCTTTGATGGTGGAGCCGGAAGCAGAGGCGAGGCCGTTGACTACAAGAAAGTCGTCACCAGCGCCAAGCTTGGTGGTAGTTGCCTCGAATTTCGCAAAACCTGAACCAGCTTGACCAGAGAAGGTGAGGGTGTCATCACCCTAACCCATCTTAAGGTCTGCGGAGCCAATGGAAAAACCAAGGCCTTTACCACCGTCACCAGTGCCGTTAGAGACAGCTGATCCGATGATCAGAAGATCTTCACCAGAGAGACCTGCGACGGTAATGTCGCGAAGGTTACCCGTAGCGTTTCGAATGTCGTCCTGCCCGTCAGTGCCCGTGTAAGCAGCACTGACCGCAGTGATCAGAATGTCAGCCATAGAAGGAAAGAGAAAACTCCTCAACGAACCCGCGGCCAGTCCGCGGCGATCGCAATATACAGGTTGAACCCCAAGAGTCAAAGGACTTTTCAGACATCCTGTCTGGGTTTCACCACTGTCCATCGCCTGATCAACGGCCGGCAGAGAGGAGAGGGCTTAAGTAATTTAACACGCGAAAGCTATAAAAGCAAGTAATATAAAAAAAATTAATGCAAAGGGTCCGGGTTTCTCTTTTCTTTCTTAGGACCAATCGCCAAAAATCAAATTTTTAGCGATTGGTTGAGGCGACTTTTTTACATCAAAGAGCGTCAACAGTGGTAAGATTTGAGAAATTTGAAAAGCTTGCAAGGTGACCTTGTCAATGGCAAAAACAAAAAATTTGGATTTTAAGTCGGCTTATAAGGTCGCTATAAAAGCTCACACAACTGAAGATTATAAATTAGCTCTAGAGAAATATAGAGCAATTATAGCACACTTCGATGCGCCACCAGCTGAGATTTTTGGAAATTATGGAGCAGTTTTAAGAGAGAAGCAACGCCCTGAAGAGGCTGCCGCCATCTATAGACGTGGTCTAAGCCTTCACCCAAATAGCATTATATTAAAACGAAATTACGGGAATCTTCTCAGTGAGGAGGGGCATTACACCAAGGCACTAGGTTTATACATAGAGGCAGAGAATTTACTAACTGAAAATGCGAAGCCAGGCAAGCGTGAGGCTATACAAAGACAACAAGCACAAGCCTTATCTGACGTCGGGCACTATAAATTAGCACTCAAGATACTTGAGCCAATACGTAATGCCCAGCCAAATGACACCAATTTAACCTTAGGGATGGCAGATCTACATCTGCAGATTGGTGATATCGAAAAAGCACGCGACCTTTGTGCAATTGATTGCAATGCCTCAGAGCTGGATCTAAATCAAACGTATATGTTCTCAAATCTACTTTTATCACTCGGTGAATTCAACAAAGCGCTGGAAATCTTTGACGAGGCGACATTAGTACACCGAAAGAACCCGCAAGATTTAGATTCAAACACCAGGCAAAAATATGATAACACCTGCTGGAATTTTGCACTGATGCTTTTGAGGCAAGGATTGCTTGAACGTGGTTGGCAACTATACGAGCATGGAAGAAGGGTACCCAATGGCAGGGGTGGTATGCAAAGAACAGTATTTAAGTCAATATCATCAAAATTTATTCCTGAGTGGGATGGTTCCCCCCTTCAAGGTAAAAAACTACTTATTAATGGCGAACAGGGGATAGGAGATGTAATGATGTTTGGGATGCTTATATCTCCTTTACTGGAGGAAGCAAAGGCGATTGGAATTACAACTTATGATCGTTTAAATTCTATCTTCAGGAGATCTTTTCCAAAATGCAAAATATATGACATCAAGGATATAAAGAAGGGAAACATTAACAAAGACGATTGGGATTACCAAGTCGCCATCGGAAGTCTACCCATGCTTCGACATGATTCACTTCAGAAATACGAAGACCTTAAACCATATTTGAAAGTCGATCATGATCAACAGCGCGAATTCCAGAATCGATACGAATCAATCAAACGCGATGGCCAGATCCTTTGTGGTTTTAGCTGGAAAGGAGGAGGGAATGCGAAGCAAAAGAAAACGAAATCTTTGAGCCTAGAAGAATTTCTTCCCCTTTTTCGATTACCTAATATCAGATGGATTTCTTTGCAATATGGAGACGTTCGCGAAGAGATTGATGCATTTAATCAAAAACACTCACTTGAGTTACTTAATCCTTTGGATGTTGATCCTTTAAAAGATATGGATAGATGGTCATCTTTGGTTTCATGCTGTGATTATGTTGTCAGCGCAGCAAACACGACCATACATGGTGCAGGGTGCTTGGGCATACCAACCACGGTAATTTTGGCGACCAATCCTGATTGGAGATGGCTTGGCGCTGATGATACACCTTGTTATTGGTATAATTCAGTAAATATAGTTAGGCAGATTGAAATGGGTGATTGGGTAAAACCTGTAAACGACGCCTGCGAAAGGCTAGCAAACTGGGCAGCTAGGCCAAAGCAGTAATGATAAAGTAGCGATGCTATGACAAAGCAGTTCGACGTGTCTCAAATTAAGCAGGAACAACTAAGTGAGATTCAAACCCGAGCGGAATCTCTTCTTCAGTCAGGGAAGCTGCAAGCTGCCATCGACGAGTTAAATAGGGCTAGCGAAGATCTCTCAGAATATCCTAATTTATATAGGCTGAAAGCCTATGCCTGTCTTCTTTTAGGTGAAAATGCGGAAGCCAGATTAATTTTCGAACAAATTGAAGGAAGTTTTGGAGATGATCCTGAATTCCTCAATGTCTTTGGAGTAGCATTAAGGAGAGAGAGAAATCTGTCGAAAGCCAAAGAAGTTTATGAAAGAGGTCTGGAAATTAAACCTGAGGAGCCTGCGCTCCTCAGTAATTATGCAAATCTATTAATTGATATGGGGCAATTTACTCAAGCCAGAGCGGCACTAGAGAAAGCTTTGACTTTAAGCCCGGGTCACAAAGATGCTATTCAAAACATGAATAGACTGAGCAACAGTATTGGAGACTTAAAGCAAGACGCACTAAATTCTTCACATCGTAAATCAACCCCCGATGATTCAAATTTCGAGAGAATTAGTACAATTAATAAATCTGATCCACAAGCTGCTGCAGATTGGCTTAATTTAGCAGCAACTACACAAAGAGAAAAGAATTTCAATGAGTCTTTGATTTTTGCTCGAAAAGCTCTTGAAGCACAGCCAGATATGGCTGCAGCATATAAGTTAGCGGGAGAATTGTTAATTGCTCAAGACAATTTTGAAGATGCAGAAAAGCTTTTTCTGTACGGTCTAATTTTAGGCGATCAGGATACTAGTACTTTATCAAACCTAGGAGCTATCCTAGCAAGAAAAAGAAACGGGCCTTTGGCTAGGATATTTCTAATGAAAGCCTTACAGATAAATAAAAAGCATCAAGCTTCTTATAGAAATCTTGAATTAGTCGATAAAATGGAGTCACAGCCTAATCACAAGCCTGAACCTATTTTTTAATCTAAGAACTTTTACAAACCATCATTTCTATTCATCATGCCCTCAAACACTATTTCCGAAGAACAAAAACGTCTCAACCAAGAACTACATGCAACCCGTCCAGATTTCGGAAGCCGGGGCGGGGCTGGTAACAAATCTATTATACAAATCATATCTAGGTATCAGGAACTGAAGCAGATCACTAGTGTTCTTGATTACGGGACAGGAAAAGGTGCCTTCCCAAAAAATCTTAAAAAAGCTTTGCCAGACTTAAAGGTTGGGGCTTATGATCCTGCAGTTGAGAAGTTCTCTAAAAAACCTAAGCAAGCTTTTGATTTAGTAACTTGTTTTGATGTGTTAGAACATGTTGAACGCCCATCAGTTTCATCTGTATTGGAAGAGATAAAAAGTTTTTCCACGAAAGTAATTTATCTGCAAATTGACTTACAACCTGCTGTTAAACGTCTTTCCTCGGGCAGAAACGCACATATCATGCTTGCGCCACACGATTGGTGGGTAAGTCAAGTTTCTTCGATATTTACTGTGCAAGGAAGTTATCCTATCTATCATGAATCAGGCGCATTACAAAAAATCGGAATAGTCGCTTGCCACAATCATAAATATTCTGCAATCGTTTGGTCTATGCTATCAAAAATCAGTAAATTTCCATTCTATACAAAGGGTGGCTATCTAACTGTTAAATAATTTCAATCGATAGAGTCAGCTAGCTTCATATGCTTAGATATACATGTAGAACGTTCGACGCGATTTAAAAGGTTATTCATTCTATACTTAGAAATCGTGTCTTTTGACGGATAACTTCTCTTAACTTTTAGTGCCGCTCCATTTAGTTCTTCAGCAAGCAATTCAGAATCCATTGTATGATCTACAAAATTTGTATATTTATCATTATTTAGAAATTCAATAACTGGAGAAGTTTTTGAGGCAAATAGTGGGCAACCAACTAATGCTGACTCTAATAAACTCCAACTCAAAACAAATGGACGCGTAAAGTAACAGTGCAAATCGCTTAACTGAAGCAAGTTACGGTACTCTATAAACGGCAATGTACCCAATAGTTTGACACGGTCGCTAACATTGGCTTCTTTGTATTGCTCAAGCGCAAAGGCACCAAACCCTTCAGTGGGAGCATTTTTACTTTTAAAATAATTTACATGATCTTTCCCAGCTATCACCACTTGCCAATCAATATTTTTTTTCAGAAAAAGAGCTGAAGCACTGACGAATTCAGGAAAACCTCTATACGGCTCTAAACCTCTAGTGGCATAAGTTAATATGGATTTAGATTTATCCAAAGATGACAAGAGGCTCTTATCATTAATTATTGGCTTACCACTAGTAAACATATTACAATCAATGCCATCAAATATTACGTGGCATTTACTTTGTAATGACAGTGGAAGCTGTTTTTTTTGCCATAAAGTTGGGGAAACAATGGCATCAGCACGTTGTAATTCTAATGAGAAAGACTGATTTCTCAGCACACTATGTAAACGATTTTCAAGAGTATGATTTATATATTGATTAGTACAGTCAAATTGATAATCATGAGAATTCAAATTAAACCACCACTCATTGTAGGCGATAATTTTAGAATTTGGGAATAGATCTCTAAGAAATTGACCAAGTCCCCAGCCCGTATGAACGTAAATTCTACGAGGATTTAATCCTTTGCGCTTCTCTGCTAAAAGATTGTAAAAGCATGCAATTGAAATATTCTGTTGATGATCAATTTTTGATCCTTTCCTTTTGGGAGAATGTAGCTTGATATAATTAATGGATGATAGAGGTTTATTTTTTTGAGTATGAGATGCAAAGTATACATCCCAATTCAAGGCCAAGTATTCCTTAAGAATAAACCTGAATTGTGCAGGATAATTGGTGTGGAGAAAAAGTACTTGATTGCTATTCATCAGAATTCTTTTAATCCCTCAAGCTCTTAAGTCCTTCAACATTTTTAGTAAACATATCTGTTATAAGACTAATCAATTTCTTTTGTCTGAGCATCAAGTTTGCTTGTACAGACATGCCAGGCTTTAGGGGCAGCTCGCGACCTTGGGAAATTAATACAGATGAGTCTAAAGTAATAGTTACAGGGAATCTATAGCTTGGGTTGGTATTATCAGGTTCCAGTGCATCAGCTCCAATATGGGTAACATTACCATCAAGGCCTCCAAATTTCGTAAAAGGATAGGCATCCACTTTTACTTCAGAGGGTTGACCAAGAGCTACAAATCCAATATCTCTATTACTAACAAAAACTTCAGCCTTTGCTACATCATTTGGGATTAATTGCATAAGTGGCTTTCCAAGCGGGGTAACTTGTTTAGCAGAGGTATTTAAATCAAAGACAACTCCCGAAAGAGTCGATTTGATAATACTATTGTCGATTAGCAGTTGAGATCTTTCTAAATCTGAACGCATTGATCTAATCTTCTGATTAAATTGAAGTTTTAATTGTTCTGTCTCTTGTTCAATTTGCAATATCTGAGATTTAATATCCTCTAATTTTTGTTCTTGGGATAATTGAGAGAGTTCTGAGGCAGCCCCCTGCTCAGAAAGATATTCGTAACGTTGAGCAATTTCACTCGAAAACAAATAACTTCGCTTTAACGCATCCAGCTTGATCTTTCTTAATTCTAAGTTTTTCTGTAGATACATTTGAGTAGATGTAATATTTTCAATTAAATCACGTTTTTTAATTTTTGCATCTTCAACATCATACAAAAGTATTATATCACCCTTTTCAACAGAATCTCCTTCCTTGACTTTTAACTCCTCGACAGTAGCAGTAACAGGTGCTAAAACATCTGTAGTCCCTTCCAACGGGCGTAATGAGCCAGCAACAGTTATCACCTCATCGATCTTGATGATAAAGCTGGCAACTAAAGCAGATCCACCAAAAGCCAAAAGAATCAAAACGAGACTCTGAGCCCACTTAGGAGTTTGGCGTAATGTAAGAGAGTGCCTTTTGCCAACAAACTCGGATGTAACGTCGGCAAGTTGCCTTCGCATGAATTAAAGCCAATTAAGCTTAATATAACATCTTGTGGGTCCTAGGCCAATAGCACTGGTTAAACTATTGAAAGAGTTGAAAATTAATTTAAGCCGCAAATATTTTCGGATTCTCTAGACTTATCAATGCATAAGATTAAATACAAATAAACAATCTTGAATGCCAATTACGCAATTAGCTAAATCATTCCAAGAAATTCAAGCTTTAGTTAATGAAAGTCTTTTATTTCTCCGATTAATTGGCAGAAAAAGCCTTAGAAGCAATAGATGTTTAATACTTTAGCATTTAAGTCACCAATTCCAGTTCAATTCATTTTTGAAATTGAGGCTATTTTGAGCATATGAATAGCTTTCGTCTAATGCCTGACGCATCTTGCGCATAAACTTGCTACTCAGCTCGCCATTTAAATCAATTTTTGCGGCATTAGCATGTACATGCAATAAACTCTTTTCTAAAATAGGAATTTGCTCAACACCCAGAAAGCTTAATATCTTAGCCAGATAAATTTCAGGTTGTGAAAAAAAGAATTCACTTGGAATAATTAAAACATTGCTTGCGCCAAAGAAATCCAAATATCTCTCTACCTGAGATTTATACAAACTTCTACTAATATAACTGCATTCTTGGTGGAAGACATGACGCCCACAAATGGACTTCAGCTCGATTTCAGCTTCTGCAAGTCTCTCTTTCTCAGCAGCAAAAGCGCCCTCTATCGATAATGTCTCATGGCCCAATTTAAACGAATGCAAATAGTGTGAGATGGATCTTTTAATTGGATCTCTGAGCAATATTATTATTTTGATTCTACCCAAAGATTCTATTATTCTTTTCGCCGCATATGGATGAAAAATATAGTAAGGCGTTATTTCTCCAACCTGAATACACTGCTCCGATCCATAGAACCACTTTTCATACCACTTCAGATTTTTATCGAAATTTAAACTAAAGTAGTGCAGTTCTTTTTTGTCAGGAAGAAATATTTGTGGATGTCTCGACAAAAGCTGGTGCAACGTTGTGGTACCAGCTTTCTGAGCTCCAACACAAAGGAATGTTGGTAAAAGCATTTTCTGATGAATTGATTCCATGATTGGCTCCATTGGTTAAGTAGGATATATGCGCAACTCGGATAGCCGTCGCAACCATGCTCAAGCTCCTGCTGGGTGACCCCAATGCCCGCAAGCTAAAGCGGTATCAGCCTATTTTATCCGATATCAATTTGCTAGAACAAGATATTGGTCATCTCAGCGACGAATCCCTACGTTGTCGCACTGCTGCATTCAAAGAACGATTGAGTAACGCCGGCGAGCTTAAGAACCAGCAACCCATCCTTAATGAAATACTCCCAGAGGCCTTTGCAGTGGTGCGCGAAGCCAGCAAGCGAGTTCTGGGCATGCGCCACTTCGATGTCCAGCTTATCGGCGGCATGGTGCTACATGAGGGCCAGATTGCCGAGATGAAGACCGGTGAAGGCAAGACTTTGGTAGCCACCCTTCCCAGTTACCTCAACGCTCTCACCGGCCGTGGTGTTCACGTGGTCACTGTGAACGATTACCTCGCCCGACGAGATGCGGAGTGGATGGGCCAGGTGCACCGTTTCCTCGGCCTGTCGGTAGGTCTGATCCAGCAGGACATGCGGCCTGAGGAACGACGGCGCAACTATGGCTGTGACATCACCTACGCCACCAATTCAGAGCTGGGCTTCGATTACCTGCGGGACAACATGGCCGCTGACATTAGTGAAGTCGTTCAACGCGAGTTCCAGTACTGCGTCATCGACGAGGTGGATTCGATACTGATCGACGAGGCCCGCACACCACTGATCATCTCGGGGCAGGTTGAGCGGCCTCAGGAGAAGTACCAGCAGGCAAGGCAAGTGGCTGAAGCTTTGGAGCGTGCTGCTGAACTGGGCAAGGACGGCATTGATCCAGATGGCGACTATGAAGTGGATGAAAAGCAGCGCAGCTGCACCCTCACTGATGAAGGCTTTGCCAAAGCGGAACAGATGCTTGGGGTGCAGGACCTGTTCGATCCCCAGGACCCATGGGCTCACTACATTACTAATGCTCTAAAGGCCAAAGAGCTGTTCGTCAAAGACGTCAACTACATCGTGCGCGATGGCGAAGCAGTGATCGTGGATGAATTCACTGGCCGCGTAATGCCAGGGCGCCGTTGGAGTGACGGACAACACCAGGCGATCGAATCCAAGGAATCGCTTCAGATTCAGGCCGAGACCCAGACCCTAGCCTCGATCACTTACCAAAACTTCTTTCTCCTCTATCCGCGCTTGGCGGGTATGACCGGTACAGCGAAGACGGAAGAGGTGGAATTCGAAAAAACCTACAAACTCGAAACAACAATCGTTCCTACAAACCGAGTTCGTGCTCGTCAGGACTGGGCGGACCAGGTATACAAAACCGAGGTCGCTAAGTGGCGGGCCGTTGCCAATGAAACTGCCGAAATACACAAACAAGGTCGGCCGGTGTTGGTGGGAACAACGTCCGTTGAGAAAAGCGAACTACTCAGCTCCCTACTGGCGGAACAAAACATCCCGCACAACCTGCTCAACGCCAAGCCAGAGAACGTTGAGCGCGAATCTGAAATCGTGGCCCAGGCCGGCCGTGCGGGTGCCGTCACGATCGCAACCAACATGGCTGGGCGTGGCACCGACATCATTCTAGGCGGTAACAGTGATTACATGGCTCGCCTCAAGTTGCGGGAAGTATTAATGCCCCGGCTGGTGAAGCCCGAGGAGGAGCACAGGCCGCCGGTTCCGCTGCAACGCAATACGGCCGCCGCAGGTTTTGCGGAGGCCAAGGCCAGCGCCCCGGCCCGCAGCAGCGACAGCCTCTATCCCTGCCCGTTGTCAGACACTGCGGATCAAGCACTAGGCCAATTGGCCCGGGATCTGGTGAAGGCATGGGGCGACAGGACCCTCACCGTTATCGACCTTGAGGAACGCATCGCTACCGCAGCAGAAAAGGCTCCCACCGAGGATCCCCAGATCCAGGCGTTGCGCTCTTCAATAACCCTGGTGAAGGGGGAATACGACGGGGTGGTCAAACAGGAGGAAAGTCACGTGCGCGAAGCCGGAGGCTTGCACGTGATCGGCACGGAACGGCATGAATCCCGTCGGGTGGACAACCAGCTTCGGGGCCGTGCCGGCCGCCAGGGAGACCCGGGCTCCACCCGCTTCTTCCTGTCTCTCGGCGACAACCTGCTGCGCATCTTCGGTGGCGATCGTGTCGCAGGACTGATGAATGCCTTCCGCGTGGAGGAAGACATGCCAATCGAATCCGGCATGCTCACCCGTTCCCTGGAGGGAGCACAGAAAAAAGTGGAGACTTACTACTACGACATTCGCAAGCAAGTGTTTGAGTACGACGAAGTGATGAACAACCAGCGTCGGGCGGTGTATTCGGAGCGACGTCGGGTACTAGACGGGCGAGCACTCAAAAAGCAGGTAATCGGCTATGGCGAGCGCACCATGGACGAAATCGTGGAGGCTTATGTCAATCCCGATTTACCTCCGGAGGAATGGGATCTTGACCAATTGGTGGGCAAAGTGAAGGAATTCATTTACCTGCTGGAAGATCTCACCCCTGATCAGGTGAAAGGTCTGGCCACGGAGGAGCTCAAGGCATTTCTCCAGGAGCAGCTGCGCAATGCCTACGACCTCAAGGAGGGGCAGATCGAGCAACAGCGTCCGGGGCTGATGCGGGAGGCAGAACGCTTCTTCATCCTTCAGCAGATCGATACGCTCTGGCGTGAGCATCTGCAGGCCATGGACGCCCTGCGCGAATCAGTCGGCCTACGGGGGTACGGTCAGAAGGACCCGCTGATCGAATACAAGAACGAGGGCTACGACATGTTCCTTGAGATGATGACGAACATGCGCCGCAACGTGATCTATTCGATGTTCATGTTCCAGCCGACACAGCCCAAAGCCCAGGCATGATCGGATTGGCCACCTGGCACCAAGGGCGCTGCGGGAGCAGCGTCCTTGGCTCGTTGCTCACCCAGCACAGTCGGATCCAGGCGCAGAACGAGATCTTTTCTCGCTACATGCCCCGGCGCTGGGGCGACAGGCCGGTCCCGCCGATGCAGGAGGTGCTGGCTTCCGCGGTGCGGAACGCCCAGAAGCCGGTGCTTAACATCGAGATCAAATGCCTTTCGGCCCAAAACTTCGCCCTGTACCCGCAGGCTTCGTTTCAGGACTGGCTGACAGCGACGGCGGGCCATGGCTTTGAGCGGCATCTGTTGATTCATCGGCGCAATGGCCTGCGCCGACTCGTGTCGCACCTGATGGCCCAGCGGAGTGGGGTCTACGTGCAGAAGCAGGACGCCCAACCCCTTGAGCTCGCCAACCGAAGACTCACTATTGATCCTAATGCGATCCATGAGGGGGTTGAGACCCACTCCCTGCTGGGTTGGTTGGAGCGCTACGACCACACCCACCAGCAGCTGCGTGATGAGTTGCAGCAGTGGTGCCAGGACCAGCAGCAACCTCCACCGCTAGAGCTGATCTACGAAGACGCGATCGAGCCCTCCCCGCAGCTGGGCTATGGCCAGGTCTGTGCTGCCCTTGGTTTGGAGCCTGAGCCTGTTCAGGTGCGGCTCCAGCGCATCAACCCCGAGCCGCTGGCGCAGTTGATCAGCAACTGGGCTGAGATTGAAGTCCTGCTGGCCCCCACCCGTTTTGCCTGGATGTTGGCGGCATGAACGGGCTGCTGTTTGTGCATCTGGCCAAGACCGGCGGCACCAGCGTGCGCCGCATCCTCAAGGCCTCCGCAGCCAACAGCTTCGCTTGCATCCACCACCACACCCTTCTGCGTTTTCAGGACGGACAGCGCGTGGAGCGCCGCCGCTTTGCTCCAAAGGAGCTCGCTCCATATGCGCTCGCGTTTTTAATGGTGCGCCATCCAGTGGACCGGTTGATCAGTTGCTATCGCTATTTCAGTGCCGGCGGCCTCAACGCCCAGGCCGGTGAGCAGCAGTTCCCCGCCGACCGGGCGGCCCAGCAGCTGTTGCAGCAGTTGGCCCCCAGCCTGGAGCAGTGCTGCTTCAAGCTGCCGGAGATCGCGGCCGAGTTGCCCCATTTCCAGCCGATGGTGCACTGGCTGGATGCCCTGCCCAACCCGCTGGCGGAACGGGTGATCACCGGACGGCAGGAACGCTTCGATGCTGATCTGCAGCTGTTGTTCGAGCAGCTCGGCGTGCCCCTGGATCCGGCTCTCCTGCAGCGCAGAAACAGCAGCGGCCCAGTCCAGCCGTCAGCACCCCAGGGGGCTGGGCTGAGTGCCGAGGCCTTGGCCCAGATTCAGGCGTTTTATGAGGACGACTTCCGCCGCTTCAATTACCCCCTTGCGCCCGAGGCTGCGCAGAGATGACGGCCGCCGGACGGTCGCTTATTCAGTACTGGGATCAGCCGGATCCCCCTGAGGCCATCGCCGAGCGGATGCAGGGCTGGCGCCAGCAGCATCCGTCTTGGCGCTACCAGCGCTTCGCTCGCGAGAGCGCCGCCGCGTTTCTCGCTGAACACCACGGCCCAGCCCTCGCGCAGGCCTTTCTTGACATCCGTCTGCCAGCAATGCAGGCCGATGTGCTCCGCATTGCCCTGCTGCTAGCCCAGGGAGGCCTCTGGATTGACGCCGCCACCACCTGCCTCACTCCTGTCGAGGACTGGATCGACCTCCAGGCGCCGTTGCTTCTGCTGCGCAAGCCCCATCAGGAACACCCCAAGGTCTGCACCGGTCTGATCCATGCCGCAGCACCGAATCACCCACTTCTGGCAGCTGCTTGGCAATCGATTGCGGCCTCCCTTCTGGCGCGCACCGGCACCAAGGTCTATCGCTCCTTCGGCCCAGGACTGTTGAGGGATTTGCTGGCCAGCGGTGCCTGGGATCTCACCCTTACCGTGCGACCGGTCACGGAGCTCAGCGACCACCTCTGCTTTGGCTCCAGTTCCAAGGTGCTGCCTGCGGAGCAGCACTGGTCTCAGCGGCAACAATGCGAATCTCTTTACTTCAGTGGCGAATAGCCATCGGCTTCCCACTGACGGAACGAAGCTTCGTAATCCGGTCTCTCCTGCACCCCTGCAGGAATCTCTTCCCTGAGCTGTCTGTAGAGCCCTCCCTTGGCGCAGCGGTAAAAGACCGAGCCCTGGTCGAGGTGCTGGCGCTGCAAGCCGGACTGCTTGATGTGATGCAGCATGATTCGATCGCCGATCAGGTGGCCATAGGGCGGCATCAGCACCCATTGGTGCAATAGGGGGAAAGCGCCTCGGCCCAAGAGCATTGCGTTGGTGTCGATGAAGCGATCCGGGTCGGTGAGGGGGCAGGGTCCCATCACCGATCCGTCCAGGCGGCAGAGGGTGCGGCTGGATGAAATGAAATCAGCCTGGTGGTCGTCCATCGCTTTCAGCAGGCTGGAGATATGGTCGGGGCCATACCAGTTGTCGGCATCGAGGAAGGCCACGGCATCCACCCCCAGGCCGATGGCGTGATAGCTGCCGATCAAGCGCGGTGTCGATCCGATGTCGCGATGGCTGCGCGGTAGCCGCACGTGTTCGGCACGCCAGTGGTTGATCCGTCGGCGAGGGTATCCATCGGCCACCAGAACATGCAGGCAGGGCTCGCTCTGGGCCAGCACGCTGTCGTGGCACTGGCGCAGCTGGGCCAGTGGCTCCTTGTAATAGGGCGTGATTACGGCCACTCGGGGCAAGGGATTGCCAAGGGCTTTCAGCAGCCGCCGATCGTCGATCAGCTCACCGCGAACCAGTTGGGCTGCGATCGCGGCAGGGTTGAGCCGGAGGCTGTCGTAATAGGCCGGCAGGGTTCCCTGACTCAGGTGATTGGCGTAGATCTTTCGCCAGCTGTCGCCGATGCCCGCACTAACGCGTTTGTTGCGCTGTAGAGCCTCCGTTCCCTGTCGGATTTTGCGTTCGAGTTGTGGGTAGCTGCGAATGGGCACATGCAGGACCTCTATCGCGGTGCTCTTGATTCCCGCAATGGATCTGCCATTCAGCTTCGCGCCATGGTTCCCGTCCTTGATCTCGACGCTTGGAAAGGCGCGGTGAATCAGCTTGGGGGGTAGGGGCACGCCAAGGCTGTTGCGGGAGATCCGTTCGCGCAGGGTCTGGCGCTGATAGAAGGGTCGATGGTCTTGGCCGTTACGTGGTGGTGGCAGAAAGTTGGTGCGTTCCACCAGCAGGCCTTCAACGCTTTCGGGGAGCTGGGCCAGGGTGGAGTTGAGGTCGCCCTGTTGCGGCCACCAGAACTCATCCGCATCGCTGTTGATCACCCAGTCCGCCCCCATCTCTGCTGCCATCCGCGCCATCCGGGTCACCCACACGGCTTGATCGTGGGTCTGTTCCGCTTCCTGCAGCAGCGTCAACTGGCCGCGTCGTTGGAACCGTTGCAGGATCTCCAGGCTGCCGTCCATTGAGCCGTTGTCAGTGGCGATGATCCGATCAACCCCCTGGGCCAGATGGAAACGCAACATGCTCTCGAGGATGTCGGCTTCATCCCGGCAGAGCAGTGTGAGCACCAGCATCATCGTCTGGTCCTCCCCGTGCGTTTGGGCTTGAGTCGAAGCTCTGGGCGTTGGCTGACGCGTCCGTAATACCAGTGCATCTCCGGCGTGAGGTTGGTCAGCGGCAGGTCATGGGAGGGGCCAATGGTGAGGCAGGCATTGATCAGTTGTTTTAGCTCCGTGTCCCTGTACTCCGCCTTCTGCTGCTTGTACTGAAAACAGGGGAAGTCTTCGTGGTGCAGCTGATTGGCCAACGCCTGAAGATCGGGATGGTTGCGGATCGCCGTGAGATTTGCTGCCTCCCGGCGTCCTGCGCCTTCTCCGACGGCGCGCAGTCGCTTCCGCAGGCTCTTGGGCAGAGAGAGTGACTCCCCCAGCGCTTCGAGATCGCTGCTGAACTGCTCGCAGCGGATCAGCTGATCCACCATCGGGCGTTTGCCGAGGTGAGTGAACCAGTGGATCGGAAAGCCATGCACCCAGCGCAGGTCATGGGCGTCCATGGCAGCTGGTAGCCGTCGCAGGTAATGCAGAAGTTGTTCTTCGGTGGGCGGCTGGCTGCGCACTTGCACCTCGGTTGCGCGGCTTTTCTGGCGCAGGTTTTCCCTACAGGCGGAGGCCAGGCGGTCGTAGGGATGACGGATGCAGGCAATCACCTGGTAGCGGCGCAGCCAGCGCCACAGTCGGGTGTGGCGCAGATCCATCAAGGGGCGATGGGCCAGGTCCACTTGGCGTTTTAGTACAGGGTCATAGCTGAAGTCGAACCAGCTCTCCATTCGGCGGTCAGCGCCGTCCTCGAGAAAGGCTCTTCGCAGTGCAGTGCCCGCACACTTGGGGACGTGCAGAACTACCAGCTGTAGATCGTGATCAACGATCACCGGAGGTGTCTCCGAGGAATTCCAGGATCTCGCGGTCTTTGAGGTTTTGCGATTCACCTCGACATGTTTCGCGCAATGCGCGGCCTTCCGCTACTTCCCTCAAGCATCGCTGAAGGTTGCCCACGGTGCTTTCCAGTTCATCGATCCGCTCCATGAGGTTGCGGATCACGCTTGCTTCGGCATCCGGTAGGGCGGAGTGGGCCAGGGGGTTGATCCGTACGCCGCTCTGGTGGATCACGCGGCCTGGAATGCCCACAACGGTGCAGTCGCTTTCCACATCGCGCACCACCACCGATCCGGCGCCGATGCGGGTGTTGGTGCCGATGGTGATGGCACCCAGCACCTTGGCTCCAGCTCCGACCACAACGTTCTCCTCCAGGGTGGGATGGCGTTTGCCGTGCTCCTTGCCTGTGCCCCCCAGGGTCACCCCCTGGTACAGCAGGCAGCGGGGGCCGATTTCAGCGGTTTCGCCGATCACCACCCCCATGCCGTGGTCGATGAACACGCTGTGGCCGATGCGTGCACCCGGGTGGATTTCGATGCCGGTGAGGGAACGGCCGATCTGGCTGAGGCAGCGGGCGGCGAGCTTCAGGGGCAGACGGCAGCTCCAGAGGCGATGGCTGATCCGATGCAGGCTGATCGCCTGGAAGCCGGGGTAGCAGCACACAATTTCCAGCCAGCCACGGGCAGCCGGATCACGCTCGCGGATGATCGCGAGGTCGGCACGGATGTGATCAAACATCGCAGGGTTTTAGCTGGCGGCCGCCGGGGTCTGCAGGCCAATCTCCTTACGGAGTAGATCGATCGTATCGGTGCTGAGGTAGCTCTCGGCGCAATGCACCTGGGGCATGCGCATCAGTTGGGAGCGGTTCTGACGAAGGCTCTGCTCCACCAGAGGCAGGCTGGGGCGATCGCAGAGCACGTGACTGGAGGCCCGCAGTAGGGCCAGCAGGCGGCTGCCCACGTCTGGGGTGGCGGTCATCAGCAGCAATTCGTTGCCCCGCATTGAGTGGAGAATCACCTCCGCTGCCCGCAGGATGCCAGGGCTGATGCTCACCAGGCCCACACAGCTGCCGGGGCGCAACTCTTTGAGCATGGCCAGCTCCTGGCGGAAGTCGTTGAGGTCAACGGCCACGGCCCGAACACTTTGTTTCTTCGCCAGCTCCTCCACCGGTTGGAGGAAATAACGGCTAGTCACCACTGTGCCATTGCTGGAATTTTCCAGAACGCTTTCCAGTTCCTCCAGCGGTACCACTTCCACCGGCACATCCAGGCAAGGTTCCAGTTCCTCGGCGATCAGCATCGAGGCGCCGATGTCTTCCCGCGGCGTGCTGACCAGCACGCGCGCGCCGCAGCGCAGGCGCCAGTCGATCTCCCGGGTCAGCAGTTCCCGGGTCTGCTGCAGGGTGCAGCCCGCATTCAGCAGGCCATCCACACACTTGCGCACTTCACGGTCGAGATCGGTGACGCCCCGATTGCGGATGTGCGGTGGCGTTTTGATTTCCCGTGGTTTCTGCTGGTCGCGCACGTAGATGCCAGAGCCGGCCATGGCTTCCACGACGCCATCGGTTTCCAGCTGTCGGTAAACCTTGCTGATCGTGTTGCGATGCAATCCGGTCTGCATTGCCAGTTGTCGGGTACTCGGCAGTCGATGCCCCGGTGGGTAATGCCGCGCTGCGATGGCGAAACAGATCTGGTTGTAGAGCTGCGTCGATGCCGGAATGTCGCTTTCCTGTTGGATATGGAATCGCACGCCGGTGGGACAGGTCGGAATGCGGCCACCATACGGAGCGATTCCCTTGGTGACAATTGCTTCTGTGTCCTGTGGACCTGTGACAATTTCAAACTCGCTGTCATCCCGCTGGCTTCAGATCGCCAATGGGGATGTGTCACTGCGTTGCTGGTGGGCACAGCCGCAAACTGCCGCAAACGATATCGATACAGAATCGTCTATACATCGTGTCTATATCGTGCTGCCTGAGGTGTTCGGTGTGAATGCCTGGGTGCGCAGCGTGGCCGATCGGCTGGCCGCCCATGGCCATCCGGCCCTGGCGGTGCCCTTGTTTGCGCGAACGGCCCCCAATCTGGAGTTGGCCTATGAAACGTCCGATCTGGCCCAAGGTCGTCGCCACAAGGACGCCACCACCAGCGATCAGATCCTCGCTGATGTTGCTGCGGCCCTGGCCTGGCTGCAGGATCAACACCCGCAGGCAGAGGTTCATCTGGTGGGCTTCTGCTTCGGGGGACATGCCGCGTTTTTGGCGGCCAGCCTGCCTGGCGTGGCGGCGGCCTTTGATTTCTATGGCGCCGGCGTCAGCCGGATGCGGCCTGGCGGTGGTGAACCCTCCCTGGCCCTGCTGCCGCAGATCCAGGCACGGCTCACCTGTGTGTTCGGCACGGCCGATCCGCTGATTCCTGCGGAGGATCGCGAGACGATTGCGTCGGCCCTGCGCAAGGCCGATCCCGCTGGCGAGCGTTTGCGTTGTCTGAGCTATGACGGCGCCGATCACGGCTTCATGTGCGAAGCCCGCAGCAGTTTTGATCCCCAGGCCTCAGCCCAGGGATGGCGCTTGCTGCTGGACGATGACTCTCTCCTCTAGCCCTGAGGGCTCGCCACCTTCGCGGCGGTGGGGCGTGGGGGTGCCGGAATCGTGCGCACGGCCTTGTTGGCGGCTTGCTCCTTTTCCTCCTTCTTCACCAGCGGTGTTTTGCGCGGGGTGAGGAACATGATCATGTTGCGGCCCTCCCGTTTGGGCGCCTGCTGGATCTCGGCCTTCTCCTCCAGATCCTTGGCCATCCGCCGCAGGAGGGTTTCCGCCAGGGCCGTGTGCTGAATCTCCCGGCCGCGGAAGATCACCGTGCACTTCACCTTGTCGCCAGCCTTGAGGAAGCGCTGGGCCTGACCGATTCGCACGTCGTAATCGTGCTGGTCGATCTTGTAGCGCATCTTGACCTCTTTAACTTCGGTCTGGTGCGACTTTTTCTTGGCCTCTTTGGCTTTCTTTTCTTGTTCGAACTTGAACTTGCCGTAGTCCATGATTCGGCAGACCGGCGGGTCGGCCTTCTCGCTCACCAGCACCAGATCCAGTTCCCGGTCACGGGCCACGTCGAGGGCTTCTTCCCGGCTGATCACGCCCAGCTGAGCGCCGTCTGAGTCGACCACCCGCAATTGGGGGTAGTTGATCCGATCGTTGATGTTGGGCAGCTCCCGAACCGGGGCACGACGGTCAAAACGGGGACGTGGGGGCATTCAGGCGGTGACGGGGACAGGTGCAGACAATTTCGAGGGATATAACGTCTGCATCCTTCACATTAGTTGCTGCTGGATCAACGTCATCGCATCCGTCAACGTTGTCTGGTCGGGCAGCCAGTGGGGGTTGTGCTGACGCCGGAACCAGGTGCGTTGTCGTTTGGCGAACTGGCGGGTGCGTTGGCTGGTGATCCGCACCGCGTCTCCATTGGTCAGCCTGCCGCTGATCACCTGCAGCGCCTCGCCGTAGCCGATGGTCTGCAGCAGCGGCAGATCTGCGCCGTAGCGCTCGCTCAGGCGCCGGGTCTCCTCCACCAGCCCGTCCTGGTACAGCTGCTCGGTGCGTTGCTGGATCCGCTGGCGCAGATTGGCGGGATTGAGGCCCAGTTCCAGAACGTTCCAGGGGGGCGGTGTGGCGGTGGCTTGTCGGCTCATCGGTTGCCCGGATGCGTAGAGCACTTCCAGGGCGCGCTGGGTGCGCACGGCATCGGCTGGAGCGATTTTGGCGGCGGCGTCTGGGTCGGCGGCTTGCAGCAGGGGGTGGCAGATGCCCTGGCCCAATGCCGTCAGTTGTTGGCGCAGCTTCTGCTGTGGGGCGACGGCCGGAGGTTGCAGTCCGGAGGTGAGGGCTTTGAGATACAGGCCGCTGCCTCCCACGAGGAGGGCCACGCCACGCTGCTCCAGCTCATGGTTGATGCAGGGATTGGCTTCTGATTGAAACTCCTGCAGGGTGATCGGCTGGTCCGGTGCGCGCAGGTCCAATAAATGGTGCTGTACTCGTTTTTGCTGCTCCGCCGTCGGCTTGGCAGTGCCAACATTCATCTCCCGGTAGAGCTGGCGGGAATCCACGTTGATCACCGGCAGATCCAGCCGTTCGGCGATGTCCAAAGCCAGGGCGGTCTTGCCGCTGGCAGTGGGCCCGAGCAGGGCGATCACCAAGGGATTGGAGCTATTCAAAAGCGTTAGGGGGTGCAGCCCGGCTTGGAACGACCGCTGAGAGGCCTCTGCAAGCCTCTATAGACAGCCGGTGGTAGATTGGCATTGTCAGGTCGAGGTTTAGAGCCGTTGCGCCCGCCCATGACCCGGTTTCCTGGCTTGAGACTTACTGAATGAGCGACGCTTCCAAGGTCCAGAACGCCTACGGCGCTGAGCAAATTCAGGTGCTGGAGGGGCTTGAGCCCGTTCGCAAGCGCCCGGGCATGTACATCGGCACCACGGGGCCGCGGGGCTTGCACCACCTGGTGTACGAGGTGGTGGATAACTCGGTCGATGAGGCTCTGGCCGGTCATTGCGACCAAATTGTTGTCGTCTTGGGTGAAGACGGCTCTGCCTCGGTGAGCGACAACGGCCGTGGCATTCCCACCGATGTGCATCCCCGCACTGGCAAGAGTGCCCTGGAGACGGTGCTCACGGTGTTGCATGCCGGCGGCAAATTCGGAGCCGGCGGTTACAAGGTGTCTGGCGGTTTGCACGGCGTCGGCATCTCGGTGGTGAATGCCCTGAGTGAATGGGTGCAGGTGACGGTGCGCCGCCAGGGCCAGATTCATCGCCAGCGCTTTGAGCGGGGCACTGCCATTGGGGCGCTTGCCTCGGAGTCGCAGCCATCGGCGGAGTCCGGCGAGACCGGCACCACCGTCTGCTTCAAGCCCGACCTTGAAATCTTCACCGGCGGCATCGTCTTCGATTACGCCACCCTCTCGGCCCGATTGCGGGAACTCGCCTATCTCAACGGCGGTGTTCGGATTGTCTTCCGTGATGAGCGGGAGTCGGCCAGGGATGAGGAGGGTCAGCCCCATGAGGAGATCTATTTCTATGAAGGCGGCATCAAGGAATACGTCGCCTACATGAACAAGGAGAAGGATGCCCTTCACCCCGAAATCATCTACGTGAATTCGGAGAAGGATGGCGTTCAGGTGGAGGCGGCCCTGCAGTGGTGCTCCGATGCCTACTCCGACAGCATCCTTGGCTTTGCCAACAACATCCGCACCGTGGATGGGGGCACCCACATTGAAGGCCTCAAGACGGTGCTCACCCGCACCCTCAATGCCTTCGCCAAGAAGCTGGGTAAACGCAAGGAAGCGGATTCCAACCTGGCGGGGGAGAACATCCGTGAAGGCCTCACTGCGGTTCTCTCGGTGAAGGTGCCGGAACCGGAATTTGAAGGTCAGACCAAAACCAAGCTCGGCAATACCGAAGTGCGGGGCATCGTCGACAACCTGGTGGGCGAGTCGCTGGGACAGTTCCTCGAGTTCAATCCTTCCGTGATCGGTCTGATCCTGGAGAAGGCGATCCAGGCGTTTAATGCGGCTGAAGCCGCCCGCCGGGCTCGGGAACTGGTGCGCCGCAAGAGCGTTCTGGAGAGCTCAACCCTGCCCGGAAAACTGGCCGACTGCAGCTCCCGCGACCCCGGCGAATCCGAGATCTACATCGTGGAGGGCGACTCCGCTGGAGGCTCCGCCAAGCAGGGCCGGGACCGTCGCTTTCAGGCGATCCTGCCGCTGCGGGGCAAGATTCTCAACATTGAGAAAACCGACGACGCCAAGATTTATAAGAACACCGAGATCCAGGCGCTGATCACCGCTTTGGGCTTGGGGATCAAGGGCGAAGACTTCGACGTGAAGAACCTGCGCTATCACCGCATTGTGATCATGACCGATGCTGATGTGGATGGCGCCCATATCCGCACCTTGATCCTCACATTTTTCTATCGCTACCAAAAAGAATTGGTTGAAGGTGGTTATATCTACATTGCCTGTCCACCGCTCTACAAAGTGGAGCGCGGTAAAAATCATACCTATTGTTATAACGAATCAGATCTGCAAAAAACATTGAAAGGGTTTGGTGAAAAAGCCAACTACACCATTCAGCGTTTCAAGGGTCTCGGAGAAATGATGCCCAAGCAGTTATGGGAAACCACCATGGATCCCAGCACCCGGATGATGAAGCGCATCGAAATCGAAGACGCCCTCGAGGCCGATCGCATCTTCACGATCCTGATGGGTGACAAGGTGGCTCCTCGCCGGGAATTCATCGAAACCCACAGCGCCGAGCTGGACATGGCAGCCCTCGACATTTGATGGTGGCTGTTCGGATGGGAGGTCTTCTCCGTTGGAGTTGGTTGCTGGGGGTGGCGCTGATGGCCCCGGCGGCCTTGCCGGCCGGTGGTGCTGATCGGCGTCAACCGCAGCCCCGTCGCCGCGAGGCGTCTGGGCCCTTACACACGTCGACCGACCAGCCCCTGCACCTCAGCCCGCTGGAGGTTGCTCCACGGTTGAGCACCCTCAAGGCGGGATCCTCCCTGCGTCTTCTGCGGCGTTGGTCTGCCGCCGATGGCCAGGATTGGCTGCACGTGCAAACCGTCTCCGGAGAGCAACGCCGTGGCTGGCTCCGCGCCTGAGGCTCTGTTGGTTGGTCTCGGGGCGATCCCCGGGGCCTGGCTGCGCTTAAAGGTGGTGAACCACTTTCAGCCCATGGTGCCGAAGAAGCACTGGGGCACCTTTCTTGTGAATGTGGTGGCCTGTTTCGCCCTGGGGTTGGTGCTGGCCCTCAATGAAACCTGCAACGCCAGCACCGGCATCGCGCTGCTGATCGGTGTCGGTTTTTTCGGCAGCCTCAGCACTTTTTCCACCTTTGCCGTGGAGCTGCTGAATGAGCTGCGGGCGGGGCAGGCTCTAACGGCGTTGGTGCTTGCGCTGGCTTCGATCGGTGCGGGTTTGCTGGCCTCGGCCGTTGGTTACGGACTGGGGACCCATGCCTGAGAACAGCCCCAGCCTGCAACTGGAACTGCAGGAGCTTCTGCTCGTGGGTGTGGGTGCTGTGCCCGGAGCTTTGCTGCGCTGGCAGCTGGCCTTGCATCTGGGGGATCAGAACCTGCTGGTCAACGTCCTGGGGGCCGCGTTGTTGGGCATGCTGGCCGGGCTTCCCGCAGCCCCTCGTCGGCAGTTGCTGCTGGGCATTGGCTTCTGCGGCTCGCTCACCACCTTCAGCAGTTGGATGTTGGCGGCCATGAAGCACCTGAGCTCCGGAGATTGGCCCGCCGCATTGGGTTTGATCGGGCTGACCCTTGGGCTGGGGCTTGGCGCCGCAGCAGCGGGCTTTTATCTCGGACAACGCTTGCCTCGATGACCTTGGAGAGGATTCATCTGGTCTTTTGCCTATTCCAAAGGGATGATCAATCCCCATATCCGATGGCACTAGCTGCGACGTACAGCTCAATACGGCAGCGCACCTCTGCTGGCATCACCGTTCATGTCATCGCCGATGAGTCGGTCACACGCAAAACTCGCCGTCACTTGCGTCGCTCAATGCAGACCGGCGACCGACTTCGGTTTCATCCGGCTGAAGCTGTCCCTGAAGCCCATCAGCTGGCCATGCAACTGGACGGTCATTTTTCTCCTGCAATTGTTTGGCGAGCATGGATTCCTGACTACCTGCCCAAGCTCAGGCGCTGCATCTTGCTCGACTGCGATCTGCAGGTCCTCCTCGACATCCGACGGATTTGGAAACTTGATCTCGGGCGAAGCTGCCTCAGTGCCTTCCAGGGGGGAAAACCTCATCCCCAGGCCTATTACGACTGGCTCAGAACCTCACGAGAACGTTATTTCCGAATGGGTGTGTGCCTGATGAATCTGGACCGGATACGACGCCATGATGCTTTCGTTCAGGGGCGACATTCATTTCTCAAGGAGGCAGAGAGGAAAAGAAAAACAATGCCGCAAGCAAATCTCTTAGAGCAGTCACTGTTCAACCGCTTTTTTTCTCAGAGCTACAAACCCCTGCCATTTCCTTTGGTTCCAGCCAACCGTCTTGATCAGGACCCGAAGCGCAGGGAATGGATCAACAAAATGCTCCTGAGCCATGAGCCGATGATCCTGGATCTCAAGGGCTGGCTGAATCAGTCGTCACTCAGTTTCAGCTTCTGGTCATCGCTGCTGCACACCCCCTGGCGGGAGTGTGCGAATCAACAGAGACTCAAGCCGCCAGAGCCGCCTCAATCGCCGACTTGAGGTCTTCGGGGGTGACGCCGCTCTTGAAGCGGGCGATCACTGTGCCGTCTTTGCCCACCAGGAACTTCTCGAAGTTCCACTCCACATCACCGGCGGGATCCATCTGATTGAGGGTGGTGTAGGGCTCTGTGGTGCTGCCCTTGGCGTGCACCTTCTCAAACAGCTCGAAGTCGGCGCCGTAGGTGGTGGAGCAGAAGCTCTTGATCTCGTCGAGGCTGCCGGGCTCCTGGGCGCCGAAGTCGTTGCAGGGGAAACCCAGAACGGCTAGACCCTTTGCGGCGTAGGCCTCGTTCAGGGCCTGAAGGCCGGCGTACTGCTTGGTGAAGCCACAGCGGCTGGCCACGTTCACGATCAGCAGCACCTTGCCGGCGTAGTCGCCCAGGGATTTGCTGCTGCCGTCGGGGGTGGTGACGGAGACAGAGCTGACGCTGATCGCCATGGTTGAACACTGATGGAGAGCTGACGTTAACCGGATGTAACGGCCATAGACTGGGCTCCCGGCCGGAGGGGCATGACGGAGGCATCGGGGTTGAGCGGCGGCGTGACGGTGGAGCACGAGATGCTGGCCGAAGCAGTCACCCATGAACTCACCGCCATGCTTCAGGCGGGGAACTACGACGCGGTGAAACTGCTGCTGGAACCGCTTCAGCCGGTCGATATCGCTGAAGCGATCGGCGCGCTGCCAGCCAACCTGCAGGCCATTGCCTTTCGGCTGCTCAGCAAAGACGAAGCCATCAGTGTTTATGAGTACCTCGACACCGCCACCCAGCAGAGCCTGTTGAGCCTGCTGCGCTCCGGTGAGATGCGGGAGGTGGTGGAGGAAATGTCGCCGGATGATCGCGCCCGCTTGTTTGAGGAACTGCCGGCCAAGGTGGTGCGCCAGCTGCTCAGCGAACTCAGCCCGGATGAGCGCAAGGTGACCGCTGAATTGCTGGGTTACCGCTCTGAGACGGCCGGTCGCTTGATGACGACCGAGTACATCGCCCTGAAGGAAAACCAGACGGCGGCTGTGGCGTTGGAAATGGTGCGCCGCCGCGCCCGCGACACCGAAACGATTTATTCCCTGTATGTAACGGATGCGGAACGCCGCCTCACCGGCATCCTGTCGCTCAGGGATCTGGTGACGGCAGACCCCAAGGCTCGCATCGGCGATGTGATGACGGAGGAAGTGCTCAGCGTCAGCACCGACACCGATCAGGAGAAGGTGGCTCGCACGATCCAGCGTTACGACTTCCTCGCCGTTCCTGTGGTGGATCTGGAGCAGCGTCTGGTGGGCATCGTCACGGTGGATGACGTGATCGATGTGATCGAGCAGGAGGCCACCCGCGATCTGTACGCCGCCGGGGCGGTTCAGGCCGGTGATGACGACGACTACTTCAGCAGCAACCTGTTCACCGTCGCTCGGCGCCGGGTGGTGTGGTTAGCGGTGCTGGTGCTCGCCAGCTTCTTCACCTCGGAAGTGATTGCCGCTAATGAAGACGTGCTGCAGAAGGTGGTTTTGCTGGCGGCGTTCATCCCCTTGCTCGGTGGCACCGGCGGCAATGTGGGGGCCCAGAGCTCCACGGTGGTGATCCGTGGCTTGAGCACCCAGAGCATCACCAGCCTCGGACCCTTGCGGGCGATTACCCGCGAAGCCATGGCGGGGGCGTTGCTGGGTGTCTTGATGATGTTGTTGGTGGTTCCTTTTGCTTGGTGGAGAGGTGAAAGCGCTTTGGTGGGTCTGTCGGTGGGGATGAGCCTGCTGGCGATCACCACCTTGGCGGCTACCGCCGGAGCGGCGTTTCCACTGCTGTTCGATCGCATGGGTCTGGATCCGGCCTTGATGTCCACGCCCTTCATCACCACCTGTACTGATGTGGCAGGCACGCTGATCTACTTGAAGACGGCGGGGTGGCTGTTGGTCCACCTGCCGCAGCTGGTTCAGGCCACAGGTATTTCTACCCAATTCTTTGCTATGGGCGTTTTCTGAGAGTGTGTTTACGTTTCTTAGGAGTACTCTTTACATAACTCAAAGAAGCGACATGTCTCCGGCAGCGACCGCTAATCCCAGGCCAAAAACTGCTGCGAAAACCGTCACGGCAGACGTCGACCTGGTTCGCTCTTATTTGCGAGACATCGGCCGGGTCCCCCTTCTCACCCATGAGCAGGAGATCACTCTCGGGCGTCAAGTCCAGGAGTTAATGGACATCGAGACCATCGAGTCTGAGCTGGAGAGCAAGGAAGGTGAGAAGCCCAGTCGAGATCAGCTGGCGAAGGCCTCGGGGCTTTCCTCAGTGCAGCTCAAGCGCAAGCTTCAGCACGGCCGCCGCGCTAAAGAGCGCATGGTGGCCGCCAACCTAAGGCTGGTGGTGAGCGTCGCTAAGAAATACACCAAGCGGAATATGGAGCTCCTGGATCTAATTCAGGAAGGAACCATCGGCCTGGTGCGTGGGGTTGAAAAGTTTGATCCCACCAGGGGCTACAAGTTCTCCACCTATGCCTACTGGTGGATCCGTCAGGGCATTACGCGGGCCATCGCCGAAAAGAGCCGCACGATTCGGCTACCGATTCACATCACTGAGATGCTGAACAAGCTCAAGAAGGGGCAGCGGGAGCTGAGCCAAGAGCTGGGTCGCACCCCCACCGTCATCGAGCTGGCTGAGTACGTCGAGCTGCCGGAAGACGACGTCAAGGATCTGATGTGTCGCGCCCGTCAGCCCGTGAGCTTGGAGATGAAAGTCGGCGACGGTGACGACACCGAACTGCTTGAACTGCTCTCCGGCGATGGTGATCTGCCCAGCGATCAGGTGGAAGAGGATTGCTTGAAAGGTGATCTGCGCAGCCTGCTGGGCCAGCTGCCCCACCTTCAAGAGCAGGTGCTGCGGATGCGTTACGGCATGGATGGGGAAGACCCGATGAGCCTTACCGGCATTGGCCGGATTCTTGGCATGAGTCGTGACCGTGTTCGCAATCTCGAGCGTGATGGTTTAGCGGGTCTGCGCCGGGTCAGCGATCAGGTGGAGGCCTACGTCGCCTCCTGAAAGATTATTGAGATCAAGTATGGCATGGCAATATTTTATACGCCTTCTAAGTGTTGACTATCTAACTGCCTCTCAGTCGCGCGATCAGACTGACCATAAATGCCTGAAACAACTAAACTATTGACATTAACTTTAGAATTCAAAACCTTAATCGAAAGAATCTGGCAAATCTACTCACTTTCAAGAGAGAGAGAATCACAGTGATTAAAATCAGCCAAGCAAGAGTAAAGGGGGAATCGATCAGCCATTACTTGCTCTTCTTAACCCCAATAAATCTTAGTACAATCCAAAAGATTTATAAAGATAATCGAAGAATTCTCTGAGGAGACAGCTACTTCATAGAGGGCCACTGGAACAGTATCGATCGATCACTTGATGCATTCATGAGCCGGATCTCTGAATCTTGTGGCAACCTTGCAAAGCCGTCAGGCCCTCTCTCAATTCATTTTGGAAAAGCTCAACTATTTTCAGAGGGTCAATCGGGACCTTTTGGACCGTATCCCTTTGACATCAAAAACAGTCCTTGAAGTGGGCTGCGGCAGTGGAGCGCTTGGAGCAGCATTCAAAAAGCGGCAACCCAAGGTGTGCTACCTCGGAATTGAAGCCATGGTCCAACCTGCAGCAGAAGCCAGGAAGGTGCTTGACCATGTGGTACAAGGTGATGTTGAGGATCCTTCACTGAATGTCCCAGCCTGCGCGCCTCTGGATTGCCTGATTTACGGCGATGTTCTTGAGCATCTGCGAGATCCATGGACATGCCTCAAGCGACAAAGCCAATTACTAAGTGACGACGGCGTGCTGCTGGCCTGCATTCCCAATGTTCAACACTGGAGCGTCCTGCTGGAGCTTTTGAACGGAGACTGGCCATTGCGGGATGAAGGCTTATTCGATCGCACCCACCTGCGCTGGTTCACGCGCAAGGGAATCGAAGCCATGATCCAAGACGCAGGACTACACCTTCACGACTGGCACCCACGCATCTTTCAAGCCGATAAGGCCAAAGAGTTCACCAACCGACTCAAGCCTGCATTGGACTCATTCGGCATCAAACCAGCTGATTTCCTCCAAGGCTCATCGCCCATGCAATACGTTATCCGCGCAGGAAAATATCCAAGAGAGCCCTTAAGAATCAATATCTTGACAACACTAAAGAACTTCCCCAGCCACGCAGATGTTCGACTAATTAACCCTTCAAAAAATCTTACATCTGTGCCCAAAATTAAAGTGATATCAGGCCCCAAGATTGACTTGTTGCCAATAAAAAATACAACACCACGCATTATTTTGTGGCAGCGTCCAACGCCAAAGAGAGATGAAGAATTTCATATTGAAAATCTAAAAATCTTGGTCAATCAGGGTTACGTTGTGATCGCAGATATTGATGACGACCCCAATCTCAAAGAGTGGTCCAAACAAGACTATTTTGCCTTCCGGAGCGTGCATGCCATACAGACCTCAACTCACCAGATTGCAGCTGAAATCCAGAACCACAATCCCGAGATTTTCATAGTACCCAACAACCTTGAATCGCTTGGAATGAATAAGCCTAAAAAAGCCTATGGAGAGCGTCTCCGGCTATTCTTTGGGTCCTTAAATCGCCAAGTCGACTGGGCTCCATGGATACCAGCTCTCAACAAAGTATTCACAGAGTCACCCAATTCATGGGAGGTCTTGACAATTCACGACAAACATTTTCATGAAAAAATCAATCTCCCAAGTAACCAGAAAACCTTTACTCCAACATGTAATCTCACCAGATATCGACACGTTCTCAACAAAGCTGACATTATTTTTCTGCCATTAGCTGACACATCTTTCAATCGATTCAAATCTGACCTCTCGGCTATCGAAGCAGCTGGCCTTGGAGTTGCAATTTTGGCTAGTCCCACGGTTTATGCAGAGACGGTTGCTCAGGGACTACCGGCAGAACTTTTCAATAACGAAAGTGATTTACTTGAGATCATGCATGCTTGGCAACAGGATCCAGATAAGGCCCGCTTGCTCGGCAAAAAAGGACAGCAATGGGTTGCTCAGAACAGGATGCAAGCAGACCTAGTACATAAACAAGAGACTTGGTACAGAGATTTATGGACCCGTAAAAATGAATTGACAAGTCGTATTCATGAGAGAGAGCCGCTACTGCGGCCCGTCAGCTGACATCTCACCCAGCTCCTTCCGGGAATCGGGACAGGATTCACTCGTCAGTCACAGGCCTGGCTAGTGAAAAAGAAATACTGACAAAGATTGCTAGTTCAAGATTGAAGCCAGCTGAGGTGTCGGCAATCAAGCCAACAGTTTCAAGAGATTTTTATTAGTGAGCTCAGGCATTTCGTCATGGGGACAGTGCCCGGCTCCAGAAATCACCGTGAGCGAGCGCACGCAGGCGATGGTCTCGCTCCACTGTTGTGCCTCCGGTAAAGGCTCCCAAGGATCGTGCTCACCCCAGATCAGATCCACGGGAAGGTTCAGCTCTTCCATCAGTTGAGGGGCCAGATAGTCGTCGAACAGGTTGATGAAGCCGCGGAAGGCTTCGGCGGCACCTTCACGCTGGGTGGGCTGAAACAGAAGTTGGATCAGTGCGTCGTCGATGTTGCCGCCACTGGGATAAGCCTGCTTCAGCACGCTGCAGATCACGCCGGGGCGGGCGGCATTGCGGAACAGCGCTGTACTCAGCCAGCGCTGCCGCACCATGGTTTTCAGGAGGGGTCGGAACCAAGCCATCCAAGCCGGTTGCGTGGCCAGTTGCTTGTCATCCATCAAGCGTTGGGCGCAGTCGATCAACACCACGCCACGGCATCGGTCCCCAAGCAGTTGCGCCGCCCGCAGGGCCACTACCCCCCCGATCGAATTACCCACCAGTCGAACCGGTCGCTCGATTACCTCACGGCAGAAGTCGGCGACTTGCTCACCCCATAGATCAAATCCGTAATGAACCGCATCCGCTCTGACGGGTTCATCCTTCAAGCGGGCCCGGGGTTGGTCGCTGGCGCCGAACCCGAGCAGGTCGATGGCATAGGTGGGCGCCTGTAGGGCCAGCACCGGTTGGTTGAAGCGCCAGTGGTTGGTGTTGGCACCGAAGCCATGGATCAGGAGCACCGCCTCGTCCGCGTTGGGATCACCCATCAGCGACCAGCCGATGCTGTGGCTGTTCCAACTCCAGAGGTTGTTGCTCGGGCTCACGCCTTGGCTTGCTGCGCCGGTGCATCTTGGCGAGTGAACAGCCGCTCTTCGAGGTTTTTCACCAGCACATACACCGGCGGCACAACTCCAAGCGACAGCACGGTGGCCACCACCAGACCACCGAAGATCACGGTGCCCAGGGATTGCTGGCTGTGGGCGCCGGCGCCATTGGCCACCACCAGGGGGAGGAAGCCCGCCAGGGCGGCAATGGCCGTCATCAGGATCGGTCGCAGCCGTGATTCGGCCGACTGCACCGCCGCCTCGGTGATGCTCATGCCCTGCTCCAGCTTCTGCTCTGCCACCTCCACGATCAGGATTCCGTTCTTGGCCGCGAGGCCGATCAGGGTCACCAGGCCCACCTGGGCATAAATGTTCAGGTCGATCGAACGGATGGCCAGGAAGGCCAGGGCACCGAGCATGGCCAGGGGCACCGTGGCCAGGATGATTACGGGCGTGATGTAGCTCTCGTACTGGGCGGAGAGCACCAGGTACACAATCAGCACGCCCAGGCCGAACACCAAAACGCTGGCGTTACCGGCGGAAAGTTGCAGCTCTGCCAGTCCGGTGAAGGCGGAGCCGATGTTGGTGAAGTCGGCAGCATTGAACAGCGCCTGAATCTTGGCCAGGGCCTGACCACTGCTCTTGCCGATCGCTTCTGCTCCTTGGATCAGCACGGTGCGGTTGAGGTTGTAGTGGCTGATCACCGGCGGCGCACTGCTCAGTTCAGCCGAGGCGAACTGCGACACCTGCACCAGCCCGCCATCGCGATCACGCACGTAGTAACTCAGCACGTCTTCGATGGTCTGGCGTTGATCCGGTGTGCCCTGCACGTAGATGCTGCGCACCTGACCACTCTCATAGGTGAGCCCGGAGTAGTTGCCGCCAGTGAGAGCGGCGATGCTGTCCATCGCCTCCTGATAGTCGACGTTCAAAGCCCCTATCACATCGCGGTTCACCGACAGGCCGACGGCCGGAGAGCTGGGGTTGAACTGGGTGTAGAGCGTGGAGAAATCACCGCTGGCATTTCCCTCCTTGATCAGTTGATCAGCCAGATCCGACAGTTCATTGAGGCTGTACTGGCCGTTGCTGAGGTCGTTGAACTGGAAGTAAAAACCGCCTTGAGATGAGAAACCCGGCACCGCTGGCGGCCCTGATGCCGCCGCCAGCCCTTCGCTTAGCTGAATCAACTTGGTGTTCAAGCGCTTGATGATCGCGTCGGAGCTGTGGCTGGCTCCTTTGCGCTCCTCCAGGGGCCTCAACCCGAAGAAGAAGAAGCCTTGATCAGGGCTGGAGCCGTTGAAGCCGGAGCCGCTGATGATTCCGGCATTGGCCACGTCGTCTTCCTCGCTGAGCACCTTGGCGATTTGCATGCCGAGCTTTTTGGTTTCCACCAGAGAGGCGCCGTTCTGGAGTTGGAAGATGCCCAGGCCGTAGCCCTGGTCTTCATCGGGGATGAAGGCGGTGGGCAGGGCTGTGAAGGCGAAGCCGGTCAGCACGATGCCTACGGCCAAGCCGCCGAGGATCAGCTGGCGTAGGGCGATCACCCGGGTGAGCAGGGCGGCGTAGGCCCGCTGTAGCCGGTCAAAGCCGGCATTGAATGCCGTGAAAATGCGCGGCAGGTTGGCTCCGGCGAGCGCACCGATGCCCACGCCGGCCAGATAGGTCCAGCTGCCGAAGGCCGCGGCACTGAACCGCCCGAAGGCCAGACCCACGATCACACCCACAACAATCCAGGCGCGACCTCGCGGTTCGGGGGGTTTCTCCCGGGGCAGGATCAAACCCGAGAGCATCGGCGAGAAGCTGAGGGCGTTGAAGGCCGAAATGGCGATCGAGAAGGCGATCGTCAGGGCGAACTGCTTGTAGATGATGCCGATACCTCCGGGGTAAAAGGCCACGGGAACAAACACCGCCATCAGCACAAGTGCGGTCGCCAACAGGGCACCGAACAACTCGCCCATGCAGGCTAGGGCTGCCTCGCGGGGCTTCATCCCCTGCTCGATGTTGGTAGACACGGCCTCGATCACCACGATGGCGTCGTCCACCACCAGACCCGTCGCCAACACCAACCCCAGCAGTGTGAGTTGGTTGATCGAGAAGCCGAACACCTTCAGGAAGGCAAAGGTGCCGATCAGCGAGATCGGGATGGCCAGGCTGGGCACCACCGTGGCGCGCCAGTTCTGCAGGAACAGAAACAGGATCACCAGCACCAGCACGATGGCGAGACCCAGGGCATCAATCACCCCATCCACCGAAGCCTCGATGAACTGGCCGATGTCATAGATCTGATTCACCGTCACCCCGGGGGGAACGAGGCTGCGGAACTGATCGAGTTGTGCCATCACCGCATTGGACACATCCAGGGCGTTGCTGGCCGGGGTTTGATAGATCGCCAGGGTCAGCGCCTCATGGCCGTTCTTGTCGATGCCCTGTACGGCGAAACTGTTGGTGCCGTAGCGCACCTCGCCCACGTCCTCGAGTTTGAGCAGGTTGCCCGAGGGGGAGCGGTTGACAATCAGGTTGTTGAAGTCTTCTAGGGAGGTGAGGTTGCCGTTGTTCTCCACCACGATCGGGTAGGTGTACGCCTGATCCCCGGATGCCGGAGGCCCTCCCACCAGCCCCCCCACCGCCAAGCTGTTCTGGGATCCCACAGCATTGAGAACCTCCTCTGCGGTGAGCTGGTTGGCGGCGAGTTTGTCGGGATCGACGAACAGCCAGAAGGCGGGGTTGGCTCCACCAATCACGCTCACCGTGGCTACGCCTTCAACGCGCGATAGGGGGTAATAGAGCTGTTCGTAGACCAGGCCGTTGAGGTAGGCCGCGTCGTACTGGCCCTCCGATGAACTGATCTCGTAGGCCAGCAGAATCGAGGGGTTGCTCTGCTTCACCGAGACCCCGGTGGCCGAGACCTGCTCCGGCAGTTGCGGCGACGCCAGGGAGACCCGGTTCTGCACGTTCACCTGGTCGATATCGATATCGGTCGTCTGATCGAAGTAGACGTTGATCGAGCTGGAGCCCGTCATGTCGCTGGTGGAGGCGATGTAAGCCACCCCGGGCACCCCATTGATCTGTTGCTCGATCGGGTTGGTCACCGCTTGCTCGGTGACTTCGGCGTTAGCACCGGCATACGTCGCGCTCACCTGGATTAGCGGATCGGCGATGTTGGGCAGGTTGGCGATCGGCAGCGTGGGGATCGCAATCAGCCCCACCAGCACGATCAGGATGCTGCAGACCGTGGTGAGAACCGGCTTCTTGATGAAGTTGTCGGAGAAAGACATCGCTTCAGTTGGCTCCGCTCTTCACCTGCACCGGCATGCCACTGCGCAGGCGGCTGGTGTTGCTGATGGCCACCTGATCACCAGCGTTCAGGCCGGCCTTCACGGGGTAGGCGTTGTCCTGCAAATCGCCGAGCTGCACCTTGGTCTGCAACACGATCGGAGTGTCGGCCGGCAGCCGTTCCAGCTTTTTCACCACTTGCTCCGAGGCATTGGCTGAAGCTTTGATCTTGGGCAGTGCCTTGTTCAGGGGAACAACCTTGTAGACGAAGGGTTGCTGGGCCTGCATCATCACGGCCTGCACCGGCACCGCCAGGCTGGATTGGTTTCCAGTGATGATTTCGGAGGCCACGAACTGGCCGGTTTTGAGCTGTCCGGTGAGGTTGGGGAACTCCGCTTTCACCATCAGGGTGTTCGGGGCGTTGTTGCTGCCGCTGATGCCGTAGTAAGGCGATACAAAGGTGACCTTGCCTTCACCGCTCACCGCTGGTGTGGTCTGGGAGACCAGCTTTACCGTTTGGCCCACCTGCACTGCTGAAGCCTCGGAGGCGGGAATCTCCATCAGCGTCCACAGGGTGGAGTTGTCGACGATGCCGGTAATCGTCTCCCCGGTTTTGACGTAATCGCCGAGCTTCACCGAATCCAGATCGCCGATCACACCGTCGATTGGCGCGCGGACGAACTTGTAGCCCAGTTCCGCAGCATCCGAGCGGGCTTCGTCCTCAGCCTTCACCGCTTCGTTGGCATAGCGATCCCGCTCCTTCACTGAAACGGCACCTTGCTTGTAGAGATACTCGTAGCGTTCAGCATTGAGGTTGTCCTTGCGGGCTTCGCTGCGGGCCGCATCCAGCGCGGCACTCTGCTGAACGTTGTCGAGCACCAGGATCACCTGGCCCGCTTTGACGGGTTGGCCAGCGGTGGCAAGGATCTGCACCACGGTGCCATCAATTTGAGGCTTTACCTCCACATTGCTGGTGGATTCCAGCGGGCTGATCGCTTCGATCCCGGGAGAGAAGGTCGCCGTGCCGATCCGGGTGGTTTGGATTGAGAGGAACTGCTTGGTTGGCTTTGTCCCGCATCCGCTGAGGCTCAGCACCACACCGCTGGCGACGAGCAGCGCTGCCTTCGTGGGTGATCGCATGGCCATGGTGGGCAGTGGACAGCTGGAGCCTGCTGAACGTAGGAATGTCGGCGATGAATGTCGGCGTTTTGACGCGAATCGCGAACTCATGAGCGCGCTGATTGAGGCCGATGCTGCGGACCTGTCGACAGCCTTGCTGATTTGGTGGGAGAGTCATGGTCGCAGCGGGATCCCTTGGAAGCTCTTGCCCGGTGGTTGCCGCCCTGCGCCGGAGCAGCACCTCGATCCCTATGGCATCTGGATCGCCGAGGTGATGCTGCAGCAGACCCAGTTGGCGGTGGCGCTCCCCTACTGGACGCGATGGATGGCGGCGTTCCCCACAGTGGAAGCCCTGGCCGCGGCGTCGCTGGATGAGGTGCGGCTGCAGTGGCAAGGCCTCGGCTACTACTCGCGGGCCCGCCGGCTGCATGAGGCGGCGCAGTTGCTGGTGGGCGGGCCTTGGCCCCGCACCTTGGAGGGCTGGATGGCGTTGCCGGGCATCGGTCGCACCACTGCCGGCAGCATCCTCTCCAGTGCCTTTAATGCTCCGCTGCCGATCTTGGATGGCAACGTCAAACGGGTGATGGCGCGGTTGACGGCCCATCCGCAGCCGCCGGCCCGCGACGATCCCCTGTTCTGGTACTGGAGCGAGGCCTTGCTCGATTCGGTGCGGCCACGGGATGTCAACCAGGCGTTGATGGATCTGGGGGCCACGGTTTGCACGCCGCGCTCTCCATCTTGTAATCGATGCCCCTGGCAGGTGCACTGTGCTGCCTACGCTGCCGGCGATCCTCGTCGCTGGCCCGTGACCGACGTCCCCAAGCCCCTGCCCTTCCAGGTGATCGGTGTGGGTGTCGTGGTTAACGCGGCGGGGGAGGTGTTGATCGACCAGCGGCTGGAGGAAGGTCTGCTGGGGGGCATGTGGGAGTTTCCCGGCGGAAAGCAAGAGGTTGGTGAAACAATCGAAACCTGCATCGCACGCGAGCTGAAGGAGGAACTCGGCATCGCTGTGACGGTCGGTGATGAACTGATCACCGTTGATCACGCCTACAGCCACAAGAAGCTTCGCTTCGTGGTGCATCTCTGCACCTGGGTGTCAGGGAAGCCGCAGCCCCTCGCCAGTCAGCAGGTGCGTTGGGTGTTACCGGATGACCTGGAGAAATACGCCTTCCCTGCCGCCAACGCGAAGATCATTGAATCTCTTTTAAGCAAATTGACTGAGGCGGAATGATGACTCGCACATTGATTCTTCACTGTGGCCCCATGAAGACTGGCTCAACCGCCATCCAAGACACCCTTGAAATCAACAAGAAAAAACTACTCAATTCAGGCATAAGTTATTACCACATACGCGCCAAAACATTATTACATGACCTGGAAAAAGCCATCTCCCGGGAAAAAAATAGCAAAAACAAAATTATACTTTTATCAAGTGAATTTTTTTGTCAGACAAATCCAAAATCGCTACAGCAAATCCTTCAGCCTTTTAAAGGGAATTGCCACGCAATACTAGTATCGCGGCCGCTTAGCGAAATTTATCCCAGCCTTTATCTCCAGAACCTAAAGGGAAGCTCGCGCAGGATTACATCATTTAAATACTTCTTGGACCGTCAGATCATATCGGATTTAGCACCAGAAAAAAAGCTTGGCGGACAGCTCATGAATTTTCCAGCCTTAGACGCAAGACTTTCAGCAGCTGGATGCAGAACCCATTGGATTAAGTATAGTCGCAAAAATCTTCTTCTTGCCTTTAGCACGTCTTTAGAGAAAATAATCGGCATTCCATTGGATTACCTTGTGGGAACAAAGACTAGAAAACCAGAAGGATTATCGCCACGACGATCATTAAGAATGGAGCTGGCCGGAATAGCCAGGGCAATCAACTACTTAAACCGATTAAATCTTCTTAGTGATCACCTACGCGAAATATTGCTAATAATCCTTCTAAACACAAGCGATCTACTGAATCAGACATTGCGTAATCGTCCTTCTCTCAACCGGCGCCAGGTTGAACGTTGCAATGCTGTGGACCGCACAACAAACGAGCCATTTCTGAAAAGCCACAGGTTTGGCATTTTGAAAGAACAGCAGCATTAGTACCGCCGTGAATTCTCAACCCGGAACCGTGCTCTGTTTTGGCGAAGCCTTGATCGATCGGCTGGGTCCGCTCGGCGGTGATCCGGCGGTCGATCGACCGGTGGACGATCGGCTGGGCGGTGCTCCAGCAAATGTGGCCTGTGGCTTGGCACGTTTGGGCACACCCGTGGCTTTTGCCGGTCGCCTTGGACAGGACGCCATCGGTGAGGCGTTTATCAGCTTGTTTGCAGAGCGGGGTGTAGAAACCGCGCTGTTGCAGCAAGATGCAGAGCGCCCAACTCGCATTGTGCTGGTGCGCCGTTCTCGGGATGGTGAACGGCAGTTTCAAGGCTTTGCCGGGGACCAAGGGCTAGGGTTCGCCGATGAGGCTATAAAACCCGCGGCTTTGCCCAAGGCCAGATGGTTGTTGATCGGCACGCTGTCATTGGCGGCATCAACGTCGGCCGCGGCTTTGTTGTCGGCCGTTCGTCAGGCCAGGAGCCAGGGCACGGAGATTGCTCTAGATGTGAACTGGCGTCCCACGTTTTGGGATCCCAATGCCGATCCCGGGGCGGGGCCGTCCGCAGCGGCGAAGGCGGAGATTCAATCCCTCCTGGATCAAGCGGCTCTGATCAAGCTGGCGCGGGAGGAAGCTCTTTGGTTTTTCAACACTGATGATCCCGGCGCGATTCAGCAGGCCCTGCCCCAGCGGCCGGATGTGGTGGTCACTGATGGCGCGGCCCCGGTTCGTTGGCAATTGGGGGACGACTCAGGCCGGCAGTCCGCCTTTCAGCCCCCCACCGTCGTGGACACCACCGGTGCAGGCGATGCTTTTACAGCCGGTCTGTTGCACCGGTGGGATGCAGCGCCCCATGAGCGCATCCGTTTTGCGGCCGCCTGTGGTGCGTTGGTCTGTGGTGGTGCCGGTGGGATAGATCCGCAGCCCACGCAGGCTCAGGTAGAGACGTTTCTTGGTGGGATGAGCTGAGCCAGTCGGCCCTCGTTCTGGTGACTCAGGTTGAGCCACCAGGCTTCCGGTAGGTCGAGGCCAAGCCGTTCCGGCCACTCCACCGCCATTAATGCCCCTGCCGCGCGGGCTTCCTCTTCCTCTTGCAGAAACAGTTCATCGGCAGAAGCCGGTTGCTCCAGGCGATAAAGATCGAGGTGCACCAGCTGCGGTGTTCCCTGGGGGTAGTGCTGTGCCAGGGCAAAGGTGGGGCTGGTGATCGGTTCGGTGATCCCAAGGCCCTCCGCGAGACCTTGAACAAAAGATGTTTTGCCGGCTCCCAGGGGGCCGCTCAGCAGAAGAATCGCTCCGTTTGGAAGCTGCTTCGCCAGCATTCGGCCAAGGGCTCTTGTTATCTCAAGGGTCTCAAGGGGCCAGACATGCCCTGTAGAGTCCGGCCCAAGCGAGCCCGAAGCCTCGGCGTCTCTGCAGAGATTCAACTCCACGTTTGTTTTAGGGAGCATTAAAACCATGGTGGCAGCGCCCACGTCCCCGGCTGAGCTGAAGCTCGGCGTCGATTGCGTCATCGCCGACATCAATCAGGCCAATTTTGGCCGCAAAGAACTCGACATCGCCGAGACCGAGATGCCTGGTCTGATGGCGTTGCGGAAGAAGTACGGCAGCGAGAAGCCTCTCAAGGGTGCCCGCATCGCCGGCTCCCTGCACATGACGATTCAGACCGCCGTTCTGATCGAAACCCTGGTGGAGCTCGGGGCTGAGGTTCGCTGGGCCTCCTGCAATATTTTCTCCACTCAGGATCACGCTGCTGCGGCCATTGCTGCTAGCGGAATTCCTGTCTTCGCCGTTAAGGGCGAGACCCTTGAGGAGTACTGGGACTACACCCACCGCATCCTCGAGTGGGGTGACGGCGGTTCTCCCAACATGATCTTGGACGACGGCGGCGATGCCACCGGTCTGGTGATGTTGGGCAGCAAGGCAGAGCAGGACATCACTGTTCTGGACAATCCCGGCAACGAAGAGGAGACCTTCCTGTTCGCCTCCATCAAAAAGAAGCTGGCGCAGGATTCCAGCTTCTATTCCCGCACCAAGGCCCAAATCCAGGGTGTGACCGAGGAGACCACCACAGGCGTGGCGCGTCTCTACAAGATGCAGAAAAGCGGTGAACTTCCTTTCCCCGCAATCAACGTCAACGACTCGGTCACCAAGAGCAAGTTCGACAACCTCTACGGCTGCCGCGAGTCACTGGTGGACAGCATCAAGCGTGCCACCGACGTGATGGTGGCGGGCAAGCAGGCCCTGGTGGTTGGCTACGGAGATGTGGGCAAGGGTTCGGCCCAGTCCTTGCGTGGCCTTGGTGCCACCGTCTGCATTGCGGAAGTGGATCCGATCTGTGCCCTGCAGGCCGCCATGGAGGGCTACCGCGTTGTCCGTCTGGAAGACGTTGTCGAGGAGATGGATATCTTCGTCACCGCCACCGGCAACTACCAAGTGATCCGCAACGAGCACCTGGTGAAGATGAAGGACGAGGCCATCGTCTGCAACATCGGCCACTTCGACAATGAGATCGATGTCGCTTCCCTCAAAGCGTATGAGTGGGAGAACATCAAGCCGCAGGTCGACCACATCACCTTGCCCAGCGGTAACAAGATCATCCTCTTGGCAGAAGGACGCTTGGTGAACCTGGGTTGCGCCACTGGTCACCCCAGCTTCGTGATGAGCAACTCGTTCACCAACCAGGTGCTGGCTCAGATCGAACTGTTCACCAAGGGCAACGAGTACGGCAAAGAGGTGTATGTGCTGCCCAAGCACCTCGATGAGATGGTGGCCCGTCTTCACCTCGGCCGCATCGGCGCCAAGCTCACCGAGCTCAGCAAGGATCAGGCCGACTACATCAACGTGCCGGTGGAAGGTCCTTACAAGCCCGACCACTACCGCTACTGATCACCATCACGCTGATCGTCTTGGCCCCATGGAAGACTTGCGCTATCGAGCGCAGTCTCCATGGGGCTTTCTGATCTGATCACACAACTGCCGGAGTTGATCGGCCAGGCGGTGGAGGCGAACCAGTGGCTGGGTTACATCGCGATTTTCACGGCGATGTTTCTCGAGAATCTTTTCCCGCCGATTCCGTCCGAACTGATCATGCCCCTCGGGGGCTTTTATGTGCAGCAGGGTCAGCTGGATCTGGTGCCGGTGGTGCTGGCTGGTTTGTTGGGCACGGTTCTCGGTGCCCTGCCCTGGTATGGGATCGGACGCTTGATCAACGAGGAACGCATCGAAGCTTGGTTGCAGCGCCACGGACGTTGGATTGGTATTAGTGCTGATGAGCTGGCCCGCAGCCGCCGCTGGTTCAGCCGTTACGGCACAGCCCTGGTGTTCTGGGGACGTCTTGTGCCGGGGATTCGCACACTGATCTCGGTGCCAGCGGGCATTGAAATGATGCCGATGGCGCCGTTCCTGCTCTGGACCACGGCCGGCAGCTTGATCTGGACGGCTCTGCTCACCGTGGCCGGAATGGTGTTGGGAGAGGGCTACAGCAACGTCGAGCTGTGGATTGACCCGGTCTCAAAGGCGGTGAAGGTGCTGCTGGTGGTGGCTGTTTTGGCGGGCTCGATCTGGTTGGGACTGCGCATCTGGCGCCGGCGTCAGTCGCCTGACTGAGCACCGGCGCTGGGCCCTTCCTCAGAAGGCTCAGAAGGGAATGTCCTCATCGGAGGCCTGGCCAGCAAAGCTGCCGCTTGCTTCCTGGTTGTCGCGTTTGGAGCCCAGCAGTTCCAGCCGATCCACACGGACCACGGGCTTGCTGCGCTCTTCCCCGCTGGCACGGTCGGTCCAGCGATCCAGTTTGAAGCTGCCGATGATGCCGAGTAGGGATCCCTTCTTCACGTAATCCGCGGCGACCTGGGCCTGCTTGCCCCAGATCTCAAGGTTGAACCAGTCGGGTTCGTCGTCGCGGCTGCGACGGTTCACCGCCATGGTGAGGTTGGCCACCATGCTTCCGGATTCGAAGTAGCGCACTTCGGGATCGCGGCCGGCACGGCCGACGAGAGTGACGGAATTGACGCCCATAGACAAATAATCTCCTGAATTTGGATTCATGATGCGGCACCGGTTGGGTGACTGCTTTTAAGGAGTTCCACCAAGGCCGCCGGGTGTAACAGGCAACTGTGAAGATCGCCCCTATGATCCGGCGGTCTTGACTGCGGTGTCTGTGTTCTTTCGTCGTTTCCAGCTGTCGCGTGACATCGGCATCGACCTCGGCACTGCCAACACTCTTATCTATGTCTCTGGTCGCGGCATTGTGCTGCAGGAGCCTTCCGTGGTGGCTCTAGACCTGGAGCGTGGCGCCACCCTGGCGGTGGGCGATGAAGCCAAATTGATGCTTGGCCGTACCCCCGGAAACATCCGGGCAGTCCGTCCGCTGCGCGACGGGGTGATTGCGGATTTCGATGCCGCTGAGCAGATGCTCAAAACCTTCATCACCAAAGGCAACGAGGGGCGCGGCATCTTGGCCCCCCGTCTGGTGGTGGGCATTCCCAGTGGAGTGACAGGCGTTGAGCGTCGTGCCGTGCGGGAAGCCGGTATGGCTGGTGCCCGCGAGGTGCACTTGATTGACGAGCCAGTGGCGGCGGCGATTGGCGCGGGCCTTCCGGTCACCGAGCCTGTCGGCACGATGATCGTCGACATCGGGGGCGGCACCACCGAGGTGGCGGTGTTGAGCCTTGGCGGAACAGTGTTGAGTGAATCCGTGCGCGTCGCGGGCGATGAGATCAGCGACGCGATCGGCGTCTATCTCAAAAAGGTGCACAACATGGTGGTGGGTGAACGCACGGCCGAGGACATCAAGATCCGCATCGGCTCTGCTTTCCCCGACGATGAATTCGATCAGCAGTCCATGGATGTGAGGGGCCTGCACTTGCTCTCTGGGCTGCCCCGCACGATCAATCTCAAGGCTGGTGATCTGCGTGAAGCGATTGCAGAACCTCTCAACGTGATCGTTGAAGCGGTGAAGCGCACGCTGGAGCGCACCCCTCCCGAGCTCGCGGCCGACATCGTCGACCGCGGCATCATGCTTGCCGGAGGCGGCGCGTTAGTGCGGGGCATCAGCGATCTGATCAGCCACGAGACCGGCATCTTTGTCCACATCGCCGAAGACCCGCTGCTCTGTGTGGTGAACGGTTGCGGCCAGGTGCTGGAGGACTGGAAGCGCCTTCAGCGGGTGGTCGATACCCCGGAATTCGTCCGCTCCGCCGCAGGCGCCTGAAGCTATGGCCCCAACGCTCCGTCCCGGCAAGAGCCGCTGGCGTGGATTGGGGCAACTCACCCCCTGGTTTCTCCTGGTGGTGGCCTTGTTGCTGGTGCGTCTGAGCAAGGGCGCTGGTTTCAGCGACGCCTATGCCTTGGTTAGCCGTCCCTTTTGGCCTGGGTCTGCCCAGCGGGAATGGGTCACGGCTGCTGCGGATCTGGAGGACCGCTCCCGCCTGCAGCTTTTAGAAGACGACAACCGTCGCTTGCGGGGTCTGCTGGAGCTTCAGCAACAGGGAGCGGCAGAGGGAGAGGTGCCTGCCGCCGTCATCTCCCGTTCGCCGCGGGGATGGTGGCAGCAACTGGAGCTGGGTAAAGGTTCGCTCCAGGGCCTGGGCCAGGGCGACGCTGTTCTGGGGCCTGGCGGCTTGGTGGGACGCATCGCCAGCGTCACCCCTGCCACGGCGCGGGTGAAGTTGCTCACCGCGCCAGGCCACGAGATCGGTGTCTGGCTGCCCCGCAGCCGTCGCCATGGGCTGCTGGTGGGCCGCGGCAGCAGCCGCCTGTCGCTGCGCTTCATCGACAAGGACCCGGATGTGCGGCCTGGGGATCTGGTGGCTACCTCGCCAGCCAGCACCCTGTTGCCCCCCAATGTGCCTGTGGGGGTGATTCAGTCGGTGGATGAGCAGGCTGTTCCCGCACCCACAGCGGTTGTTCAGTTGATCGCAGCACCGGAGGCAATCGACTGGGTGCAGGTGCAGACCCGTTGAGATGAGCTGTTGAGATGAGTCGTCTGCACCGCCAACCGATCTGTGTGGCTTCGGCTCTGCTGGTGCCGTTGCTGGCCTTGGCATCGCCGGCCTGGTTGGCCATCGATGGTGTTGGTCCCGCCTGGGCTGTGCTTTGGCTGTTGCCTTGGGCTCTCGTGGACGGTCCTGTATCGGGGGCGTTGGCTGGTGTGGCTCTGGGGCTGGTGCTGGATGGTCTCAACCTCGGCGGTTTGAGTCAGGTGCCGGCTCTGCTGCTGTTGGGCTGGTGGTGGGGACGTCTGGGGCGGCGTGCGGCACCGATTCAACGCAGCCTGAATCTGGGGTTGTTGGCCTGGCTCGGTTCGGTGGGTCTCGGTCTGTCGTTGATCCTGCAGCTCTGGCTGCGTCAGGGCGGAGTCTTGGATCCCCTCACCCAGAGCTGGGGTCTGCAGACCTTGTGGTGTCAGGCCTTGGTGACGGGTTTGCTGGCGCCAGTGTTGGTGTCGTTGCAGTTGCTGCTCTGGCGCAGGAGGGTTCCCTCATGAGGCTGACGCGTCGGGATTTACTGCTGGGGGCGGCGGCCCTAGGGCTCTCGGCCTGTGGGCGACGCAAGCCGCAGGCAAGGGACTTGGAGTTGTGGACCCTGCAGTTGGCACCGAAGTTCAATCCCTACTTTGCGGATGTTCTCGGGGCATGGACCCGTCTTCATCCCGACGCCCCTGTGCGTTGGACCGATCTGCCGTGGGGGTCGGTGGAACGCAAGTTGCTGGCGGCGGTGTTTGCACGAACGGCCCCGGATGTGGTGAACCTCAATCCGCCGTTCGCGGCCAATCTGGCCAGCAAGGGGGGGCTGGCGGACTTGACCCCCCTTCTGCCGGCTGACGCTGCTGGCCGTTATGTGCCGGCGGTATGGGAGGCCTGCCGCGATCCCGATGCCGGGCAGATCGCGGTGCCTTGGTACCTGACCGTTCGGTTGAGTCTGGTGAACCGTGCGTTGTTGGATCAAGCCGGGATCGCTGCACCGCCGACCCGCTGGGATCAGGTGCCGGCTTTTGCGCGTCGCATCCGGCAGCGCACGGGCCGTTACGGCCTGTTCCTCACCACCGTTCCGGATGACTCGGCGGAGCTCCTGGAAACCCTTGTGCAGATGGGGGTGACCCTGCTCGATTCCAAACGCCGGGCCGCCTTTGACAGCCCAGCGGGTCGCCGGGCCTTCCGCTTCTGGAGTGATCTGTATAAGGAGGGGCTGTTGCCGCGGGAGGTGGTGAGTCAAGGCCAGCGTCGGGCGATCGAGTTGTTCCAGAGCGGCGATCTGGCGCTTGCGGCCACGGGGGCGGAGTTTTTGCGCAGCATCCAGACCAACGCCCCACGGGTGGCGGCGGTGACGGAACCCCATCCCCCGGTGACCGGTGTTGATGGCACCGCCAATGTGGCCTTGATGACGTTGGCTGTCCCGCGTCAGAGCCAGCGTGCTCAGGACGCCGTGGACTTGGCGTTGTTTCTGACCAATGCAGATCAACAGGCGCGCTTTGCGGCCGAGGCCCGGGTGTTGCCGTCGTCGCTTGAGGCTTTGGCCCTGGTGCGTGCGGAGTTGGAGCAGGAGGTGCCGGCTTCAGCTTTGGAACGTCAGATTCGACAAGCCCGCCTGTTATCTGCAAGCACCCTGGATCGAGCCCGTGTGTTAGTGCCGGCGTTGCCGGGCATCAAGCGCCTGCAGAAGATCATCTACACCCAGATGCAGCGAGCGATGTTGGCCCAGGTCAGCCCTGATCAGGCGCTAACAGATGCCGCGTCGGAATGGAACAGTTACGCCCGTTCACGCTGGCCAGAGACTGGCCTCAATTCTTAAGAGAATCAGTAAACCACCTGTGCGACAGGGCGTTTGCGTCGATCTCCATCTCCTGACAGGTATGGTTGCGGCTCGTTAAGGGTTTGATTCGGATGACGGGCAACCTGCCCTCACAACCGAAAGCGACCATTCTCGTCGTCGATGACGAGGCGGCTGTTCGGCGCGTTTTGGTCATGCGCCTTCAGTTGTCTGGGTACCGCGTCATCTGCGCCGAGGACGGTGAGCAGGCTCTGGAAATGTTCCACAACGAGTCTCCTGACTTGGTGGTGCTCGATGTGATGCTTCCCAAGCTGGATGGCTTTGCAGTGTGTCGTCGCCTTCGGGCTGAATCGTGTGTGCCGATCATCTTCCTTTCGGCTGTTGAGGCGATCTCAGAGAGGGTCGCTGGTCTTGATTTAGGCGCCGATGATTATTTGCCCAAACCCTTCAGCCCAAAGGAATTAGAAGCGCGTATTTCTACAATTTTGCGCCGGGTGGGCCGGGGCAACGCTGTCGTTGAAAGCCGCGAATTACCCACAGGTCAAGGTGTGCTCCGTCTCGGCGATCTGGTCGTCGACACCAATCGACGTCAAGTCACCCGTGGTTCGGAGCGCATCAACCTCACATACACAGAGTTCAGCCTGCTTGAGTTGTTGTTCCGTGATCCAGGCCATGTGGTTCCTCGGGCGGAGATCCTCGAACAACTTTGGGGCTATCCCCCACGTCGCGCTGCTGACCTTCGGGTGGTCGATGTTTACGTCGCTCGCCTGCGAGGAAAGCTTGAGCCTGACCCCCGTAATCCGGAGCTGATTCTCACGGTCCGCGGCATCGGTTATTCCTCCCAGCGGATGGGCGAGGCCTCCGCAGCGGTTTGACCAACCCGCGGCCGGGCAGGATGGCGCCCGACTGATCTGCTGTTGTGTCTGAGCTGCGCGATACCCGTCTGGAAAAGGCGAGGGCATTAAAGGAGCTGGGGCAAGGGCCCTATGCCCTGACCTTCAACCCCAGCCACCGCATGGCTGAGCTGCAGGAGACCCATGCCGATCTGCCTAAGGGCGAAGAACGGGACGTCAGTGTTTCCGTGGCAGGACGGGTGATGACGCGCCGGGTAATGGGAAAACTGGCCTTTTTCACCCTTGCCGATGAGACGGGATCCATCCAGTTGTTTTTGGAGAAGGCGGGTCTTGAGGCACAGCAGGAGGGTTGGTTCAAACAGATCACCTCTCTGGTGGACAGTGGTGACTGGCTGGGGGTGACTGGCACCCTCCGTCGTACCGACCGCGGAGAACTGTCGGTGAAGGTGAGCGACTGGCGCATGCTCACGAAGGCGCTGCAACCGCTGCCGGATAAGTGGCATGGTCTGGCCGATGTGGAAAAGCGCTATCGCCAGCGCTACCTCGACCTGGTCGTCTCCCCTGACAGCCGTGAGACCTTCCGGCGCAGGGCCCGTCTGGTGAGTGGCATCCGTCGTTGGCTCGATCAGCGGGATTTTCTTGAGATCGAGACCCCCGTCTTGCAGAGCGAGCCCGGTGGTGCCGACGCACGGCCGTTCGAGACCCATCACAACGCCCTCGACCTCCCCCTCACCCTGAGGATTGCGACGGAGTTGCACCTGAAGCGCTTGGTGGTGGGCGGCTTTGAGCGGGTGTACGAGCTGGGTCGGATCTTCCGCAATGAGGGGGTCAGCACCCGCCACAACCCCGAGTTCACCTCGGTGGAGGTCTATCAGGCCTACAGCGATTACATCGGGATGATGGAGCTCACCGAGCAGATGGTCAGCGCGGTGTGTCAGGAGGTCTGCGGGACAACCACCATCACGTATCAGGGCACCGAGATCGATCTCGCGCCTCCGTGGCGCAGAGCCACGATGCACGACCTCGTGCAGGAGGCGACGGGGCTTGATTTCACGAGTTTCAGCAGTCGGGAGGAGGCGGCCGCGGCGATGACTGCTCAGGGCTTGCATGCGCCTGAACTGGCCGATTCGGTGGGCCGTCTGCTCAACGAGGCCTTCGAGCAAGCGGTGGAGACGACCCTGATTCAGCCGACCTTCGTGACCGATTACCCAGTGGAGATTTCGCCCCTGGCCCGGCCACATCGCAGCAAGCCCGGACTGGTGGAACGCTTCGAGTTGTTCATCGTCGGGCGCGAGCACGCCAATGCCTTTAGTGAACTCACGGATCCTGTGGATCAACGTCAGCGACTGGAGGCCCAGCAGGAGCGCAAGGCGGCTGGCGACCTTGAAGCCCAGGGCCTGGACGAGGATTTCGTTACGGCCCTGGAGGTGGGCATGCCCCCCACGGGAGGTTTGGGCATCGGTATTGACCGACTGGTGATGCTCCTTACAGACAGTCCATCGATCCGCGATGTGATCGCGTTCCCACTTTTGAAACCGGAGGTTCGCAAGCAGGACACACCCTCAGTGGAATAATGAAGGGAGTGGCATAGTCCAATCCTCATGAGTGGAGAACGCGTCGGGTTTCGCTTCAAGCACGCTGATGCAGTGGTCAAGCGGAATCCCCAGGGCCGTTCCCGCAGGGGATGGGTGATGGAGCCGGTCGAGCAGACCACCAGCCGCGGCACCAAGATGCCCGCCTATCGCATCCGCTGGCGCGACAGTGAGCGCCCGGAGATCGTGCTGCAGCACATGTTGATCGCCGATCCCGACCCCACACCTCCGCCCGAGGGTGTCAGCCTTGAGCCTCCCGCCCCCAAGGCCTGAGTTAAGTCAGTCCAGCGTCGCGGCGCAGCTGTTCCAATTCCTGCTCCGCTTCAAACAACGCCCAGTCCTTCTCCAATGTTGAGGGGCTGGGCGTTTGCCGTTGCTGGACAAGCTCATCCAGCTGCCGTTCAACCTCATTGAAGCGGCGTCCCAGGTCTTCCAGGTCGGCCCAGAGGGCTCGTCCCTGGTTCATCAGGCTGCTGAGGTGCTGTTCGGCCCGCTTGGCTAGATCGTCTGCTCCAGCTGCCCTGGCGCGGTCAACCCGGCTGCGCCAACCCCGCACGTCGTCGGCAAGCCGGAGCAGCTGCTGGCGTTGCTGCTTCGCTTCGCTTTGCAGTTGCTGACGTTGCCGTTGAAGGGCTCCGGCTCGATCCCTCAGGTGCTGTTCGCTGAACAGGTTGTCTTGGACGGGGTTGTTGCGAAGAAAGGCGGAGAGTCTTGCGTCCAGCTCCCGCTCCAACTGCTCCAGCCAGCTGCTCATGCTTCGCCGGGGGTGGTGATCACCGGTTTTTCGATCTCTTTTTCCAGGGGCTCGATTGCGGCTGTTTTGGAGTTGAGAATCATCATGGTGAGTTGAGCCGCTTTGACCTCGCCCACTTCACCTTCCAATTCCCCCAGGCGATCAAAGGCCGCCAAGTACACCGCCTCCAGCTCCTTGATCAGCCGCTCGCGCTGCTGCTTGATCGCCTGACGCCGTTCGTCTTTTTTCATGCCGCCGTGAGCTCTTGAGCTCAGTCTGCCGGCAAAAGCAGATGCAGAGCGATCTGCTGGTGTGGATCCTCCCAGCGGCGCTCAATCCGCCAGCCAGCTCGTGCCACAAGGGCGGCTGCGGCCCCCGGCGAATACTTGACGCTGTGTTCTGTGATCCAGGCCTCGCCGTTGCGGAAGAACCAGGCGTTGCCGGCCAGGTGCACGGTCTGATCCCGCCTACTGATCAGGGCCATTTCGATCCGCTGCTGCTGCGGTTGCCAGCTGGCCTGGTAGCGGAACTGCGCGGGATCGGCATCGCCCTGGAGGTCGCGATTGAGTCGCTGCAGCAGATTGCGGGCGAAGCTGGCGGACACGCCGGCTGCATCGTCGTAGGCCGCTTCCATCAGTGCTGGCTCTCGCGGTTGATCCAACCCCAGCAGCAGCGGGCCTCCAGCCAGCAGCTGCCGGGCATTGCGGAGGAAGTGCACGGCGTCCTCCGGGGTGAAGTTGCCCAGGGAGCTGCCAGGGAAGAAGCCGATGCGCCGTTGTTTCTCTAGGGCGGGGTGCGGCGGTAGCTGTTGAAGGCGGGTGTGATCACAGCAGATGCCAACCATGGCGGTCTTCGGGTGCCGGGCGGCGAGACCGGAAAGGGCCTCCTCCAGGGCGCTGAGGCTGATGTCCAAGGCGGCGAAGACGCTGCTGCCGAGGGCCGTGAGCAGCGGATCTACTTTGCGAGCGTTGCCGATGCCGCACTCCACCACCAGCCCGGCTCCCGTTGCGGCGGCGATAGCGGGCGCATGGACCTCCAACAGGGTGATTTCCCGTTGGGTGAGGGTGTATTCCGGCTGCCGGCAGATCTCGGCGAACAGCCGTGATCCCTCGGCGTCGTAAAGCATCCAGGCTGGTAACTGGCGGGGGCTGCGCCGCAGACCATCGTCGACCAGGCGCGCCAGATCCGCCGGGGGTGGGTGAAGGTTGAGCAGGGTGATGTTCATCGGGCTAAACGGATGCCCGCGGCCATCCAGCGGCTCGCCGGCTGGAAGAAATTGCGGTAGGTGTCCCGCTCGTGGCCTGGCGGGGTGAGCCAGCTGCTGCCCCGCAGCACCATCTGTGAACTCATGAATTTGCCGTTGTATTCGCCGATGGCCCCCTCTACCGGGAGGAAGCCGGGATAAGGGCTGTAGGCACTGGAGGTCCACTGCCAAAGCACCCGGTGGGCCTGCTCCATGGCGCTGCCGTGTACGCCATAAGCGTGCTCCCATTCCGCTTCTGTAGGGAGACGGGTACCGCTCCAGCGGGCATAGGCATCCGCTTCGAACCAGCTCAGATGCCGCACGGGTGCCTGGGGGTCGCGGCGGCGGCGGCCCGCCAGGGTGAACTCGTCGTTGTCTCCGCCCCAGTAGCGCGGAGCCCGCCACTGGTGCTGTTGGATCAAGGCCCATCCTTCACTCATCCACAGTTCGGCGCGCTGATAGCCCCCGTCAGCGATGAAGGCTGCGTAAGCGCCGTTGCTCACCAGGGTGCTGCTCAGCTCAAACGGCTCCAGCCACACCCGGTGCCGCGGTGTCTCGTTGTCGAAGTGAAAGCCGTCGCCCTGGTGGCCGATCTCCACCAGGCCGCCAGGACAGGGGAGCCATTGGTCTGGCTCCATCTGCAGGGTCAGCTCGGCGTCTGGGTTGTAGGTGGGTTCCAGAGGCTGGCGGTGGAAGCCATCCAATAGGTCCATCAGCAGCAGTTCCTGGTGCTGCTGTTCGTGGTGCAGCCCAAGCTCCACCAGGGCTATTAAGTCTTCGGGTGGCTTCTGCAGCAGATCTTCCAGCCCGGCATCCACCCGTTGGCGCCAGGCCAGCACCGCGCCGATGGCCGGGCGGCTGAGCAAGCCTCGTTGTGGTCGAGGATGGCGGTCTCCAACGGCCTCGTAATAGGAGTTGAATTGATAGCTCCAGAGCGCGTCGCAGGCCTTGTGCCCAGGTGCGTGGGGCTGAAGCACAAAGGTGTCGAAGAACCATGTGGTGTGGCCCAAATGCCATTTGGGTGGGCTGGCATCCGCCATCCCTTGGATCATCAGGTCTTCCGGTTCCAGGGGTGCGATCAGTGCTTCGCTGCGGCGCCGCACCGCCAGCAGAGTGTCCAGCAGCACGGGTCCGGCCAATCTTCTGCGGACCCTAGGGGCTGCTGCAGACCATCGGTACCATCAGCCCATTGAATTGGCTGATTTACTTGAGCGGTTCCGGCACTGTGCTGGTGGAGCGTTACCGCCTAGAGGAGCGGCTGAGCGGGCCCGATCCGGTGCAGGGATCCCTTTGGCGTGCGGTGGATGTGATGGCTGGTGATGTGCCAGTGGCTATCCGCCAACTGGAGACCACGGCAGCCCAGCAGCGACTGCAGGGGATCTGGCCCCAGTTGCAGTCGCTAACGCATCCCCAGTTGCCCCGCTGCGGAGAGCTGTTCGCGTTGGATGAGGCGATTTGGCTCGTACGCGACTGGCAGGACGGCGTCGCTTACGACGTGCTGCGACGGCAAACGCGTTTCGGTGCCGGCGATGTGCTGTTGCTGCTGCGCCAGATCCTGCCTTTGCTGGAGATGTTCCATGGCTGCGGGCTTGTTCACGGTGATGTGAATCCCCGCCATCTGTTGCGTCGCGGCAGTGATGGCCTGCCTGTACTGCTGGATGGTGGTCGGATGCAGCGGCAGGACGCCACCTCGAAGGAGGCTGCCTGTAGGGATCTGCATGACCTGGGGGTCACCGCTCTGGAGTTGCTCAGCGGCAAGGAGTCATCAGCCCTGATGGCCACCAATGGCGAGGACGGGTCCTGGCCGGAGGGTCTTCCGCTTGAGCCGGGATTTCGCCAGGTGTTGGAGCGCCTTCTCTCTGAAGCACCGGAGCGCCGTTTCAGCGAAGCATCCGATGTCCTCAAGGCTTTGGATTCGGTTGTGTTGCCCCCATCAGTGACTGATCCCAGCCTCCCGGAGGCCACCGTGTCGCCGCGAACCAGCCGGGCTATGGCCCGCGAGCAGGGAGCGGAGGGTCGTCTCTGGCCCGTGGTTCTTGCTCTGGCCCTGTCGGCCCTGGTGGGTTCCGCTATCGGCTGGTTGCTGCTCCCACGCACTTCCCCGATAGAAAAGGGCCCCCGCACAGGCCGAGATCGGGCGATTCAGCAGCCTGCTCTCAGCCTGCCGCCGGCGGAGCTGGATCAGCGGCAGCAGCTGTTCAGCCGGTTGCGGGCCCTTCAGGTGGATCGCGATTGGTTCCTCAAGTTGGTGGATGCCAGCCTGACCAGCCGTTTCCCTGAGCGCGGCGGCCGCCTCCGTTCGGAATCGCTAGACGATGCGCCGCTGCGACAGGTCTGGACCGAGCTGGCGGAGGGATGGTTGGCCCGGATCGAGCAGCTGCCGCCGGCGATCCGGGCCCGGTTGGGGCGTCTGCGGGATGGGGACTGGGAGCAGCCGCGTCTGGCGCTGCAGCAACAGGGTGTTCATCCAAGGGTGGTGGAGCATCTGGTGAGTGCCGCGGCTCAGGATCTGCTGCCGGGGACGATGCAGGGCCGCAAACCAGCGGAACCCTTCCGTCAGCTTTGGATCGCAGCGGCGATGGAGAGTCTTGATGACGTCGAAATCGTGCGACTTAAGGCGCGTCGCCTGGAACCCACCAACACGTCTTTGCGCATTCCTGCCGGCGGCGCTCGCCTCGTGCTGGTGCAGGTTCCGGACGGTGATGCCCTGGCCCTTGGCATCAACGGCACTCCGCTGATGCAGATGGTGGTTTTCGGTGCGAATGGGCAGGTGGTGGAGGAGCGCGGCCCGCTGCGGGTGGCCAGGATTGCCGCTGAGGCGGGTTCACCCCTGCAGGTGCTGATCACCAACGAGGGGGTCTCCTCCGGTCTGTTCACCTTGTCCTGTAGAGCAGACCGTCCTCGTCCTCCCCTGCCGGCAGTGGACCTGGATCCGCTGCCCGATTCGGCCACGGGGGAATTGGTGAGGCCACCGGAGCTGGATTCGAACGATCAGTAGCGAGCTATCGCCGCCTTCACTTCTTTCTTGGATTGCTTCTCCTTTTCGGCGGCCCGCTTGTCGTGCAACTTGCGACCTTTGACCAGCCCGATGGTGAGCTTGATCCAGGACCCCTTGAGGTGAAGGTTGAGGGGAATCAGCGTGAGACCTTTCTGATCAACCAAACCGCGCAGCTTGTCGATCTCGCGGCGATGGGCCAGCAGTTTGCGGGTGCGCAGCGGGTCGTGGTTGAAGTAGTTGCTGGCATGGGTGTGGGGTGAGATGTGCACGTTGTGCAATTGCAGTTCCCCACTGCGGATCAGGCAGAAGCCATCGCGCAGGTTGGCCTTGCCGTTCCTGATTGACTTCACTTCGGTGCCCACGAGCTCGATGCCGGTTTCCAGGGTCTCGAGGATCTCGTATTGATGTCGGGCCTGACGGTTGTCGGCCAGCATCCGATTGGCAGCGGCCCGTGCTGCTGCTGCTGCTGCTTTTTTCGCTCCTCCCTTGGCCATGGCTCTGGCTGCGTCTTCCGACCCTATCCAGGTCTGGGTACCCTGCCCGCATGGCGATTGTCTCCTCCAGTTCCGGTCGCAAGCCAGCACGCCGTCCCGAAGCGCTGGTGGACCCCCAGCCGGCCCCTGAAGAGGCGGTAAGTCGGCCAGAAGACAAGCTTCGGCCCCAGCGCTTGGCCGATTACATCGGTCAGAGCGAGCTGAAGCAGGTGCTGGGAATTGCGGTGCAAGCGGCACTCGGCCGCGGCGATGCCCTCGACCATGTGCTGCTCTACGGCCCGCCGGGTTTGGGCAAAACCACCATGGCCATGGTGTTGGCCGAGGAGATGGGGGTGCAGTGCAAGGTCACCAGTGCGCCGGCCCTGGAACGCCCGCGCGACATCGTTGGCCTGTTGGTCAACTTGCAGCCCCGCGATCTGCTGTTTATTGACGAGATTCACCGCCTCAGCCGGGTGGCGGAGGAGTTGCTGTATCCGGCGATGGAAGACCGTCGCTTGGATCTCACCGTGGGCAAGGGCAGCACGGCGCGCACCCGCTCCCTTGACCTGCCGCCGTTCACCCTGGTGGGGGCCACCACCCGCGCCGGATCGCTGAGCTCGCCGCTGCGGGACCGCTTCGGCCTGATTCAGCGGTTGGAGTTCTACGGCCAGTCGGATTTGGAGGCGATTGTGTCCCGCACCGCCGGGCTGATTGGGTTGACCCTGACGCCGGAGGCCTGCAGCAGCATTGCGGCCTCTTGTCGCGGCACTCCGCGGATCGCTAATCGTTTGCTGCGCCGGGTGCGGGATGTGGCCAGCGTCCGCGGCGGTGGCATGAGCGGTAGCGATGGCACCATTGATCAGGCTCTGGTGGGAGAGGCCCTCAGCCTCCACCGGGTCGACCATCGCGGCCTTGATGCCAGTGACCGTCGGCTATTGCAGCTGCTGATTGACCACCATGGAGGTGGCCCTGTGGGCCTGGAGACCCTGGCGGCGGCCCTCGGAGATGACCCCGTCACCTTGGAAACCGTGGTGGAACCGTTTTTGTTGCAGCAGGGGCTGTTGATGCGCACCCCCCGCGGCCGGATGGTCACGGATGCGGCCCGCAGCCATCTGGCGGAGGCGGCATGAACCGGCTTCTGGTGCTGTTGCTGAGCCTGGTGCTGGCGCTGCCGGTGCAGGCCCTGGATCTTCAGGGGCTCTATGAGCAGGCGCTGACGGCGAGCCGTCAGGGGGATTTTGCTGAGGCGTTGCCCCTCTGGGACCGCTTCCTGGAGCAGGCCCCAGAGGATGCAGCCGCACTGAGCAACCGCGGCAATGTTCGTCTTGCCCTTGGGGATGCTTCAGGGGCCATCGAAGACCAGAGCGCCTCGATCGTTTTGGCGCCGGAGGAAAGCGACCCACGCCTCAACCGGGGCACGGCGGAGGAGGCGCTTCAGGAGTGGTCCGCAGCGGCAGACGACTATCTCTGGATCCTGGAGCGGTATCCAGACGATGCCTCAGCCCTTTACAACCTGGCCAATGTGCGTGGCTCGCAGGGGGATTGGCCTCAGGCCCGTTCGCTCTACGGCCAGGCTGCCCTTGCCCGTCCTGGTTTTGCAATGGCCCGTTCCAGCGAGGCCCTGGCGGCTTGGCAGTCGGGAGATCTCGCTTGGGCGGAGGCGGAATTGCGCAAACTGATTCGTCGCTATCCCTTGTTTGCCGATGCCCGGGCAGCCCTCAGTGGCCTGCTCTGGCGTGAGGGATCAAGCGGTGAAGCCGAAAGCCACTGGGCTGCGGCAGCGGGTTTGGACCAGCGCTACCGCCAGGCCGACTGGCTGAAGCAGGTACGGCGTTGGCCACCTCAACCGACGGCGGATCTGATGGCATTCCTGGCCTTGGAGGCCTCCTGAGATGAGCCAGCCTGAGATGAGCCAGCCTGAGATGACTGAGGCGTCGGCTCTTTCCGATCGACTCAGCCGTGAGCTGCCTGAGTTGCTGGAGCTGCGCCGGCATCTGCATGCTCACCCTGAACTCAGCGGTCAGGAACACCAGACGGCTGCCCTGGTGGCGGGGGAGTTGCGCCAGTTGGGCTGGCGCGTTCGCGAGGGGGTCGGTCGCACGGGGGTGGTGGCCGAACTGGGGCCGGAGCAAGGGCCCACGGTGGGGCTGCGAGTCGATATGGATGCACTTCCGGTGGAGGAACGCACCGGTCTTCCCTATGCCTCCACCCGCCAGGGGCTGATGCATGCCTGTGGCCACGACCTGCACACCTGCACAGGCCTGGGGGTAGCGCGGTTGTTGGCCCAGGAGCAGAGGTTGGGCGGCCGGGTGCGGCTGCTGTTTCAACCCGCTGAAGAGTTGGCCCAGGGGGCGGTGTGGATGCGGGATGCGGGGGCTGTAGAGGGCCTTGCTGCCTTGTATGGGCTCCATGTGGTGCCGAATCTGCCGGTGGGCACGGTCGGGATCAGACGGGGCTGTCTCACCGCGGCGGCCGGCGAGCTGGAGATCCTGGTGCAGGGGGAAGGGGGGCATGGTGCCCGCCCCCATCAGTCGGTGGATGCTGTTTGGCTTGCCGCCCGCGTGATCACGGAGTTGCAACAGACGATCGCTCGCCGCTTGGATGCTCTGCAGCCGGTGGTCATCAGTTTCGGCAAGGTGGACGGCGGTCGCGCCTTCAACGTGATTGCTGATCAAGTGCGCTTGCTGGGCACGGTGCGCTGCCTGGATCTGCAGCAGCACGCCCAGTTGCCGGCTTGGATCGAAGAGACGGTGCAGGGGATTTGCGCTAGCGGAGGCGGCATGGCTGTGGTGAACTACCGCTGCATTGCGCCGCCGGTGCACAACGATCCGCAGCTCACGGATCTCCTCGAGCGCTGTGCGGTGGATTGTTTGGGCCGCGACAAGGTGCTGCCGGTGGAGCAACCCTCCTTGGGGGCGGAAGACTTTGCTGAGTTGCTTCGGGATGTGCCGGGAATGATGGTGCGGCTTGGGGTTGCTGGGCCTGAAGGGTGTGCACCGTTGCATAACGGGGCCTTCGCCCTGGAGGAGGATGCCCTCGGTGTTGGTATTGCCGTGCTCACTGCCACCTTGCTGGCTTGGATCGCGGAGAACGCTTCGTCATGAATCAACGCCGCGCTGTGATTTGGGTTTCCCTTGGGGCACCACTGCTGATCCTTCTGGCCCTGCTGGCCTCACATCAGCGTCAGGGGAAAGATCAAGTGCAGGTGCTTCCGGCGGTGCTGGTTGGTTCGGGCCTGATGATCAGCAGCGCTCTCGGTCGGCAGCGTCGCCGCGCCAGGCTGTTGGCCGATCTTCAGCGGGCGCGCACCCCCGGCAGCAACCCATGAGTGAGACCGAACCCCAGAAGCCTGATCTCGACACTGTGCGCCTGGCCATCGCTAGCGGAGACCCTGTGAAGGCGATGCCAGCGATCACCCAGCTTCGCCATTGCTCGGATACGGAGGCGGTGCCGTTGCTGGTGCTGGGCACACAGCAAAAACCCTTTTTGGTGCGCTCGTTGAGTTGCAGCGGCCTGGGCTACAAGCGCACTGAGCAGGGCTGGGCCGTGCTCAGTGAGTTGATCACTGCGGATGAGGACCCCAACGTCCGGGCCGAAGCAGCTAACTCTCTGGCCAGTTATGGGGTCGAGCGGGCCTGGCCTCTGTTGCTCTCGGCTTTCGAGGCGGACAACGCCTGGTTGGTGCGCTGCAGCATTTTGTCCGCCTTGGCGGAGCAGCCCGGCATTGATCTGGGTTGGTTGCTTGAATTGGCGACTCTCGCCGTTGCCGATGCCGATGGCATTGTGCGGGTCAGTGGAGCTGAAATCCTGAGTCGGATCGTCCGGGAAGGGGGCAACGATCCCATTGCCCTGCAGGCCAGAAGCTTGTTGCAATCTCTGCAGCAGGACGGTGATCACCGTGTCGTGGCAGCAGTTCTAAACGGCCTGCAATCAAGCTGAACCTTGCTTTCAGGAACGTTGCTAGCTTTTAGACATCACTAGGGGTGTCTGAGTTCAAAACGCGCTCAGACTGAGATCACACCCTCCGAACCTGATCCCGGGTTATGCCGGCGCAGGGAAGTGTTTGAAAGTGATCTACGGCTAAAAAGTCGACCCCTGGGCAATCCGTCGCACCTCAGATCATGCGCGCTTCCTGGGTTGAGTCCCGCAAGGGCCAGGCCAACGTCTCTCAGATGCACTACGCCCGTCAGGGGCTAGTGACTGAAGAAATGGCCTATGTGGCCAAACGGGAGAACCTGCCCGAGTCGCTGGTGATGGAGGAAGTGGCTCGGGGGCGAATGATCATCCCGGCAAACGTCAATCACGCCAACCTGGAGCCGATGGCGATCGGCATCGCCAGCAAATGCAAGGTGAACGCCAATATCGGCGCTTCACCCAATGCGTCGGACGCTGCCGAGGAGGTGAACAAGCTCAAGTTGGCGGTGAAGTACGGCGCCGACACGGTGATGGATCTCTCCACTGGCGGAGTGAATCTTGATGAGGTGCGCACCGCGATCATCAACGCGTCTCCGGTGCCCATCGGCACGGTGCCGGTGTATCAGGCGCTGGAAAGCGTGCATGGCTCAATCGAGAAGCTCGATGAGGATGACTTCCTCCACATCATTGAGAAGCACTGCCAGCAGGGAGTTGATTACCAGACCATCCACGCCGGTCTGTTGATCGAGCACCTGCCCAAGGTGAAGGGACGCATTACCGGCATCGTCAGCCGTGGTGGCGGCATCCTGGCCCAATGGATGCTCTATCACCATCGCCAGAACCCTCTTTACACACGGTTCGACGACATCTGCGAGATTTTCAAGCGCTACGACTGCACATTCTCGCTGGGTGATTCTTTGCGCCCTGGTTGCCAGCACGATGCGTCGGACGCCGCTCAACTGGCCGAACTGCACACCTTGGGCGAACTGACCCGTCGGGCTTGGAAGCACGACGTCCAGGTGATGGTGGAAGGTCCTGGTCACGTGCCCCTCGACCAGATCGAGTTCAACGTGAAAAAGCAGATGGAGGAGTGCAGCGAAGCGCCCTTCTATGTGCTCGGCCCCCTGGTGACCGACATCGCTCCTGGGTATGACCACATCACCTCAGCAATCGGTGCGGCCATGGCCGGTTGGCATGGCACAGCGATGCTCTGTTATGTGACTCCGAAGGAACACCTCGGTCTCCCCAATGCTGAGGATGTACGGGAAGGCTTGATTGCCTACAAGATCGCTGCCCATGCGGCAGACATCGCCCGTCACCGCCCGGGCGCTCGGGATCGTGATGATGAGCTGAGCCGGGCCCGTTACGCCTTTGATTGGAACAAGCAGTTCGAGCTATCGCTTGATCCTGAGCGTGCCAAGGAGTATCATGATGAGACCCTGCCGGCTGATATCTACAAGCAGGCTGAGTTTTGCTCCATGTGTGGACCGAAGCACTGCCCGATGCAGACCAAGATCACCGATGAAGATCTTGAGGGCTTGGAAAAAGTACTTGAAACGAAAGCGGGGGCCGCGGAGCTGACCCCTCTCAAACTCGACAAGGCAGAATGAAACTCATTTAAGAGCGATTTTTCTCTGAGGGTCGTGAGGATTCATCCATTCACTATGCCCGACATAACAAAATGGCTGACTCGAGGACTGAACAACCTTCAACCCTCGAGAAACCAGTAAGCGGGAAACGTAGATTTCCGAAGCAATGCATTCATGCTTAGAAAACCCAACCGGAAAATCAATAGAACTTAACACCTCTGAACTCAAAGACCAATTCAATGCACGCATGTGGGTAGCGATGCTCCCCTCAGGGCAACGCCATTGCTTCAGCTTTTGCCTATAGTATGTAACGCGATCAACTGAATTTTCTGATATCAAAGAATCTGCGGCAGATCGATCTAAATAGTTTCCAGGTTCTACAAGGATTTTAAAATTAAGCGAAGATCTTGCCATATCATTCCAAGATTTATTCCACTTCAAATTAAGCGAATCACCGACCAAACCAACATCTTTTCTAGCCAAAAAAGTCTCATAAACACCCAAAAAATTTTTTGAAATAAGAATAGACTCATCTTGAAAAAAGTGATAATATTGAAAACCAGGACATGCCTGAAGGCCGTACCTCCAAGCCCCTATATTCATACCTTCATTAGGCCTTACCAAAACTTCACTGCAAAGCGCCTCGCACTTCAAAAAAGAGAATTTTTTCGCAGAAAGTGATCCATTGCATACAACAACTACATCAGATTCGACAGCTGCCAATTGGCCCAATAATCGACATAGTGAGCGAAAAGTGCCAGGGGCTGCAGGATAATGGCTAACAATTATTAAACTCGAGGCCATTAAACCGAAAGAACTTCACGCCAACGAGCTTGAACACTTGCAGGCATAAATCTAGATAGAAATTCATTTCTAAGGGAATCATATTTCCTAGATAATCGCGAGTACTGAGCAATTGCAGTATTAATCATAAAAGGAAAATCATCGCCAACCAACGAAATCTTTGAAAGCTCAATATAGCTGGGCATCGGACTAGCTATCACTACGCAACCTCCCTGAACACCGTCAACCAAGCGATTGTGGCTAACACCCAACTTCCAAATACTCTCAGGATCTGAAGGAATGAGAACAAAATGAGCCCTGGCCAATTCATTCTCCAATTGAGCTGGTTGCCGGGACGGATCCCATAAGATAAATCGAAATTCCCAAGGCTGCTTTGATTTCAACTTGCTGGATACGGATCTCACTTTTGCGAGAGTAGATTCACGCCCCATAACGGTCAATTCGAAACCGGAATGACCTTCACAATGAAGAAGGAGACTGGGCAATATATTAGTCAAAAAAAATGCATTAGTATCGCTTCCAAACCAAAGCAAATGACATCGGCTCTCTTGATCAAGATCTAGAAATGGCTGTCGCTTAGTTACGCAAACATCCTCAACAACACTGACAGAAGAGCCATCAGGACAAATAGAACCCGCGAGTTCAGCCATTTTGGAAGACGGACACACGACCAAATCGGCAAGCCGCAGCAGGTCTTGATAAAGAAAACCCACCGGAGACGAAGACATTGCATGGTGGTCACAGTACAAAAGCACCACAGGTACTCCTCGTGCCTTCATTCGCGCAGAGAGAGCAAGAGAATTGGCGATTACACGATCTTGATCTTCAGCACGATTTGCAGTCATCTTGGAAAACACACAAATAGCAGGCTGACCAACATGATTCAAGAATCCTGAATCACCTGCTAACGAAATCACGCGTGGCGAGCAACCAAGCTGCCTAGCGGCATCAATAGCAGGCAAAATTTGCAGCCGTGTTGAGGCATGAGCAGGCTTCCCGCGGAAAAACTGATTAGTAAAATCACCATTAACACCACGGGTGTTCCAAGCAAAAATTGCACTCTTCTTCTCACTAAAAGCCATTACAACGTACGAGCTATTTTTTAGATCTTATACAAAAAAAATCTCCTCGCCCATTGGACGAGGAGAAAATTAAGACGAACAAATTAAGCCTGTGACCTACCCAAGCAGAGATTTTGATTTAGCGACCACGTTCTCCACGGTGAAACCGAATTCCTTGAGGCAGGTGCCGCCGGGGGCGGAAGCACCGAAACGATTCATGGTCACGCTGTCGCCATCCAGGCCGATGAAACGGTGCCAGCCAAAGGATTCAGCGGCCTCAACCACGATGCGCTTGCGCACGGCGTTGGGGAGCACCTCTTCCTTGTAGGAATCGGTCTGCTCGTCGAACAGTTCGACGCAGGGCATGGACACCACGCGCACCTTCTTGCCTTCACCGGTGAGTTGCTTGGCTGCCTGAACGCAGAGGTCGAGCTCGGTACCGGTACCGATCAAAATCAGATCGGGAGTGCCCGCGCAGTCTTCGAGCACATAGCCACCAAGTGCCACCTTGTCGATGGAGGAATTGGCCTGGTTGGCCATGCCCTGACGGCTGAGGCAGAGGGAGCTGGGGCGATTGCGGTTTTGGATCGCCACCTTGTAGGCACCACTGGTTTCGTTGCCGTCGCCAGGGCGGAACACCAACATCCCTGGCATCGCGCGGAGCGATGGGATGGTTTCGATCGGCTGGTGGGTGGGGCCGTCTTCGCCGACGCCGATGGAGTCGTGGGTGAGCACGTAGATCACACCCAGCATGCTCAGGGCAGATAGGCGCATGGAGCCGCGCATGTAGTCGGCGAACACCAGGAAGGTGCCGCCGTAGGGAATCAAACCGCTGTTGTGATAAGCGATGCCGTTGAGGATGGCGGCCATGGCGTGCTCGCGCACACCGAAGTGCAGGTAGCGCTTCTCAGGGCTGCTGGCCTGGTAGGAGCCGGTTTCACCCTTGATGTCCGTGTAATTGGAGTGGGTGAGGTCAGCGGAGCCGCCAATGAGCTCGGGCAGGTTGGGTCCCAGAGCACCCAGGCAGATTTGGGAGTGCTTCCGGGTGGCCAATCCACCATCTTCGGGGGTGTAAGTGGGGAGGTCCTTGTCCCAACCCTCGGGTAGCTCTCCGCGCAGCATCCGCTCGAACTCGGCGGCTTCCGTGGGGTACTTGGTGCGGTAAGTGGCCAGGGTCTGGTTCCACTCGGCCTCGAGGCTGGCGCCACGGTCAATGGCCTGGCGGAACTGGTCGTAGGCGTCCTGGGGGATTTCGAAGGGGGCGTAGTCCCAACCCAGCTGCTGACGGGTCAGGGCTGCTTCCTCTTCACCCAGAGCAGCACCATGCACGCCGGCGGTGTCGGCCTTGTTGGGGGAGCCGTAGCCAATGATGGTGGTCACCTTGATGATCGACGGCTTGTCGGTCACTGCCTTGGCGGCTTCGATCGCTTTGGCAATGGCATCCACATCGGTGTTGCCCTCGGCCACGTGCTGTACGTGCCAGCCATAGGCCTCGTAGCGCTTCAGCACGTCCTCGGTGAAGGACACATCGGTGCGGCCATCGATGGTGATGCTGTTGTCGTCGTAGAGGGCGATCAGCTTGCCCAGCTTGAGGTGGCCCGCCAGGGATGCAGCTTCGGAAGAGACACCTTCTTGGTTACAGCCGTCACCCATCACCACGTAGGTGTAGTGATCCACCACGGTGGCGTCAGCCTTGTTGAACTTGGCTGCCAGGTGGGATTCAGCGATGGCCAGACCCACTGCGTTGGAGATGCCGGCGCCCAGAGGGCCGGTGGTCACTTCAACGCCGGGGGTTTCAAAGGTTTCGGGGTGACCCGGGGTTTTGGAGCCCCACTGACGGAACTGCTTGATGTCGTCGATGGTCACCGAGTCGTAGCCGGTGAGGTGCAGCAGGGCGTAGAGCAGCATGCAGCCGTGGCCAGCAGACAGCACGAAGCGGTCGCGGTTGAACCACTTGGGGTTCTTGGGGTTGTGCTTGAGAAACTTGTCCCAGAGGGCATAACCCATGGGTGCGCAGCCCATCGGCAGGCCGGGGTGGCCGCTGTTGGACTTGTTGATGGCGTCGACAGCCAGCATCCGAATGCTGTTGATGCAGAGCGTGTCGAGTGACGCGGGCGCAGCGACCATGGTGTTAGTAGGAAAAGTTGGAGCGATTTTGACGCACGGCGTGAGCGGTAAGGCTCAGCTGGCGCGTTTGAAAGCCAGGCAGACGTTGTGGCCGCCGAAGCCGAAGGAGTTGGACAAGACGGTTCCCAGTGTCTGATCTCGCGCCGTATTCGGCACGACATCCAGATCACAGTCGGGATCCGGTGTGGTGTGGTTGATCGTGGGGGGCACGACGCCGTGTTGCAGCGCCAGCACGCAGGCCACGGCTTCGATGCCGCCGGAGCCACCCAGCAGGTGACCGGTCATCGATTTGGTGGAGCTCACGGGAATCTGCAGCGCACGGTCGCCCAGTGCGCTCTTGATCGCCGAGGTCTCGTTCTTGTCGTTCGCCGGGGTGCTGGTGCCGTGGGCGTTGACATAGTCGATTTCCGAAGCATCGATCCCGCCATCGGCCAGGGCCAGGCGCATCGCTTCAGCTCCCCCGACGCCGCCGGGCGTGGGTGAGGTGATGTGGTGGGCATCGCAGGTCATGCCGTAGCCCACCACTTCGCCGAGGATCGTGGCGCCACGGGCTTGGGCATGCTCGAGGGTTTCGAGCACCAGCACGCCAGCACCTTCACCGATCACAAAGCCATCCCGCTCTTTGTCAAATGGACGACTAGCCGTGGCCGGATCGTCATTGCGGAACGACAAGGCCTTGGCGCTGGCGAAGCCGGCAACCCCTAGGGGAGTGATCGCCGATTCGGCGCCACCGCAAACCATCGCGTCCGCCTTGCCCAGCTGCAGCAACCGGAAGGCATCACCAACAGCATTGGAGCCGGCGGCGCAGGCGGTGGCCACAGCAGAGCTGGGGCCTTTGGTGCCCAGGGCAATCGCCGCTAAACCTGTGGCCATATTGGGGATCATCATCGGCACCGTGAACGGGCTCACCCGTCCCGGACCGCGGCCCTCGAGCACGTGGGCTTGGGTTTCCATCGTCAGCAGTCCGCCGACGCCGGAGCCGATGATCGTGCCGATTCGATCCGCATTCGCGTCGTTGATGTCAAGGCCGGCATGGGCCACAGCCTGCTTGGCTGCCACCACGCCGAACTTGCAGAACCGATCCCAGCGCTTGGCTTCCTTCGGTTCGATGAAACCTGTCGGATCGAAATCCTTCACCTCCGCCGCAAAGCGACAGGCGTGCTCAGATGCATCGAACAGGGTGATGGCCTCTACTCCGTTGCTGCCGGAGGTGAGGCCGTTCCAGTAATCCTGAACCGTGTTGCCGATCGGTGTGACCGCGCCGAGGCCGGTAATGACGACGCGATGGAGACCATCCACCATTGCGTTGTTCAGGCTTGCTTGTCTTCGATGTATTTGACGGCGTCGCCAACAGTGGTGATGCCTTCAGCAGCTTCGTCGGGAATCTCGATGTCGAAGGCCTCTTCCAGGGCCATCACGAGTTCCACGGTGTCCAGAGAATCAGCACCCAGATCGTTCTGGAAGTTGGATTCCGGCTTCACTTCGCCGGAGTCAACACTCAGTTGCTCCGCAACGATCGAACGGACCTTCTCGAGGATCGCTTCCTGGGACATAGCCGTGGCAACGGGACGCTGCATCTTACGGGCACGCCCTCAGGGATCACCTCGCGAAGTGCCCCCGCCGTTAACAACGGTGACGGCATGGCCAAGGACTTCTCAGGGAGGGGTACGTTTGCTTCAAGCCTTCGTATGAATCGGGCACATGTCCCACGCCGTCAAGATCTACGACACCTGCATCGGTTGCACCCAGTGCGTGCGTGCCTGCCCTCTCGACGTGCTTGAGATGGTGCCCTGGGACGGCTGTAAGGCCGGCCAGATCGCGTCATCGCCGCGCACCGAAGACTGTGTGGGTTGCAAGCGCTGCGAAACCGCCTGCCCTACCGACTTCCTGAGCATCCGCGTCTATCTCGGAGATGAGACGACCCGCTCCATGGGTCTGGCTTACTGATTTGAACCGTTTCACCTCATAAGCTCTGCCCGGCTTCAGCCGGGCTTTTTTTGTATGTGCGGAATCGTTGCCCTGGTGGGCTCCCGAGAAGCGGCACCCCAGCTTCTGGAGGGACTTCGTCAGCTGGAGTACCGCGGTTACGACTCCGCCGGGATTGCGACGGTTGACGCTCCAGGGGTGCTGACCTGTCTTCGGGCCAAGGGCAAGCTGCGCAACCTCACCGCCTTGGTGGAAGCTCAAGGGGCTCCCGGGCAATGCGGCATCGGCCATACCCGCTGGGCCACCCATGGCAAACCGGAGGAGCGCAATGCCCATCCGCATCGCAGCAGTGATGGGGCTGTGGCCGTGGTGCAGAACGGAATCATTGAGAATCACCGTTCCCTGCGCGAGCAGTTGCAGGCTTCAGGGGTGGTGTTTCAGTCGGAGACGGACACCGAGGTGATTCCTCATCTTCTTGCTGTGGAGCTTCAGCAGCTGCAAGCAGGGGGCGGCACCCCAGGCGGTGGTCTTTTGCTGGAGGCTCTGCAGCGGGTGCTGCCCAAGTTGCAAGGGGCCTATGCCCTGGCGGTGATCTGGAATCAGGCGCCGGGTGCACTTGTGGTGGCTCGCAAGGCGGCACCCCTCTTGATCGGGTTGGGTGAAGGGGAATTCCTCTGTGCCAGCGACACTCCGGCTTTAGCAGGTTTCACCCGCACGATCTTGCCGATGGAAGACGGCGAGGTGGCCTTGCTCTCACCCCTTGGCGTTGAGCTTTACGACGCCGCAGGGGTGCGCCAGCAACGCATGCCCACCCAGCTCAGCGGCGTGGATCATGTGGCGGACAAACGCGAGTTCCGCCACTTCATGCTCAAGGAAATCCATGAGCAACCGGAGACCGCGGAGCTGTGGGTGACCCGCCATCTGCCCCAGGGGCTGGCGACTGAGCAGCCGGTGGCGCTGCCGATGGACGATGCCTTCTACGAAGGGATCGAGCGGATTCAGATCCTGGCCTGCGGCACCAGCCGCCACGCCGCGATGGTGGGGGCCTACCTGCTGGAGCAGTTCGCAGGAATACCCACATCGGTGCATTACGCCAGTGAATTCCGTTACGCCCCGCCGCCGCTGGCTCCCCACACCCTCACCATTGGCGTCACCCAGTCCGGTGAAACGGCAGACACCCTGGCCGCCTTGGCCATGGAGGCGGAGCGGCGTCTGGCCCATGGGGATCCAGCCTTTGCCCCCCGCCAACTGGGGGTGACCAACCGTCCGGAAAGCTCCCTGTCGCGTCAGGTGCCGCACATTCTCGACATCGGGGCCGGTATCGAGGTCGGCGTGGCCGCCACCAAGACCTTCCTCGGCCAGCTCTTGGCGTTCTATGGCTTGGCCATGGCGTTTGCTGCCCGACGTGGCGCACGCTCCGCGGCTGAGATCAAAGCGTTGGCGGATGAATTGCGGACCTTGCCTCAGCAGCTGCGTCAGCTGGTGGATCTGCATGATCAGCGCTCGGAGGCCCTGGCCCACCGCTTTGCCGACACTCAGGATGTGATTTTCCTTGGCCGGGGCATCAACTACCCGATTGCTCTGGAAGGAGCGTTGAAACTGAAGGAAATCAGCTACATCCATGCCGAGGGTTACCCAGCGGGTGAGATGAAGCATGGGCCGATCGCCCTTTTGGATTCCCGGGTTCCGGTGGTGTCGATCGCCGTGCCCGGTGTGGTGTTCGAAAAGGTGCTCAGCAACGCTCAGGAAGCCAAGGCCCGCGATGCACAGCTGATCGGTGTGGCGCCCCAAGGGCCCGATACCGATTTGTTTGATGAACTGCTGCCGGTGCCTTCGGTAAGCGAGTGGCTCAGCCCTTTGCTCACGGTGGTGCCGATGCAGTTGCTGAGTTATCACATCGCCGCCCATCGCGGCCTGGATGTGGATCAACCCCGCAATTTGGCCAAGAGCGTCACGGTGGAATAAGCCTCAGCTGGTAGCGATGCTGAGATCGCTACGGCCATAGCGGTCCTGGAAGCGCACGATGTCGTCTTCACCGAGATACTCCCCGCTTTGCACCTCAATCAGCTCCACCGGGATCCGACCAGGGTTGGACAGGCGGTGTTTGCAGCCCATGGGGATGTAGGTGCTCTGGTTTTCTCCCACCAGCTGTTCGGTGCCGTCGCGCTCCACCAGGGCCGTGCCTTTGACCACAACCCAGTGCTCGGCTCGGTGGTGGTGCATCTGCAGCGAGAGGCTGGCGCCGGGTTTCACTGAGATCCGTTTCACCTGCCAACGGGTCCCTTCGGTGACGCCCGTGTAGTGGCCCCAGGGGCGATAGATCTTGCGGTGGGCCTTGCCCTCCGGGCTGCCCTCGGCCTCCAGCTGCTTCACCACGGTCTTGATCTCTTGGGCCTTGGAACGATCAGCAATCAAAACGGCGTCGTCGGTTTCCACCACCACCAGGTTCTCGATCCCTAGCCCCACCACTAGGCGGTGTTCGCTGCGCAAGTAACAGTTCCGGCTGCCTTCGGAGATCACGTGGCCCTGCAGCACATTCCCTTGGGAATCACGTTGTTCTGAGGTTTCCCAAAGGGCACTCCAGCTGCCGACATCGCTCCAGCCCGCATCCAGCGGCAGCACACTGCCCAGTTCCGTTTTTTCCATCACGGCTACATCAATGGCCACGTTGGGGCACTTGGCAAAGGCCTCCCGTTCCAGCCGATGGAATTCCAGGTCAGCCGTGTCCTGCTCAAGAGCCGCCCGGCAGCAGCTCACCACTTCCGGGGCCAGCCGCTCCAGTTCCGCCAGCATGGCGCTGGCCCGGAACAGGAACATGCCGCTGTTCCAGGTGAAGCGGCCGGTGGCCAGGAATTGTTCTGCCGTTGCTTGGTCGGGCTTCTCCACAAACCGCTTGATCGGCACATGCTCGGGTCCATTGAGCGAGAACGGTTCGCTGGCCTCGATGTAGCCATAGCCGGTTTCTGGTGCTGTCGGCACGATGCCGAAGGTCACTAGGCGCCCCTCCTCGGCCGGTTTGCGTCCAGCGTCGATGGCCCGGCGGAATTGGGCGGCATCGCGGATCAGGTGATCGGCCGCCAGCACCAGCAGTAGGGGGTCGTCGCCGTTGGCCGTGGCCTGCAGTGCAGCCACCGTCACGGCGGGGGCGGTGTTGCGGCCCATCGGCTCCAGAAGGATCGCGTTCGGCTCGACCCCGATCTGCCGCATTTGTTCGGCCACGATGAAGCGGTGATCTTCGTTGCAGAGCAACAGCGGAGCCGCGAGGGCCTCCAGACCATTGAGGCGTTGCTGGGTCTGTTGCAGCAGCGTCGCTTCGCCGTCACCACTTAACGGCCAGTACTGCTTGGGATAACTCGCTCGCGACAGCGGCCACAGGCGCGTGCCGGTTCCTCCGCAGAGGATCACAGGAATCAGCGGTGTGGCGGCCATCTCGTCCTGAAGGCGGTGACCCAGATTCGCTTGCCTCAGGGGCTTCTGTCGATGCCCTGGAGGTGATGGATTCGCGTTAGAGCTCCAGCAGGCCCGGCGGCGGGGTGATGAGCAGCCAGCCGTCCTCGAGCTGCACCTCCGGAACGATCGCTTCCACGAATGGAATCAGAAGCTTGCGTCCATCGGCGGTTTTGATTTCGAGCAGATCGTTGCCGCCGCTGATCAGGTCAGTCACCGTGCCGATGGCTGGGCCATCAGCTGTGAGCCGTGCCTCCAGCCCGACTAGATCGAGCAGGTGAAATTCCCCCTCCGCCAGCTCAGGCCGATCGTCTCCCGCCACCAGCAGCTCCTGCCCCACTAGGGCCTGGGCGGCGCTGCGATTATCGATTCCTTCCAACCGCACCACGAATAGCGACTTGCCCGGCAGTTGCCTGCCTTTCTTGAGCTGGATTTCCTTGGGCTCCCCCCCTTGGCGGCTGCGCAGCCATCGGGGCCCCGGTGCCGTGAAGCGCTCTGGGAAATCACTGGCGGGGTTGACCCGCAGTTCCCCCTGCAGCCCCTGGACCCCCACGATTTTGCCGACGCTCAGCCAGTCGTCGCTTTCTGCCATTCCATCCGCAGCACACTCTGCCGATAATGGCGCCAGATCCGTCCGAGACCGAGCCATGGCGTCTGCACCTGCTCCGATCCTTCCTGGCTCCACGGTGACCGTGGCTGATGCCACCTCGATTTACAACGGCTACACCGGCTTCGTGCAGCGGATCAGCGGTGACCGTGCAGCCGTTTTGTTTGAGGGCGGTAACTGGGACAAGTTGGTGACCTTGCGTTTGAAAGACCTCCAGCCGGCCTAGGGCGATGAACGCAGACCGCAGCCTGCGACAACGCCTGCGGGCCACGGTGCTGGAAGCCAGTACCCCAGCGGGCAAGGCCTACAACGCCGTCATTTTCGGGGCAATTCTGTTGAGCGTTCTGGCGTTGCTGCTGGAGCCCGACCCCTTGGGCAACTCAGCCCTGCGCCAGACGAATGTGCTTTGGATCGATCTGGTTCAAAACGTTTGTCTTGCGGTGTTTGCGGCGGATTTCGTGCTGCATCTGGCCTTGGTGGAGAAGCCCCGGCGCTATTTGTTCAGCTTCACCGGATTGATTGACGCCTCAGCGGTGCTGTTCTTCTTCGTGCCACAGGTGCGCAGCGAGCTCTTGCTGTGGGTGTTCAAGTTCGGCCGCATCCTGCGGGTGTTCAAGCTGCTCAAGTTCATTGATGAGGCCCGCGTGCTGGGCCAGGCGCTGCGGGGCAGTGCCCGCACCATTGGCGTCTTCCTGTTCTTTGTCTTTCTGCTGCAAGTGGTGCTCGGCTACAGCATCTTTGTGATCGAGAGCGCCCGGCCGGATTCCCAGTTCCAGACAGTGGCGAGCGGCGTTTATTGGGCGATTGTGACCATGACCACCGTGGGCTACGGCGACGTGGTCCCTCAGACCGAGCTGGGGCGGCTGCTGGCCTCAGCGGTGATGATGCTGGGTTTCGGAATCATTGCCATCCCCACTGGAATCTTGACCGTGTCGGGGGTGCGGCATCACCAGCAGCGAGGTGTGGATCTGACCTGTGGCAATTGCGGACGGCAGGGGCACCGCAAGGATGCCCGTCATTGCGATGCCTGTGGTGCGTCCCTGCCCTCCAGACTCTGAAGGGCGGCTACCGCTGCGTTTTGTTCGGCCTCCTTGCGGGAGCGGCCCTTGGCCTCGGCCAGCTCTTTGTTGCTGACGCTCACCCGGCAGAGGAAGCGTTCGGGGTCGCCGTGCTGGAGGCTGCATTCCTCGGTGATGTAGTGGGGTAGTCCCAGGCCCAGGCCCTGGCTCCACTCCTGCAGGGCTGTTTTGCCGTTGTATTGATGGGGGGTGGCCAGTACCGCTTCGGCTGTGACACGCCAGTGGGGAGTGAGCCAGCGGTGAATCGCCTGCAGGTCGCCAAGGGCGGTGTACAAGGCTCCGATCAGCGCCTCGGTGGCATCGGCCCGCAGCCTGGCCTGAGCGGAACGATCCCCTTCGGCGTGTCGCCCCAGCAGCAGATGTGTCTCGATGGAAAGCGTTGCACCCACCTCCGCTAGCCAGCGGTCGCTGACGAGCTGGGCCCGCAGGTTGGAGCAGGCCCCTACCGCGAGATGGGGGTGGTTGCGGTCAATGAATTCGGTAGCGGCAAGCCGCAGCACCGCATCCCCGAGAAACTCCAGCCGTTCGAGGTTGCGGGCGCGACCGGTCGACACGTGGGTGAGAGCTTGATCCACCTGGACCAGCAACTCCGCTTCGATCGGGATCTCAGCGTGCAGGCGCTGGATCAGGCCGGCGAGCTCTGCGGCGCGGGATGAATCCACAGGCACTCCTGAGCAACGCTGATAAGGGGTTGAAAGCAGGACATAAGCCGGGTTCTGTTCACGCCACCACAGAGGTTGTCTGCAGAGGGTGGGTGGCTATCTATCTGGGACCGCCGTTACCGACGGCCTCAAGCGGCGCGTTCAAGCGGAACGGGGCCAATGGCCAGCCGTCGTTCCTTGGCCTTGCTCCCAGCCGGGGTTTACCGAGCCAGCACCTCTCGATGCTGCTGGTGCGCTCTTACCGCACCTTTGCACCCTTGCCTGTGCCGGCGAACCGGCCATCGGCGGTGTGTTTCTGTGGCACTCTCCTCACGGTCACCCGCACTGGGCGTTACCCAGCAAGCCTGGCCATCAGGGAGCCCGGACTTTCCTCAGCCGACACTCAAAGAGATCGGCCGCAACCACCTCGCCTGCTTTCAGATCTCATCATGCCTCGTGGGCATAATTCAGAGGTCTGGGGCTGTAGCTCAGCTGGATAGAGCGACGGTTTCCTAAACCGTAGGTCGTGGGTTCGAGTCCCGCCAGCCCCGTGAGAATCGCTGAAGAAGTAGTTAACGCTACATCTGGTGGGGTGGGCAGATCGCTCACCACCGCTAGGGTTGCTTCAACCGTGTGGGTGCCATGACCCAGCTTCACGATCTACGTCTGCGGCTGTTGGTGCAGCAGGAAAGCGAGCGGATTGCGGAGTCCCAGCCCACGGATCTGGATCTATCGGTGGTTCAGGCCCGTTGCCTCTGCTGGCTGGCTCTGTTGGCGGAAGCCCATGAAGATCAAGCCAGTGATGCCGAACGTCGGGGTGACACTGAACAGGCCATGGGGTGGTTCGCCGATTCGATGCGGCTGCGGGATGTGATCGGTGTGGTCTCCTCCATTGAGATCCCGCTGCCCGACACGGCTGGAGAGGATGGACCTCAGTCTGAAGAGGATCTGGGACAGCAGGCAGCTTGATCGGTGGCATAGTGGTAGATGACCGCGAGGGACTGCATTGCCGGAAGAGCCCTGCCAGTGCCCGGATTGCCAACGGTTTTACCGAGAGCATGACCGGCTGATCCGGGAATCGCCCACGCTTCGTCAGCAGCAGGAGCTCAACTGGGCAGCCCTTCAATCGTTTCGCACCCTTTCTGGTCGTGTTCTGGAAGATCTCCAGAGACAGCACAGCTCCCGCCAGACCGCTGATGCAGCTGCCAAGCCGGCAGCACCGAGTTCCCCACTGCCCGAGGAATCGGGAGATTCACTTCAGCAGGCCATTGCTGATCTGGAGAACATCAACGCCCATCTGTTCTCGATCGAGGCCTTGATGGAACGCGTGTTTGATGTTCGCGTCCCTGAGGAGATCGAACAGAAGTTCCGCGAACTTGCCGGTGAGTTGGCTCCTGACCCGTTGAATGTGGATCGGCTCCGGCTCAACCGTCTGTTGCATCAGACGCCCGACTTACCCGATCGCAGCTGATCCAGCTGTGCATTAGAGGAGTTGTTAGGGGTGCTGTGGCGCCGGCATAACCGAGCAATCATTCCTGCTTCATCGGCGGGAACCACAATCACGTCAAAGTCTCCCCACCAGCTCAAGGCCTGTCCCAGTTCCTCTTGAAGCTGCAGGTCATGTGTTCTGATCCTGCCCCTCATTCCAGACGAAAGCCCCGGTGGAGTTCACCAGGGCCGCCTTGAGGCTTGAACTGCCCAGATTGATCACCAGGCAGAGGTCGCCCATCAGCGCACGTCGCAGGTGATCTCCACGTTGAGTGGATCCACGGCCCAGATGTTGTTGCAGTACTCACTGATGGATCGGTCGGAGGAGAAGAACCCTGTGCGAGCCGTGTTCAGCAGCGACATTCGATTCCAGTGCATCCGGTCGCTCCAGGCATGGCTGACTGCCTCCTGGGCCCGGAGGTAGTCGGCGTAGTCGGCCATGACATAGAAGGGGTCGTTGCCGGTGAGGTTGTCGAGCAGAGGGCGGAATAGCTCGCCGTCGCCGTTGCTGAAGTGGCCCATCTCGATCAGCCGCAGGGCCTCTTGCAGTTCAGGCAGCGCGGCGACCACGTCGCTTGGGCGGTAGCCGCTCTGCTTCAAAGCTGTGATCTCCTCCACGGTCTTGCCGAACAGGAAGAAGTTCTCGGCACCGACGAGGTCTCGGATTTCCACATTGGCGCCATCGAGGGTGCCAATGGTGAGGGCACCATTCATGGCGAACTTCATGTTGCCGGTGCCGGAGGCTTCCTTGCCGGCAGTGGAAATTTGTTCAGACAGGTCGGAGGCGGGGTAGACCTGCTCGCCCAGCTTCACGTTGTAGTCCGGCAGGAACACCACCCGCAGCAGGCCATCCATGTCGGGGTCGGCGTTGATGGTGTCGGCAATGCCGTTGATGAAGCGGATGATCAGCTTCGCCATGTAGTAACCGGGAGCGGCCTTGCCGCCGAAGATCACAGTGCGAGGTGCCATGCCATCGGTCTGGCCGTTCTTGATCCGCAGGTACTGGGTAATCACCTGCAGGGCATTGAGGTGCTGGCGCTTGTATTCGTGGATGCGCTTCACCTGCACGTCGAACAGGCTGGCGGGATCCACGAGCACACCTGTATTCCGGTGGATGTAAGTGGCCAGCTTGCGCTTCACCGACAGCTTGGTGTTGCCCCAGAGCTCGAGGAAGCCGTGGTCGTTCTGCCGCTCCTCCAGCTTGCGCAGGTTCTCCATGTTGGAGACCCAGTCTGGTCCCACGTGCTCATCCAGCAGGGCAGACATCTCGGGGTTGGCCAAGGCGACCCAGCGCCGCGGGGTGACGCCATTGGTGACGTTGGTGAACTTCTCCGGCCATAGCGCTGCGAACTCCGGCAGCAGGTCGGTTTTCACTAGATCGGAGTGGAGAGCTGCCACACCGTTGACGTGGTGTGCTCCGATTGTGGCCAGGTGAGCCATGCGTACCGCTTTGCTGCCCTCCTCATCAATGATCGAGAGCTTGCGCTGGATCGCGTCGTTGCCGGGATAGCGCAGTCGCACCTGCTGCAGGAAGCGCCTGTTGATCTCGTAGATCAGCTCGAGGTGGCGGGGCAGCAGGCTGCTGAACAGGTTGAGATCCCACTTCTCCAGAGCTTCTGGCAGCAGGGTGTGGTTGGTGTAGGCCACGGAGCGTGAGGTGATATCCCAGGCTTTGTCCCACTCCAGATGCCGGTCATCAATCAGCAGGCGCATGAGCTCTGCCACGGCGATGGCCGGATGGGTGTCATTGAGCTGAACCGTCCAGTATTTGGCGAAGTCTTCGACGGCCAGTCCTCGGTTATCGAGGCTGCGCAGCATGTCCTGCAGTGAGCAGCTGACGAAGAAGTGCTGCTGCTTCAGGCGCAGCCGCCGCCCTTCGTCGGTGCCGTCGTTGGGATACAGAACCTTGGAGAGCGTCTCGCTGCCCACCTTTTCCTCAACGGCGCCGTAGTAGTCGCCGATGTTGAAGGCATAGAAGTCGAAGCTTTCGGTGGCATCGGCACGCCAGAGTCGCAGCCGATCGCAGATGTTGACCCGGTAGCCCAGCACCGGCACGTCATGGGGGATGCCAATCGCGTGCTCCGCTGGGATCCAGCGCGAGCGGTAGTTGCCCTTGTCATCGATATAGCTCTCGGTGCGGCCACCGAAGCCGACGAAGCAGGCCTCATCCGGCTGCGGCAGTTCCCAGGGCCAGCCACCCTTGAGCCATTTGTCGGTGATCTCCACCTGCCAGCCATCGCGGATCAGCTGGTCGAAGATGCCGAATTCGTAGCGGATGCCGTAACCGGTGGCCGGGATCTTCAGGCTCGCCAGCGACTCCATGTAGCAAGCCGCCAGGCGACCGAGACCGCCGTTGCCCAGACCCGGTTCCTCCTCTACATCAAGGATTTGCTGCAACGACTCGATGCCGAAATTCTTTAGTGCCTCTTCGGCCTCCTTTTGGATCCCCAGGTTCAGCAGGTTGCTGTGGAGCTGCGGGCCGATCAGGAATTCCGCCGACAGGTAGGCCACCGATTTCTGCGGGCGGGCCCGCATCGCTTCGGTGGTGGCCAGATATCGCATCATCAAGCGGTCGCGCACCGCGTAACTCAGGGCCATGTAGAGGTCATGGCGGCTGGCAGTGGGGGCGAGTTTGCCGAGGGTGAAGAACAGGTGCTCCGTCATGCCGTCGAACACGCTCTTGGCATCGAGGCCGGCGCGTTCGGGGTCGTTGTGACAGCCGGGGGTCGGCAGACGCAGATCGAACGGTTGGGACGTGGTCATGGGGGGTCAGCGAGCCAAGGAGCGTGGAATCACCGTCAGGCCAGGGGTGCTCGGAGCCCAACTCAATGAATTACTCGGACCGTAGCGATCACAACTGGGGCTGCCTGCAAAAAAGCGTGCTTCTACAGCATTCCCGGTCAATTGGGATCGTCCAGCGAACAGTTCAGCGGCGGAATCACCATTAAGGTTCGGCGTGAGAAATGCCCGGCGTGATGCTGCTGCCCACCCTGCTGAGCGAAATCAGCAGTCATGACCTCGAATTGGCGGAAACGCTGATCGGCGTCCTTCGCTTCATGCTCATCTTCGTGGCGGCCCGCACCCTCGCCGAGGTGCTGGTGCGTTTCGAGCTGCCCACCATCCTTGGGGAGCTCCTGGCTGGCGTGCTGATCGGTGCCTCGGGTTTGCATCTCCTGGTGCCGCCGGAGACTCAGGTGCAGCTCTCTGGCGCTTTTTCCGAGGTGGTCTCCGGCCTGTCCCATGTGCCGGTGGACGAAATCCCAACTCTCTACAACGAGAGCTTCGGAGCTTTGCAGGCGGTGGCCACGTTGGGGCTCTACTCCCTGCTTTTCCTTACAGGTCTCGAGAGCGAGCTGGAAGAATTGATGGCGGTGGGTGCCCAGGCCTTCAGCGTCGCCGTGGTGGGTGTGGTGCTGCCCTTTGCCCTCGGCACCCTTGGCCTGATGGCAATCTTCCACGTTGATGCAATCCCAGCGATCTTTGCGGGTGCCTCGATGACGGCCACCAGCATCGGCATCACCGCCAGTGTTTTCGGTGAACTCGGTTATCTGCGCACCCGGGAGGGCCAGATCGTGATCGGCGCCGCCGTGCTCGACGACATTTTGGGCATTGTCATTTTGGCCATCGTGGTGTCCTTGGGAGCCGGCGGAAGTCTGGAGATTGGCCCCATCGTCCAGTTGGTGGTGGCGGCGGTGCTGTTCGTGGTGGTTGCTCTGTTGTTGAGCCAGAAGGCCGCACCAGCTTTTGATTGGATGATTGACCAACTCAAGGCCCCCGGCGCCAAGTTGATTGGTTCCTACCTGCTTTTGGCCGTCAGTTGTTTTGTTGCTTCAGCGATTGGTCTGGAGGCTGCCCTTGGGGCCTTTGCTGCTGGTTTGATCGCAAGCACCTCCAAGCACCGCCACGAGATTCAGGCGGCGGTCACCCCCATCGTTGGCCTGTTCGCCACCGTTTTCTTTGTGCTGGTGGGTGCCGGCATGGATCTGTCAGTCATCAATCCCTCTGAACCCGGTGCCCGTTCCGCCCTGGTGGTGGCGGCCTTCCTGTTTGTGGTGGCGATCATCGGCAAGGTGGCCGCCGGCTGGGCCATCTTTGGCAAGGAGAAGACCAATAAATTGGTGGTGGGTCTTGGCATGATGCCCCGAGGCGAAGTTGGCCTGATTTTCCTGGGCCTGGGAACGGCTTCAGGCTTGCTCAGCCCTGGCCTTGAAGCAGCGATTCTGCTGATGGTGATCGGCACCACCTTCCTCGCACCGGTGCTGCTGCGTATCGTCCTCAAAGACAAGCCACCCGAGGCCGGCAATCAGGTGCCCGACGAATTTGCAGCGGATCCCCTGGCAGGCAACTAAGCGTTAATCCTGGCGATTGACGGCAACCAACAGCAGGCTCCAGCCAATGGCGATGGCCGCCAGGCTGGAGGCCCAGCCTGGTCCGAGAGCCCAGCTGGCAACCAGTTGGGTGATCAATCCCACCACCAGCGCCAGCAGGAGACTGCTGGTCACCAGCACAATCTGGCGCCACAGCTGCGGCAGGGGGCTATCCGCCAGGCTGGTTTCGAACGCTGCCAGAGGTGCACTCAAGGGGATGTAAAGGGCAATGGCCCAGAGCAGCGCACCCCGCCAGACCCCCCCATCGGCGAGCGGGCTGATGAATACACCGGTCTCCTGCATCCAGTTCCCCGAAACTGCTGCCTAGCATCGCGGCTCTTGCGCGACGTTGTGGAGTCCACGCCCTGGAACCATCTCGGCCACACCGTTCATGCGGTGCAGCAACAGCCTGACGCCTCTGGAGATCGCCCGGCTCTTCTGTTGGTGCATGGGTTCGGGGCCTCCACAGATCACTGGCGGCACAACATTCCCGTGTTGGCTCAGACCCATGCCGTGCACGCCATCGATCTGCTGGGCTTCGGCAGGAGTGCCAAGCCGGCGGAGCTGAACTATGGCGGCGCCCTGTGGCGCGATCAGCTGGTGGCCTACGTGCGTGAGCGGATTGGTAGGCCGACCGTGATTGCCGGTAATTCCTTGGGGGGATTCGCCGCTCTCGCCGCTGGGGCCGCATTGGGATCGGATTGTGCGGGGGTCGTGCTGCTCAATGCCGCCGGTCCGTTCAGTGATGAGCAGAAACCTCCGCAAGGTTGGGGGGCGGTCGCCCGTCAGAGCATCGGCACGGCGCTGCTGAAGAGCCCGGTGCTGCAGCGGCTGATGTTCGAGAACCTTCGCCGTCCGGCCACGATCCGCCGCACGCTTAACCAGGTGTATGTGGACAAGACCAACGTCGATGACTGGCTGGTGGAGTCGATCCGCCGCCCGTCACTGGATCCCGGTGCATTTGGTGTGTTCCGCACGGTGTTCGACATTCCCCGCGGCCAGCCCCTCGATGAGTTGTTCGCAGAACTCACGGCGCCATTGCTGCTGTTGTGGGGGATTCGTGATCCCTGGATCAATGCGCCTGGGCGGCGTTCCACCTTCCAGCGCCATGCGCCGGCTGCCACCACTGAGGTGGTGTTGGAGGCGGGTCACTGCCCCCACGATGAGGTGCCTGAGCAGGTGAATGCAGCTCTGTTGGAGTGGCTGGCGGGCTTGACGTCGGCCACAGCACCGACATATCCGGAACATTCCGCTACTTGATTAGGCCAGACTTTCCGCACCTTGGCGGATGCCGATGACCCTCACCCAGCAAGCCGCTCCCTATGCCCACTGGGAGTATGTGCACCCCACCAGCGGTGACCGGCTGCGGATCATCCCTGAGCGGGGAGGAATCGTCAGCGAGTGGCGTTGTGGTGAGCGCGAGGTGCTTTATTTCGATCAGGAGCGTTATGCCGATCCTGCGAACAGCATCCGCGGCGGTATTCCGGTGTTGTTTCCGATTTGCGGCAATCTTCCCGGCGACGTGTTCACGGTCGATGGGGTCGACCACACGCTCCAGCAGCACGGCTTTGCCCGGAATCTTCCCTGGGCATTGCAACTGCTTGACGACCAGAGCGGGGTTCGTCTCAGCTTCTCCAGCACCGATGAAACCCTCAAGGCTTATCCCTTCGCCTTTCTGGTGGAGATGGACGTGCGGCCGGTTGATGGTGCTCTGGAGATCAGCACCACCATCCACAACCGCAGCGCTGCGGCGATGCCCTTCAGCTTCGGGCTGCATCCCTATTTCAATGTGAGTGACCTGGCTCAGACCCGGCTCACCGGTTTGGCGGAGCGCTGCCTCAATCATCTGGAGATGGCTGATGCCGCCACGGCTGATCAGCTCACCCGTCTGCCGGAAGGGGTGGATTTTCTCTGCCGCCCAGCCGGTTCAGTCACGCTGATCGATGACACCAACGGCGCCCAGCTGCAGCTCCAGCACCAGGATCCGATGGATCTCACCGTGGTCTGGACCGAGCCGCCTCGCCCGATGGTTTGCTTGGAACCCTGGACGGGGCCGCGCCAATCCCTGATCAGCGGTGATCGAAAACTGGTGCTGGAGCCCGGTGCTGAGCAGACCCTCGCCTGTCGCTACAGCGTCTCCTGATGCACCCCGGGCAGACGGCCGCGGCTGAGTTGCAGCTTGGGATCGAATTGGCGTTTCACCGCTTCGATCAGTGGTCGGGAGGGACGATCAACCCACGCTGGCAGGGTTGATCCGGCGGTGCATTTCAACAGCGTCATTTCGCCGCCGAGGCGGCTCACGCTGCGGCGCAGCGCCTCCAGCTGGTGATCCGGTGTGGCGATGTCGCACCAGCCATCACCACAGCCGGCTCCGGCGGCCAGTTCCCAGCACCATGGCTTGAGGGTTGTCATGGCGTCATCCCGCAGCAACAGCTGCAACTGGGCTGGCGGCAGCACCAGCCGCACCAGCTGGGCTGATTGGCTGGCATCGAGGGGTGTGGTCAGCGGATCGGTGCAAGGCTGGCGTTCTGCACTGAGCTGTTGTTGCAGCGCCAAGCTTTCCAGCCGGTTCAGCTGGTCTTCCACCGCCTGGTTCGACACGCTGCTCACCACCAGCCGGAGCTGCCAGGAGCCATCGCCGCTGTTGATCCAGTCACAGCGTTCTGGCGTCAGGCTGGAGCGCAGAAGTTCAGTCCGGAAGTTGTCTTGGGCTGCAAGGTCGCCATCCACGAGCAGGCTGCTGCGGGCGGGGCGCTGCGGTTGGAGCCGCAGGGTGAGTTCCGTGATCAGCGCCAGGCTGCCCCAGCTGCCGCAGAGCAGACGCATCAGGTCGTAGCCCGCCACGTTCTTCACCACCCGTCCACCGGCCCGGGCTTCGATGCCATCAGCCCGCAACAGGCCGATCCCGATGATCTGATCGCGCACCCCCAGATGGCGTTGACGTAGTCCTCCCGCCAGCCCCCGGGCCACCAGTCCGCCAATGGTTCCTGGCGCGCCGGCCCGGGGCCAGTCAATCGGTAGCCATTGCCCCTGTTCCGCCAGTAGATCCTGCAGGTCTTGCAGTGGCAGGCCGGCTTCCACCGTGATGGTTAGATCGTCCACCGCATGGTCGATCACCCGATTGAGCTGACGACACGAGAGCACCTCGTGGCTGGGATTGAGCGGCGGGCCCCAGTCCAGGCGTGTTTCCAGGCCACTGGGCGTCCAGGGTGTGGCGCTCTGATGCCACTGGCGAACCAGGTCGATCAGATCGCTGCGGTTAGCGGGGGAATGGCTCACGGCACGATGGTGCCATGAAGGTTGTGGTCATTGACGACGATCCCACCGGCTCGCAGACGGTGCACAGCTGTCCTCTGCTGTTGCGCTGGGATGTCGACACCCTGCGCCGGGGGTTGCGCCAGCCCTCGTCGTTGTTGTTTTTGCTGGCGGACACCCGGGCGCTGACGCCAACGGATGCGGCTGAACGCAACCGCAGCATTGCCGCTGCGCTGGATCAGGCGTTGCTGCGGGAGGGTTTGGCGCGCGATCAGGTGCTGTTGGTGAGTCGCGGGGATTCGACTCTGCGCGGCCATGGGGTTCTGGAGCCTGAGGTTTTGCAGGCGTCCTTCGGCCCCTTTGATGCCACCTTGCATGTGCCGGCTTTTCTGGAAGGAGGCCGTACCACCGTGAACGGCGTACATCTCCTCCACGGCGAACCGGTGCACACCACGCCGTTTGCCCAAGACCGGCTGTTTGGTTTCAGCAGTAGTGATCTGGCCTGCTGGCTGGAGGAGAAAAGCGATGGAACCATTGCCGCGGCTTCGGTGCTGCGGATATCTGGCCGTGAGCTCGATGCCGCCTGTGGTGCTGGCCTGCCGCAGTTGATCGATCGCCTCCGCTGTTTCCAGGCCAATGTGTCGGTGGTGGTGGATGCCGAGCGTCAGGAGCAGCTCACTGCTTTAGCCGCAGCGGTGCGTGCCCTTCAGGGAGAGAAACGTTTTCTGTTCCGCTCTGCCGCCAGCATGGTGAAGGCCCTGGCGGATCCCGGCCCACCGCCTTTGGATGCAAAAGGCCTTGTGGGGCTGCGGCGCCGGGCTGCCGACGGAACGGCTCTGCCGGGATTGGTGATGGTGGGCTCGCATGTGCCCTTGGCGGATCAGCAACTCGACCGGCTCTTGGCTGACCCCGGTTGCGCTGGCCTGGAGCTGCCGGTGCATCGCATCGCCAGGGTGCTGGAGGGACCAACACCCGATCTGTTGTTGGCAGACCTGGAGCGGGTCTGGTTGCAGCAGTTGCGAGCGCTGCTCGACGCTGGCGCTACACCAGTGCTCTTCACCAGTCGTGGTGAGTTGCGCTGCGCCTCCGAGCAGGAGGGCCGGCGCTTGTCCTGCGCACTGGCTGCGTTGATGGGGAGACTTGCGGCCGCCTTCGCCCCTGATTTGGGCTATCTGATCAGCAAAGGGGGCATCACCACCCAGACGCTGCTGGCCGGTGGTCTGTCACTTGAGTCGGTGCAGCTGGAAGGGCAGCTGTTGCCGGGACTATCGCTCGTGCGCCCGTCAGGGGGACCCTGTAGCGGTCTGCCAATTCTCACCTTCCCCGGCAATCTTGGTGGTGCCTACACCCTGCGGGACGCCTGGCAGCGCATGGAGGCCGGCTGAAGCGGCCAGCAGTTCCATCGGGTGCAGTACCTGGGCCCGATCGCCTAAATGCCGCCGCAATTGCAGGGTGCAACCGATGTTGGCGCTGGCCACCAGTTCAGCTCCGGTGCCGCTGAGGTCATCGGCCTTGATCCGCCCCAGTTCAGCGGCCTCTTCCGGTTGCACAAGGTTGTAGATGCCTGCACTGCCGCAGCACACCCCCGCTTCGGTCGCTTCCTTCAGCTGAATGCCGGGGATGGCTCGCAAGAGTTGGCGAGGTTGGGCCTGGATGCCCTGGCCGTGAATCATGTGGCAGGCGTCATGCATGGCCACAACCGCTGGGAGAGGTTGCAGTTGCGTGCGGAACGTCTCCAGGAGGCCGCGATCCGCCAGGAACTCCTGCACATCCAGCACCGGAGCACGGAATTGGATGTCGCCGTTCAGCAGCTCGCCGTAGGCCTTCATCGTGTGGCCGCAGCCGGAGGCGGCCACGATCACCGCATCCAACTCCCCTTCGATGGCATTCATGCTCTGAATGAGAGTCGTCGCGAGTTGGCGGGTGAGCTCCAGCTCACCCTGGTGATCACTCACGGCACCGCAGCAGCCTTGGTCAGGCGGAATCACCACCTCAAAACCGTTGGCCTGCAGCACCTTCACCGTTGCGGTGCTGACGCTGGGATCGAAGCAGCGCTGCACGCAGCCCAGCAACAGCGCCACGCGGCCGCGGCGTTCGTCGGTGGCGGGATTGATCTGAAGCAGTTGGTCGCTGAAGCTTTCCGGCACTAGGGGGGGCAGTAGTTGCTCCATCGCTTCGATCTCCGGCCCGAACAGACGGGTGAGCCCGGAGCGGCGGGCCAGGTGTTGCAGTGGTGTGCCGGCATAGGCCCGCAGCGGTTGCAGCAGGGCCCGCAGGCGCTTGGGGTAGGGCAGCACCTGCAGCAACAGCTGGCGGAAGGCCACCTGCCATGGGCTTCGCTGGCCCGCATCGATCAGCTTGGGCCGGGTGGCTTCGATCAGCTGGTCGTAGCGCACCCCCGAAGGACAGGCGCTCACGCAGGCGAAGCAGCCAAGGCAGGTGTCGAAATGGCTGGCGACCGTGGCATCCAGTTCCAGCTCGCCGGCTTCAATTGCCCGCAGTGCATGGATGCGGCCGCGGGGGGAGTCCATCTCGCTTGCCAGCACCCGATAGCTTGCACAGGTGGGCAAGCAGAAGCCGCAGTGCACGCAGGGGTCAGCGGCGCCGGCGGGAAGGCCGGGGAGTTGGGTGCGAGATGAAGAGCCGGATTCGAGTCCCATCAATCAAGTCTGACTGCTTGACGATTTCATTGCCTGGAAGGCTTTAAAACTGATATTTTCCCCATTCCACTTCTTGGTAAAAGATGCGCTCAATTGCGTCTTTTTGATTTGAATTGAGTATTTCTTTGTAGGGCCTTTTGTCGGTGCGTAAGGTGGATTTGGCTTTGGGAAGTTGTGGATTTCCGGCTAGATTGAAATCGTCAAATAGATTTTCAATGGCTTCCTGAAGTTGTTCATAGTGATATAAGTGGTTCACGAGGATTGTTCCTTTGTGGCTATAAATTGATCGGCAAGAAGTTGCGAAATTTTCCAGAAGACCGCCGTTGATAAAAGTGTCTAGATCGAGGTCTTTGTGGCTTTTCTGGTCTTTTTTGAGTTCAAAAAACTGGGAAAGGGCATGGTCCCATGGGTTTCGAATGAAGCAGAAGCTGTAATAGCTCTCGAATGTCGATGCACTGATGTAATTTTTGCTAAGGGCAGTTGTTGCCTCAATGTGTGTGTGCAATCCAATCGATTTGAGATAGCGGCTGACGCCTTTTTTCTGTAATTTGCATTTTGCTTTAATTGCAAAGTAGTTAATTTTGTTCCACCAGGGAATATAATTCGTGGGTCCCTGGTAGCCAAGCTCCCGGCGAATCTTTTCGTCTCGACCTAAGGGCGTAATGACGTCTTTGCGATTGCAGCTGCTGGACAGTGCAATCGCTGTTGATGTCGATGCTGTCTTCCGGTTGGCAAAAAATATAAATTTATTTGAGTGATTGATAATCACGGATCTCTAGCAGTTGATTGTTCAGAAGCGTTCAATGATCGCCTCGGCAAAGCCGCTGCAGCTCACGGGGTCCACTTGGGGTTCCATCAGTCGGGCCAGGTCGTAGGTGACCTGCTTGTCGGCGATGGCGGCACTGAGGCCTTTGGTCACCAGATCAGCAGCCTCCTGCCAGCCGAGGAACTCCAGCATCATCACGCCGCTGAGGATCACCGAACCGGGGTTGATCCGGTCGAGGCCGGCGTGTTTCGGGGCGGTGCCGTGGGTCGCTTCGAAGATGGCAGCGTTCTCGCCGATGTTGGCCCCAGGGGCCATGCCCAGGCCTCCCACCATCGCTGCCGCGGCATCGGAGATGTAGTCGCCGTTGAGGTTGAGCGTGGCGAGGATCGAATACTCCTGGGGGCGGGTCTGGATCTGCTGGAAGATGCTGTCGGCGATGCGGTCATCCACCAGCACCATTTCTTCCCATTTGCCGTCACCGTGGCTGCTGCCGATGGCGTCGATCACCGCCTGCACCTCCGCATCGATGTCGGCTGTCTTCTCTGGTGTGAGGCTGTCGTAGCCCGGTTCGATCATCCGTGCGTTGGCCTGCACGCTCAGGTTGGGGTCCTTCTCGAGGTTGCCGAGGATCCAGCTCTCCCGCTCGGTGATGCACACATCGCGGAATTCGGTGGTGGCCAGTTCATAGCCCCAGTCGCGGAAGGCCCCTTCCGTGAATTTCATGATGTTGCCCTTGTGCACCAGGGTCACGTGGCGCTTGTTGCCCTCAAGGCGAAGGGCGTGCTGAATCGCCTTGCGGATGTGGCGTTGGCTGCCGTTTTTGCTCACTGGCTTGATGCCGATGCCTGATCCCTCGGGGATTTGGCGCTTTCCGAGCTTGCCGTTGGCGGGGATCACCACTTCGTTGAGGTGCTTGCGCAGCTCTTGGCCGACGGCGTCATCGGCTTCCCACTCCACCCCCATGTAGATGTCTTCGGTGTTCTCCCGGTAGACGATCACGTCCAGATCCTGGGGACGCTTGTGGGGGCTTGGGGTGCCTTCGTAGTAGCGGCAGGGACGCACGCAGGAATACAGATCAAAGATCTGGCGCAGGGCCACATTCAGCGAACGGATGCCGCCGCCCACTGGTGTGGTGAGGGGGCCTTTGATGGCCACGCCGTAGCTGCGGATCGCTTCGAGGGTGTCCTCCGGCAGGTACTGGTAGGTGCCGTAGAGGTCGCAGGCTTCATCGCCGGCATACACCTTGAACCACTCAATGCTCTTGCTGCCGCTATACGCCTTGGCCACGGCCGCATCCAAAACCTTTTGCGTGGCGGGCCAGATGTCAACGCCGGTGCCATCGCCCCGGATGAAGGGGATGATCGGGTCGTTGGCCACCACGGGTTGACCGTTCTCGAAGCGAATCGGTGTGCCCTGGCTGGGGGCGGTGAGCTTCTCGAACTGGGCCATGGCGGTTGGTCGGGCGTCAGCAGGCCGAGCCTATGACTGAGCCGGTAGCCCTACGGTTCCTGATAGTGCAAACCGCGCATTCATGGCCAGTGAGCAGGTGTGGGTGGTGGCGGCCTGCTTCAACGAAGCCGAGGTGATCAGCGCCTTTATCGAGAGGGTTATGGCCTTGCCGGATGTTGACCGTCTTCTGCTCATTGACGACGGATCGTCCGATGCCACGGTGGCGGTGATCCAAGCCTGGCAGCAGAGGCATGCCGACCAGGGCGTCACGCTGCTCGAGCTCACCCGTAACTTCGGCAAGGAGGCGGCGATGCTGGCGGGGCTGGACTACGCCAACGGACGCTGTGCCGCGGCGGTGTTGATCGATTCCGATCTTCAGCACCCTCCCGAACGGATTCCGGCGATGGTGGAGGCCTGGCGCAATGGCGCCGAGGTGGTCACCGCCGTGCGGGATGACCGCGATGCCGAAGGGCTGGTGAAGGTCGCCACGGCATCCTGGTTTTACCGGGTGTTCAACCGCCTGGTGGATTCGATCCAGCTTCAGGAGGGGGCCGGTGATTTCCGTCTGCTGAGTGCACCCGTGGTTGAGGCGGTGACCCAGTTGCGTGAGGCCACGCGTTTTTCCAAGGGGTTAATGCCCTGGACCGGTTATCGCAGCGAGGAGATCGCCTACAGCCGTGTGGCTCGCGTCGCTGGTGCCACATCCTGGAGCTCTTTCAAGCTCTGGCGCTATGCCCTGGACGGCATCTTTTCGTTCACGGTGAAGCCGTTGAAGGTTTGGGGCGTGATCGGTGTTCTGATTTCGTTCCTGAGCTTCATCTATGCCGCACTGATCGTTCTGCGCACCCTGGTCTTTGGTGTGGATCTGCCGGGCTATGCCTCACTGATCGTGGCTGTTCTGTTCCTCGGGGGGATTCAGTTAGTTGGCATCGGTGTGCTGGGCGAATACATCGGCCGGATCTACATCGATGTCAAACGGCGGCCGCACTATTTCGTCAGAGCCGTGCATCAGGGTTCAGAGCTGTTGCGCTGAAGTCCACTCTTTTTGGCGGTGGGAGGAGTTGAAAAAGGCCACGGACTGCTGAAAGGTCTCCTGATCCATGCCCGATGCGGCATGGCGGCGGGCCGGGTGGATGAGCACAACGGGCCTTGATTCGCGAGGGATCGTGCTGGGGCTGTGGGCCGTGATCCAGCTGCGACGCAACGCATTGCCGAACATCGATCCACTGAACAACACACCGGCGAAGCGCTGGTTGGTTGGAATCCCGGCCCGGCGTAGCCGGGGGATGGCCAGCCCGCTCAGCAGCTGCAGGACCAGCCACTTGATCAGCCCTCCTGTTTGCAGGCTGCGCCACCAGAGTTTCAGGGACAAGCCTTCCGGCAGGGGTTCCCGCGTCGTGCGCACCCAGGTGATCGATTCGGAACGGGCCAGATCCAGCACGGCATCCAGCACTAGGGGCACGATATGGATGTGCTGGTGGCCATCGAGTCGGATCCGCTGCAGCCCGGTGAGTTGGCGGTAGCGGCTGATCTGCTGCAGCAGAACCGTGCGCAGCTGGGGTGCGATGCGTTGGCGTTGCCACGGCAGGATCGAGGCCAGCAGCAAGGTGCCGAATCCGGTTGGCAGATCCGGAGCGTTGGGCAGGCGATGCCCTTCGGTCAGGCAGAGGTGAAGCGTGAGTGGTGGTGGATCAGCAAGGTCGCGCCAGGCTTCGACAGCGGCAGTTGCACTTGGACCATTCACCAGAAGACTGGCTCCCTGGATCTGTCCCCTTCGGGCGAGATCGATGATCGCCGCATCAACCCCCTCAGCCAACCCGAGGTCGTCGGCATGGAGCAGCGGTGGTTGGCCGTTTTGTTGGTGGCGGGACTTGGCACTGAAGCGGGCCGCTCGACTCCAGATCAGTGCATTCAGCACCGTGGGTGTGAACACCAGCACCAAGATCGGGGCTTTGAGCAGCGGCAGCAGAGCGCAGACGCTGATGTTGACGACGTACTGCAGCAGCAGCCAGCGACGGGCGAACTGGCGACCACCAGTCTCTTCCCGGAAGGTCAGTAAGGCGTGGCCGAGATACCCCGCTACTGAGGCGGCCAGGAAGGCGATGGGGTTGGCCAGGCTCAGGGTCATCCACTGGCCCAGCAGCAGAAGCACGCCAATGTGAACCGCGGCGGCCGTGCCCCCCACGACGCCGTACCGCAGCAAGCGGTTCAGCAGAGGCATCATGCGCATCGTTGGGGCGTGTCGTTGCAGCGTTGCAGCAGGGCCTCAATCAGCCGCCATGCCTTCTCCTCGTAGCGTTTGACGAAGTCTTCGAAGCTCTGGGCTGCCGCCTCATCGGCACCATCGGAAATCACCCGAAGCACAAGCCAGGGGACGCCCTCCTGTTCGGCCACCTGCGCGACGGCGGCGCCTTCCATCTCAACGGCCAGCAGATTGGGAAGGGCGTCCCGCAGTGTTTGCAGCACCACGGGATCGCCGATGAAGCGATCCCCCGTGGCGATCAGACCGCTGCGTGGACGTGCGAATCCGTCCAGTTCGCTGGCGCCGTGAGCCTCCTGAAGAGCGGTCTTGGCCCAGTGAAACCAGGTCGGCTGTGGTCGGAGCTGGTCCTGATTGAGCGCTGGCAGCGTGAACCGTGGGAACAGGGGGCGGGCATCCATGTCGTGCTGCACCACGGCATCGGCCAACACCACATCCCATTGACGCAGGGCTGGATCCGCAGCGCCGGCGACACCGGTGAACAACAGCAGATCGATGCTGGGATCGCTGGCGAGCAGACGTGTGGCGGCCCGCGCAGCGCTCACCTTGCCCCAGCCGCTCCAGGCCAGGCTGAGGCTCACGTTGTCACCCCAGGATCCCCGATGGATTTTGAGATCTCCGTGTTCGCTGCAGCTCAGGTCCTTGAGGTGGCTGAGATCGGAGCCGATCTCCTCCGGCATCGCGCCAAGCAGGGCAATGTGCAGCGGTTGCGTCATGGTTTCTTAAACCTCGGGCAACCGTAACGGCGACCTCTTGCATCTCCCTGCACACTGTGCGGAAGTCGGAGGGTCCAGTGAACGCGGGTGAGTCAGTACACAGCATGGCCCGGATGCGAGCACTGGCCTCCACGATCACGCTGGTGCGTCAACAGTTTCCTGCTGCACAGGCCAACCTCAGCCCCTGGCGGGATGACCCGCAGACCCGGCAGTGGAGTGAGGAGGAATCGTTGGATCTTTCATTCCACTTTCCTGGTTGGAGTCCACGGCTGGAATGCCGCAGTTTGCTGATGCAATTGCGCATCAGCGAAGAGAGAGACGATGAACAGCTGCGTCTGCTGGGGGTGTTGATGCGGGGCATGACCTACGACGGCGAACGCTGGCGCCTGGCCACGGTCGGTGAGTGGCTGCCGGAAGGCCGCCATTTGCCCCAGCAGCAGCAGGTGAAGCAGCTTCAGCAGATCTGTCGCCAGTTGTTTGAACTGTTCGAGGGACATGCTGTATCTGATACAGCGGCGTAACCCTTCGCAACGCTCAAGGCCACCCTTACGTGGACTGCTTATAGGGTCCTTCTATCGGTCCAATCACAAGCATTCATGTCCGTTGCACTGGCTGCCCAGATCCGTGAAGGCACGAAAAAGTCTCACACCATGGCCGAAAACACCGGCTTTGTGAGTTGCTTCTTAAAAGGCGTCGTCGACAAATCAAGCTATCGCAAGCTTGTTGCAGACCTCTACTTCGTCTACGAGGCGATGGAAGAGGAGATCGACAAGCTGGGTGATCATCCTGTTGTTGGACCGATTGGCAAGAAAGAGCTCAATCGTCGTGAATCTCTCGAGCAAGACCTCACCTACTACTTCGGTGAGGGTTGGAAAGAGCAGATTCAGCCGTCTCCGTCGGCAGTGGCTTATGTCGAACGGATTCATGCTGTTGCGAAGGAGTCCCCTGAGCTCTTGGTGGGTCACCACTACACCCGTTACCTCGGTGATCTCTCCGGTGGTCAGATCCTCAAGAACATCGCTCAGAAGGCAATGAATATGGATGGAGACGATGGTCTTCGTTTCTATGTCTTTGATGACATTGCCGACGAGAAGGCGTTCAAGACCCAGTACCGGGCTGCCATGGATAGTCTCCCGATCGATCAGGCCACGGCTGATCGCATTGTTGAGGAAGCCAACCATGCCTTCCACCTGAACATGAACATGTTCAAGGAGCTTGAGGGCAATCTCGTTGCCGCCATTGGCAAGGTTCTGTTCGGTTTCCTGACTCGACGTCAGCGGGCTGGCAGCACCGAGGCCGCCGCCGCTTGAGTTTTCGCTGGTGCCCACCGAACTGATTCGTTTTCTGGTCCCCGGGACCGGTCGCCGCTTTCGTTGTGGTGGGCTCAGCGTCGAACAGCAGACCGCCCGACTGGTAGAGAATCTGTGCCCGACCGAATTGGTCACTTACCGCGAGCGTTCACCCGATCATCCGTACCTGGATGATTGTCTTCGTCATGAGCCCCCTGATGCTCAAGTTGTCTGGGTGGTCAGCTGGGGCTTTGACGTTCCTGGTTTGATCCGTCGGTTGAACGGCCGTCGGGTTGTTTATCACGCCCACAGCAGCCAATACGGCTTTGGATTGCCGCCTGGAGTCCCGGTATTGGCCGTCAGCCGCAACACCCTGGGCTATTGGGGTGACAAGGCTCCCCGCAATCCCTTGTTCTTGGTTCCGAATGCCCTGGGCCAGGCTTGGCTTGACCGTGGCGACCGTTCGGCACGCCAAAGTCGATCCATCGATGTGCTGGTGCAAGCCCGCAAGAGCAGCCCCTATGTACTGAATCAGTTGGTGCCGGCGTTGCGGCAGGCCGGTCTTGTGGTGGAGGTGCAGGCCGGCTGGGTGGATGACTTGGTCGAACTGTTCAATCGCTCCACGGTGTACCTCTACGACTCAGCGGAGTACTGGCGCGGCCGCGGCGTGACCGAGGGTTTCGGGTTGCCGCCTCTGGAAGCGCTGGCTTGCGGCTGCGTTGTGTTCAGCAGCCTGAATCATGCCCTGGCCGACTATGGCGATCCCAGTCACACCGTGCATCAGGTCGGTTGTGGACGTCTGAGTTTCGATCTCGAGCGAATCAAGGGCGCTGTTGCTGCTCCCCAGAGCTGGCGCCCTTCAGTCGACCGTTTGGAGGCTTTGCTGCAGGAATGTTCAGAAGCTGAGCTGCTGAAGCGCTGGCGAGACGCCTTTACTCTTCTGGATGCCCTGGAAGCTGCATCCGGGCCAGATCTGAGTAGTGCCCCCACGTGGCGGTTGCAGCTGCAGCAGCTGCTCTCACGGCTTCAGCGAGTGGTCAATCGGTTGCCCGTCTGGCCTTCCCGTTAGGGCAGCATGATCCTTGGCGCGTACGGTCACTGAAGAGGTTGATGCGTCGGTTCTGGCTTGGGAAAGATGAGCCGTCAGTTTCCGGGATTTTCCCTGCAGAGTCAGACTTGGAAAGATATTTCGGCGTTGCTGGACAAGTTGCCGGCAAGGCGGAAACGGTTGGTCGGTTTTGTCCTTCTTGCGTCGTTTTTTCAGGGCATCCTTGATCTTCTTCTGATTGCATTTTTGGCCCGATTTGTTGGCCTGTTCTCAGGTGCAAAGCTTGCAGATCGCTTGCCAGGAATTTGGGTTTTTGGTGGCGGAATTTTAGATCAAACGGGCTGGCTTTTGGCCTTATTGATTGCTTCATTCTGGCTTACATCTTTCGTGCGTTTTCTTGTGTCTTTGATGCAAAGTCTCCTGAGTGCGGAGATATGGAATGACCTCGTCAATCAGGTGTACCAAAATGTGCTTCAGCAGCGATATGAATTTTTTATTGAAAACCGTACGGCCAATCTCTCCGAAAAATTCAATCGAATTCTCAATAGTGTTTCAACCAAGGTTGTGATTCCTTTGATTGCGATTGCCGGCAATGCTTTGTCGGTCACATCTCTATTGGTTGGTGTTGTTTTTGTCCTTGGCTATCAGGCCTTGGCCATCTTCTTACTGATGTTGATTGCCTACGCAGTGGCTTCGGTGCTTATTACTCCTTATTTAAGGTTGGCGACCAAGCAGCGTGTTCGTTACGGCAGACGGATCAATCTTTTGCTGATGGAGTCGTTGCGATCCATACGTGATGTTCATCTGTACTCGGCTGATAAATATTTTGTGACTCGCTTTTCTTCGGATGGAGTCATTGCAAAAAGGTACGATCGACTGACGCGCTTACTGCCTGATGTTCCGCGCTTTTTGATCGAGCCTGCTGGTGTTTCGATTCTTTTCTTGGTCGGTTTGGCCCCAGCTGTTTTGAATGGGGATTCCAGTGATGTGCGTAATGCGATTCCCGATTTGTTCGCAATCATGTTCACGTTGTTGAAGATTTCTGGGCCGCTGCAGAACACATTCCGTAGTCTGAACCGTTTGCGTGGTGGCCTCCCTGAAATAAAAGATGCGCTGGACTTGTTGGATCTGAAGCCTGAGCGACTTCTTTTGTCTTCTCCTGGTGTACCAACCCCAGAAGGGTTAATGCCCCGCCGGCTGATTCAGTTGAAGGATGTCAGTTTTTTGTATCGGCGCAGCGAAAAATTAATTGTTGATGCAGTCAATCTCTCGATTCCGATTGGCTCCCGTTTTGCCTTGGTTGGGCGCACGGGAAGCGGAAAAACCACAATTGCCCATCTGTTGCTGGGTTTGCTCCAGCCATCATCGGGTCAGCTCATGTTGGACGGCATTCCTGTGAGTGCGCAAGACTTGCCTGCTTGGCAGGCCAATTGCGCCTTGGTGCCTCAAGATATTCGTCTTTTTGATGGAAGTATTCGCGACAATGTGGCGTTCGGATTGGACAATGATTCGATCGACGATGAGGATATTTGGGCTGCGTTGAAGACGGCTCAGTTTGATGATGTTGTGGCTCAAATGCCCTATGGCCTCTACACCATGATTGGAGAAAATGGCGTCAAGTTGTCTGGGGGGCAACGTCAGCGTCTCGCGCTGGCACGAGCCTTTTATCGTGGTGCCAAGGTTCTTGTCTTGGATGAAGCGACAAGTGCTCTTGACAATAGAACAGAGCATGATCTTCTTCAGGCCTTGGATCTGGTGGGGCGTCGCTGCACAACCATCGTGATCGCCCATCGGCTGTCAACAGTCAAAAAGTGCGATCGAATTGTCGAGATTGAAAATGGCAAGATCCACGCTCAGGGCGATTTTGTCTCTCTCTGCGAGAATTCGGAAACGTTCAGGGATATGTATCGCATTGAAAACACTTGATGGCAGATATCGTTCTGCTATCCACCGCTGACTGGGATCATCCCCTGTGGACGAACAAGCAGCACGTTGCTTGTGCACTCGCCGCTGAAGGTGAGCGAGTTTTGTACGTTGAATCTCTTGGTCTTCGCTCGGTTCAAACCAAAACTCAGGATTTCAGAAGGATCCTACGGAGGCTGTTTCTGGGGCTGCGTTTCCTTCGGGCGGTGCGACCGGGGATCTGGGTGTTGTCTCCCTTGGTTGTGCCCGGTGGATCCCGTGGGATTGCGCTACGCCTGAACCGCTTGATGGTTCGTTTCAGCGTGTCACTGGCTTGTTGGTTGTTGCGCTTCCGTTCCCCTTGGCTTTGGACCTACAACCCGCTGACGTTGCTCTATTTGCCGTTGAAAGGGTTCGAACTGTCGATCTATCACGCGGTTGATGCGGTTCAGGAGCAGCCCTGTATGCCCAGGAGTTTGATTGAATCTGAAGAAGCCCGCTTATGTCGCTCCGTCGACCAGGTTTTCACAACGTCGCCGTATCTTGCTGAACGGCTGGCAACGTATACAGAACGAATCTGTTACGAGCCCAATGTTGCTGACCGGGATCATTTTTCCGCCTCACTTGAACTTCGTGATGACCCCACGTTCGTCTGTCCGCCGGAGTTGGTAGGAATTCCAGAGCCCAAAATTGGTTTCGTTGGTGCGATCAGCAGCTACAAACTTGATTTTGCGCTGATTCGTGCGGTCGCCGTTCGTCGCCCTGAGTGGCAATTCGTTTTCATCGGGCCACAGTCAGAGGGTGAGCCCAGCACGGATCTCTCGCAGTTGTGTGGTCTCAGCAATGTGCATTGGCTTGGCCCGAAGCCCTACAGCCAACTCCCACAGTTTTTGGCTGCCTTTCAGTGCGCCTGGTTGCCATTGCAGTGCAATCCCTACACCCGCGCGATGTTTCCGATGAAATTTTTTGAGTATCTCTTCGCTGGGTTGCCTGTGGTCTCCACGCGGATTCATGCCCTTCATGCCTTTGAGGCCATTTGTTGCCTCTGCCCACCGGATCCGTTGGAGTTCAGCGAGCAGCTCCAACGTGTTTTGGCAGGAGAGGGTCCACGTCTCGATGAGCGATTGAGCGGAATTGAAGGTTACACCTATCAAAGTCGAACCCGCCGCATGCTGAAGCTGCTGCGTTCTCAAGGGGAATGCGTTGGATGAAGGAGCAGCTCTCGCTCCAGCTGGTTGCTGTCAAGGGATGGCTTAAACGCGTTGCCCCGCCGATTTTTGCGTTGCTGAAATCTTTCAACCAGCGGCGTGAACAGCTTTGGACCAGTCCGTTGGCGTATGTCTGTCGAAACAGCCGCTTGGGTCACGCGTTAAGCGTTGCTGTGTTTCGGCTCACGCAAGGGAGGCTGACGTCAGCTTCAACGAGCTATCTCATGTTCGATGGCAGCCTTCGCCTTCATCAGTATCAACAGGCTTCTTGGATTGCTGATGCGGCGTGGCGCCGGTGGCCGAATGCGATTGATGTTGTCTCGATGCAGTGCACCCTGGCGTTAAGGGCTGGTTCATTGCCTGAGGCCTTTGCTCTGATGGAGCGATCCCTGATTGCGTCGGACTATCGGGCTGTGGATCGGGTTCTTTTTCGCACCGGATCTCGCCCCCGCGATCTCCACCAAAGCGATGAGGTTTTTCGTTGGCTTTCGCATCGTGACGACCTTGACCTCACCCGGCGCTCCTATGCGCTCGTCGCTGAGGCTTATCTGATTCTTCGCCTAGAGAATTCAGCGCGCGCTCAGGAGTTGGTAGCCGCTTTGGAGGGCATGGCAGAGAAGCTGCGCAGCGACGATGCAACGACCTGTTGTCCGCAGTCCAATCGGCAGAATCTTGGGAAGCTGTATGTGTCGATCAGCAGTGCTCTCTATCACCTCGCTCTTCTTCAGGGGGACATGCCTTTGCTGGCGCGGTGTTGGCAACGCTTGGCTGAATTCAGTCGTGCGATCGACAGGGATCAGATGAATGCTGATGCGTTGTTCCGCATGTCCAGCAACCTCGGGCGCGGTCTTGCCCTTGGCTTTCTGCTCGACCCGCGTGAATACGGAAAGGTACGCAGTGATGCGTTGAACTTGTTGAACGCTTGGACGACCGCCAACGCTGCAGGGCTCGCCCCGAGGCGACGTGTCAGGGGAAGGACGCCTCAGGAAAACCATCTCCTGTTCCTTGAGGCTTTGCAGCAGAGTTGTGTGGAGCTTCACCGGGCGGGTGGTTCCGTTACCCCACAGGCGTGCCGTCAGTGGGCGCGTCTGCTGAATCACTCCTCTGAAGGAAGTTTGAACGACAGGATCGCGGCGTTGGTGCAGAGGCAACTCACCGAGCCCGAGCCATGACGGCTGCAGCACATCCGCGCAGGTCGGCACTTCTTTTCATTGATTCGCTCAAAATCGGTGGTGCAGAGCGCGTCACCCTTCAATGGGCCGAATGGCTGTCGAAGGGAGGTTGGAGCGTCACGTTGTTGACCTCAAAGTCCGCCAGCCACGACTTCTATCCCGTCCCCGCTGGTCTCCGCCGCGTGCAGGAGCCTGCCCTGCCAGGTTTGTTGAATCGTGCCTTGTTTTGGCCGTTGAAGCTCTTGCGCTTGCGCAAGTTGCTTCAGCGAGAACAGCCAGCTCTTTTGATCGGGATGACGACGCTGCCATCGATCAAGTTGGCGCTGGCATCGATCGGTCTGTCGTCGCGTCTGGTGCTTTCAGAGCGCAACTACCCTCCGGCTCGGCCGCTGGCTTGGCGTTGGCGCCTGTTGCGTCGTTTGGCCTATCCCAGAGCTCATTTGCATTTGGTGCAAACGCAGGGCATTGCTCAGTGGCTCCATCAACGCGGCTTGGCCCGCCGCACAGCGGTTTTGGCCAACGCGATTGTTTGGCCGATACCGCGTCTGGCTCCCTGGCTGAATCCGGAGCGTTCCGTTCCGCCGGGCCAGAAGGTGATCCTGGCGGTTGGAACCAAGCTCCATCAGAAAGGCTTTGATCGCTTGGTGGCCGCGTTCGCTCGCTTGCAGGCTGACTTCCCCGATTGGTCGCTGGTGATTCTTGGCATCGACGACGCTCCATATCGCGGCGTCAATCAGGCGGCCCGGTTGCGCCAGCTCATGGGCACTGAGTCCTCACGTTTGATCCTTCCGGGGAACGTCGGCAATGTTGGGGATTGGTACAAGGCCAGTGCCTTGTTTGTTCTCTCATCTCGTTTTGAGGGGTATCCCAATGTGTTGCTCGAGGCGATGGCCTCCGGTCTTCCTTGTCTGGCGGTGGACTGTCCCACCGGCCCTTCGGACCTGATTGATCCAGGATTGAACGGTTGGCTTGTGTCCGAGCAAGTCGCCTCAACCGACATGGAACAACCCTTGCGCCAGGCCTTGGAGGACACAGCTGCGCGCGTGGCCTTTGCGTCCAAGGCTCAAGCGGTCCGCCAGCGCAATGCACCTGAGAGCTTGCGACCTGTGTTTCTCGATTTGATGGGGTCTCTTTGATGCAAAAGCCTCTGCTGGCGGATTCAGGTCGTGATGATCTGTGGCTGGTGCTGCCGCATCTCGGAGCGGGGGGCGCTCAAAAAGTTGCCTTGATAGCCGCCCGCCATTTCGCTGCGCAGGGTTTGAAGGTGAAGCTGGTCACGCTCATCCCAGGGCATCCTGTGGCCCATGCCCTTCCTGACGGCATTCCTCTGCTTGAACTGGGGGCACCAACCCATCGCTCCTGGTGGGCTCGCGCTGGTCGTTTCACCCTGGCGCAGCTCGACAAGCTGATCCGCTGGTTGTTTCAACTGCAGCTGCGCTGGTTCGAACGCTGGTTCCAAGCCAGTGTCTGTCCAGGGGGTCGGGGCCTTGCCATGCAGCTTTTTCGTGTGGGATCAGAGGCGACGGCTGGTTTTCGTCTCCGGCAGCTGCGCCGGCAGTTCCGCAGTCAGCTGCCCCATCGGGTCCTGGCCCTGCTCACCCGCACCAACATCACGTGCTGTTGTGCTGCCTGGGACCTTCCGATCCACCTCGTGGTCTCAGAGCGCAACGATCCCTCGCTTCAGCTGCTCCCGGAGGTGTGGCAGCGCTTGCGCCCCTTTGCCTATCGCCGCGCCGATGTGGTGACAGCCAACACAGCCGGGGTTCTTTCGGCTCTGGAATCCATGGGGCCCTGGGAGCGGCTGGCCCTGCTGCCCAATCCTTTGCCGGGTGCCCCCAGGGTTGGTGCACGTGGAGATCAGGCGAGTGCCGTTGGCTTTATCAGTGTTGCCAGGTTGGTGCCGCAGAAGGGACTGGACGTGTTGATCAATGCCTTGCCAAGGCTGAGCGGAGCCGCAGCGGAATGGCCCGTCACCTTGGTGGGTGATGGGCCGGAGCGCGAGATGTTGCAGCAGCAGGCGCAGGAGCTCGGGGTCTCGGGTCGGTTGCGATGCATGGGGTTCCGCCCTGATCCGGAGCGGTTCCTGGAGGAGGCTGCCGTGTTCGTGTTGCCCTCCCGTTTTGAAGGCATGCCCAATGCACTCCTGGAGGCCATGGCTGCCGGTCTGGCGGTGATCGTGACGGATGCTTCCCCTGGCCCCTTGGAGGTGGTTGAGCCGGGTGTGAGCGGTTTGGTCGTGCCGAGTGATGATCCGATTGCCCTCGCCGCCGCGATGGTGAAGCTGGCCTCGGATCCAGTGCGCTGTCGGCGGATGGGTGCGGCGGCCAGGGAACGCATCGCTTCGTTGGATTGGCCCCAGTTGGAACCGCTTTGGCGGTCGATCCTGGCGTTGTCATGACCGCTCGTGTTCTGGTGTTGGCGCCGACCCGGCGCGCGAGGACGGAAACCTTCGTGCGCGCGAATCTGGCCCGCTTGCCGTTTGCAGTGGAGGCTTGTTTCGGGGATGAGATTCCTTGCCGCGAGCCCCTTAAAGCGCTCTATGGGCTGGCGGTACTGATCAGCAAGGTCTGCACCCGGTTGGGCTGGCTGCGACTGGCCACGCTGCCCGCTTCCATCGTGGCTGTGCTTTTGGTGCGACGTCACCGGCCGGATGTGGTGATGGTGGAGTTCGGCTTTCATGCCGTTCGGGTGATGGAGCTGGCTCGCACGGGAGTCCCCCTGGCGGTTCATTTCCGCGGTGCCGATGCCTCAGCTGAGCGCTATCTGAAGCGTCTCGAGCAGCGCTATCGCCGTTTGTTTCAGCTCACCTCTGCTGTGATCGTCAAGAACCAAATCATGCGGAGCCGTTTGATCGCCCTTGGCGCTCCGCCGGCACAGCTCGTGATCAGTCCATCCGGTGCCGATGAGCAGCGGTTTCAGGGGGCCACTCCTGCCTCCATGCCACCGCGGTTTCTGGCGGTCGGCCGCTTTGTATCCAAAAAAGGTCCGATGGACACATTGGAAGCCTTTGCCCTCTTGCGCGGCCTGACTGACCAGGCCGATGCGTGCCGCCTGGTGATGGTGGGTGATGGACCGTTGCTTCCTGTCGTGCAGGAACGGGTGCGCCAGCTCGGCCTTGAGCAGCTGGTTCAGTTCCCTGGCGTGCTTCCACCCGATGCGGTGGTGGAGGAGATGCGGCGCGCGCGGGCGTTTGTGCAGCATTCCCGCACAGCGGAGGATGGTGATGAGGAGGGATGCCCGGTCTCCGTGATGGAAGCTCAACTTTGTGGCCTGCCCGTTGTGGCAACCCGCCATGGTGGGATTCCTGACGTGGTTGTGGATCAGCAGACCGGTCGGCTGGTGGAGGAAGGCGATCGCCTGGCCATGGCGGAGGCCATGGCCTTGCTGGTGGATCGCCCGGATCTAGCGGCTGCTTGGGGTGCTGCGGGGCACCGTCGGGCTCAGGCTCAATTCACCGTGGCGCATCACGTGGATCAGATCACAATGCTCCTCAACGATTTGATGGGCCACAGCCGATGAGCAGCAAGCGATTGAAGTTGCTGCTGATCCGTGGCCTCGGCCACAGCGGCACGACGATGCTGGATTTGGCCCTGGGGGCGCATCCGCAGATCATTGGCCTCGGTGAGGCGGCGAGAATTCTGGCGACGCCACAGCCTGGTGATGAACATCGCGGGCCCAGTCAACTTCGCGGTGCCCATCGGTTTGAGCGGCGTTGCACCTGTGGTGCCATTGCGGCGGAGTGCCCACTCTGGGGACCTCAGCTCGAGTGGCTGCGCCTGCATGACCAAACGTCGATGCAGGAGAAAGTGCAGCGGCTGCTGACGGGTTCACCCCACGCCGGTGAGGCGGTGTGGCATGTGGACTCGTATCAGGACGATCTGGAGATGACGCGGCTGCCCGAGGCGATGTTTGACATCCGGATCATTCATCTCGTGCGTGATGTGCGCTCCTGGGTTCATTCCCGGGCTCAGGCCGGTCGTAAGGCAGGCCAACGCTTGCCGGCAGCGCGTCAGCTGGCGCGCTGGTGGCGTGTCAATTCCAAGTTTGAAAGGGCTTTTCGCCAGTCTCCATACCCGGTTTTTCGTCTGGGTTATGAGGAATTTGCGCTTCAGCCCCAGCGCAGTTTGCAGTTGCTCTGCGCCTGGTTGTCGATCGATTTCCAGGAGACGATGCTGGCTCCTGGTCTCAACAGCAGCAGCCATATCCTCGCGGGGAACCGGGTGCGTTTCGATGCGGATCGCAGCCGAACGATTGCTTACGACGGTGTCTGGTTGGGGGCGCAAGAACCAACGGCTGCGCATCTCGGCTTGCTCCTGCCTGGCGTTGCCCGGATGAACCGCCGCCTGGTCTATTCCAACAACGTGCTTTGCCGCTGATGGCCTCAGCCCCCCCGCCAGGTCATGGCGGTGGCCCAATGCTGCTCAACTGCTAGATCCGGACAGCGTTCCTGCACAGCCGTCACCAAAGGGGCGAAGTGCCGGCCCAGGCGCTGCAACAGCTCCGGTGGAACCGAGATGGTGGCTTGGCTGGCGTTCACCCGGTGGCTCAAATCGGGGATCTGCTCTGGGATGCCGAGATACCGGCATAAATCCTGATGTGCTGCTGGCGTGAACAGGGTTTCGTACAAGCCGATGAAGACCTCCGATTCAGCGAGTCCGCCCCGCAGTGCATCGAGGGTGGCGGGGTAATCGTTCCGAGGAGATTCACGCTTGAGCAGCTTGATGCTGGCCTTATCCAGGTGCTCGATTTCATGCGCGGGTGTGAGCAAGCCACGCTTGCGCAGTTGCATGCGCTGCTGCGACAAAAACCGTTCCACTGGGTCGCGCATGATGAACACCGCCCGCGTTTGCACGCCGCGTTGCGCGAAGGCCTGCTGGATGCGCTGATAGCTATCCGCTTTCAACCCGGCATAGGAGGGGGTGATGTCTCCCGTCAGGCGGATCTGGGGTGGCTTGAGCAGTGATGCGAAGTAGTCGAAGTAGCGCTCGGGACGTTCGATGAACCGTGACCGACGCCAGGTGCGCCACTTCAGCGGTGTGGGGTGCTTGGGCCGGAAGCAGGCAAAGCGTTCCAGCTCGAGAGCATCGAAAACGTGGTACTCCTTCAGAAAGCCGAAATCGGCGTCGCCTCGACGTTGCAGTTGATCGTGCAGCCAGGAGGTTCCTGCTTTCTGGGCACCAACGCCGAGCAAGAAGGTTGCGTCAGAGGCCAAGACGTTCTGCCGATACAACTTGCATCAGTTGATGTTCAGGGTTGGCATGCCCTTCACCAGATCGTCGATGGCTTTGACCTGAGAGAGAAACGGTTCCAGCTGATCGAGAGGTAAGGCGCTGGGACCATCGCAACGGGCCTGCGCCGGGTCTGGGTGAGCTTCCAGGAACAAGCCAGCCAGACCAACCGCCATGCCTGAACGGGCCAGGTCCACCACCTGGGTGCGGCGTCCTCCTGAGGCAGCACCACCTGGATCCCTGCACTGCAAGGCATGGGTGACATCAAAGATCAGCGGCAGGTCATCGCAGGTTCGCTTCATCACGCCGAACCCCAGCATGTCCACCACGAGGTTGTCGTAACCGAAGTTGCTTCCTCGCTCGCACAGCAGCAGCTTCTCGTTCCCGCATTCGTGGAATTTGTCCACAATGTTGCGCATCTGTTCCGGGCTGAGGAACTGTGGCTTCTTGATGTTGATCACCGCACCGGTTTCCGCCATGGCGCGGACCAGATCGGTCTGCCTGGCCAGGAAGGCCGGAAGCTGGATGATGTCCGCGACCTTGGCGGCGGCGACGGCTTCCTCCGGACTGTGCACATCGGTGATCACCGGAATGCCATAGGTGTCCTTCACCGCCTGCAGGATTTGCAGCCCTTCCTCGAGGCCGGGGCCGCGGAAGGAATGAATGGAAGAGCGGTTGGCTTTGTCGTAAGAGGCCTTGAACACCAGCGGAATGTTCAGCCTCCTGCAGACGTCTTTGTAGTGGCCGGCGCAACGCAGGGCAAAGTCGAGATCCTCGAGAACGTTCACACCACCCAGCAGGGCGAAGGGGCGATCGTTCCCGAACGTGATGTCGCCCAACTTGATCTGATGCGCCACAGTTTCAAGCACGTCCATTGATCGGGGAGCCTACCCGCCTTCAATCGATTCGCTTCTCGGTCGATCAGCGGTGGCGGAAGATCCGTGCGTACTGACGGCTTGGATCCTCTTGGTACAGCACGTCGTAGTTGGAGAGGTCAATGCCGAATTGGGTTAGTTTCTTGCCCGTGTCAATGTCAACCAAATAATCGCCCGGTTGTGGTGTGTAGAAATCGCCTTTGCCGATTCCGGCTTTGATGATGTAGCGCCGGGTGTCGATGTCGTAATACACCAGGCGGTCGTAGGTGAGGGCCTTCATCTGATCGGAATGTTTGAACCATCCTTTGGAGTAGATGAGGTTCACGGTTTCTCCATTCTCTTTGGCGCGTTGTGTAATAGCTCTGACTTCGTTCAGGGTTGTGCGCCATGAACGTTGTTTCCAGCTGATCACTTCTGTGCGTTGTCGAAATGTGGCGGCTTGTCGATCTTCAATGTTCAACAGCAACAGCGTGGTGCCGAGGGCCACAGCCTGAGCCTGGCGACCATTGATTCGGTGGTTGAACTTCGGTGCCACAAGGCTTTCCCAAATCATCAAGATGTCGAGAACGGCGACAAACTGAATCGGCAGGCTCATGTAGTTGCTGCCTTCCAGGCCCACCAACGCGTACAGGGCAAATCCATAGGCCAGTGCCGCAAGGTTGAGTCCGTCGAGTGCGGTGACGTTGGTTTGTCTGCGGCCGATCTGCCACAGGCGTGATGCGATGAAGCCCAGGAAGATGATCAGGCGAATGTCCAGTGCCAGCACTGAAAAGCCCAGATGGGCGTCGTAGCGCGGCACATCTGCGGCAAGGCTGGGAAGCGCGCTGAGCGTCCCAAACGCAGCCAGGAAGAACAGCGCAAGGCTGAGGATGGCGATCTCCAGGGCATAAGCCTTTCTCCATTGGGAGGGCGTGATCGATCCCCATGCTGGGCGGCTGGGCATGGCTCCGAGGCTGCCGGCGACGATCGTTGTGGCTGCAGGGATCACGGCCAGAAGCACCGCCGTGTCTTTGAAAAAAGGGATGAACAGGGCAAAGAGCAGTGCGAGTCGGCCGTTTCGAAGCTGGCCTGAGTCCAGGTAAACGCAGTAGTGATAGGCGTATAACGCGAGCAGAAATGTGAGAAATCTCTCGCTGTAAATGAATTGGAAATAGTTGTACGCGGATGCGCTTGTGAAGAGGAAAAGAAGCGTTCCCATCAGGATGAGTGATGCACTTGTTCCGTTCTTCTTGACGCGTTCAATCAGCTTGCAGCCAAGGACGATGGTGGCGATGAGTTCAAGGGCGCTCACCAGTGACCAGACCTTGGTGTAGGGCGTCACCCAACTAAGGAGATGTAGGTCTTGATGGGAGAGGGGGAAAAAGCGAAAGTCATTTCTTCCCATCGTTTCATTGATCAACCTTTCCCTGAGGCTGAAATTGTTCAGGAGCTGATCGCTGTAGATGTCGTCAAACCAGGTGAGAATCTCCTTGTAGAACCAACTGCTTTCTTGCACCATCAGCACCACGTACGTCGTGAGGACGATCGCGACGGCTGGATGTTGTTTGATGAAATCAGCAACGGCGAGTGGCCATGATTTTTGCGGTCTTGGTTTCGTTTCTTGGGTGCCTGCTCTGACAATCGAACGAATCAGCAGGCCAGCGAGAACAGTTAAAGCAGCGAAAAATCCACCATGGGCGATTGCGTTGTACTGGCTCAGCAGGGACTCCCTTGCCGTCTCTGGAAGAGCGCTGAATCCGCCTGCGCCGGACTGAAGCCAGAGGGCCATGCCCGCGCTGACGAGTAGTGAGGTGCCAGACAGCGTTGACAGCCAGAAGCTCCAGCGTTGTTCAAAGACCGTTGTCGTCTTTGGCATGGCTTAGCGAATGTCTTTGTCGGGTATGGACTTGACCAGGTCGACGACCTTGGCCTGCAGAGCGTGGGTCAAGTCGAAGCTCAGAGGAAGGGCATCGCAGCCGCGTTGGAGGCATCTAAGCACCACTAATCTCCACCCATGAGCTTTTTGGCCGGCCTTAACGACGCCCAACGACGGGCAGTGGACCATCACGAGGGGCCCCTTTTGGTGGTTGCAGGTGCTGGCAGTGGCAAGACGCGCGCCCTCACCCATCGGATCGCCCATCTAATTGGTGAGCACGGTGCCGATCCAGCCCAAATCCTGGCGGTGACCTTCACCAACAAAGCTGCTCGCGAGATGAAGGAGCGTCTTGAGCTTCTCCTGGCGCAGCGTCTGGCCCAGAGCCAGTACGGCCAGCCCTGGAGCACCCTGCCCCCGGTTGAGCAGCGCCAGCTGCGCTCACGCATTTATCGGGAGGTGACCAAGGAGCTGTGGATCGGCACTTTCCATGCCTTGTTTGCGCGGATGCTCCGCTACGACATCGATAAGTTCAAGGACGCGGAGGGACTGACCTGGACCAAGCAGTTTTCGATCTACGACGAAGCTGATGCCCAGAGCCTGGTCAAGGAGATCGTCACCCAGGAACTGCAGTTGGATCCCAAGCGGTTCGAGCCGAAAAAGACCCGCTGGGCCATCAGCAATGCCAAGAATCAGGGTTGGCTGCCTGACCAGCTCGAGGCGAATGCGGAAGGCCAGCGGGGCAAGCTCACCGCCGATGTGTATCGGCGTTACCGCAAAGCCTTGGCGGCTAACAACGCTCTTGATTTCGACGATTTGTTGTTGCTGCCGGTTCAGTTGCTCCAGCAGAACGAGCAGGTGCGCAGTTACTGGCATGGTCGCTTTCGCCACGTACTCGTGGATGAATACCAGGACACCAACCGCACCCAGTACGACCTGATCAAGCTGTTGGTCACCGATGGCAAGGAGCCTCAGGATGTTGAGGACTGGTCAGGTCGTTCTGTCTTCGTGGTCGGTGACGCCGACCAGAGCATTTACAGCTTCCGTGCGGCTGACTTCACGATCCTGATGGGGTTTCAGGACGATTTCGGTGATCAGGCGCCGGATGACAGCACCCAAACGATGGTGAAGCTGGAGGAGAACTATCGCTCCACTGCCACGATCCTCGAGGCAGCGAATGCCCTGATTGCCAACAACAGCGAACGGATCGACAAGGTGCTTCGTCCCACCCGTGGGGAAGGTGAGCTGATCACGCTGACTCGGTGTGACGATGAGATTGCTGAGGCGGAAGCCGTGGTGCATCGCCTGCGCACCATGGAAGCCGCCAACCCAGAGCTGAGTTGGGGCGACATGGCGGTGCTGTACCGCACCAATGCGCAGTCTCGTTCAATCGAGGAATCGCTGGTGCGTTGGGGCATTCCCTATATCGTGGTGGGGGGACTGCGCTTCTACGACCGGCGCGAAATCAAGGATCTGCTGGCCTATCTGCGGCTGTTGGTGAATCCGGCCGACACCGTCAGCCTGCTTCGGGTGATCAATGTGCCGAAACGGGGCATCGGCAAGACCACGATTCAGCGCCTCACCGATGCTGCCAATCAACTGGGGATCCCGCTCTGGGATGTGGTGAGTGATCCCGAAGCGGTGCGCTCCCTTGGCGGCCGTTCGTCCAAGGGGCTTCTGCAGTTCTGTGACCTGGTCAATGATCTGAAGGGCCGCAGCCGTGATGTGGCGCCGTCAGAACTGATTCAGCAAGTGATGGAGAAGAGCGGCTACGTCAGCGAGTTGATTGCCGATGGCACCGATGAGGCTGATGAGCGGCGCCGCAATCTTCAGGAACTCGTGAATGCCGCTTTGCAATACCAGGAGGAAAACGATGAGGGCGACCTGGAGGGATTCCTGGCCACGGCGGCCTTGTCCAGTGATGCCGATAGCAAAGACACCGCTGCCGATCGCGTCACCTTGATGACGCTGCACAGCAGCAAAGGGCTCGAGTTCCCTGTGGTGTGTCTGGTGGGTCTTGAACAGGGTCTGTTCCCCAGTTATCGCTCTCTGGATGACCCGGCTTCGCTGGAGGAGGAGCGGCGGCTTTGTTATGTCGGCATCACCCGCGCTAAGGAACGCCTGTTCCTCTCCCATGCGAGTGAACGACGTCTCTGGGGTGGCATGCGTGAAGCGGCCGTGCCCTCGGTGTTCCTCTCTGAGCTCCCGGAGGCTTTAATTCAGGGAGACCTTCCGCAGACCGGTGGTGCGGCGCTCCGGCGCGAACGTCGTCTCGACCGGCTCACCCGCGTCGACCGTGACAAGCCCTCATCGCCCCCCGCCAATGCCGTGCGTCGCCGTCAGGCCGGGCCTGCCCCTGGTCGCAGTTGGCAGGTCGGCGATCAGGTCATCCACGCCAGCTTCGGCGTTGGTGAAATCACCCACACCTTCGGCAGCGGTGAGAAGGTGTCGATCGCGGTCAAGTTTGCGGGGATGGGCCCCAAGATCCTGGATCCGCGCTTGGCGCCGATCGAACCCGTGACCACCGCTTAATCTCATCAACAGTCATCGACGACCTGTGTCGACTCCCAGCCAGCCGATTCCCATTTTCATCGGCTACGACCCGAGAGAGCGGGCAGCGACCAACGTTCTGATCGATAGCCTTTACCAAAACAGCACTGTTCCTCTGGCGATCACGCCGCTTGTGACCCCTCAGTTAGAGGCCCAGGGCTTGTTCCGCCGCGAACGGGATCCCAAGCAGAGCACAGCGTTTTCCTTCACCCGTTTTTTGGTGCCTCATTTGATGGGGTACGAGGGTTGGGCTCTGTTCATGGATTGCGACATGCTTTGTCGGGCCGACATCAAGGCGCTTTGGGATCAGCGCGATGATGCCTACGGCGCCATGTGCGTGCAGCACGAGCATGTGCCTGGGGAGACCGTGAAATTTCTTGGCGAGGTGCAGAGCCCCTACCCCAAAAAGAACTGGAGTTCCCTGATGCTGCTCAACTGCAGCCGCTGCACCAAGCTCACGCCTGATTACGTGAACACGGCTACGGGGCTTGAGCTGCACCGCTTCCACTGGCTCGAGGGTGACCATGAGATCGGCGCCATTCAGGGGGGCTGGAATCATCTAGTGGATGTGCAGGCTCCGCCGGAGTCCGAGCAGGCTGCCCCGATGCTGCACTGGACCCTGGGAGGCCCCTGGTTCCGCGAACAGCGCACCATGGGAGGCCCCCTGGCCGCTGAATGGTTCAGTGCCCGCGACGATGCAATGAAACTCTGGGATTGATGGCGATTCGTAAGTGTGTGGTGGCCGTTCCGGCCCGGCTTCAGTCATCTCGACTGCCCAACAAGGTGTTGGCTGACATTGGTGGCAAACCAATGATCCAGCGTGTTCTGGATCGCTGCCGTGAGGCCAGCGGCGTTGAAGCGGTGGTGCTGTGCACCGACAGCGCCAAGCTTCAGACCTTGGCTGAGGGATGGGGGTTTCCGGTGCTGATGACCGCGGAATCCTGCAACTCCGGTAGTGAGCGCATCGCTTCAGTGGCCCATCCATTGATGGCCTTGGGTTGGGGAGATGCGGTCCCCGTGGCCGAAGAGACCGCCGTGATCAACGTTCAGGGCGATCAACCGTTCATCGATCCTGCCGTGATCGATGCCATGGCTGAGGAATTTCGGAGTCAGGATCCTGTGCCAGCAGTAGTTACTCCCGTTTACGGGCTGAAGCCTGAATCGGTGCACAACCCCAATGTAGTGAAAACGTTGCTGGCCCACGACGGCCGCGCCCTGTATTTCTCTCGCTCCGCCATCCCCCATGTGCGCGATGTGGCCGAGGCGGATTGGCATCAGCACACCACCTACTGGGGGCATGTGGGCATGTACGGCTTCCGGGGAGATGTGTTGGCCGCATGGGATCAGCTGCCGGCATCACCACTGGAGGATCTCGAACGGCTCGAGCAGCTGAGGCTGATTGAGGCTGGCCTCACCATCGCCACCTTCCGGGTTCAGGGCACGTCGCTGTCGGTGGACACCGCCGAGCAGCTCGAACAGGCCCGGGCGATGGTCTGACCTCTACACCTCAATCGTTGCGGTCTTTCCAGCCGTCGCGGCTCAAGTGGCCCCAGCGTCCACGCCCCTGAAGGATGCGCTCCGCCAGCTCACGGACGGCCCCATGGCCGCCCTGACGGCGGACCACCGCATCGGCACCGCGCCGGACGGGCCAACAGGCGTCGGCGGGTGCGAACAACAGTGCCACCACCGGCCTGACTGCCAGATCGTTGAGGTCATCGCCCACAAAGGCCGTTTGCTCGGCGCTAATTCCCAGTTCGTTTTGAAGGGCTGTGAGGGCCGCCGGCTTGTCCTTGATCCCGACAAGGCAATGGCTGATGCCCAGTTGCCGGGCACGCACTTCTGTCGCTCCTCCCTGGCCACCACTGAGAAAGGCGACATGAAGACCTGCCTGTTGCAGCAAGCGGATCCCAAGACCATCGCGTACGTCGAAGCGCTTGCTCAGATGCCCTTCGGCATCAAACCAAAGGCCCCCATCGGTAAGAACACCGTCCACGTCCAGCACAAGCAGCTGAATCGATCTGAGGCGACGCCGAAGCAACCACCAGCGCAATTCGTTCATGCGAGCCCGGCCTGAACCAGATCATGTAGGCGCAGCAGACCCATTAGTTGATGCTCTTGATTCACCACGGGCAGCACAGAGATGGGTTTCCGTCGGTTGTGCTCCATCTGCTCCAGAGCCTTCACCACCAAAACATCGGCTTTCACCGTGATCGGATCGGCGGTCATCAAATCCTTGGCTGTCAGATGGCTCCAGGTTTCAGCGCCGTTATCCTGCAGGGCACGGCGAAGATCTCCATCCGTGAGGATGCCAAGAAGGCCCCCCGGGTTGTCTGGATTTTCGACCCAACCACTGCCGATGCCGTCGCGTGTCAGACCGCCGATCACCTCCGGTAATGGGGTGTGGGGCTGCAGGGGGTGGAGCTGACTGGCGGGCACCATCAGGTCGGCTGCCGTGAGGGTCAGCTGTTTGCCCAAGGATCCGGCGGGGTGATTCAGTGCGAAATCTGCTGGTGAGATACCGCGCCGTTCCATCCAAACCGCAGCCAAGGCATCGCCGATGGCCATAGCCACGGCTGTGCTGGCGGTAGGAGCCAGATTCAGAGGACATACTTCACGGTCCACGCCCGCTTCCAGCACCACGTCACTGCCGCGGGCCAAGGTGGAGTCAGCACGCCCAACGATGGCGATCCGACCCGTTCCGCGTCGGGTGAGATGGGGTAGCACCTCCAAGAGTTCCGTGGTCTCGCCGCTGTTGGACAGGAGCAGGCAGACGTCCTCGGCCGCCACCACACCCAGATCGCCATGGAGTGCGTCGGTGGGATTGAGGAACAGGGCCATGAGACCGATCGAAGAGAACGTGGCAGCGATCTTGCGAGCCACGATTCCGCTCTTGCCTACACCGGTGATTACAAGCTTGGCCTTGCGGTCTGCACAGTGCTCCAACAGGGCCAGGGCGGCCTCCACCTGGTCGCTGCTTAAACGTTCGGCAGCAGTGGCGATCGCTGAGGATTCCTCCTCAAGGCAGCGGGTGAGAGCGGACAAGGACCTGATCCGTGATGATCATCCCATTGTCCTGCACGCCACGCAATGGATCTTCCAGGTGTGCCGTCTTCTGTTCTGGAGGCACTAAAGAGTGCTGCGCGGTCGCTTGGTATCCCGCGTCTAGCACTAGTTGGTGGGGTCGTACGTGATCAGCTTCTGCTTCAAAGATGCGCCCACACCTGGTCTGATATACCTGATCTTGATTGGGTAGTAGAGGGCGATGCCGCTGCGCTCGTGGCGGAACTGATCCACCAACTTGGCTCCGAACGCATCAACGGTGTTGAAGAGCATGGAGCATTTGGAACAGTGACATTTCAGCTGGATGGTATTTCGGTGGATCTGGCTACGGCTCGACGGGAGCACTACCCCGCCCCGGCTGAGAATCCCATCGTCCGCCTAGGAACCCTCCAAGCTGACCTTGCGCGTCGGGACTTCACCATCAATGCCATGGCACTAGACGTGGTGAACAATGAGCTGATAGATCTACATGATGGACAAAAGGATCTCGTCGCTGGTCAGCTGAAGTTTCTGCACTCAGGCAGCGTGCAGGACGACCCAACCCGGGTCATCCGGGCCGCCCGCTACGCCGCAAGGCTGGGTTTCGAACTAGCTGGGGAGAGCCGTGAGCAAATCCGTATCACCATCGAGAAATGGCCCTGGAACTGGAGTCAGGGAGATGAAGCATTTTCCGCCCCACCAGCCCTGGCCAGTCGAATGAGGATGGAGCTAGGGCGGCTCCTGGAACGGGAACCCTGGGCAAAAGCCTTTGATTTGCTGGAGGAGTGGGGGGCGCTGACACTATTGGATCCGCAGCTTCAGACCGATCAACGACGTACGGAGCGGCTGCGCTGGGCCCAACGCCTGGACCTCCCATTGATGCCAGCTCTACTTGTGGCAGCAACGGACCCAGTAGCAATTGCACAACGGCTACAAATACATGGCAAGCAACAAAAATGGGTGCAGCAGTGTGGGGCTATTCGAGACTGGCTGGTGAATACCGCCCCGTCCTCGGAAGCCAATCCATCCATCTGGTCAACGGCTATTGAACAACAGGGCTGGGAACCGGAGGCGGTGGCCTTGGCTGTGTCCCTCAGGCCAGTGAAATGGAAGCCGCTACTGCGTTGGTGGGGCCGCTGGAGAAGAATTCAGGCACCACAGACGGCGCGGGAGCTAATCGCCGAAGGTTGGCAGCCTGGCCCAGGGATCGGGGAGGAATTGCGCAAACAGCGCAAAGCAGCACAGGACCTAAGCCGTTGAAAGAGTTATTCGGTCCAGAAATTGAAGCAAATTAGGAAAACAGAGGACAAAGGTCAAATTACAACATTAAAAGCAAATATCGACAACAAATAAGTGAGAAAAGACGCAGATTACGGCAAAAATTAAACAAGAACACACGCACTTGACAGACTAACAAAGTTATTTTAATCATTAATATATCAAGACAAAGCAGAGAGACTAACAACAAAAACAAAATAATCGAGACAAGAAAACAGAAGAACCAACCGAGAAAACCACCAAGAAATTATGAGCAAAAATATAAACCGCCAAGAAAGTGAACAGCCACAAGAAGATAAAGAAAGAATTTAAAATATAAACAATTGACAAACAAAAAACATTATCTATATGGAAAAACGCAAAGAACAAGAAAGAACAATATCAAAAAAAGTTCTATGAATAACTATTCAAAGAAAAGAAAAATATTAAGCAAAATTAGGGATTGTATGCTATTGCAAAGAAAGAGTAAAATGAACTGAGGTGAAGAATCTAGGCAAGCGGATGAAGAGATTCGAACTCTCGACCCTCTCCTTGGCAAGGAGATGCTCTACCACTGAGCTACATCCGCACAGAAGGAACAAGCCCTTCAGTGACCTAATCATGCACCATCACGTGCCGATCAGTCAACAAGCAAGCTAGGAGGGTGAGATGGATCTACAGAACGATGGAAACAAAGGAGGTCAATCTGAAAAAATCGGTAGAAACAAATCTTTTCAAACAAGACAAATAAAACATACAAAAGCATAAAAAAACTAAACGATCAATTAAAAACAAAAAGAGAATAGGTAAATCTCTAACAAAAAGGGTTGAATCAAAAAAAGGAGACAGGAAGAAGCAAAAGAATGGTAAAAATAAGATCATACAAAAACCAGAAACAGAGAGATTAAACAAATAAAAGAATTATGAAAGAAGATCGAGAATTTCGGTAAAGAAAGGAAGTTGCGCAAAGGATTTATCCAAGAAAACCTACTTGCAGGTCGACAAAATGGCTTAATGTATATTCAACCACATAAAAAGAAAATGTACAGATTAATTAGTGACATAAAGCGGATTAGGGGGGCGAGATGATAGAGTACAATTTTGAATAACAAACATGGCCAAGAGTATATTAATCACAGGTGGGACGGGAAGTTTTGGGAAAGCATTTCTAAAAAAAATATTGGAATCTAAACTATACGAAAGGATAGTAATTTACAGCAGGGATGAATTAAAGCAGTGGGAATTACAGCAAACATTCTCAATCCAAAAATATCCATCACTAAGATACTTTTTAGGGGATATAAGAGATAAGTCAAGACTGAGAGAGGCTCTGGAAAATATTGATGTAGTAGTTCATGCAGCAGCACTTAAGCAAGTACCTGCTGCTGAATACAATCCAATGGAATTCATCAAGACAAATGTACTAGGCGCGAACAACCTAATAGAAGCCTGCCTAGCAACATCTGTCAAAAAAGTAATTGCACTAAGCACTGATAAAGCAGCAGCACCAATAAATCTGTACGGAGCGACAAAATTGTGTTCAGACAAGTTGTTTGTAGCGGCTAATAATATCAAAGGCAATAAAGAAATCTTATTTAGCGTTGTAAGATACGGAAATGTCATGGGCTCAAGGGGTTCCGTAATTCCATACTTTTTGAATATGAAAAAATCGGGTAAATTACCAATAACTGATATAAAGATGACAAGATTCAACATCACTCTTGCGGACGGAGTAAAAATGGTCGAATGGGCGATGAACAATGCACTAGGTGGTGAGATATTCGTACCTAAAATACCAAGTTACAGGGTAATAGACGTAGCAGATGCTATAGATGAGACTTGCGAAAAAGATATAATTGGAATTCGACCAGGAGAAAAACTGCACGAAGAAATGATAACTGAATCTGACGCACCAAACACTATTGATATTGGTAAATATTATGCAATCCTGCCATCAGACAAAACATATGAGCAGAAATATATTGATGCAGGCATAACCTTCAAAAAATTTAGCCTAGAGAATGGATCATACAACTCAGGCACAAACTCCGAATTTCTTAGTGTAGAAAGCCTTAAGGAACTGATAAAGAATGAATGTAAAAACATAGATATCTAATTAAACTAAGGATTTAAGGTGTAGTAATTGAGAATGAGGGAGAATGCAAGTGGGTGCGACCGGTGGAAGAACAGACATGGATTGAATATTGCAAGCCATTGCAACAACTAATGCTTGTGAATTAAGACCACAGACAAGATCTGCGATAACAAGCGATTGATATAAATTAGAATTAGAATCAATAGTGATTAAAAAATCACTAGACATTGAAGCAAAAAATGGATTGTAGAAGTCAATATTTTGGGCCGGATGAGGTCTAAATATAATTTCAATTTCAGTGTTAGACGGAATATAACCTAGACTAATAAGAGGTTGGATTTTTGAAGTGAAGTAATCTAAAGTATAGAATTCCGGACAAACATCTAACAAATTCCAATTAGAGCGAATCGGTTCTAGCAGATAAATAATTCGAAACTTATCAACAAAAGGTTGAGAAAAACGTTTAATACGTTCACATAAAACATGATTTTGTGTATGCACAAGCCATGAATTTTCAACTAATATGATTGCAAGATTTGGAAACAACCTAGTAGAAATCTCGAAAGCGTAATTATCTGAGACCCACAACAGATCGGGCAATACAATAGAACCTGAGAAGGTAAAACGTTCAACATAATTAACCCAATGATCAACTACTGCAATAGAAAATATGTTGTGCTTCTTTGCAAAACGCCTTACAATGTCTTCAATATCTGAAGACCAACTAGTACCGGAAATAACACAGTCACAAGTTTCAAGTATGGTATCAAACTGATGATTAAGTATCGAACCAAAATAATCACTAAAAATATCGAAAGCTGGGCCTGAGAGAACAAAAAGGCACTTCTGACGAAAGTGTTTAATCCAATGTAAAATCAGATGGGCGGAACCAGCATCATGTGCACAAACAAGAATACGATTATAATTATTGTTTGTTGCTAGTGAAAAGGGAGTAATGGAGGAGGTCATAGGGAATACTATCAACTAATTCATGATGCTTGCGGACGGACTCAAGTGACATACCTGATTTTTCCATAATTCTAACCATGGCAAGATTTGGACGAAGAGTTCCGCCGCAAATTTTTCGTATATGTGGATCTGATTTAAGAAATGAAATAACTGAGGCCCAAGCTTCAGAGCCATATCCGGTACCATAAGTAGAGTCAATACCTATTAATAAACCAACATTAACAGTGCCATGATTTGGTTGCTTATAAATAGTGAGAGATCCTATCAATTGCTCACTTGATTTCAAAGTAATAGCAAGAAATAAATTAGGAGAATTTGAGAAGGAACGAATATAGTTAATTGCTGACTCGCGAGTATGTGTATAAAACCTCTGATTACTATACCTCATAAGTTGTCGGTCATTAAGCCAAGAAAGATATGTTTCTGAAATATCAGCACAAGAAAAAGAGCGGATTAACAGCCGTGGCGTTTCGAGGCTGAAAGACATTATAATAAGCTGAAAGGATTCTAATTATGAACGAGTGGATTCCATATGGCAAGCATGCCATTACTGACCAAGATATCGAATATGTCGTCCAAGCCTTAAAGAGTGAAACAATAACTCAAGGGCCTCGAGCCGAAATGTTTGAAAGAGGAATTGCAGAGACTTGTGGGAGCAAATATGGTGTGACATTTAATAGTGCAACAAGCGCACTTCACGCAGCAAATATAGCATTAGGGGTAAAAAAAGGAGATATTGTATGGACAAGTACGATCAGTTTTGTTGCAAGCGCAAATTGTGCAATCTATTGTGGAGCTGATGTAGATTTTATAGATTGCGATATAAATACTGGGTTGATTTCACTTAAAGAACTAGGTGTTAAGTTAGAAAATGCTAGTAAAATTAATAAACTTCCAAAAGTCATAATACCAGTGCATTTGGGTGGCTCATCCTGCGACATGCGTGAGATGTCAGAATTGTCAGAGATATATGGATTTCACATAATCGAAGATGCAAGCCATGCGATTGGTAGTACATATGATGGTGAACCTGTTGGGAATTGCAGATATAGCGATATAACAGTATTTAGTTTTCATCCCGTAAAGATAATAACATCTGGAGAAGGCGGGTGTGCTGTCACAAACAACGTAGACATTAAAAACAAATTATCAACAATAAGATCACATGGTATAAAAAGAAGTAATTTTGAATTCGAAAGTCCAGGTGATTGGTACTATGAAATGCAGTCAGTTGGTTTCAACTATAGAATGAATGATTTACAAGCTTCTTTAGGCTTGAGCCAATTAGAAAGGCTTCAAAAGATAATACGAGAACGAAGGAGACAGATCCAAGTTTACAAAGATCTAATAACAGACATCAAGGAGATAAGAATAATCACGGAACCAATATACAGCAAAAGCTGTTACCACCTTGCAATTATTCAGATAATGAATATCACAAAGAGAAATCATTCAAAGCTATTTAAATACATGAGAGAAAATGGAATTGGAGTACAACTTCACTATTGGCCAATTCATCTACAACCCTTTTACAGAAAACTTGGGTTCCAAGAAGGAGATTTTCCTAATGCAGAAACATATTCAACAACCAGTTTTAGTATTCCATTATATCCAGGCTTAACTGGAGATTCCCAAAAAAAAGTAGTGCAAGTACTTGGAACAGGTCTAGGAACTATATGAACGGAAAATTAAGTGTACTACTTGTTGGGCTTGGAAATATAGGCTGCAAGTATGATTTACATGAGTCATTGATTGAAAATAACCACGAGATCACTTCTTCAATCAGAACACATGCTAGTGCGGTATTTACGCACAGAAACACAGAATTAAAGGCTGCAGTAGACCCATCAGTGGAAGCAAGAAGTGACTTTGAAAAAAAATATCTATTGAAAGCATATTGTCATATTGAGGAATGTGCCAAAGCATTCGGGCAAAAAGATTTTGATTTAATAATAATATGCGTACCTACTGAATATCAGCTTAAGACAATAAAAGAGATACTAGATAGATTTGAACCGAAGGGCTTACTGCTGGAGAAACCAATTGGCATATCGTTCGCAGAATCGAGAAGAATATCCAATATAATTAATAAAAGCAACGTTAAACATGTAGGGGTAAATTACATACGGAGATACTTACCAGCCGTGATACAAACAAAAGAATTTATAAGCAAAATGAAGTTGGGAAAGTTTATAAATGGGACAATCAAGTACGGGAAAGGGATAAGAACCAACGGCTCACATTTTGTGAATCTTGCGGAATATTGGGTAGGCTCATTAAAATGCATGATTAAAATCAAGAACGATAACTGCCTAATAGATTATGATGAAGAAAGAACGCTATTATTGATGCCCATAGATAATCCAATGGGACATATACTAGTACAAAGCTTTGGATCGTTGCCAATAAAAGCTGGGATAGTTGATTTATGGTTTGAAAATGGGAGAATCGTGTGGGAAGAGGGTGGAGAGACCATCACAATTTGGGACTATGAATTAAAAGAAGATGGGTACTACGCGCTGAAACTCAAACCCAAAATAATTGAGACTGATATATCTCACTATCAATATTATGTACTGGATACAATTATAAATGAAATTCTTGAGAAGACTTCGCAAGGTATATCGTGTACACTTGAAGAAGCTATGTCGACAATGCACCTTATTGATGAAACAAGTGCACCGAACAGCCAACCCTCTGGCATGCGAGGGAGGTTCAAAATTAATTGAGGCGCCCTTTAAAAAGTACAACTCAATTGGGAGTGAAGAGGTACAAGCAGCAAACAGAGTCTTAAATTCTGGATGTTTGTCAGCTTTTGTTGGCGGTAAAGGTCAATATTTCTTGGGTGGCGAAGAAATTATTCAACTTGAAGAAGACGCAAAAGATTATTTTAGAGTAAGGAATGTGATCGCAGTAAATTCATGGACATCGGGATTAATCGCTTGTGTCGGAGCAATTGGTATTGAGCCTGGGGATGAAATAATAGTGCCTACTTGGACTATGGCCGCTACAGCGACATGCGTATTACATTGGAATGCAATCCCGGTATTCGCAGATATAGATCCTCAAACATTTAATATTGATCCAAGATCAATTGAAGAAAAAATAACTAAACGTACAAAAGCTGTAATAGCTGTAGATATTTTTGGGCAGAGTTGCAACATAAAAAGGATTAGGGAGATAACCGATAAAAACAACATAACCCTGATCACAGATACTGCCCAATCACCAGGTGCGATCAGTGGTGACTCTTATGCAGGGACAAATTCAGATATTGGAGGATTTAGTTTAAATTATCACAAACATATCCATTGTGGAGAAGGTGGATTAATCATAACAAATGACGATAAATTAGCAGAAAGAACAAGGTTAATCAGAAATCATGGTGAGGCAGTTATTGAGTCGAACAATCCACATGAGCTGAAAAATATCATAGGTTATAATTTTCGTCTTGGTGAAATTGAAGCAGCAATTGCTAGAGAGCAGTTAAAAAAACTTTCATCAATAGTAATTAGAAGACAAGAGATAGCAGGAAAACTGAATGTAGGACTAGCAAACTTAAAAGGGTTAAAGCTTCCGTATATAGATAAGGAACAAACGCATGTTTACTATGTATATGGATTACTATTAGAACTAGATAAATTAAAGAGAGACAGGAATTGGATCTATAAAGCATTGGAAGCGGAAGGTGTACAAGGATTAATGAAGGGGTATGCCAATATTCATCTTTTACCAATCTTTCAAAATAAAATTGCTTATGGTACTAATGGATTTCCATGGAACGAGAGTGATATTGATTACAAGAAGGGTATATGTCCAGTAGCTGAAAGATATCATGACGAAGAATTTCTAGGGCTTCAGCTATGTATGTATGAGTTTGAGAATAGTGAAATTAATCAGCTGATTGAGGCATTCCAAAAGGTATGGGCATTCCTATGAAACAAAGTATTGCAATACTACCTGCCAGAGGAGGAAGTAAAAGAATTCCCAAGAAAAATATTAAAGAATTTTGTGGAATGCCAATAATCTATTGGTCAGTGAAGGCAGCTTTTGAATCAATGTGTTTTGATGAAATAATCGTAAGTACTGATTGCGAAGAAATTTCTGAATATTCAAAATCATTAGGTATTAATGTGCCATTCGTCAGACCAAAGCATTTCTCTGACGATCATTCAACTACACGAGAAGTGATAAACCATGCGATAGATTATCTTGATTCTACAAATAAAGATTACAATTTGATTTGTTGTATCTATCCAACTGCAGCCCTGGCAATACCGGAGGATATAAGGATTGCCAAGGAGATGCTGCAACAAAATCAATTTAATAATGTGGTTTTTCCGGCTACAAATTTTTCATATCCTGTCGAAAGATCGTTTAGAATCAATAACAACAAAGAAGCTGAGATGATGTTTCCAGAGTATTTTAATACTAGAAGCCAAGATCTACAGAGCTGTTACCATGATGCGGGTCAATTTTACTGGGCAGAAAAAGATACGTGGTTAAAGAAAGAAAATCTATTTGATGGTTCTACACCATTAATTATTCCTAATTATAGAGTGCAAGACATTGATAATGAAGAGGATTGGATAAGAGCAGAGATAATGGCCAAAAGCCTCGGTCAAACAAATGAATCATTTAAACATTTTTCACTTCACAAATAAAGATGCAGAATCAAAAAGTTGTCATTCAAGACAAAGAAAGCAGCATTACTCTCTATCATAAAAATAATATCATCCTGCAAACATATCAAATTGAATGCAAAGAAAAAAAGGCAATAGACTACCTTCAGGATGAATGGAATGATGACGACCTAAGCTCATTTACAAAACTATGTGAACTACTCGAATGGGATACAATAGCCATAATGCTTGTAGACAAAAAAGTAGTAATTGGATCTAGTGTTGGCGGAAGCATAACTTATGTTATGCCAAAAAATAACTCAGTCAATCTATCAAAATCAGAAAAAAGTCTTACAGAGTATACCAATAGTATGAATCAAAAAGTGATCAAAGATGCAATCAAACCTTCTAATCGATCTTTGTACAGTATGAGTAGCTTCCAAGAAGATAAATACTTCCAGAATATACTATGCCCTGGAATGATTCATATTTACAAGGGGCAAACTTGCTTAAGTGAGTTCTGGCACCTTGAGATTAGTAACTTTGCCGAGGATTCGTATAACGAAAAAAAGCATATGAATGCTTTTTGTGAGAGATTAATTGGATCATTAAATGAGGTTATTGATAACAAGTATTCATTACCGCAAACACTTATGCTTTCTTCCGGAATTGACTCTTCTGTGGTAGCAGCGGCAATAAGTAATTTAGATAGCAATAAAAAGGATTCCATTTGTTGTGTCAACTTTAGACATAATCCATATGTACATGAAGCAATTCAGTCGGAATTTATGGCAAAACAATTAGACCTTAATTTTTGTGGAGTACCAGAGTATGGATTGGCTTCTATTACGAGTAATGGCAACTATTCTCTAAATGTGTCGAAAAAGAATTGGGATGCTTTGAGAGGAAGAACACATATGTCGCAATCGGTATTAAATATGGATCAAGCCGCAGTCCCATTCTTTGGATTTCATACTTCAATTGGAGGAACAACTGGCCCAACCAATCTTCAGATTTTTCATCACTTAGATTACAATAAGTACAGCTCATTACATAAGAGAGATTACTTAAACAATTTTGAATATTTAAAAAATTTGAGAGAAACTTTTCAATGCAAAATTCAGTATACGTTGAAAATTGAAAACAGCTACCTTGCAGATAAGGTAAATGACTTACTTGGCTGCTACTCATATCTGGCAACAAGAGTGTGCAACGAACGCTTTATTGGAAATAAACAAAAATCGTCAAATTTGTTAATCATGAGAGATGATTTTTTGCACTATGCCAATCTCAATTTTATATTATATAAAATTTCTAGCTCAAAAATGATTCAATCTCTAGACAAAAGAAACTATAATTCGACTATAGCTCAAAAGATTCTCAAAATATTTACTTTTATGTTGCACCACACAAGAACACAAACTGGTTTTAGAAATTATTCGATCGCTAGACAGAAAAGTCCATGCGAGCCTTTGCTAACTTCGGCAATTGCAAAACTATTCTTGAGCATACGGATTGACGATACCTTAACTAGTGACTCAAAAAAACTACTCTTCGATGCATTCAAAAATTTAAGCGGAGTGAGTTTTGAGCAACTATACAAACAGTCTGAAATATTAAAAGAAGAGGCAAAAAATTCAAGTATGCGCAGACGAATTGATTCAGAGCTGGGGAGAAAACATCCGATGTTGAACGAAGATATTATCAACTTTATTCTAGAAAAATACAACCCTCTCATCAGTGCAGGATTTCGAAGTGGCCTAATTGAAAAAGATAAATTTAAAGAGGTTCTGGCAACAACAAGGGGGCTAAAACTGGTCCGATATATAGATAAAATTATTAGCACCTTGTCAATCCTTCCAGCACACAAAGAAATTTAAACAGCGAGCAATAAATCTTGATGAAATGTGCTATAGTAATTAGGCTATAAGTAATCTGTTGAAAAGCACACAAGATCAAAAAGCATTGCATGCTTCAAGGCAAAGAGAAGTCGATGAATTCGAAAAATATTTTTCTGAATTTTTATCCTCAATTAATTGTGAGGTAGATAGAGTTGATATTGGATGTCCGAAATGTGGAAAGAAAAATAACACACTTTTTTCAAAAAATGGTGGTCAATACTCTCATTGCAATGACTGCAATATAGTATATTTAAACAATTACTTTGTCTCAGATATACTCAACAAATTTTACATTAATTACCCATCAAATACCCAGAGCTGGCATGAAAAAGAGATAGATTTTTATAAGAACATATTTACTGCCGGCTCTACTATGATAGAAGAATTTTGTAATCAGTCTCAAATAGACGTGCTTGATATAGGTTGTAGCACTGGATTATTTTTAAAAGTATTTTCCGATGTTTCAACTATTAGAGCCAAAACATTTGGTATTGAGCCAAATATTAAAGAAAGTAATTTTGCGTTATCGCAAGGAATAAATATTATTGGCTCATCAATAGGTGAAGTGAATAGGAGTTTTGATGTAATTACTTTATGGGATGTACTAGAACACATTCCAGACCCAATCGCATATATTAAAAATATTAAAGCTAATTTAAAGCCTGGAGGTCTTTTGTTTATACAAATTCCGACTTGTGACTCTCTATCAGCGAGAGTTCTCCGAGAACATTGTAATATGTTTGATGGCATTGAACATCTAACTTTATTTGGAATACGTGGTATTCAGGAGACGCTTGAATTTTGTGGTTTCGAAATTCTAAAAATTCGAACTGTTATAGATGACAGCTTTGCAATCACTAATTATATGAACTATGACAATCCTTATAATCCACAATACACCTCACACTCGAAGATAAATGATTTATTCTCATCCGATATAATTTTAGAAAACAATCTAGGCTATAAAATCCAAGTTGTATCAAGAGTAAAATGAAATATTGTACAAGGTGTTTGTATCCTGAAACAAAGCCAAGTCTCAGATTTAACTCTGAAGGTATCTGTTCAGCTTGCCAATGGTATGAAAGAAAACAATCTAATAACTTTTATACTCAAAACAAACAATCCGATTTAATCGATTTAATCAAATCTAACAAAGTAAATCCTAATTATGATTGTATTATCCCTGTTTCTGGTGGGAAAGATAGCACTTATCAAGTATGGAAAATCAAGCAATTAGGGCTTAATCCACTATGTGTAACAGCTCCGACAGATTTACTGACAGATTTAGGTAGACAAAATTTAGAAAACTGTAAGAATATGGGTGTTGATCACATTGAGTTTACGGTGAATAAGGATGTTAGAAAAAAAATAAATCGTTATGCATTGGAAACTGTTGGAGACATTCAGTGGCCTGAGCATGTTCTTATATTTACAATACCAATTCATGCCTCTGTAATGTTTGAAATACCAATTATTATTTGGGGTGAAAATTCTGTGAGAGAATATGGTGCGGGGCGTATTGAAGATGAAAATTTTGGTGTAACATTTGACAGACAATATTTGGAAGAAAACTGTGGGTTTAATGGTCTGAGAGTTACTGATTTAATTGATTGTCTTGATCTTAATCCGTGCCACTTAGCTCTATACGAATATCCAGAATCAACAAAAGTTGAGAATATTAATACCAAAGGGATTTTTCTCGATGATTATTTCCCATGGAATGGGATGACTAATCAGTTTATAGCACAAGCTCAAGGTTTTACTGTAAGCTCAAATAACATACTAGGTACATTAAGTAACTCTGAAAATCTAGATAATTACTTTCATGGAATTCATGATTACCTTAAATTTCTTAAATATGGATTTAGCCGTTCGACAGACATGGCCTGTAATTGGATTAGACGAGGTTTATTAACTCGAGAAGAGGCAATAAAACTTATTGAAGGAAACGACGGAATATATCCATTTAAGTATCTTGACAAGGATTTAGAAGATATACTTTCTACAATTGACATGTCTGTTAAAGAGTTCGACAAAATTTGTGATGACTTTACTAATTATTCACTGTTTGAAACTGATGCTAACTCAAATCTTGTTCTTAAGCACAAATCTCCAGTACTAAAGCATCCTATTTCTCTATGATTTACATAGTTCCCTTTAATTTCTGCAACCTTCAAAGTATATATGCATATATGCACAAATCAAATCACGACTATTTGCCATTTACAAGTGATGTATCTTTGCAAGATGAAGACGTGATTATAATACCTGGTGTTGGAACATTTGCTGAAGGAATGAAATTCCTTCAGCAGCAGGAATTTACTAAGAAAATCGTAAATCATTTTCTGAGAGGAAATAAAATTATTGGAATTTGTCTAGGCATGCAACTGTTCTTTCAGCATAGTGAAGAATCGCCAAATATCGAAGGTTTATCAATTATTGAAGGATCCGTGACTAAATTAAAAAAAGATTCGATTTCAAGAATTCCCCATCTAGGTTGGAATGAAATGAGCTTAAATACCAGTTCTGGTGATCAGATATTTGATGATTTGGTGAAGGCAAAAGACTTTTATTTTGTTCATAGTTATGAGTGTTGTCCTTCCAATAAAAATCTAATTATAGCTAGTGTATTAGCTGAAAATCACCATGAAATAACTGCGATTGTAAAATCAAGAATGACTTTTGGTTTACAGTTTCATCCAGAGAAAAGTGGGCCTGCCGGCTTCAAACTCTTGCACTCCATAATTAACAACTCATGAAATTTCGTGTTATTCCTTTAGCCCTTTTATCGAATGGCTCTAACGTTGTAACTAGTCAACATTTTAGTCCATGGAGGACAATTGGAAGTCTTTCTCAACATTTAAAGCTTCAAGTTTCTCGTCAAGCCGATGAAATATATATAATAGATATTAATTCAACAGTAAAAAATGAATTAATATCTCAAAGAATATTCCAATTGATTCATAAGCAATGCGATATTCCTGTAGCAGTAGGTGGAGGAATTAAGAATGTTAAACATGCAGAACAATACATACAACGAGGTGCTGATAAAATTATTTTAACAGGTATATTTTTAGATGATCCAGAACGTGTCCAAGAAATTTCTAATTCAATTGGATTCCAAAGTGTTGCTCTTAAGTTAGATTTTAAATACGATGAGGCTTCTTCCTCCCTACGTTTATGGGACTATAGATCTAAATCTTATTCATCTATGAGTATTGATGAAGTTGTCAGATACTTAGAAAAAAATCCAGTTGGCGAGCTAGTTCTTACAGATGTAGATAAGGATGGCTCTATGAAAGGAATTAATTTTTCACTAATTCAGCATTTTTTAGGTCTAGATACCCCTATAGTCCTAAGCTGTGGTGCTGGCAGTCCTATCGATTTTTTAGATGCTGCAAAAGCTAATCTAATTTCAGGAATAGCAGCTAGCTCAATTTTTTGCTATACAGAACATACACCATGTACAATCAAGCAAACCTTAAATTCTAATGGGTACAATGTAAGAAGATGATCAAATTTTTAATATCTTGTCTATAATAAATAGCATTTTCATTTCAATTTTTGAAATATCTGAGTTTAACTTATCTTGAATTTTACTTGAGATGCAGCCAGATAAATCTATTAGGCTATTAGCACCCAAAGCAATTCTCATTGCGGTTTGACTGCTATTATTATATTCAAATGTTACTGGCTGACAAAGATGAATATTAAGACTCAGAATTTGCTTAAATTCTGAGTCATTATTATCTAAATGGGGGGAAATGTCAGTCATTAGTAGGCTGTAAATTTTACGACACTCTTCTTGACTCAAAGGTCTTCCCTTATAAAATAAAATAAAAGGAAAAATGGTGCTGAGAAGGATGTCATTTTCATAGGAATGGCTAAACTGCATATTGACTTTCTTGCATATTAGTTGGGAATTATTTTTAAAAAGTGAATCACATCTTTTACAGAAGAGGTTTATGACTTCTGTTAACCTATGCTGTTTAATACCTGCAAACCTCTCAGCGTTGTACATAAAAGACTCAAGCCGTAAAAACAAACTATCATGATTCGGAGAATGATGAATTGAGTCAAATTTTGTCAACCGTGTAGGAAAACAGACCCTCGAAAAGTACTGGTTTAAGGAATCTGGTAGCGCCGATTTATAATCATTTATTCTATCTCGCATAATTGCAGGCAAAAGCATTATTCCAGAAAATGTTACACCTTCAAAAAACTTTGACCCTGAAAGTAGTATTATTCTACCCATAGATAACCATTCATTGATGCATTGATGATTAAGTCTAAATTGACATGCATCTACAATTACATCAATTTTACCAGGATATCGTTGCTCTAAAAGGTTGACTACTGAGAGTGAAGGGTAAACTCTACCCAATTTGCTACCATAAATTAGGTGAATTTGTACATGATAGTCATCTTGAATTAATTCCGATACTAACGACAAGAGTTCATTTTCATTACAAATTTGACTATTCAAAGAGTTTATCTTTGTTCCAGATGTATACGAGAAAAGGTCTACTGATTCGAAACCGGAAAGTCTTGCCCCTTTAGCAACAGAAGTTCCATGATTATCATAATTACAAAAGTGAGACAATTTAGAGGCATGCCTTGAGCCAGATCCTATTTCTTCTGGCAGAGATACTATATTTGCACATTTTTTATTTGTTGAGATGCCATAGAGTGTTGCAATCATTTCAATGTCTGTTCCAGATGAGCCAAAGATTATATCAACATCATCATCTAAATCAAAAATAGATCTTATTCTATCTCGTAGATGTTGCCACATATCAATAGTTGAACCACCACAGTCTTCAAGTTGCTGCAAAAGAGTGTTAAGGTAATTAAACTGACCAAGTTGTACATTCGTAGCTGTTGCAGATGAATAAGATAGGTAATTATCATATGGATTTAATTTACATGAATACTTATTGCTGAGAGAATCACTATCTAATGAATTACGATCATCTGAAAAACCAAATAATCTTTGTTGGAGAGGGTAAGACATTAATTAATTAAATAGTTGTTAGGTTGGGAGTGGAGTTAGGTGCCAAACGCCTGTACTAACTTTATTAACATTGATAAAAGGCAATCCCATTGCCATTGAGGCCTGATCAGCCTTAGACTTGATTTCTTGCAAAGTAGGTACATAGTTCCACTTAGCATTATCAAACAAGAAAGGGCCAGGTGTAAATTTAGCTTTAGGTTTTGGTATAGATGACGAAAGACGATTGATTATTTTAGAGAAGCATTCGGTACTACTAATTTGAGTATTTTGCCAACTTTCTTCGAGCATCTGTTTGTCATGTTTTTGTCTGAGACCATCCTTTAAAAATAACTTTATATAGTTAGAAAGTTCGCTAGAATTTAGTGCTTTTTCATTGATTAGATGACTTGCTGTTCCATGTTGCTTACCATCTGGAGAAATGATTTCAATTAATGGTGTGCCAGCCAGCAAAGATTGTGTTCCAACAGTACATCCCATCGTCACAACACATCTTGAAGCATGAATCCAAGGCTCAACAGGCCCTTTTCTAATAATATGACAATTTGGATATTTTCCAAAATTTTCATACCAAAAACTGGGATCCGTCGCAGGGTGAGGACGTATAATGAATTGGACAGACTTTAGTTGCTCAATAGTTTTTACTAGAATTTCTTTAAAATACTCTCTCTTTTCAATTCCCTCATGCTCCATCCATTGCTTATATTCCTTCTGAATAACATGATTTTTTTCTTTAGATATATTATAATTTGGTAATTTATTCAAGCCGTACAGTTCAATTCCAAAGTTGTCACTTATAAAAATAAAATCTCCAAAATTCGACTTTAAACCTTCAATTTCACTGCGATAATATCGTCTTCCAATATGATTGAGCAAATCTGATCTACAATTACCTAAGATTTCCATCTTTTTGCTCAATTCTGGAATTTTCCCGAAAAAATTCTTATCTCTTTTGCCCCAACATGCGTAGACATCTATATCTTTTACTGCACGCGGATCTACTCTTGCTAACCATGTTTCAGTATCTCGTACGCCTAAATTATTAAAGCCTTCTTCATCAGAAACAATAACTTTACCGCCAAGTTTCTTTACTGGAGAAATTCTTCCGTTATACATAATTGAGCTAACACTTTTTTCTAGAAGACATACAGGCCCAACGGTATTTAGTACATGGGTGAAGTATTTATCATATCCAATTATAACATCATTTGAGTATTCCGAACTGAGCCTAACGCCCAGAAGTAATTTAGCATCAAGTTCTCGAAGCGACATTTCGCAAGGAAGGCAAACTACCATAGTATTTAAAGCAAAATATGAATTATTTTAGCATAATCGGGAAATGGGCGTTAGTCATTTCATTACTTCAAAAAACAACCATAAAAAAGATTATGATCTAAGGATTTCTTGTCTTTTTCTTCTGAAATGCAATGGAATTGCCTTTTTTCCTTGTAAAGAGCATATAAATGCTCTCCAATTGATAATTCACAGCCACTAAAACAATATTTATTTGCATAATCTAGATAAATACTTGACCATTGATTCTGAACAATTATCACACCCTTTTTGCAATTCTTAAATATATTGTCTAATACGAAGAGATAGCAATCAAGACCATGGTACTGAAGTATGACATCGAATGTCCGTCCATGAGATATAAAATAATCAACGGACATTGAGCCAATAATTCTATCAATACCTTTCATATCACCCTTTTTTCCATCTACTAGTCTGGAACTATTTTTCAGAAAATATTCATACAGATCCGGAAAATTTTCCTTCATTGCATCCCTTACTTCATTAATATCACAACCACCCAGATTATTAAATCCTATTTTATAAAGACTATTTAAGACCCTTCCTGATGAACAGCCTATATCAAAGATTTGATCATTCAATTCACACTTTTCTTTGACTTTTTGTACAAGGAAAAGGCTAGACGGCTGATGATGAATGTAATTTTCTGGAAGATGCTTGTGATTGGATTGCGGCTTCAAATCAGGAAATACAATTATCCATTATACAATATACTGTCAATCGAAATTATTGTGATATTTTTTGTAATATGGCTTATATATCATATCTATGAATTAATTAAATCCCATATCAAGAGCACATCAGGAGACGAGCAGCTAAAAACGATTGATTATTAACAAATTCGGAAATATTTTTAGTTAACACTTGTCTAGCGAATCTCACCAAAATATATATTATAGTGGAGTACTATCGGGGATCAATTAAATCGCCCCAGTAAGTTTAAGGCGAAGTTTATTTACGCGATCACGCAGGGTGGCTGCTTCCTCAAAATCTAACTTTTTAGCTGCATCTTTCATTTTCGCCTCCAATTGATCTATCAATTCTGGCAGGGCCTCTAGTGCAAGTCCAACATCGGAATCATTTTCCAGAGCCTTGGCTGCCTTACTAACCACTTGCACAAGATCTGCATCGGGACCATCCTGCTTGAGCTTTCGAGAGAGCTCCAAAAAGCTAAGGATCGAATTGCTGGCTTTCTTGCCCGCAGCAGTGGGCACCACACCGTTCTTCTCGTTGTAAGCATGTTGGATTACCCGACGCCGCTCGGTTTCAGAAATAGCCTTGGCCATCGAGTCGGTCATATTATCGGCATAGAGCAGTGCTACCCCCTCCACATGACGAGCAGCACGGCCGATGGTCTGAATCAGGGATCGTTCAGCCCGCAAGAAACCCTCCTTATCTGCATCGAGAATCGCCACTAGGCTCACCTCAGGTAAATCCAGACCCTCCCGCAGCAGATTCACCCCCACCAGCACGTCGTATTCCCCCAGACGCAGATCCTGGATGATCTCAATGCGCTCGATCGAGTGAATCTCCGAATGCAGGTAGCGCACCCGCACCTCGTTATCAGCCAGATAGTCGGTGAGATCTTCGGCCATGCGCTTGGTCAACGTGGTGACCAGCACCCTCTGATTTTTGCTAGCCCGATCGCGGATCTCGCCGAGTAGGTCGTCCACTTGCCCGGTGGTGGGCCGCACTTCCACCACTGGATCCAGCACCCCCGTCGGGCGGATCACCTGCTCGGCCACCTCCCCGCCGCTTACCTCCATCTCCCAATTGCCCGGCGTGGCCGAGACAAACACCGTTTGCCGCGCTTTCTCCCAAAACTCATCGGCCTTGAGGGGCCGGTTATCGGCAGCACTGGGCAGGCGGAAGCCGTGCTCGATCAAGACCTTCTTGCGGGCCTGGTCGCCGTTGTACATCGCTTGCAGCTGCGAGCAAGTGACGTGGCTCTCGTCCACGATCAACAGCCAATCGTCGGGGAAGTAATCGATCAGGCACTCCGGCGGCGTGCCCTCCTCACGACCAGCGAGATGGCGGGCATAGTTCTCCACCCCGTTGCAGTAGCCCACCTGGTCCAACATCTCCAAGTCATATTTAGTGCGCTGCTCAAGCCGCTGGGCCTCCAGCAACTTGCCTTCACCGTTGAGCACATCCAGGCGATCCCGCAATTCCTGACGGATCTCACGAATGGCAGTGTCCAGCCGGTCTTTGGGAGTGACGAAGTGCTTGGCCGGGTAGATGTTCACAGCATCCATGCTCTTCAGAATCTCGCCGGTGGTGGGGTCGACGTAGCGGATCGCCTCCACCTCGTCTCCGAACAGCTCGACCCGCACCAGCCGATCTTCATAGGCGGGACCGATCTCCAGCACATCCCCCTTCATCCGAAATCGACCACGGGCAATTTCGGTGTCATTGCGGCTGTACTGGTTATTCACCAACTCCCTGAGCTGACCACGAATGTTGAGAGTCTCCCCCACCTCGAACTTCACCGCCGCCTTGAGGTATTCACTCGGAATGCCCAGGCCGTAAATGCAGCTGATCGAGGCCACAACGATCACATCACGACGCTCGAACAACGACCGCGTCGCTGAGTGGCGCAGCATGTCGATCTCTTCGTTGATCGACGCCGTCTTTGCGATGTAGGTGTCGCTGACCGGAACGTAAGCCTCCGGCTGGTAGTAGTCGTAATAGGAGATGAAGTACTCAACGGCGTTCTCAGGGAAAAACTCCCGCAGCTCATTGCAGAGCTGCGCTGCCAGGGTCTTGTTATGGGCCAACACCAGCGCTGGCCGACCGGTCTGGGCGATGACGTTGGCCATCGTGAATGTCTTACCCGTTCCGGTAGCCCCCAATAGGGTCTGATAGCGCTCACCGCCGTTAACCCCTCTCACGAGCTGGTCGATCGCCGTGGGCTGGTCGCCCTTGGGGGAATAAGGAGCCGTGAGGTCGTAGGCGAGCATGGGTGAGGTGCCAAACGGCGCAGAGCAATTATCGCCGGGGAGCAAGATGAAATGCTGCGGCTTCCAAACATGTGACCCCGATCCAGCTGGTCCACCATGCTCCAGGTGCCCCCGGCCTACGGTGGCTCGGTCTCGGGCCAGGTCTGCTCCCCAGCAGAGCGCTGATCAAGCTGCAACGGCTATTCGACCGACACGCCTTCTGGGCCCGCGGCCGCAGCTTTAACCAACTTCGTCGCCTGCTGGCCGGAAGCGACGCCGTGGTGAGCCTCTGGCGCGGCAAGCGGCTGGTGGGCTTCGGCCGAGCCATCTCCGATGGCTTCAGCCGGGCCGTGCTCTGGGACATCGTTGTAGCCGGCGATCTGCAGGGCCATGGATTGGGCCGCAGGGTGATCGAAGAACTGCTGCATGCCCCGCCCGTAGTGGGCGTTGAAAGGGTATATCTAATGACAACTAAAAGCGCTGGCTTCTATCGGCAACTGGGCTTCAAGGATGCCGATCCCCAACAGTTGATGGTGCTGCGACGCTGAGCAGATCGCAAAAGATGGATGATTTGGATCAAAAAGCATTCTGCAACAGGCCAACGCACAACGGCTACAAATCCCCAAGAGGAATTGCGAAAAGGCAGACGTTCGCCACCAGAAAGCAAAACTCTTAATTTTTCAAGCAGGTTCCCAAAACAATGCCACCTTCTGAAGACCAAAAAGTGTTAGTGATCGCCGCTCACCCAGACGATGAAGTGCTCGGTTGTGGCGGCACAATCGCTAAGCATTCCGATGCAGGTGATCACGTGCAGGTGCTGATCATGGCCGAGGGAGCAACCTCCCGGCAGCCACAGCGTGATCGTCTGCATGCCAAAGAAGAACTATCTGAACTGGGCAAAGCTGCACAGGCAGCTGGATCGATTCTTGGAGCAGCAGGAGTCGAACTTCTAGATTTTCCGGACAATCGTCTGGATTCACTTGATCGTCTAGACCTCGTCAAGCAAATTGAAGAACGCATTGAGCACCATCGGCCTCAAATGGTCTACGTGCACCATTCCGGTGATGTGAATGTAGATCATCGGCGACTACACGAGGCCGTTGTCACAGCCTGTAGGCCCTCACCTGGACAACCTGTTCGACGAATGCTCAGCTTCGAAGTGGCCAGTAGCAGCGAATGGCAACCACCCGGATCAGCGCCGGCATTCCTACCCAACTGGTTTGTTGACATTTCCAATCAGTGGCAACGCAAGCGCGAGGCTTTATTGGCTTATGCAAGTGAGATGCGCCCTTGGCCTCATGCTCGCTCTTTAGAAGCTCTGGAAAGCCTGGCCCGCTGGCGTGGAGCCCAGGTCGGTGTGGAGGCAGCGGAGGCGTTCTTCTTACTACGGCAGGTGGTGTGACTCGGATTCTCATTCGCTGCGACGCATCTTTCTCAATTGGCAGTGGCCATGTCATTCGCTGCCGAACGTTGGCCCGCATGTTGCTGCAGCAAGGCGCAGAAGTTGTATTTATCTGTCGTCGCCAACCTGGTGATCTCATCGCCCTTCTGGAGAAAGAATTTCGAGTGCTGGCGTTACCGGAACAAGAGCTTGCGTTATGCGATGGATTGGAGGGTCGAAAGCTCTATGAATCCTGGCTCGGTTGCAGCCAAGCGCAGGATGCTCACGACTGTCTGAAGGCTCTTTCGTTAGCAAAGACCGGCAAGAGTGATTGGCTTGTAGTGGATCACTATGGACTTGACGCCAAGTGGCAATCAGAAGTCAAGATCGGACTTGGTGAAGATGCTTACACAAAGTTGCTGGTAATAGATGACCTGGCAAATCGACCTCACTTGGCAGACCTGTTATTGGATCAAAATTTCTTAGGTGCAGCTAGCGAACAGCGATACCAGGGGCTAGTGCCAACCGATTGCCGCCAATTAATAGGTCCGCACTATGCCCTACTGGGGCCGGAATACAGCCAGCTTCAGCCGTTAGTGCCGCTTCGTAAGCAGTTGAGCAGGGTGCTTATATTTTTCGGAGGAGTGGATTCTGACAATCTCTCCGGTCGGGCCCTAGAAGCACTAATGGATGCTGATTTAGCCCACGTTGCGGTGGATGTGGTTCTCGGGCGCCAGACGCTACACCGAAAAAAAGTTACTAATCTGATAGCTCAACGAGCAAAAACCACTCTTCATGGCCCTCTGCCAAGTCTGGCGGGACTGATCGCACGAGCGGATATAGCGATCGGCGCCGGAGGTGCCACTACCTGGGAGCGTGCTTGCCTCAAATTACCTACTCTAATGATAACTATAGCTGCAAATCAAAGGCCTATCGCCAAAGCCCTCGATCAGGCTGGTCATTGCAAACTCCTTGGCGATGCGACAACAGTGAGTGTTGAGCAAATTAGGGCCGAACTGCTATCTCAAATCACCAATAGCGTTGAAAGTTTCCATGACGCTGGCAGCAACCTCACCGATGGCAATGGTGCATCTCGTCTAGCCCTATCGGTGCTCGGCCCGCAATCAGCTATTAAACTTCGGCGGGTCGAGGAAAAGGATGAAGCCGTACTTCTCCGCTGGGCAAATGATTATCAGGTGAGGGCGAACAGCTTTTCGAGAAATCCGATCAGTCCTTCTGCTCACAAACAATGGTTTTCAAAGGGCCTGAACGATCCCAATCGATTGCTTCTCATTGCTACGACCGAGGAGGATATTCCAATTGGCCAGATCCGCTTCGATAGGCAGCTGCTCCATGCCAATAGTGGTGGTCACGAGGCCACGATTGATCTCTCAATTGACCGCTGTGCACGTGGCTATGGCCTGGCAGTAGAAATGCTGCGCCTTGGTCTGCAAACCATGGAGGAGCACTGGGGACCTGGCATCGATGCTGTTGCTGAGGTACTGGCTAGCAACGCGGCAAGTAATGCATGTTTTAGCCGGGCCAACTTTGCCAAAGAGAGAGCGTTGATTGGCATTCCACGGGATCGAGGCGTAATTCGCTGGCACAAGGCATCCCCTCATGGACGACCTCAATAATCAAGAACACAAGACAAGCTCAATACGGACCTATGGCAGTTGATCTGGCTTTTCCATTGCGAAGGTGGATCTAAAGGAATCACAAACCGAAGACCTCAGCCTACTGAGAAATAGCCAGAATGAGCTCATCAGGTCCAAAACTCAGGCACTGGGGGAAAATAACTTCAGTCCCATGAGACCCACCGACCTCTACCACGTGTATTTGCAAAACCCTTTGAAATGAGCGATATCTCACCTACTCAACAACAAGGTCTCTTGATCCTGTCCAGCAAACCGTGGAACAGTTCCATTGCCGAGCGTCTCGCACGACGCCTGGATCGACATGTTGAGATCGTCTCCTGTCCAGAGCAGCTCAGAACAGAGTCCATCGCTGAAATCAATCCCCAATGGATCTTTGTGCCGCACTGGAGTTACTTGATCCCGGAGTCAGTCTGGGGTAGGTGGCCGACCGTCATTTTTCACATGACTGACCTGCCCTATGGTCGTGGCGGCAGCCCACTGCAGAATCTGATCCAACATGGACATGTCACCACAATGCTCACAGCCCTGCGTTGCTGTAAGGAATTAGATGCGGGTGATGTATATCTCAAAGAGCCATTGGATCTCCATGGGAGCGCTGAGGAAATTTTTCTCAAGGCTGATAAATTGATTGAAAAAATGATTGAACGCATAGTTCACGAGCGACCAAAAGCCAAGCCACAGCATGGCAATCCTGTGCTGTTCACTCGACGAACCCCAGCCCAAAGCAATCTGTCTCTCTGCACAGAAGGCGAGCTATCTGCTTGGTATGACCAGATCCGCATGCTTGATGCAGCAGGCTATCCACACGCGTTTTTGGAAGTAAATGGCATGAGACTGGAATTCAGACGTGTCTCCCAGCGGAGCGATGGCCTCTACGCCGACGTGAGGATTAGCTCAACAGCAACTGTCCAAACTCCTAAACAAGAACCCTCCTCATGACGATTGAAATAGCTGGCAGACCCATCGGTACAGACCATGCACCATTTGTGATTGCCGAAATGAGCGGCAATCACAACCAGAGCTTGGCAAGAGCATTAGAGATAGTTGAAGCTGCCGCTAAAGCGGGCGCAGATGCCATCAAATTGCAAACGTACACCGCTGACACCATGACGCTGGACAAGCGTGGCGGAAGTTTCGAAATTGATGATGCTGAGTCTCTATGGTCTGGGAAAAATTTGCATGACCTTTACAAACTTGCCTATACACCCTGGGAATGGCATGCTCCGATCATGGAGCGCGCCCGCGACCTGGGAGTGATCTGTTTCAGTTCACCATTTGACGAAACAGCCGTCGACTTCCTAGAAGAGCTCAATGCTCCTGCATACAAAATAGCCAGTTTCGAAAATAATCACCTACCCTTAATTGCTAAAGCGGCAGCTACAGGAAAACCTCTCATTATCTCAACGGGGATGGCAAGCCTTGGTGAGCTCGAACTGGCTGTGAATACTGCTCGCGATGCAGGTTGCACCCAACTAATTTTGCTGAAATGCACGAGCACATATCCAGCGAGTCCCGTAAACACTAATATTCGCACCATCCCCCATCTGCGCGGTTTATTCCATACCGAAGTAGGTCTCAGCGACCACACCATGGGCCTTGGGGTTGCTGTTGCCTCAGTGCCTCTGGGTGCTTCTGTGATTGAAAAACATTTCACCTTGGCGCGAAAAGACGGCGGTGTAGATAGCTCCTTTTCTTTAGAGCCTCAGGAGATGGCGAACTTGGTTGAGGAATCAAAACGAGCCTGGCAAGCCCTTGGGACAGTGCGCTATGGCCCAACGGAAGCGGAACGCAAGAGCCTCGTATTTCGCCGATCCATTTATGTCGCTCAAGACATCATCGAAGGTGATGTCTTTACAGCGGAGAATATTCGAATCGTTCGTCCTGGTGACGGTGCACCACCTCATCTCTACCAACAACTACTGGGACGAAAGGCCAGGCGAGGCTACGACTCAGGGACACCTTTAAGCCTGGATCAGCTTATTTAAACGAAGATTTTCTCCAACCAATATACCAATCACACGTAGTCTCCATTCAGCTTTGGAATTAAAGATTTAGAGAGCAGCACTCTCGGTACGATCCGGTTCCGAGAAAGCTGCAGATGCCGCGGTCCAATTCCCAACCCCAGGATGAGGCACTACAAGGAAGTCTGTTCGGCGCTCCTGAGCCCACAGCGCCTGCTATTTGGGGTTCAGCTAGCAAGTCCCCCACGGCCAGCCAGAATCTCAGCGACGACGAGCTGGGGGCCGATGCCGCCGCCCGGCCCCGAACACGCCAGGCCAGCGCAAGCGACACCAGCGCTGAGCCCCAAGGGGCGAGCGATCCCGAACCCAGCAGCGACGAACCGGCCTGGGCCCACCACAGCCAACTGGATCCACAGCAGCTCACGCCGATGCTGCGCCACTACGTGGAGCTCAAGGCGGCCCATCCCGAGCGGGTGCTGCTCTATCGATTGGGCGACTTCTTCGAGTGCTTCTTCGAAGACGCGATCGAACTCTCCCGGGTGCTCGAACTCACCCTCACCGGCAAGGAGGGCGGCAAGGCGATCGGCCGCGTGCCGATGGCGGGCATCCCCCACCATGCCGCCGAGCGCTACTGCGCCGAACTGATCAAGCAGGGCTACAGCGTGGCCCTCTGCGATCAGCTCGAAACCACCCCCACCAAAGGCGCCCTGCTCAAGCGGGACATCACCCGGGTGCTGACCCCCGGCACCGTGCTGGAGGAGGGCATGCTCAGCGCCCGCCGCAACAACTGGCTGGCGGCGGTGGTGGTGGAGCCAGCCCAGGGCAAACAACCGCTGCGCTGGGGCCTGGCCAGCGCTGATGTGAGCACCGGCGAGGTGCAGGTGATGCAGCGGGAGGAGAGCAGCGCCCTGCACCAGCAATTGGCCCAGCAGGAGGCCTCCGAACTGCTCTGGGCCGCCGGCCACGACGCGGGCCGGCCGGCCTGGTGCCCGGAACGGCTGCGGCTGACGCCGATGGCCAGCACCCCCTTCAGCCCCGCCGAGGCGGAGCGCACCCTGCAGCAGCACTACCGCCTCAGCAGCCTCGATGGCCTGGGCCTGCCGGAGCATCCCCTGGCCCTGCAGGCCCTCGGCGGCCTGCTGCGCTACCTGCAAGACACCCAGCCCCTGGAAGACGACAGCCGCATTCCCCTGGAGGTGCCGGCGATCGTGCACCGCGGCGATGCCCTGGTGCTGGATGCCCAGACCCGCCGCAACCTCGAACTCACCGCCACCCAACGCGACAACCAGCTGCAGGGGTCGTTGCTCTGGGCCATCGATCGCACCCTTACCGCCATGGGCGGCCGTTGCCTGCGCCGCTGGCTGGAAGCTCCCTTGATGGACCTCCAGGCCATTCAGCAGCGCCAGGATCTGGTCAGCAGCCTGGTGGGTGAACGCAGCCTGCGGCTGACGATCCGCCAGCTGCTGCGGCCGATGGGCGACCTGGAACGGCTGGCTGGCCGGGCCGGCGCGGGCCATGCCGGTGCCCGCGATCTGGTGGCCATCGCCGATGGTCTGGAGCGGTTGCCCCAACTCACGGCACGGCTGGAGGCTGCCATCAGCGAGGGCCCCGACTGGTTGCAGCAGCTGCTGACCCCCGATCCGGCCCTGGCCGAACTGGCCCAGACCATTCGCCACAACTTGGTGGAAGCACCGCCGCTATCGCTCTCGGAAGGCGATCTGATCCATGACGGGGTCGACCTTCTCCTGGATGGATTGCGCAACCAGCTGGACGATCAGGACGCCTGGCTCAGCCATCAGGAGCAGCAGGAGCGCCAACTCAGTGGCATCAGCACCCTGAAACTGCAGCACCACCGCACCTTCGGCTACTTCCTGGCGGTGAGCAAAGCCAAGGCCAGCTCGGTGCCGGACCACTGGATCCGACGCCAGACCCTGGCCAACGAGGAACGCTTCATCACCCCCGACCTCAAGGAGCGGGAGGGCCGCATCTTCCAGCTGCGGGCCCGCGCCTGCCAGCGGGAATACGAACTGTTCTGCCACTTGCGGGAGCAGGTGGGCGCCATGGCCGCCCCGATCCGCCAGGCGGCCCGCGCCGTTGCGGCCCTTGATGCCCTCACGGGCCTGGCCGACGTGGCCGCCAGCGGTGGCTACTGCGCCCCCAGCATCACCGACAGCCGTGGGCTGCAGCTGGAGGCCAGCCGCCATCCGGTGGTGGAGCAACGGCTGGTGGAAACCGCCTTCACCCCCAATGATGTGCAACTCGGGGATGGCACCGACCTGGTGGTGCTCACGGGTCCCAACGCCAGTGGCAAGAGCTGCTATCTGCGCCAGATCGGCCTGATCCAATTGATGGCTCAGATCGGCAGCTGGGTGCCGGCCCGATCCGCCAGCGTGGGCATCGCCGATCGGATCTTCACCCGGGTGGGGGCTGTGGATGATCTGGCCGCCGGCCAGTCCACCTTCATGGTGGAGATGGCCGAAACCGCCAACATCCTGCACCACGCCAGCGATCGTTCCCTGGTGCTGCTCGATGAGATAGGGCGGGGCACCGCCACCTTCGATGGCCTCTCGATTGCCTGGGCAGTGAGCGAGCACCTGGCAGGCGATCTGGGCAGCCGCACGGTGTTCGCCACCCACTATCACGAGCTCAATAACCTGGCCTCCGAACGCGACAACGTGGCCAACTTCCAGGTGCTGGTGGAAGAAACCGGCGACGACCTGGTGTTCCTTCACCAGGTGCAATCCGGCGGCGCCAGCCGCAGCTACGGCATCGAAGCGGCGCGTTTAGCCGGCGTTCCCAAGCCGGTAGTGCAACGGGCCCGTCAGGTGCTGGATCAGCTGGCGGCCTGAAGCATCAAGCCGAAGGCAACGCGCGCATCAGGCTGCCCATCTCAAGGGCCTCCAGGCCATAGCTCCAGCCCAGGTTGCTCTTGATGCCAGCCCGCTCCAGCGCCTGTTGCATCGTGTCGGTGGTCAACACCCCGAAGATCACGGGCACGGAGGTGTCGCGCGCCACCGCCGCAATGCCCTTGCTGGCTTCTGCGACCACCACATCGAAATGGGGGGTATCGCCACGGATTACGGCACCCAGGGTGACCAGCACCTGGTACTGACCGGAGCGGGCCATCTGCTGGGCCACGATCGGCAGTTCAAATGAACCCGGCACCCAGGCGACATCGAGCTGTGAACTGGTCTCCGACACATCCACGCCATGGCGCTTGAGGCAGTCGAGACAGCCGCTCAGCAGCTTGGCGGTGACGAGATCGTTGAAACGAGCCACGACGATGCCGACGCGCAGACCAGCTGCGTCAGAGAAACGTCCTTCGAACGTGGCCATTGGGAAGGTGCCGACTGAATCTCAGCCATCGTGGCACCCGCCGGTTGCGGCTGATAGACGAAATCAGACGACGAAGAAGCTCACACCCCAGTTCAGCAGCACCAGGGCGACCCAAACAGCACTGCCCAAAAGGATCAGTCGGTTGGAACGGCCGCTGTCCTCACTGGAGGCATACAGCACCGGCACCGCAACGATCAAGGCAAAAGACGCCACCACCAGGGCCAGAACGGTCAGCGTGTTGATGAACTGCATGGAACTGGAAGTCAGGGTTCGATTTTCACACGAGAGCCGCTGCTCCCGAGAGTGAGCGGAGCACTCTTCACACCCTGAAGGGGAAAAGCGCTCCGCTCAGCGGTGATTCAGGCTCAGACGCGGGTCGCGACAGCGCTGCCCAAGGCGTCGCGCAGACCGCGCACCACAGCCAGCATCGCCAGCTCATCCTGGAGGCGGTTCACCGCTGAACCGACACCCACGCCGGCGGCACCGGCGGCAATCGCCATCGGCAGCGTCACCGCCGAGAGCCCCGAAGCACAAAGCACGGGCACGTCGACAGCACGGCTGATGCTGTGGGCCGCCGCCAGGGTGGGAGCAGCCTTCTCGATCAGGCCGAGGTGACCAGCGCTGAAGGGCTTGGCACTGGTGCCGCCCTCGGTCTGGATCAGATCGGCACCGGCCGCCACCAGATCGATGGCCAGCTGTTCCTGCTCATCCATCGGCAACACGTGGGGCACCGTGACGCTCAACACAACGTTGGGCAGCAGTTGGCGGGTGCGGCGGGTGAGCTCCAGCACCTCAGCGGCATCAAAAATCCGGCCTTGGGGATAGAAGGCGTCGTAGTTACCGATCTCCACCATCTGCGCACCGGCGGCCACGGCCGCGGGGAACTGCTCGGGCTCCACCGACGACACACACACCGGCACGCCACCGGAGGCCTCAATCGCCAGGCGCACCAGGGCAGGATCACAGGCCACATCGATCAGATCAGCACCGCCACGCCCTGCTGCACGGGCGACCCGCTCCACGCTGGCGGCATCAAAATTCATCAGGCCAGCGATCACCTTGAGCGCAGAGCGCTGCTCGAGGCTGCGCTGCAGAGAAGCGGGCAGCTGCTGAAGACGGGTCATGGGGGACTGGACAGCAATGCCCCAATTCTCACACCGTGGGGGAAACGCACCCTCTTCCTTGGGCTGGACGTCCTGGCATGACCGCCTGCACCGGCGCCTGCTTCAGCAGCCGCAGCTGCTTCCGCAGGAGAGCGCCCTGCTGCTGGCAGTCTCCGGCGGACAGGACTCCATCGCCCTACTGGCTCTGCTGCAGGATCTGGCGCCCTTGCATGGCTGGAGCCTGAGCCTTTGGCATGGCGATCACCGCTGGCACGACGGCTCCAGCCGGATCGCCGCCGAACTGAGGGCCTGGTGCCAACAGCGCCAGCTGCCCCTGCAGGTGGATCAGGCGGTGCCGGGGCAAGTGCCCAGCGAAGCCACAGCCCGGCAGTGGCGTTATGAACGGCTGGCGCAGCGGGCCCGCGAAGCAGGCGCCGATGTGGTGACGGGCCACACCGCCAGCGATCGGGCCGAAACGATGCTGCTGCAGCTAGCCCGCGGCAGCGATCTTGCCGGACTGGCGGCACTGCCCAGCGTCCGCCCCCTGAGCCCAGAAGGTCCCCACCTGCGCAGGCCACTGCTGCACCTGCAACGCCACGACACTCTGCAGATCTGCCAAGACCTGGCCCTGCCGATCTGGGACGACCCGAGCAACCAATCCGCTGATTTCGCCCGCAACCGGATCCGTCAGGAGGTTCTGCCTGTGCTCGAGGACCTGCATCCGGGCTGCAGTCAGCGGATGAGCGATCTGGCCGAACGGGTGTCCCACGTGCGGGACAGTCAGACAGAACTCAGCCGGATGGCCCTGGAGCTCCTGCAAACCCCAGCCGGGCTGGACCGCCGCGGCCTGGGGGCGTTGAACCCGGCCACCCGGCGTCTGCTGCTGGCGCAATGGCTGCAGCAGCAGGGGGTGCCACCACTTCCGGCCGCCCAACTGGAGCAACTCAGCCGTCGGCTGCAACAGGGCGCACCCGGAGGTTCAGCCGATTGTCCGGGGGGCTGGCAGCTCAGCTGGAAGGGAGCGGAGCTGATGCTGCTGCAGCGCGAAGCAGAGCATTAACCGCCGCCGCCACCAGACCCGCGCCGCCACGACTGCCCTCCAAGCGGATCTGAGCCAGACCGCTGGCCGCCAGATGCCTCTTGCTTTCCGCCACCCCCACGAAGCCCACCGGCATGCCGATCACCAGGCTGGGGGCCGGGGCCCCGGCGGCCACCCGCTGCAACAGCACCTCCAGAGCTGTCGGTGCACTGCCGATCAGCACCACTGGAGCGGGTGACGCCACCGCAAGCGTCATCCAGGCCTGCTCCATGCCAGCGGCCGTGCGTGTCGAACCCTGCGGTGCCAGCTCTGGAGCCCACTCCAGCACCGTGTGCACCGCGCTGCCGAGGGTGCGTTGGGCCATCGGGGCCACCGCTGCCGCTGCCATCGCGGTATCCGTCAGGATCGGCGCCCCCTGCCGCAGCGCCTCCACCCCATGCTCACAGGCCCCCTCGCTGAACTGCAGCAGGGGCCCCAGGGAGAGATCACCACTGCTGTGCACCAGCCGTTCCAGCACCTGCTGTTGCAGCGGAGGCAAGCCGGTGTCGCCCAGAGCCGCCTGGATCCGCCGGATGCTTTCGGTGAAGATCGGGTGGTCCTGGGCCATCCACGCCATCATCAACCCATGCCGATCCATCTGCTCTGGGGTGATGACGCCGCCGCGCGGGACCGGGCCATCGAGGCTCTGATCGGCCAGGTGGTGGACCCCAGCTGGAGCAGCCTCAACCTCAGCCGCCTGGATGGGGCAGACGCTGGTCAAGCCCTGCAGGCCCTCGAAGAGGCCCGCACACCTCCCTTCGCCACGGGCGAACGGCTGGTGCTGCTGCAGCGCAGTCCGTTCTGCAACGGCTGTCCCAGTGAACTGGCCGACCGGTTTGAAGCCGCCCTTGAACTCATCCCCGACACCAGCCACCTGGTGCTGGTGAACCCTGCCAAACCGGATGGTCGCCTGCGCACTACCAAAACCCTGCAGAAGCGAATCAAAAGCGGACTCGATCAGGAACAAAGCTTCCCGCTGCCAGCCGCCTGGGATGGCAATGGTCAGCGCCAATTGGTACAACGCACCGCCGAGGCCCTGGGTCTGCAGGTCGACCCCGATGCCATCGATGCCCTGGTGGAGGCCATCGGCACCGACAGCGCCCGACTCGAATCGGAACTGCGCAAGCTTTCCCTGCGCGGCACCACCATTTCCGCTGCGCGGGTTCAGGAGCTGGTGGGGGGTCGCTCCACCAATGCGCTGGCCGTGGGCGATGCGCTGCTGGAGGGCAACCCCGGCGAAGCCATTGCCCGCTGGGATGCCCTCATCGAAGCCGGGGAACCAGCTCTGCGAATTGTGGCCACCCTCACCGGTCAGATCCGGGGTTGGCTCTGGGTGAGCCTGCTGGAACAGCAGGGGGAAAGAGATGTGGCGGTGATTGCCAAGGCCGCCGGGATCGGTAATCCCAAACGCATCTATGTGATGCGCAAGCAGCTGCAGGGTCGCCCGGCCAAACGCTTCCTCTCCCTGCTCGGGCGCCTGCTGGAGGTGGAGGCACGGCTGAAACGCGGCGCCCAGCCAGGCGATGCCTTCCGCGACGGACTGCTGGGCTGATCGCTGCCCGCCAGGTGAGAAAATCCAGCGTTGCTGAAGCCCAGCCCATGGCCCTCCTGGTGCAGAAATTCGGGGGCACTTCCGTCGGCAGCGTGGAACGCATCAAGGCGGTGGCCGATCGCATCGGACGCTGCCGTGAGGAGGGGCACGACGTGGTCGTGGTGGTCTCCGCCATGGGCCACACCACCGACGAACTGACGGGTCTGGCCAACGCCATCACCTCAACCCCCACCCAGCGGGAGATGGACATGCTGCTGGCCAGTGGTGAGCAGGTGTCGATCGCCTTGCTGGCCATGGCCCTAAACGCCCAAGGGGTCAGTGCAACGTCGATGACCGGCCCGCAGGTGGGCATCGCCACGGAATCCACCCACGGCCGGGCCAGGATTCTCGGGATTCGCACCGACCGAATCCGCAACCGCCTCGCTGCTGGCCAGGTGGTGGTGGTCGCCGGGTTCCAGGGCACCAGCACCAGCAGTGATGGCCTCAACGAAATCACCACCCTCGGACGCGGGGGCTCCGACACCTCCGCAGTGGCCCTGGCGGCAGCGTTGGGGGCCGATGCCTGCGAGATCTACACCGACGTTCCGGGTGTTCTCAGCACCGACCCGCGCAAAGTGCCGGATGCCCAGTTGATGGACACGATCAGCTGCGACGAAATGCTCGAACTCGCGAGCCTTGGGGCCTCCGTGCTGCATCCCCGAGCAGTTGAAATCGCCCGCAACTACGGCGTGAATCTTGTGGTGCGATCCAGTTGGAGCAATGCCCCAGGCACCCGGCTCACCAGCCGACCAGCCCGTCCGATCAGCACCAACGGCCTGGAGCTCGGCAGTCCCGTGGATGGGATGGAGGAAGTGGACGGACAGGCCGTGCTCGCCCTCTCCCATATCCCCGATCAGCCCGGCATTGCCGCACGACTGTTCGAAACCCTCTCCGACGGGGGAATCAATGTGGACCTGATCATTCAGGCCACCCATGAGGGCAGCAGCAATGACATCACCTTCACGGTGGCCGAGGCGGATCTCGAGCTGGCCCGCGGCATAAGCCAGAAAGTTCTGGATCAACTGGGCGGCGATCTGGCAGCAGAAGGAGGGCTGACGAAGCTCAGCATCAGCGGGGCCGGAATCATGGGGCGACCGGGCATTGCCGCAAACCTGTTCAACTGCCTGTGTCAACAGGGCATCAACCTCCGCCTGATCGCCACCAGTGAAGTGAAGGTGAGCTGCGTGATCGAATCCAGTGCCGGCAGCAAAGCTGTTCAAGCGGTGCGGGACGCCTTCGACCTTGAGGAATCGCAAATCCGCATCAATCCCACCAACAACGGCCGTGGAGAACCGGAAGTGCGCGGCGTCGCCCTCGACCGCGACCAGGTGCAACTGAGTGTTCGCCACGTGCCCGATCGACCCGGCACCGCGGCGTCGCTGTGTTCAGCCCTAGCCGACAACAGCATCAGCCTGGATGCCATCGTTCAATCGGAACGACAACACAGCGACGGATCACGGGACATCACCTTCATCCTGCGCAAGGACGACCGCGCCCGTGCCGATGTAGCCCTAGCCCCCCTGCTGGCCCAGTGGCCGGGTGCCGCCCTGGAAGACGGCGAGGCCATTGCACGGGTGAGTGCCGTCGGTGCTGGGATGCCGGCAACGCCAGGAACAGCGGGGCGCATGTTCCGTGCTCTGGCGGATGCAGGCATCAACATCGGCCTGATCGCCACCAGTGAAATCAGAACCAGCTGCGTGGTGGCAGAAGAGGCTGGCGTCGAGGCCCTCCAAGTGGTGCACGCCGGGTTCGGACTGGGTGGTGATGAACGTCACTCCGCCCAAGGCACCCCATCACCTCACGACGCCAGCTGAAGGTCTACAACGGGGGTACCGGAACCCCAAGCGTGGACGCCGATTTCGAGCAGCACTACCAAGCAGCGGAACGGGCCTACGGCCTCGGGGATTACCCCGAGGCTCATGCCCTGGCCTCGGCGTTGTGGGATCAACTCCAAAGCGCATCAGACGAGCAAGACCAAAGCCTCGTCTTGGGATGGCGGGCTGTGGTGGCGTTGCTCCTGGGTCACATCCAGCTGCATGGACTCCAGCAACCGGAGCAAGCCGCCCTCTCTTACCAACGGGTGCTGGACATTGAACCGGAGGCCACCCTGGCGGCCCTGGCGGAACAAGGGCTGGAGCTCTGCCGGTCGCAGAACAGCGTCAGCGCAGCAACGACGACACCTGCAACCGATGTCGTCCTCCCAGATCTGCTGAAGGATCCCTTCCTGACCACGGATCCCGATCAAGCCAGGCCAGCACAGCCCCACGTGGTCACGGCGATGCCGTGGTTGCCCAGTGACAAGGAACCCCGGCCCACGCCCACTGCGGCTGGCACTCCCTCTCCGGATCCGGCACCAACCCCAGAGCCTGCGGTCACCCTGGAACCAGAGATCACAACCGAGCCAACGGAGCAGCCACCGAGCGACGAGATCGAGCCCACAACCCAGGAGCCTGCAGCCAAGGATCTCCTGGAGAAATCGTGGCTCCGCAGACAACTTCAACCTGCAATCAAAAGCCCCACCGACTCCACTGAGCCGATGGGTCTGATGAACAGGATCAAAGGGGCCTTCGCCCGCTCAGCTGGCCGCTGAACGACGACGACGGGTGCGCCCTGCAGGCATCTCCGCTTCGACCGGCTGTTGCGCAGCAGCAGCTTTCTCGACAACCGGTTGGGGAGTCACTTTCTCCACCACAGCGGTTGCTGTTGCTGCCGCCGCACGGACGGGGGCCGGCGTTGGTGAGCCAGAACGGCCGTTGCCATTGCCCTGATTGGTGCGCACAGGAGCGGGTGTTCCACCACCACCGTTACGACGGCCATAGGGGGACCCACCTCCACGACCACCGCGACCGCGCGGCGCCGGACGATCATCGGGCTCAGCATCGGCGCGACCCTTGTAAACGGGCGTGCCACCAGGAGCTGGCTGCACCAGACACAGGATCAGTGGCTCCACCTGCAGTTCACGGCGCATCCGCCGGCCGAGGCCCACCTCCACCTCACGCTGCACACCCATCCAATCCACTTCCGGTGCCTTCTCACCGGTGTTGCGGCAGAGCTGCTTCCAGCGATTTTCGAGCACCCAGGTGACTTCCCGCTCGGTCCACAAGGACATCTTGCGGGCATCCGCCGTGGTGACCACACCCCGCAGGTTCACCCGCGGCGGAGCCACCATGGCTCCATCGGTGCTGATCGCCGCCAGGATCGTCACCACGCCGTCTTCCGCCAACTGTTGGCGCTCCTTCAGAACACGGGCGTCAACGATGCCGTTGCGGGATTGATCCAGCAGCTCAATGCCTGCCTTCACAGCATTGCCCTTGCGGAGCGAATCCGGAGTGAGCTCCACCACGTCACCGTTGTCGATGATCAAGGTGTTGTCGACCGGAACCCCCATGGAGTGGCCGGTTTTGGAGTGCTGCACAAGCATCCGGTGCTCACCGTGCACCGGCACGAAGAACTTGGGCCGGGTGAGGGCCAGCATCAATTTCTGGTCTTCCTGGAAGCCATGGCCGGAGACATGAATGCCTTCGCCTTTCCCGTACACGACCTTGGCGCCCAGCATCATCAGCTTGTCGATCGTGTTGACCACGGAAATCGTGTTCCCGGGGATCGGGCTGGCTGAGAAAATGATCGTGTCGGTGGTCTTCACCCTCACCTGGGGATGTTCACCGCGGGAGATGCGGCTCAGGGCTGCCAGCGGCTCGCCCTGACTACCGGTCATCAGCAGCAGCGTTTCACGATCGGGCACATCATTGATCTGCTTGATCGGCACAAACAGCTCATCCGGCGCGCGCATGTAGCCCAGTTCCCGGGCTTTGGCGATCACATTGAGCATGGAGCGGCCCAGAAGCCCCACCTTGCGGCCGTTCTTCAGAGCCAACTCCAGAATCATCGACACCCGATGGATCGAGCTGGCGAAGGTGGTCACGATGACCCGACCCTCGGCATTGGCGATGTGGCGGTCCAAGTTGGGGAACACGGAGCGCTCAGGAGGGCAAAAGCCAGGAACTTCCGAGTTAGTGGAATCACTGAACAGACACAAGACCCCCTTTTCACCGTGGTGGGCGAGCCGTGCCATGTCGAAGTTTTCACCATCGACCGGGGTGTGGTCGAACTTGAAATCACCCGTGAAGATCACGGTTCCCACCGGTGTGGAAATGGCCAGCGTGAAGCTGTCGGCCATCGAGTGGGTGTTGCGGATGAACTCCACCGAGAAGTGCTGACCCACCTTCACCACATCACGCGGACCGACGGTCTGCAGGGTGGTGCGGTCTCTGACCCCCGCTTCGTCCATCTTCCCGGTGAGCATCGAGAGGGCCAGCCGCGGCCCATAGATCACCGGAATGTTGAAGTGCTTGAGGTGGTGAGCAATGCCACCGATGTGGTCTTCATGACCATGGGTGACGATCATGCCGCGGATCCGCTTCTGGTTCTCGCGCAGGAAGCTGGTGTCGGGCAGCACCACATTCACCCCGTGCATGCCATCGCTGGGGAAAGCCAGACCTGCATCCACCAGCATCAGGTCATCGCCGTACTCGAACACACAGGTGTTCTTGCCGATCTCATGCAGTCCACCCAGGGGGATCACCCGAAGACAAGGCTCCTGCCCCTTGCTGGATCGCGCGTTGTTGGCCATAGAAAAAGAGTTGAAGAAAACGGATTGCGTAAGCCGATAAGCCGGACCGGGCTAGGTCTGACGAAGGGCGGCCATGGCGATGGAGAGGGAACGTTTCATGTCGTCAGAGAGGGGGCACAAAGGTGGACGGGGAGCACCGACAGACCAGCCATTGAGTTCGAGAGCAGCCTTGACGGGAATCGGATTGGTGGTGGCGAACAGGGCCTTAAACAGAGGAATGAGAGCGTCGTGCAGGGCGAGTGCGGAGGCACCGTCGCCATTCAGATAGGACTCGATCATGGCGCGTATCTCGGGGCCCGCCACATGGCTGCCCACACTCACCACACCAACAGCACCCACGGCGAGCATCGGCAGTGTGAGGCCGTCATCGCCGCTGTAAATCGCCAACTGCGGGCCGCAGGCCAGGCGCAGCGCCGTGACCTCTTCGGTGGTGCCGCTGGCGGCCTTGAAACTCACCACATTGGGGCAGTCCATCAGCCGCGCCACCGTGGCCGGAGCGATGCTGCAGCCGGTGCGGCCGGGGATGTTGTAGAGCATCAACGGCAACTCAGGAGCCGCCTTAGCGATGGCACGGAAATGGGCCTCTAGGCCCTCTTGGGGAGGCTTGTTGTAGTAGGGCACAACCACGAGAGCACCATCGGCGCCGGCTGCCGCTGCTTGCTGGGTGGCCTCTATTGCCTCCGCTGTGGAGTTGCTGCCGGTGCCCGCCAACACCTTGGCGTCGTTGCCGACGGCGTCGCGAACCGCCTGCAGCAGTTGCAACTGCTCTTGCCAGCTAAGGGTCGGCGACTCGCCGGTGGTGCCACACACCAACAATCCATCGGAACCCTGCTCCACAAGATGGCGTGCCAACTGACCCGCCAAGGTCAGATCCACAGCACCGCTGGCATCAAAGGGGGTCACCATGGCGGTGACAACACGACCGAAGGGTGTTGGGGAGAGGGTGGCGGTACGTGTCATGACTTCTGGATCAACAGTTCAGCGATCTGAACGGCGTTGAGCGCCGCTCCCTTGCGGATTTGATCACCGCACAACCAGAGCTCCAGTGCATTTGCATCACTGATGTCCTGACGGATCCTGCCGATCGCCACCGGATCGCGACCGGTGACGTCTGTCGGCATGGGGAAGCGGTTCGCCGCCGGGTCGTCAATCAACTCAACACCAGGGGCAGCCGCCAGGAGCTCACGTGCCTCCTCAACAGGGAAAGGAGACTCGAACTCAATGTTCACTGCTTCGGAATGGGCCCGCAGCACAGGCACCCGCACACAGGTCGCTGTGAAACGCAGATCCGGCAGACCCATGATCTTGCGGGTCTCGTTGACCATCTTCATCTCCTCCTCGCAGTAGCTGTTCGCCTGGAGCGGTGAGTTATGCAGAAAAAGATTGAAGGCCAGGGAGTAAGGCAGCACTTCACCCTTGGGGGTTCCCCCGTCCAACACGGTTTGGGACAAATTTTTCAGCTCCTCCATCGCCCTGGCGCCGGCGCCACTGGCGGACTGATACGTGCTCACGACAACCCTGCGCAGCGCTCGCTTCGCGGCCAGAGGGGCCAAGGCCAAGGTGAGCAGGATCGTGGTGCAATTCGGATTGGCGATCACCCCCTTGTGGGCGAATGCCGCATCGGGATTGACCTCCGGCACCACCAGGGGAACCCCCTGCTCCATGCGAAAGGCGCTGGAGTTGTCGACCATCACCGCACCTGCAGCCGTGATCGCATCACGCCACTGCTTTGAAACGGAGCCACCGGCGGAGGCGAGCACCAAGTCAACCCCTTCGAACGACTGAGCCGACACCTCTTCCACCGTGAGAACACGGCCATTCCAGGCTTGGGTCTGACCGGCAGAGCGGGCCGATGCCAGCAGCTTCAGCTCGCCAACAGGGAAACGGCGTTCTTCAAGCAGCAGCAGCAGTTCCTGGCCAACAGCACCGCTGGCACCAAGAACAGCAACATTGAGAGGACGGTTGGGAAGGGTCGAAGACAAGCGGTGGAGTGAACGATCTGAACGAAAACCCGTCGACTTTCGGAACCGACATCACTACGTAGAGAACGTGATGCCGATGGTGCGACGGGCTCAGCTTACCGATCCAGGCCCAGTTCAACCGTTGCATACAGTGCTTGGCTGCCCTTTCCCTTCCCCCAATGAGCGCTGCAGCCCTGAAGGTGACCACCGAAGCCCGCCCAAGCAGCCGTCTGGCGGTGACGGTCACCGTTCCTGGGGAGCGCTGCAAAACGAGTTACGAAGACGCGATCACCAGTCTCAGCCGCAGCATCAACCTGCCGGGCTTCCGCAAGGGCAAGGTGCCGCGCACGGTGCTGGTTCAGCAGCTGGGAGGTGTGCGAATCAAAGCCACAGCGTTGGAACAGTTGATTGATGGCGCCTGGCGGGACGCCATTCAGCAGGAATCCCTGGAGCCGATCAGCCAGCCCGATCTGAGCAGTGGCTTCGATGGGCTGCTGGAAAGCTTTGAGCCCGGCAAGGAACTCACCTTCACCCTGGAAGCCGACGTCGCTCCGACGCCGAAACTGAAGAGCACCAAGGGGCTGAAGGCGGAGTTCGAAACCGTCGCCTACGACGCTTCCCGTGTCGACGAGATGATCGAGGACTCCCGCAAGCAGATGGCCACGGTCGTTCCCGTGGAAGATCGTGCCGCGCAGAACGGTGACATCGCGGTGCTTGGGTTCAAAGGGACCTACAGCGATGACGGCAGCGAAATCGAGGGGGGCAGTGCCGATTCCATGGATGTCGACCTGGAAAACGGCCGGATGATCCCGGGCTTCATCGAGGGGGTCATCGGCATGAAAGTCGGCGACAACAAAACCGTGGATTGCCAATTCCCCGAGGACTATCCGAAGGAGGACGCGCGCGGACGCAAGGCCGCCTTCGAGATCGAGCTCAAGGACCTCAAGACCCGCGAACTGCCCGACCTGGATGACGCCTTCGCCAAGCAGGCGAGCGAACAGGAAACCCTTGTAGATCTGCGCAAAGATCTCGAGCAGCGGCTCAAGGACGACGCCGAACGGCGCCAGACCAGCAACCGCCGCGATGCGCTCGTCGCCGCATTGGTCGAGCAGCTCGAAGTGGACTTGCCCGAAGCCCTGATTCAGCAAGAGAGCCGCAACCTGCTGGAGCAGACGGCAGCCCAGTTCGCCCAGCAGGGCATGGATGTGAAGTCTCTGTTCACGCCCGATCTGGTGCGCAACCTGATGCAGAACTCCCGCCCAGAGGCCGAGGAACGGCTGCGCCGCAGTTTTGCCCTCACCGCCCTGGCTGAAGCGGAGGAGATCAAGCTCGACGACAAGGACGTTGACGCCAAGATCAAAGAGGTGAAAAAAGAACTCTCCGACGAGGCCAAAATCGATCCGGAACGCCTGCGGCAGGCCGTGATGGATGACCTGATGCAGGACCGTCTGATGGGTTGGCTCGAGGAGAACAGCACGCTCACCGAAAAGGCCCCGGCGGCGGATGACGGCACGCCAGCAGCCAAGAAAAAGGCTGGCGGCAAGAAGGCCCCCGCCAAAACCAAGTCCAAGGCGGACGCCAAGGACTGAGCAACGCCCATAGATTGAGCCAACTTCACCGCACACCGATCGCGTGATCGACGCCCGCAGTCACCACCCCATCCAGAACCGCTGGCGGGCCGCCATGCCCGTCTCGGCACCGGGGCCGCTACCCACGGTTGTGGAACAGTCCGGTCGCGGCGACCGGGCCTTTGACATCTATTCCCGCCTGCTGCGGGAGCGGATCATCTTCCTTGGCACCGGTGTGGATGACGCCGTCGCCGATGCTCTAGTCGCGCAGATGCTGTTCCTCGAAGCTGAGGACCCAGAGAAGGACATTCAGATCTACATCAACTCGCCGGGCGGCTCAGTCACAGCAGGACTGGCGATCTACGACACGATGCAGCAGGTGGCCCCGGACGTGGTGACCATCTGCTACGGCCTTGCCGCCAGCATGGGAGCGTTTCTCCTGTCCGGAGGCACCAAAGGCAAGCGTCTCGCCTTGCCCAATGCCCGGATCATGATCCACCAACCCCTCGGTGGCGCCCAGGGGCAGGCGGTGGACATTGAAATTCAGGCCAAGGAAATTCTGTATCTGAAGGAGACCTTGAACGGACTGATGGCCGACCACACCGGCCAGCCCCTCGACAAGATCTCAGAAGACACCGACCGCGACTACTTCCTTTCTCCAGCAGAAGCGGTTGAATACGGCCTGATCGATCGCGTGGTGGACAGTTCCGGGGACGGAGGAATCATTACGGAGAGCTGACAGAAGCGCTTCCGTTCTCGATCCTGTGTGTTCAGGGAGACGCCATCGGTTGATTCCTGTGTTGTTCTCCTGTGTGGTGCCCAGCGTTCGATGGCCAAGTTCGACGCCCATCTGAAGTGCTCGTTTTGTGGGAAATCCCAGGATCAAGTGCGCAAGCTGATCGCCGGACCCGGCGTCTACATCTGCGATGAATGCATCGATCTCTGCAACGAGATCCTGGATGAGGAGCTGGTGGATGGCCAAGGCAATCCACGCCACAGCCACGAGCAGAGCCGCAAGGCCGCACCTGCCGCGCGCAAGAGCAGTAAACCCGCCCCAACGCTGGCCTCCATTCCCCGGCCTCAGGACATCAAGAGCTTCCTGGATGAACAGGTGGTCGGCCAGGACGCCGCGAAGAAGGTGATGTCGGTGGCGGTTTACAACCATTACAAGCGCCTGGCCTGGCAAGGCGATGGCAACGGCGAAACCGAGGAGACCGCCACCCGCCTGCACAAGAGCAACATCCTGCTGATCGGACCCACCGGCTGCGGCAAAACGCTGTTGGCCCAGACCCTGGCCGAAATGCTGGATGTGCCCTTCGCCGTGGCCGATGCCACCACCCTCACCGAAGCGGGCTATGTGGGTGAGGACGTGGAAAACATCCTGCTGCGGCTACTGCAGAAGGCCGACATGGATGTGGACCAGGCCCAGCGGGGCATCATCTACATCGATGAGATCGACAAAATCGCCCGCAAGAGCGAGAACCCCTCGATCACTCGGGATGTCTCCGGCGAAGGTGTTCAACAGGCCCTGTTGAAAATGCTGGAGGGCACCGTGGCCAACGTGCCGCCCCAGGGTGGCCGCAAGCACCCCTATCAAGACTGCATCCAGATCGACACCAGCCAGATCCTGTTCATCTGCGGCGGTGCCTTCGTCGGCCTCGAAGACGTGGTGCAGAAACGGATGGGCCGCAACGCCATCGGCTTCATGCCCAGCGATGGCCGCGGACGCAGTCGGGCCAATCGCGACCTGCAAGCCGCCCATGTGCTGCGTCACCTGGAGCCGGATGATCTGGTGCGCTACGGCTTGATCCCGGAATTCATCGGCCGGATGCCGGTGAGTGCCGTGCTCGAACCCCTGGACGAAAGCGCCTTGCAATCGATCCTGACCGAGCCCCGCGATGCCCTGGTGAAGCAGTTCCGCACCCTGCTGAGCATGGACAACGTGCAACTCCAGTTCGCCGATGACGCCATCGAGGCGATCGCCCAAGAGGCCCACCGGCGCAAGACCGGCGCCCGCGCTCTGCGCGGCATCGTCGAAGAGCTGATGCTCGATTTGATGTACGACCTCCCCTCGCAGACATCCGTGAAGGAATTCACCGTGACCCGGGCGATGGTGGAGGAACACACCGGCGGCAAGGTGCTCCCCCTGCCTGGCACGGAACAACAGAAAACCGCCTGAGCCCTTGGCTGCCGCTGACCACCTGGAGGTGCCGCGTCAGCACGGCCTGTTCAACCATCACGGCATCGACCTCGGCGACGGAACCGTCGCCCACTACCTAGAAGGGCGTGAAATCCTGCGCAGCCCGTTGGAGGAGTTCACTCGAGGTCAACCACTGCGGGTGATCAGCCATCCCGATGCTTCGCCGGTGGGGGTAACCCTGCGCCGGGCCATGGGGCGCCTGGGTGAACAGGATTACAACCTGCTGTTCAACAACTGCGAGCACTTCGCTACCTGGTGCAAAACCGGGCGCCATCGCAGCGGCCAGGTGGACTCGGTGCTGGAGCAGGGACGTCACTGGAGCGGTCTGATGTCTTCCGCCCTGATGCGTGGGCTGGAACTCCTGGTTCAACGGGGCCTGCTCGATGACGATGCCCGCGCGATGGCCAGGCGGGGTGTGGAGAAACTGGAACGCCTGCGCCTGTCGCTGCTGGGCAAATTGGAGGGCCTCCTGGAACGGGCAGGAGATGGGACGGACCGCCGGCTGCTGCTCACGGGTCAGAGCCTTGCGGATGAGCTGGCGGCCGTGGAAGACCTCAAACAACGAATTGATGCCCTGTTGGAACAGCGCCCCGCGCTGCCAGGCTCGGAATCCTCTGAGTAATCTCCTTTCAACGCTCGCGGCGCATGAGTTCGGCCTACCAGCCGCTGCATCACAAATATCGGCCCCAGCGCTTTGATCAGCTGGTGGGTCAGGAGGCGATCGCCGCCACCCTGGGCCACGCCCTTACCAGCAATCGGATTGCCCCGGCCTACCTGTTCAGTGGCCCCCGCGGCACCGGCAAAACCTCCAGCGCCCGCATCCTGGCCCGCTCGCTCAATTGCCTGAACAGCGACGGGCCAACGCCCGAACCCTGCGGCACCTGCGAGCTGTGCAAAACGATTGCCGCCGGCACAGCCCTGGATGTGATCGAGATCGACGCCGCCTCCAACACCGGTGTCGACAACATCCGTGAACTGATCGAACGCTCCCGTTTCGCACCGGTGCAGGCCCGCTGGAAGGTGTATGTGGTGGACGAGTGCCACATGCTCTCCACCGCAGCCTTCAACGCCCTGCTGAAAACCCTGGAGGAACCACCTCCACAGGTGGTGTTCGTGCTCGCCACCACCGATCCGCAACGGGTGCTGCCAACGATCCTCAGCCGCTGCCAACGCTTTGATTTCCGGCGGATCCCGCTCGATGCCCTCAACAAACATCTGAGCTGGATCGCCGAACAGGAAGCGATCGACATCCAACCCGAAGCCATTCACGTGGTAGCCCAGCGGTCCCAAGGAGGGCTGCGGGATGCCGAAAGCCTTCTGGACCAACTGAGTCTGCTGCCGCCACCCATCGAAGCCGCTGCGGTGTGGGATCTACTGGGCGCGGTGCCCGAACAGGAACTGCTGGAGCTGGTGGAGGCCATGAGCAGCGCCGAACCGGTTCAACTGCTGGAGGCGACCCGCAACCTGCTGGACCGGGGCCGGGATCCTGGGGCCGTGCTGCAAGGTCTGGCCGGGATGCTGCGGGATCTGGTGCTGATGGCTGCTGCTCCAGATCGGCTGGAGCTCACCAGCGTTTCGCCCCAGTTCCGCGATCAGCTACCCGCCCTCGCGAAGACCATGGGCAGAGCCCGCTTGCTTCAATGGCAAGCCCAACTGCGGGGCAGCGAGCAACAACTGCGCCAAAGTGTGCAACCTCGGCTTTGGCTGGAAGTGCTGTTGCTGGGGTTGCTGGCGGAACCGGTGGCGGCTCAGCCCATCACCGCAGCCCCGCCCCAAACACAACCAGCGACGACACCAGCGATAGCTGTGACTCCGATCGAAGCTCCTGTGCCAGCTCCCGCCGCCGCACCAAACCCAACCGAGGCACCTACCGCCAGTCCCAAACCGGCACCTGCGGCATCACCGGAACTGCCAACGGTTTCCAACCCTCCGCCGTCGCCCAGCACCAACCTGCCCGAACTGTGGCAACAGATCCTGGGCAGCCTCGAACTGCCCTCCACCCGGATGTTGCTCTCGCAGCAAGCGCAACTGGTGCGACTGGATGCCAACCGCGCAGTTGTGCAGGTGGCTGGCAACTGGATGGGGATGGTGCAGAGCCGGGCGTCACTGCTGGAACAGGCGGTGGCCACAGCTCTCGGTGGCTCGAGGCAGCTGATCCTGGAAGCCAGCAACAGCGCCATGCCACCACCGATCACAACACCACCGATTGCGACTCCACCGATCGCAACTCCCCCTATCGCAACACCGCCAGCAGCAGTCGAGCCTCCAGCACCAACACAACCGGCACCTGCTCCAACATCAGCTCCGGCGGTTGCACCGGAACTTCCGCGCACGCAACCCGAGCCAGTGGAACCAAAGCCGGCACCTGCTCCAACGGAAACCAACCCTCAACCCAGCCCACCTTCAGGCCTGGATCGTCAGGCCCGCAATCTGGCGGACTTCTTCAACGGTCAAGTTCTCGACGTTGATGAAATCAATTGATGGGATGAACTGACGTCAGAACGAGCCAAAGGCTGAGGCGTCAAGGGCATACCCGATCACCTCCAGTTCACGCAGAGTGACGTAGCGAATGGCCTGGCGACCCGCCCAGGAATAAGCCACATGGAGCTCCCCAGGCCGCCCCTCAATCAGGGTTGGGTAGGCCAGTTGTCCATTGAGATCCCAATTCATCGGACCACAGAATCCAAAACCCGTATCGATATCTCGGATCCATGGCCAATGAAGGCCATCGTCATCGCTGATGGCGATCGACAACGGCCATCGGGTGCGGGGCCAACGGGCCTCTCCCCACTCCTGCTGCTCCCCAGATGCAGCAGGATCCGGCGCCAATCCAAAGCGATTGAAAATCATCGCCAATCGCCCACTCTCCAACCGACAGGCCTGGATGGAGCTGTTGTTGTTGGGCAGCAGTGTGGGTACCGGCGCCGACCAGGTGACCCCGTCGTCCGTGCTCACACTCCGGTAGATCTGATCAGCGAGGCGACTGCGAAAAAACTGGAGCAATTCCTTTCCATCCCTCGACGCAACCACTGAGCCATGCACCCTGCCGGTGCTTTCTGGAATGCCAAAGGGCTGGTCAAGACATTGACCGGACGAATCCAAACGCACCATCTCACTGTGATCATGACCAAAGGCCCCGCCTGCTTCGAGACTGCGGTAAATCGGCAACAACCAGTTGCCGTTCTCTAACGGATAAGGGGGATTACGGCAGAACGCCGGATCGTCGAACAGATCAGCAGGGGGCGACCATGCCTCAGCCAACCAGGTCCCAGGATCGGCAGGATCAAGACCCTCCAGCGCTAGGCGCTGATGCCGGAGGACGGCCGTCCACTGCATGGAAAAGCTGCTGGATGCCTCGAGATTGGAGCGATCCGCCGGATTACGAACCAACTGGGCGGAATGAATCAGATGCAGACACCTATCGGAGACGAACAGCAAGGGGTTCTGCTCCGACCGTTCCACATCTTTGGAAATCTTCTGCGGTTCCGACCAACAACCACCCTCTGAGCCAAGTAAGGACAAAAACACCGACATCCCAGCGGTCCCCTCACCGGTGCCTGCCATCCAGACACAGCCCAGCAAGTCAGGACGGATCCAACACAACTGGGGAGCATGGTTTTGTTCTCCCATCGGCTCCAAAAGAGCCCAGGCCCCTAGTTCAAAGGGTGTGACGAGAACCTGGCCCCATGCCATGTCTTTAAATCGATCCTCAGCCTGATCGAACGACGAAAAAGGAGGCACCATTAGACCTGAATAGGATTGTCCTGACCATGGCTGGTTTTGGCCCAGACCAGGCGTTTGGGGAGCAGTGACATCCGCACGGTCACCCAGGGAATCACCACAAACCAGTGGCCGAGGTAGGCAATGGCCACCAGGAGATTCGCCAGGCCAGCGGTTGGAATCGACGGACCCTCGCTGCCGCTGCGACAGCCACGCCAATAGGCCAGACCCGAAATGCTGAAGGCCACCAACGACAAGGGCCAGTAGACCGGAAAGCTCCGCGTGATCAGAGCTGTGCTCAGATCAGCGAAGGCCACCACCGGCAGGCCGTACTGGAGCAGGAAAAAAGCTGCCAGATCCCAGCGCTGGCGAACACTGAGCTGGGCCGACGTCAACACCGGCCAGTAATCGAAGAAACGCTGCAATCCTCCTTCCGCCCAGCGTTGCCGTTGCTTCCACAAGGCCTGGAGACCGGGGACCGCCTCTTCCTGAACCGGGGGGTCCCACAGCAGTCCTACCAAGGCCCCATGGGTCAACAGGCGGAAGCTGAGATCAAGGTCATCGGTCACGGTGTCTTCATTGAAACCGCCGCTGGCCTCCAGCACCGAGCGCTTGATCAGCTGGCCGTTCCCCCGCAGCTCTGCCACACCTCCATTAGCCAGACGCCCCGACTGGATCACCGCATCCAGAGCCATCTCCATCGCCTGGGATCGGGTCAGCCAGTTGCGATCTGCATCAATCACGGCCTTGCGCAGCTGCACCGCTGACCAGCCACCATCGAGCGCGTAGGGCACAAGGCGCTCGAGCAGGTCCTCCTGCAATTGGGCATCAGCATCAAGCACCAGCAGCCAGTCGCCACTCAGGCGATTCAAGGCGGTGTTGAGAGCACCCGACTTGCCACCACCGGCATTGCGCTGGCGATGGATGACATTGAGTCCCGGGTGCTCGGCAGCCAGGTTGTCCAGCAACTCAGGCGTGCGATCCACACTGCCGTCGTCGATCACCCAAGTGGTGAGTTGCCCTGATGGATAGCGCAGCGATGTGAGGCGTTCCACCAAACGCTGCACCACAGATTCTTCGTCCCGGGCGGCCACCACCACATCCAGGCTGGGAAGCTGCCCCGGATCCATTGCCGGGACGGCATCCGCTGCACCACGTGTCAGCTGCCCACGCATCACGGAACGCAAGCCATACCCACCAAGCATCAGAGCAAGACTGATGGCAGGCCAGAGCGAGCGGGCTGGGTCAAGCCAATGGGGAGCTGCACCAGCGCATCCACAAGCGAACAGGAACGCGGCCGACTTCACCCGTCGGTGATCACCAGAGGTGGCGTTCGAGCTCATCCAGATGCCCAGGTGGCAGGACTTTAAGGGGACTGCACAACTGTTGAGAGCGGGCCGTAGACAGTCCCTGGGTAGTAATGGCGCAGGATCCGCTCCACAGGCCAGCCCCGCCAGGCCAGATCGATCGCTCCCGCCTGCGACAAACCGGCCCCATGGCCGAAGCCACCGCCCAGCACCAGCCAGCGTTCTGCCCCCTGAGGCTCCAGCACAAACAGGGTGCTGGGAAGTGTCCGGAGAGTGCGACGGATGGCATCCAACCTGAGGGTGACCGGTGAGGCATCGCCGCTGCCGGCAATCTGCAACGCCAGCACACGGCCGCTGGCACCCCGCTCCAGAACCTGCAGCTGCAAGGGAGAAGCCAGCGGTTCTGCCGCTGCTCCGAGGGCCTGACGCAGACTCTGACCAGAGAGGGTTCGGGTCCAGCGGAAGCGGGGGTGCTGCTGGCCATAGGCCCCGGAGCGATCCGCCAGCAACGCCAGCACCGCCTGGCGCTGCTGCAGCGGCAAGGGATGACGACTGCTCCAGCCCTCATCCCCATCCGGTTTCGGACGCAGGTAGGTGGTGGGCTGCATGGCCCAGGCTTCCGGGCCGGCGGCCATGATCCCGCCATTGGTGGCGTGATACACCGCACTGATCGGTTGGTTATTCAGGCTGAGCAACTTTCCCTGGGTGGCCGCAATCGCTTCGCGCACAGCACCTCCCGCATGGCGGGGATCGCTATAAACCTGGCACTGGGTGTCACTGCAGAGGTGATAGCCATCGATGCTGAAGCGATGGCTATTCGCCAAGGCCCAGGTGCGCGCCAAAACGGTCTGGGCCTGCAACGCCGCCATCGGTGAACCGGCACCGATCTCATGGGGAACCACCCCCTCCAGATAACGCTCCACCGGCACTTGCTCCACCAGGGACCAACTGCCGTAAGCATCCCGTTGCAAGCGGAAGGGACCCTGAAAGCGTCCACCTGCCCAGAACAGTCCATCGGACGCCTCAATCGAAACAGGACCCTGCAACGTGCGTCCCCCCTCCGGCGTTTGCAATACCGGTTCGACGGTGCTGGTGAGCGTGCCTTGCCAATCGCGCACAGCGAGACCCTCTGGAACCGGGGCCCCTTCTGGCGCCCAGACCTCCCATTCCCCGGGATGGGCGACCTCCGCTTCAACTCCCAAAGCACGCCAACGGGAGGCGACACGATCCGCCGATTCAAAGCTGGCGTAGGGGCCTGCAATCCGGCGGGCCAACGGAAACGGAGTGCCCAAGGGCACGCTTCGCCAGGTGATCGCAAAATCCGATCCGCTGCGTTGCTCCCCCGTTGCATCCCGAAGGGTGAGCGATCCTGAGAAGGCACGGAGATTCAGCGGCGCCGCTGTTGCAGCGGCACCCAGGTGGTCCTCCAACGCCACCCAGAGCACCGGTTCAGGGCCCTCAATCGGCGGTGGGTCAGCGATGGAGCGGTGGGTGGGGAGCTGAATCGGTTCAACGGCAGCAGGCTCGACCGCGGCGGGTGACTGAGTTGCAACGTCTTCACGGGCCTTGCAGCCCAGACCCATACAAAGAAGCAATGTGAGAGTCAGGAACCGAATCATTCCGCGGGGGGCACGTCGGGACGTATTGTTGTCGTTTGTGCCCGAACGAGCAGACCAATGCCCAAGCTGAAGACCCGCAAAGCTGCCGCGAAGCGGTTCAAAGCAACCGGCACTGGCAAATTTCTGCGTCGTCGCGCTTTCCGGAACCACCTGCTGGACCACAAAACCCCTAAGCAGAAGCGTCATCTGGCCACCAAGGCTGTGGTGGATCGCACCGATGAAGAGCGCGTGACTCTGATGATGCCCTACGCCTGAGCACAGCTGCTCAGACGAGACCGTTCAACAAGACCTGATCCAACCCTTCCAACCTCATGGCCCGCGTCAAGAGAGGCAACGTCGCCCGTAAACGCCGCAACAAGATTCTGCGGCTGGCCCGTGGCTTCCGTGGTGGCAACGGAACTCTGTTCCGCACAGCAAACCAGCGGGTGATGAAAGCCCTCTGCAATGCCTATCGAGATCGTCGTCGTCGCAAGCGCGACTTCCGTCGCCTCTGGATTGCCCGTATCAACGCAGCCGCTCGGTTGAATGGCGTGAGCTACAGCCGGCTGATGGGCGGACTCAAGAAGGCGGATGTGCGCCTGAACCGCAAGATGCTGGCTCAGCTAGCGGTCGTTGACCCCGGCAGCTTCACCAACGTGGTGGCTGCAGCCAAGAGCTGATCTCCAACTGTGAACCTGCTGCCCCAGACCTACCTGCTGGGCCTGGTCGGCCTGCTTGCCATCGTTGCGGTGGTGGTGGGCCGACAATTTTTTCGTGTGCGACGTGACGAAGCACGACTGATCGAACTCGAAAAATCTGACACGGCCTCATCTCGGCAGGCATCGGATCTTTATGAGCTTGGATCCGTGCAACTGCGCAAAAGGCTTTACCCCCAAGCTGCGGCCACCCTCAAGCAGGCACTGAAACGCCTGAGTGATGAACCCGATGAGGCTCGCGCGCTGATTGAAAATGCTCTTGGCTTTGCTCTGGCTGCGCAAAAGGACTATTCCGGTGCCACCAAGCACTACAAGCTGGCGCTGAAGGCCAAAAAGGACTATCCCGTAGCCCTCAACAACCTGGCCTTTGCCCAGGAAAAATTGTTGAAAGACGCTGAGGCGATCTCGCTTTATGAGCAAACACTCAGCATCGAACCTGAGAACGCCACAGCGAAGAAAGGGCTGAAGAAACTCAAGCGTCGGATGAACTGAAGGGTGATTACATCACCAAAGAGGCTGAACGGGAATCTCGTCTTGGCAGCTGCTGGTCATCGCAAGACGACCGCCAACCCCGGTGCTGGGGTTGGCCACATTCACCAGGCGAGGAGCCTGCCAACCGGTAGGACTGAAACCTTGCAGGCCTAGGAAGACACCTCCGGGCTCGAGGCCAGCGATTAAGGGATCCGCCAAGGGAATGAGATCAAGCTGATCCGACTTGGCGTGCAAATTGCCCTGAACCGGTGTGGTGACGGACCCAAAGGTCATCGTTCCCCGTATATCAACCATCTGGCCCAACGCCGTCAGTTGGGTGATGTCCAAGGTGACATCAACGGTGGAATTGCCATCAAAGGGTTCAAACGTGCCGCACCACTGGCGGGGCAACGATGCAGCCAGATCTCCAGCACGTGCCACCGGATCGAAGCTCTCCACGTCTCCCTCATCGATTTCCAGAGGAACCGCAAGCTGAATCGGATCCAGAGGCAGCTGAGGATTGGTCTCAAACGGCACCTGGCTGCCAGCCGGGAGATCCATGGCAAGCAGGAACGGCATGGAAGACGATGGATGATGAGGGCACGGTAGGCCCTTTTGCTCACGCGCGTCATGGATTTGCCCTCCCCCTCATGCGACCCCCTCACCATTGGCGGGCGTCAGTTCAACAGCCGTCTGTTCACGGGCACCGGCAAATATCCATCAATGGCCTTGATGAAGCAGAGCATCGAGCGATCCGGCTGCGACATGGTCACGGTGGCTGTTCGACGGGTTCAGGCTGTGGCCGCAGGCCATGAGGGCCTGATGGAAGCCATCGATTGGAACCGAATCTGGATGCTGCCCAACACCGCGGGCTGCACCGATGCGGAGGAAGCGGTGCGTGTCGCCAGGCTTGGACGGGAACTGGCCAAGCTGGCGGGGCAGGACGAGAACAGCTTCGTCAAGCTGGAGGTCATTCCCGACACTCGGCATCTTCTGCCCGATCCGATCGGCACCTTGCAAGCCGCAGAGCGCCTGGTGAAGGAAGGCTTCACGGTGCTGCCTTACATCAATGCGGATCCCTTGCTCGCCAAACGCCTGGAGGAGGTCGGGTGCGCCACGGTGATGCCCCTGGGCTCTCCGATCGGCTCGGGCCAGGGCCTCAACAACGCCGCAAACATCGGATTGATCATCGAAAACGCCCGTGTTCCAGTGGTGGTTGACGCAGGCATTGGCGTGCCCAGCGAAGCGGCGCAGGCCCTGGAGATGGGAGCCGATGCCGTCCTGGTCAACAGCGCTATCGCCATGGCCGGCGACCCCCCAGCGATGGCCGAGGCCATGGGTCAGGCAGTGCTCGCCGGGCGGACCGCCCACCGCTCCGGACGCTTGCCGCGGCGGGACCAGGCCTCCGCCAGCTCACCGACCACAGGCATCGTGCAGTCGGCACCATGAGATAAAGAGACGTGAAGTGAGGTGAAGCCTGCTTCACAAAGCCAGGCAATAAGCAATTGGACTCATAAGGTCCGACCAGTCGCATCAGACCCATGTCGGTCACCACGGAAGACGGCGGTCGCCTCAATGCATTCGCCAAGGAGCCACGCATGGAGGTGATGGATGTTGCCACCAGCAACAGCCGCAACCGCAGCTCGATGATGATGCTGGTGACCGGTGGATTGCTCGTGGCCGGCATGGTGGCAGTGACCGTCGCCATCAGCTGAGACGGTCCACGCTGAAATCCCTGTAGTAGCTTGCCAGGAGTGAGCGTCACGCTCGTTCCAGAAGGAGTTTGGGGTGAAAGTTCTCGTTCTCGGCGGTGACGGCTTCTGCGGCTGGCCCTGTGCGGTGAACCTGGCGGATCAGGGCCACGAGGTTCTGATCGTCGACAACCTCAGCCGTCGCAAGATCGATATCGACCTTGAAGTTGAGTCGCTGACGCCAATCGTGAGCATCGGTGAGCGCCTTAAAGCCTGGGAAGAAACCGGCGGCAAGCCGATGCGCTTTGTCCACATGGACATCGCCCACGAGTACCAACGCCTGCTGGATCTACTGCTGGAAGAACGGCCAGATTCTGTGGTCCACTTCGCGGAACAACGGGCCGCGCCTTACTCCATGAAGAGCAGCGCCACCAAGCGCTACACCGTTGATAACAACGTCAACGGCACCCATAACCTGCTGGCCGCCATCGTTGAAAGCGGTCAAGAAATTCATGTGGTGCACCTCGGCACCATGGGCGTCTATGGCTATGGCTCCCACCGCGGCGCCACCATCCCTGAGGGCTACCTGAAGGTGGAAGTGCCCCAGCCCGACGGCAGCCGCTTCGAGGAGGAGATCCTCCACCCGGCAAGCCCCGGCAGCGTCTATCACATGACCAAGACGCTCGATCAGCTGCTGTTCCTCTACTACAACAAAAACGACAAGGTCCGCATCACCGACCTGCACCAGGGCATCGTCTGGGGAACCAACACCGACGCGACCGACCGCGACCCGCGGCTGACCAATCGCTTCGATTACGACGGTGACTACGGCACCGTGCTGAACCGCTTCCTGATGCAAGCCGCCATCGGCTATCCGCTCACCGTTCACGGCACCGGAGGCCAGACGCGCGCTTTCATCCACATCCGCGATTCCGTGCGCTGCGTCCAGCTGGCGCTGGAGAACCCTCCTGAAGATGGCGAGCGGGTGAAGATCTTCAACCAGATGACCGAAAGCCATCAGGTGGGCGAATTGGCCAAGAAGGTGGCTGCTCTCACTGGTGCTCAGGTGAACAACCTGCCCAACCCCCGCAACGAGGCTGTAGAGAACGATCTGATCGTTGACAACCGCTGTTTCATCGAGCTGGGCCTCAACCCCACCACCCTCGACGACGGTTTGCTGAAGGAAGTGGTGGAGATCGCAACCCGCTACGCCGACCGTTGCGATCGCAACCGCATCCTCTGCACATCCGCCTGGACCAAAACTCAAGCCCAGGCCATCGGCTCCGCATCCTGAACAAGCTTCATCCTTGAAAGTCGCCTTCTTCACCGAAACCTTCCTGCCGAAGGTCGATGGCATCGTCACCCGTCTCACCAAAACGGTGAAGCATCTGGTGGAAGCCGGCGATGAGGTGGTGGTCTTCTGCCCGGAAGGTTGTCCGGATGAGTACATGGGAGCGCGGCTGATCGGCGTTCCGGCGATGCCGCTTCCTCTCTATCCCGAACTCAAACTGGCGTTACCTCGCCCAGCAGTGTCGGAAGCGATAGATGACTTTCAACCCGATCTGATCCATGTGGTGAATCCAGCAGTGCTGGGCCTCGGTGGCATCTGGCTCGCCAAGAACAAAAACATTCCCCTCGTCGCCAGTTATCACACCCACCTGCCCAAATATCTGGAGTATTACGGCTTGGGGATGCTGGAGCCGCTCCTGTGGGAAATGCTCAAGGCCGCCCACAACCAAGCCCTGCTGAACCTATGCACCTCCACCGCCATGGTGAAGGAACTGAGTGACAAGGGCATTCAGCACACCGATCTCTGGCAACGGGGTGTGGACACGGAGCTGTTCCGTCCCGAACTGCGCAGTTCGGAACTGCGCCAACGGCTTCTGGGTGGCCATGACGATCGCGGTGCCCTGCTGCTCTATGTGGGCCGCTTGTCAGCGGAAAAGCAGATCGAACGGATCCGACCGGTGCTGGAAGCCCTTCCCGAGGCACGCCTCGCCCTGGTTGGGGATGGTCCCCACCGCCAGCAACTCGAAAAACACTTCGAAGGAACCGCCACCACCTTCGTCGGTTATCTCGCCGGGGAAGAACTGGCCGGGGCCTACGCCAGCGGCGATGCGTTTCTGTTCCCCTCCAGCACGGAGACATTGGGCCTGGTGCTGCTGGAAGCCATGGCCGCCGGTTGTCCCGTGGTCGGCGCCAACCGTGGCGGAATCCCCGACATCATTACCGACGGCGTCAACGGCTGCCTGTATGAGCCCGACGGAGCGGATGGCGGCGCGGCCAGTCTGATCGAAGCCACCCGTCGCCTGCTGGGCAACGATCTAGAACGCCAGGCCCTGCGCAATGCAGCCCGTGAAGAAGCGGAGCGCTGGGGCTGGGCTGGTGCCACCGAGCAACTGCGGACTTACTACCGCAGTGTGCTGTCAACAGCCCAACTCACCGCTGCCTAACGCTGACGGGTCCTCTCCCACTCAGCCAGCACCTTCTTGGCCATCGGCAGGGCGTGAACGGATCCACCGCCAGGGGTGTTCTGGGCAAAGGCCACCACCACAATCTTGCCGTCCGGATAGGGGGCAAAGCAGCCGAACCAGGCGTGATCAGGGCCTCCAGTGCTGTCCTCCGCCGTTCCAGTTTTGCCGGCCGCCGGAGGAATGCCAGGACCATTGAGGCCGGCACCGGTTCCGGCCTCCACCACTTTGCGCAACCCCTCACGGATCGTCTGCAACGTGGACGGATGAATCGCCACCTTGGAGCGATGCTCGGGGCTCATCCAGTTGATGTCACCGGCCGCAAGGTGCGGTGTCACGAGCCAGCCGCCGTTAGCGAACACGGCGTAAGCACGGGCCAGTTGCAGGGGTGTGATCTGCACCACTGACTGACCGATGGAGGCGCTGGCCATGTCCTCAGGGATCCAGGGGCTGGTGCCGGGATCAGTCCAGCCGCGGCCTCGAGCCGCCCAGTCTTCATCCCCAACCAGCCCGACGCTCTCTTCCCAACCGATCTCAATGCCGGTCTTCTGCTGAAAGCCGAGCTGATCAGCCGCTTGTTTCAGGGCCTTGGAGCCAACCCCAACCCCCACTTGATAGAAGAAGGTGTTGCTGGAAAAGCGCAGGGCATCGGCATACCCGATGTGGCCGAACCCAGCCCCGTTGTGATCCGGGAAGCAGTGGCCGCCGTAGGTGATGCAGGCCGTGGTGTGCAACTTGGTGTCGGGCGGGAATTTGCCGGACTCCATACCGGCCATCGCCGTCACCGGCTTCCAGGTGCTGCCGGGGTCATAGGGATTCATGGCCCTGGAGAGCAACGGTTTCTTCGGATTGGAGAAGAGGGCGTCGTACTCCTTCTGGGTGGTGATCAGCTTGGAGAAAAAGTTCGGATCAAAACTGGGACGACTAGCCAGGGCCAGCACCGCACCCGTCGCGGCCTCAAGCGCCACCACAGCGCCACCGGGCTTATCCGCCAGAGCCTGCTCCGCCACGCGCTGCAGATCCAGGTCGAGGGTGAGCACCAGATCCTCTCCCGCTTCGGAGGGTCGATCGCCCAGGTTGCGCTGCACCTCTCCCATGGCATTCACCTCCAACATCTGACCGCCCCACTTGCCACGCAGATGGCTCTCGTAGGCCGCTTCAACTCCAGTGCGACCAATGCGGTCACGGATCTTGTAGTCCTTCTCCGCCAAGATCTCGAATTCGTTTTCCGTGATCGGCTGGGTGTAACCGAGGGCGTGGGCCGCCAGGGTTCCATGGGGATAGGCCCGCAGGATGTCGACATCCACCTGGGCGCCCCGCAGTCCCAAGGCCTGTTCCCGGAACCGCAGCACCTGTTCCGGCTTGAGATCCAGGGCCAAGGTGGTGCGGTAACCATCCCGATCCAGACCCTTCTCACGGCGCTGATCCAGCAGATCAGGCTTCAAATTGAGCAACCGTGCCAGGCGATCACGCAGATCAGGCCAGTCGGCATCTCTGACTAGACGCGGCTCGAGGTACAGGGAATAGGTGAGCTTGCTTGTGGCCAGCACCCGCCCTTTGCGATCGAGCAAGCGACCGCGGATGGGCGAGCGGGGCACGAGACGGATCCGGTTTTCATCCGCCAATTCGCGGAAGCGCGACCCCTCCAGCAGCTGCATCCAGACCAAGCGACCGACCATGGCGCTGCAGAACAGCAACACCAGCGTCAGCAGAACGAGGGGTTGCTGACGCAGACCAGTCTGCCGCTGCTGTGCGGAACGGGTCATCCCTGCTGCGCTGGCAAGCGACGGCGCAACTCCTCAAGACGCTCTTCAATCCGCCGCAGGGTCGGCATCAAGTCGTCGGGGTCATCCTGGCGTTCATCGACCGTTTCCGGTTCATCGACGGAAACCGAGACAGGCATCACCGGGTTGCCCAGCCCGGGGCTCACAGCATCCAGCTGCTCTCGAACATCACGCGCCACGGGCTCACCCTCCTGGCGCAGCTCGGCGATGGGGTCCTCCGACCCCGCAGTGAACACCTCCACCACCCTGCCCGGGCCGCCCTGCCGGGCCCGTTCCAGCACGGCCAGCCCCACGGGAAGCACGTCCTGCATCAGCGACAGACGCAACTGGTCGAGCGGGTTTTCGGAGCTGGAATCAGCGGCCATGGGGCCAGATCAACGGACCCCAGTCTGTCCCGAAGGAAGGGCCAATGTCGGACAAGCGGAACGGTTCGCCGCCAGAGACCAGCCCAACACCCCACTCAGCACCATCAACATCACCAAAGGCACCAGTGCTTTCTGGGTGGTGTCCAGCAGGATCCACTCGCGCCAGGCGCGCCAGAAGCGGCTGCGCTCAAAGCGCCGATGCTCACGGGTCTGATCCCGCTGACGCCGCCGGATCGCCTTATCCACCCAGCGCTCGAAGGCCCGCTTCTTGGTGATCGTCATTTTGCGTTCCACCTCGAGCATCTGCCCGGAACCCAGCTCGGGATGGAAAGTGCTGATCAACTCCAGACTCTTGAGGAACATCTCAACGGCGCCATCGTGGACATCGGTGCCGTGATCATCCAGCTGACCCCAGTCGAGTTCGGGGTAAAAACGGCTGCGGTTGGTCGTGATTTGATCCTCGGTCAGCTGACCGGGTTCCCGCAGCCAGCGATCGGTGTTGCTGTCGAACCGCCGCCAATAGAGAAAGGGGTTCAGATAAATCGTGCGGCCACCCAGCTGAATGCTGTCCTGCTGCAAGCGGCGCTGCAACTGAACATCCTGCTGTTGTGTCGCCGTCATGTCCCAAAGGCCGGTGGCCCAAGGTATCGGCGATGCAGGGCCGTCGCCAGCCGTGGATCAACCTGCTTATGCAGAGGTTCGCGCCCCGGCATGGGGCAACACCTTGCCGCGGATCCGATAACCACGACGCCGCAGAAAACGGCAGAGGTCAGCCTGCTCCGAGGGCACGCTGATGTTGAAGGCGAAAAAGTTGCTGCGTCCGGCGAAATAACGCTTCAGGTCGAGATCATGGCGCTGCCAAGCCTCTTCCCAGTGCTGGCGCAAGTCCTCCAGCGTCAAGGAGGGATCGTCGAAGGCCCGACGCATCCGATCTAAGTAGGCACTGGCGTACTTGCCCTTGCGGTGATTCATGCGTGAGTCGACCCAGCGGCTCACATCACGCGTGTTGTAAATGAAGCAGGAGCCTGGGTACTGCAGGTCCAACAGGGGGAACAGGCGGTAGGCGTAGAACTCACCACAGAGCTCCATATCGGTGTATCCGCAGTAGCCATCCACGCCATCCAGCAGAGGCTTGGAAAAGGTGAAGTTGGCCTGAATCCGACGGGCCAGGCGCCCCTTGTCGTAGTGGATGGAGCTGTAGCCGTTCTTCCGCAAAAGCTTGTGGAACGACCGCGTGCCGCACTTGTTGTGACCAATCAAAAAAATGCGACCCGGCTTGGGCCGCAACCAATCCCACGCCATCACTCCCACTCAATCGTGCCGGGGGGCTTGCTGGTGATGTCGAGCACCACCCGATTGACCCCCTTCACCTCATTCACGATCCGATTGGAGATGGTCTCCATCAAGTCGTAAGGCAGGCGCGACCAATCAGCGGTCATGCCGTCTTCGCTCGACACACAGCGCAGAACGATGGGCCAGGCGTAAGTGCGTTTGTCGCCCATCACTCCGACAGACCGCACCGGCAGCAGTACTGCAAAGGCCTGCCAGATGTCGTGATACAGACCCGCTTCCTTAATTTCCTCGCGCACGATCAGATCCGCATCACGCAGACAGTTGAGCTTCTCGTCGGTGACTTCACCGAGGATGCGAATCGCCAGTCCAGGGCCAGGGAAAGGATGGCGGCGCACGATCTCTTCAGGCAGGCCGAGGCTGCGCCCCACCTTGCGCACTTCATCTTTGAAAAGTTTGCGCAAAGGCTCCACCAGCTTGAACCGAAGATCCTTGGGAAGACCGCCCACGTTGTGGTGGCTCTTGATCTTCACGGCCACCCGCTCGCCAGTCTTGGGATCGACGTTGGTGCCTGCGCTTTCGATCACATCGGGATACAGCGTTCCCTGGGCCAGGTAATCAAAGGGTCCGAGCCGCTTGCTCTCCTCTTCGAACACCCGGATGAACTCGGTGCCGATGATTTTGCGTTTCTCCTCCGGATCGGTGATGCCGTTGAGCTTGCTGATGAACCGCTGTCGGGCATTGATGTACTCCACATGGATATTGAACTTGCGGTCGAAAAAGTCCATCAGAAATTCCGGCTCGCCTTTGCGCATGAATCCCTGATCGATGAACATGCAGGTGAGCTGATCACCGATCGCCTTCTTGAGCAGAAAGGCGAGGGTTGATGAATCGACCCCACCGGAGAGCGCCAACAGCACGCGCTTATCGCCCACCTGCTCCCGCACCAGGCCAACGGCCTCATCGATGAAGGCCGCCGTGGTCCAATCCGGATCACAGCCGCAAACGTGATAAACAAAATTGCGGATCAGGGCCATGCCGCAGGTGGAATGCACCACCTCGGGGTGGAATTGCACCCCATAGAGATTGCGTTGCAAATGCGCCACCGCCGCTTCAGGGGTGTTGGCCGTGTGCGCCAAACGCACAAACCCCTCTGGAAGGGCTTTCACCGAGTCGCCATGACTCATCCACATCGTCGATCCGTTGTCGACATTGGTGAGCAGATCCGTCGGGTCATCCACCTCAAGGGGCGCCTTCCCGTATTCAGCCTTGCCCGTGGCGGCCTCCACAACGCCACCGAGCTGCTGCACCATCAGCTGCATCCCATAGCAAACCCCCATCACAGGAATGCCCAGATCCCAGATGCCGGGATCACAGAGCGGCGCGTGTTCCGCATAAACGGAACTGGGGCCACCGCTGAGGATGATCCCCTTCGGTTGCATCCGGCGCAGTTCCTCCGCCGAGGTGCTGTAGCCCAACACCACCGAGAACACCTCGGTCTCACGCACGCGCCGGGCAATCAACTCCGAATACTGGGAGCCGAAATCAAGGATGACGATGGCCGGCTGACGCTGACCGTCGGACGAGGGCTGGGACATCGATCCTGATAAGTACCGCTCTCAGACGAGCGTCAATCCCTCAGCGTAAAGAAGCGCTTCTCCCCCTCCGGTCCCCACCAGCGCAGGGTCCGGCTCCGGTCGAACAGAGCAGCACCGATCCGCATTGACCAGTCGCCGTAGCGAGCGACATAGGACTGACTGCGCCGCTCCACCATCGCGGCCAGATGCTGCCCGAGCGCTCTGGATTGATCAGCACCCAGAGCCTGGAAGGCCTCCTCAACGGAGGCGGCACCACGCAGTTGCAACAACTGGTCTACAGACAGGCCGATATCCAGCCCCAGCGACACCAACACTTCCAGACGACCATCCGCCAGATGGTGATGGGTGTGAAAGATGCCGCCAGCCAACTTGATCAACTTGCCGTGGTAACCGAGCAGCAGCAGATCGCGAACACCGGCTTCCGCCGCGGCCACCAGCACCGGTCCCAGCCAGTTCCCCACCTTGAGCAAGGGCCCCAGACCCCGCTGGCGGGCGAGGTCCAAGCCGTTCTCACCAATCACCAACACGATGCGTCCCTGAAAGGACGGATCCGAAGCGAGCGTCCCCAAATCAGCAAGCACCTGCTGCAGCTGATCCGGAGCCGCGCTGCGCTGCACCTCCGCTTGTGTGCCGATCAACGCCAAGCCATCCACCACCCCAAACGCGGCATTGCTGGTGCGTTGGGCCAGGGCACGACCCAGCGGAAGAATCGGCTGCACCATCAGGCCCCGACCGGGCGGCAACAGGGGCAGCAGATTCCGCTCCAACAGCTCACGGGCGAAGCCTGACAAACAAGCCTCTCCCGCAGGACCGACGCGGCCAACACCTTCTCCTGCCTGCAAATCAAGCAGCGGCTGAGATGCGCTGATCCAGGCCACCCGCACCCAGATCTCCAGATCCCGCGTCAGATCCAGACCAGGCCCAGGATCACAGCGGCTGATCCCCAAGGCTTGATCAGTCGCCAAGGGAGCCGCAGAGCAGACAGGCACCTGCAAAGACGGTTGATCTGGCCCCTGGCACAACTGCTGTTCAGGATCAAACGCCTCGCCAAGCAACACCTTCAGGGCTGCCTTGGCCGCCCCCGCCACCCACACCGGCAAGGTCAATCCTGGGCTGGAGGGGGCGATGGGACTGGACAAGCTGTTTTCTAGAGTCGCCGATTGGCATCCCCCGCGCCATGCAGGACAAGCTCACCCTGATGATTCCTGGCCCCACGCCGGTGCCGGAAACGGTGCTGAAGGCCATGGGTCGACACCCCATTGGCCACCGCAGCGGGGAATTCCAGGCCATCGTGCGGCGCACGACTGAACAGCTGAAGTGGCTGCATCAGACCACCAGCGATGTGCTGGTGATCACCGGCAGTGGAACAGCTGCCATGGAAGCGGGAATCATCAACACCCTCAGCCGCGGAGACAAGGTGCTCTGCGGCGACAACGGAAAATTCGGGGAACGCTGGGTCAAGGTGGCCCGCGCCTACGGACTGGACGTGGAGGTGATCAAAGCGGAATGGGGCCAGCCCCTCGACCCGGAGGCCTTCCGCTCGGCTTTGGAAGCCGACAGCGCCAAAGCGATCAAGGCCGTGATCCTCACCCACTCGGAAACCTCAACGGGGGTGATCAACGATCTGGAAAGCATTGCCCGTCACGTGAAGGCCCACGGCACGGCCCTGACCCTGGCGGACTGCGTCACCAGCCTCGGTGCCACCAACGTCCCCATGGACGACTGGGGGCTGGATGTGGTGGCCTCAGGCGCGCAGAAGGGTTACATGCTCCCGCCTGGCCTTAGTTTTGTGGCCATGAGCGCAAGGGCCTGGGAGGCCTACGAGCGCTCCGATTTGCCCAAGTTCTATCTGGACCTGGGCCCCTACCGGAAAACAGCGGCGAAAGACAGCAACCCCTTCACCCCCGCGGTGAATCTCTATTTCGGCCTGGAAGCAGCCCTGGAGATGATGCAGAAGGAGGGGCTGGAGGCAATCTTTGCCCGGCACGCCCGCCATCGCGCCGCCGCCCAAGCCGGCATGAAGGCAATGGGGCTGCCCCTCTTTGCTGCTGAGGGTTGCGGCAGCCCGGCCATCACCGCGGTGGCCCCCGAAGGCATCGACGCCGAACAGTTGCGCAAAGCCGTGAAGGAAAAATTCGACATTCTTTTGGCTGGTGGTCAAGACCACCTAAAAGGGAAGGTGTTCCGAATCGGGCATCTCGGCTATGTCTGCGACCGGGATGTACTGACCGCCGTCGCAGCGATTGAAGCCACCCTTCAATCTTTAGGGCTGCACAAAGGCAGCATGGGTGCAGGCGTCGCTGCAGCTTCCACTGCGCTTGGCTAGAACACAGGTGGCGAGAGCGATCTCGCCCCACTGCGGATGTAATTCAGTGGTAGAATGTCAGCTTCCCAAGCTGAACGTCGCCGGTTCGAATCCGGTCATCCGCTTCAACGAATTCCAAGTAAATCTCAAGAACGAGGCTTGATTAATTGAAGAACTTGTGGTCCAGCGCATCCAGCACGACGTTCGTGGCCCAAGGCTTGCAGGATGAAAGAACCCGCTTCATTCACTCGGCCATCTTCAGCGCACTTGCGTGCTTTGACGAACAAAGCTTGAGCCGCTGATTCGTGATTTTGACGTTGTTGAGTCGTCTCGGAATGTTTTGTTTTTGTGAGTGTCAGGGTCAACGTTCGAGTTCCCTTATCAACAAAATATTAGCTCTGATTGATATTCAGGCCATTCCATCGTCGATCAGCATCATTGCCGACTAACAGCCACTGGTACCGTTGGCCTCAGAGTCAAGTACCAGGTTCTTCAGCGTTGCCCCCAAGATCGGCAATCCGATCCCGTAGTTGACGACAGCGGACTTGATCGCCGCGCGCTTCAGCAAGAGCCAGAGCAAATTCCAGCTTCTCGAGTTGATGGCCGCCTTCAACGAAGCCTGACCGGGTCCAAATGGTCATGCCGTGCAAGGTGCGAGAAGAGCAAGCATTGGAGGCAGGGATGGTGATCGCCATAGTTGCCTTTCTTTTTATTTTGGCACCGGGTGCCACCCCTATGCGACATCGCGGGTCACATCTGAGCCGTCCTCATGACCCCAGGAGTCGTTCTGGAATGACTCCTCCGGCATGGAGCCTTCCGCCACGGGAGCGGTGCTGTCCAAAAGCTCACGCGTTTCACGCAACAGGGCTTCCACACCCTCAAGGGTGGAAATCTCTTCGTCAGGGACAGCATTCAGCTCCTTCTGCTGCTGGCGCAGCTGAAGCTCAAGCACTTCCTGACGCTGTTCCAATTTCACCAAACGCTGCGACAAGGCAGTGATGGTTTGAGCGAGATCTTCCGCTGTGCGGGTGATCCGAAAGGACACGGAGGAGGTCATCTTCGAAACCTGGCGGTTGCGCTGATAACAACACAGGAGCGCCGCTGTCTCAAGATCAAGCAGACATGACGCGATCGAGACCGATGCCACCATTGGCAACGCTGGCGCTGTATTTACTGGCTGGAACCGCCATCGGACTGCTGGCTCTACTCAGCGGCATTCCCGCTGCACCCCTGGCGGGAGCACTGCTGGGTGCTGGCATCGTCAGCATGAGCGGTCAACTGGAGACAGCCACCTGGCCAACGGGAACGCGCACGGTTCTTGAGATCGGCATCGGCACCGTGATCGGTACTGGCCTGACGCGGGCATCCCTGAGTCAACTGCAACTCCTGTGGAAACCAGCGGTTCTGATCACCCTGGCGCTGGTGATGACGGGAATCGTGGTGGGACTCTGGACCAGCCGCTTGCTTGGCATTGATCCAATCGTGGCCTTGCTCGGAGCAGCGCCGGGGGGCATCAGTGGCATGAGCCTTGTCGGTGCGGAATTCGGCGTCGGTGCCGCGGTGGCCGCCCTCCACGCTGTTCGGCTGATCACGGTGCTGCTGGTGTTGCCCTTAGTGGTGCGACTGATCGTGCCCTCGACAACAGGAGGCTGATCGATACCTTGAGGCAACTCACAACCGTTGTTATGGCTTCCCTCAGGTCATCGCTGGTTCTGTGCACCGCGGCCCTGATCGGTGCGTTCGGCAGCGTCAGCCCCGCCTTGCAAGCAGCAGAAGCAGCAGAAGCAACAGAAGAGAAGGGCGCCAAGATTTATTGCTTCATGCGTTCCAGCGGCAACGACCACAAGGTCAGCTGGAATGCCGCCTATGCCTTGATCAAGCGCCAGGGCAGCAGCGTATTCAAGACATCTCCAGAGCACGCCTCAGTAATGATTACGGAAGCCGTCGTCAAGGACCCCGGCAATTTCCCCGACTGTGGCCAGTTCCTTGGTGATCTGTTCGGCGGGAACACACAACCAGCCACCGCCGCCACCCTTGGAAACTCCTCATCTGTCACCGAAAGCACCATCGAGAGCACCCACGACACCACGCGCTACAGCTACTGATCCCTCAGTAGTTCTGGTTCTGACTCTGCTAGCTGGAGTGCTGCTTGCTGGATGCCAAACCAAACAACCATCGAAGCCTGTTAATGCCCCCACACCACTGGTGACCAGTTGCCTGGGGGACTTCCAGATGGATGACCTGAAACTGATGGTCGAACGCTGCGATGAGGCCATCATCCAGACGCCAGATCAAGCCGATTTGCATCGGGACCGCGCCCTTGTCTTGACCCTGCTTGGCGATCAAGCCAGAGCTTGCAATGACGTCGACGTGGCGCTGACGCTGCTAAACCGCTCCAGTCAGCCAGTCGATCCGATGTTGCTGCACGAACTCAAGGTGCGTCAGACCACTTGCAAACAGTCACGCACCATGGCTGGGAGTGATTGACGTTGCAGCGTCAACCGGCGAGGCCCCAACAACACCTCAATCCGTTCCGCCTTGCTGGCCAGCAACCCATCCACCAGCTGGTCCGCTGCGCCGAGCTGTAGCCAATGGCAGGTGAGGCCATCCCCCATGCCGAGACGATGACAGCGGTCTTCCGCTTGTTCGAGGTCCCCTGGCGTCCAGGGGCGTTCCAACAACACCACATGTCGGGCCCGGTGCAGGGTGAAGCCAAGGGCACCGGTGCCGAAGGTGGCCAGCAAACAATCGTTTTGACCCTGCTGAAACCGATCCACACTCACCTGGCGTTCGGCAGGCCGTTGGCGACCGGTCAACAACTCCCCCCCGATGGTTTGCTGCAACAGCTGCAACGGGGCCACAAAGCCACTGAACAGCACCACCGCCTCCCCTTGCCGACGCAATGACTCCACCAGGTGCTGGGCCGCCGGCAATTTGAATTCCGCTGCGATCTGGCGCATGGAGGTGAGCAAAGCCAGGGGCTCGGCATCCCGTCGAACCTCCCCGAGACGGGCCCGACGCCGGTAATCATCCAGCACCAGACCGACACGATGATCAAAGCCCGTGCGCTCACCTTCCGATAGATCCACAGGATGAAGGCGTCGCTGCTTGGGAGGGAGGTCCACGACCTGCTGCTTGCGGCGATGCAAGATCAGCGGGCGACTCAGACGCCGCAGCTCCTCCAATTGACTGGCACCGGACGCCTGCCAGCGTTTCCCGGATCGACTCTCCCTCCAGTGACCCTGGCAATAACGCTCCTCGAACCGTCGCTGATCCCGCGCAATCGGATGGTCCATAGCAGCGAGCAGGGGATACAACTGGGAAGGGCGACCGTTCTTCATCGGGGTTCCCGTGAGCATCCAGATCGCCCGCAGACGGGGATGACGCGCTAAGCGCAGCAAAGCAGCCGTGCGCTGCGCCTGAAGAGACTGGGCGTAATGCGCTTCATCCACCACCAAGAGCGTTCCCGCCGGCGGCAGGTTGTCGGGAAGCCGAGCCCAACTCACCAACTCAAGACCAACCCCAAGGGCCTCTGATTCCCTGCGCCAGTGGGGATGCAGCCCGACGGGAGCCACCACAAGCAAGCGCACCTCAGCACAGCGCATCAAGGCACGGGCCGCCAGAAGGGCTGTGAGAGTTTTTCCCAGACCCATTTCATCCGCCAGAACGGCACCGCGACGGGCCAGGAGCCAACGGGCTCCGGAGCGTTGATGGCGCAGGGGGCGACGACCATCCTGAAGGGCTTCGTCGAGATCCGCTGAAGCCACCAACGTCCGGTGCGGTGGCAGGGGTGGCAGGGGGTGCTGACACCAGTCGAGCCACTCCTGCAGTGCAGAGGTCATGGGAAAACGCCGTCCCAGGGCCTGTTGAAGCGCATCGGCAGACGCCAAGGGGAAGTCCCAGCCATGGCCTGGACCGTTCCATCGCCCCCGGGGCTGGATCCGACGCAACTGAGACTGGGTCACCGCATCGAACGGACTGATCACGCGGATCAGACCTGCTGGAGAGAGATCCAGATAACACGTCGATGTGGGTTTTGGCGGCACCAACAGGCCCCCACAAACAATCACTTTAGTGAACTCAGATCGGCGTGCAAGCCTTGAAATCAAGATTCACATCACAGGCGAAGAAACCTTCAAAAGTGCAGCGCTCGACACATTGACTGGCTTTTCGTTCACGGCAGAATCGTGACAACCGATGCATTCGGATGCATAACAGGGACGCGGTTTTTCTCGACGAACTCTGTCCCAAATTGCGCGTCCGAAGATGGCGACAGTCTCTTCACACTTTTACCGGTAAAAGTTGCATTTATTGCGGCAAACCTTCCGAATCAATTGATCACATTCATCCACGAGCCAAGGGTGGATTGAGTGTCACCGAAAACTGTGTACCTGCCTGCTTGTCCTGCAATGGTCGCAAGTCTGACGCAGATGTTTTCGACTGGTACCGGCGACAGCGCTTCTATGACCCACGCCGCGCCATGGCGATTCGCGCCTGGATGGATGGCGACCTCAGGCTGGCCCTGCGCCTGCTCCAATGGGCCCAACCGGATCAGCCTGTCAGCGAGCCTGACGACCTCCCCATCGCTGCCCAAGCCGCCTGAGGCTCACCAGACACGGCAGACATCAGAGGAGTGATGCCGCTCGCAGATGGACGCCTGAACACTCGGGTCTTCAGGGGCCAGAGCCACCGCACCGGCAAGAAGGGCTGCCGTCAGGATGGCCCGGAGGACGATGCCCCTGGAGCGCGAGCGATGCAAGGACGACGACGTCACAGCAGTACATTTGATCTAATACAGGTGTACTGATGCTGGCCGATCTTGTCAAGCAATCGCAACCACTGGCAGCTGACGCCAAGCTGCTGGTGCTTGGCGGTGGGTACAGCGGACGTTGTCTGGCCCGGCTCGCCCGCTCCATGGGGACGCAGGTGCTCTGCACCCGCCGCTCGCTCGAGTCCGAAGAGGCTGATTTGCTCTTCGACAGCAATGGTCAGGACCATCTCGACCCCGCTGCCTTGGAGGGCGTCACCCATCTGCTGTGCACCATCCCACCGGATCGCGAAGGAAACGATCCGGCGTTGTCCAAACTGCTTGCAACGCTGAGGAGCCTGCCACTGCGATGGGCGGGGTATCTCTCCACCACAGGGGTCTACGGCGATCGCCAGGGCGGCTGGGTGTCGGAGGAGGACGCCCCAGCTCCAGCGCTCGACCGCAGCATCCGACGCCTGAATTGCGAAGCCGCCTGGCAGCGCTCCGGTCTACCGATCCAGATTCTGCGGCTGCCGGGCATCTACGGCCCGGGCCGGTCGGTTCTCAACGGATTGCAGCAAGCACGCGCGCGCCTGATCGAAAAGCCCGGACAGGTGTTCTGCCGCATCCATGTGGAAGACATCGCGGGGGCTTGCTGGCATCTGATGCATCGCGCCGAGCAGGGACCTCTACCAACCCTGGGCCCTGGGACCGTGGTGAATGTGGTGGATGACCTCCCCGCCGCCACATCCGATCTCCTACGGCATGCCGCCTCACTGTTGGGCTGTGAGTTGCCACCGCTGGAGCAGTTCGATCAGATCGTGGACAGCATGAGCCCGATGGCGCAGTCATTCTGGAGCGAGAACCGCCGCGTCAGCAATCACAGGCTCTGCCAAGAACTCGGTTATCCGTTGTTGCATCCGAACTACCGCGTTGGGCTGCAGGATTGCCTGAACCAGGACAAACTCAATCCGTCTGACCTGCGTTCTCCCCCTCAATCAACCAACGGTTGAAATCGAAGCCCTTGCCCTGCTCGGGCATGGGAAACCCGACATCCTCAAGGAAACGGGACAGGTGAAGTTCGACCCAGCCATTGCGCAGGCCGGAGGCCAATCCCACCAACAGACACCCAAGCAGCAGCAAACGCAGCACAGCGATGGGCCCGCACGATTCGACAAACCCTAGGCATGAGCTGGTGATCGCTCTCGGCGATCCCGCTGGGATCGGCATGGAAGTGGTGCTCAAGGCCCTCGCGTCACCTGAGGTCCCCCAAGAGCTCCAACCACTACTGGTCGGTTGCAGACGCAGTCTGATCCGAACCCATGCGCGATTGATACAGCAATCGAGCCAACCCCTCGCCGACCCCGCAACGCTCAGGATCGACGACCAACCTTTGGTGGACATCGTCCATCCCGGACAACCCACCACCAGCGGAGCCGATGCTGGATTTCATTGGCTCACCCGTGCCGTTGAACTGCTTCTGGCTCGGGGGTCGCGCGCCCTGGTCACCGCCCCCATCGCCAAGCACCTCTGGCACGCGGCCGGCCATCGCTATCCCGGGCAAACCGAACGCTTGGCGGAGCTGGCGGGATGCCAACGCTCCTCGATGCTGTTCACTGCCGTCTCTCCAAACAGCGGCTGGCGCCTGAACACGTTGCTAGCCACCACCCACATCCCCCTCAGCCAGGTCCCTGAAGCGCTGACACCAGACCTTGTTCTCCACAAACTGAATGTGCTGTATGGCTTCTGTCGACGCTTCACGACCACACCACATCTGCGCATTGCCGGGCTGAATCCCCATGCCGGCGAAGCAGGTCAGCTGGGCCAGGAAGAAGCCGACTGGCTAACGCCACTGCTGGATCAATGGCGAGCCGAGCATCCTCAGGTGCACCTAGAGGGTCCCGTGCCTCCCGACACCTGCTGGATCAGTGCAGCTCACGCCTGGCAAATCCCGAACCAACCTGGACCTGACGGGATCCTGGCTCTGTATCACGACCAGGGACTCATTCCAGTGAAGCTGCTGGCTTTCGATGCAGCGGTGAACACCACCTTGGAACTGCCCTTCCTGCGCACCTCTCCCGACCATGGCACTGCCTTCGACATCGCAGCTGAAGGAGTCGCAAGCCCTGACAGCACAATTGCAGCGATCAGGGCCGCCTGGGATCTGAGCTGAACTCAGACCGGCTTGACCCGCATCAGAACCTGACCGAATTCAACAGGGGTGCCGTTGTCTACAAGGATCTCGACAACTTCACCGCCGACCTCCGACTCCAGCTCGTTCATCAGCTTCATCGCTTCAAGGATGCAAACGGCCTGACCGACGTTGATGCGAGTTCCCACTTCGACGAAGGGAGGCTCTCCTGGCGCGGGCGCTCGGTAGAAGGTGCCCACCATGGGGGCCGTCACCTCGAGCAGGTCACTCCGAGTTGCGGTGGACGCAGGCGGCGCGGACGCAGGCTCTGCTGAGGCAGCAACGGGCGCCGCTGCCGCGACGGGAGCGGGCATCACCGGTGCCATCACGGTTTGGGCTGGCAGGTTGCGACGAATTTCCAGACGGAAATCATCGCCCTCCAACCGGAATTCCTGGATGTCGCTCTCGCCGAGCGCCTCCAGCAGGCGGTGCAGTTGTTCGTGATCCAGCTGCATGGTCATCCGTTTTCGCGGCCGAGGTAACTGTCGTTGCGGGTGTCCACTTTGATCTTTTCTCCCACAGAAAGAAAGAGCGGAACCATCACTTGAGCACCCGTCTCAAGGATGGCGGGCTTGGTGCCACCTGTGGCGGTATCGCCTTTGACCCCAGGATCAGTTTCTTTGATCTCAAGGACAACGGAGTTGGGGAGTTCAACCTCGAGGGGGGTGTCGTTCCAGGACACCACGTTCACCTCCATGCCCTCCTTGAGATATTTGCGGCTTTCCCCGATCTGATTGGCACTAAGGCGGGTCTCCTCATAGGTGGCCATGTCCATGAAGACGTAGTCCTCACCTTCCATATAGGTGTGCTGAAGAGACGATTTCTCCAACATCGCCTGGGGAAGCATTTCCCCAGCGCGGAAGGTTTTCTCCACCACGTTGCCGGACTTCACCGCCTTGAGCTTGGTGCGTACAAAGGCAGATCCCTTGCCGGGCTTGACGTGCAAGAACTCGACCACGCGCCAGACGGCCCCATCGATCTCAATCGTGGTGCCGGTGCGGAAGTCGTTACTGGAGATCATTCCCACCGAACGGTTCATCGGACTATACGGCTGTGCCAAAGTCGCGTCAGCACTGGGGTTCCCCCTTGGTCCATCAGCGTTTGAACGCCGTCCTTGCTGCCCTAATCAGCTTCGCTCTGATCAGCATTACTGCCCCTGCCTGCTGGGCCTCATTGCCCCAGGGCAATGCCGTGAAAGACCCTGCCGCAATTCTCCGGGACGCGCTTCCGTTCGATCAGGACGACATTCGCGAACTGCAACATCGACTTGAACTCACCAGTGACGATCTGCGGGCCAAACGCTGGTCGGCCCTCGGCAAGACGGTGTCCCGCAGTGAAGCGCTGCTCAACACCCGTCGCGACACCATCCTGAGCGCGATCCCGGACGCCAAGCGCGGCAAAGCCGAAACACTTTTTCAGAGTGTGGATCAAGGTCTTATTGACCTCAAAGAGAAGGTCAAAGCCACCGATAAACCGGGCTTCATCGCCGATCGACGCCAAACGCTGCGCTTCATCGGTGATGTAGAGGCATTGCTCGTGCCCGACGGGTTTGAACGGGACATCCCCGCAGAATTCGATGCCCTGCCCCGGCTGCAAGGGAGGGCCACCCTCAGCGTGAGCACCACCCAAGGCGAGCTGACCACCGTGGTAGATGGCTTCAACGCCCCTCTCACAGCAGGTGCTTTCGTCGATCTCGCCCTCAAGGGCTTCTACGACGGACTGCCCTTCATCCGGGCCGAGGATTTCTACGTGCTCCAGAGTGGTGATCCGAAAGGGCCGGAGATCGGCTACGTCGATCCGAAGACAAAGCAGGAACGGCATGTGCCCCTGGAGATCCGGGTGCCCGGCGAAGACGACACGATCTACAACGAAACCTTTGAGGACGTGGGCCTGTTCAAGGCGACGCCGACCCTCCCGTTCGCAACCCTGGGCACCCTTGGCTGGGCCCATTCAGACCAGGCCCTCGACGACGGATCCTCGCAGTTCTTCATGTTTCTCTACGAGGCGGAGCTCACCCCTGCTGGTCTGAACCTCGTGGATGGCCGCAATGCAGCCTTCGGCTATGTGGTGGATGGATTCGATGTTCTCGAGGAATTGGGCACCGATGACACGATCACTTCCGTGAAGGTGATCGAGGGAGCGGAGCTGCTCAAAGCCCACGCATGAGCCCAACCCTGGCGGAGCTGAGTGAGGCGGAGCTGCTCAGGCGGCTGGCACGCTTCGCTCCGCCCGAGCAGCTCAGTGACGACACGGCGGCCGTGGCCCCCGACGCCAGGCCCCTGTTAATCAACACGGACGTTCTTGTGGACGGCATCCATTTCAGCGATGCGACCACGAGCGCAATGGACGTTGGTTGGCGCGCCGTTGCCGCCAATCTGTCCGACCTGGCAGCAAGTGGTGCCGTCGAAGTCGAGGGAATCACGGTGGCTCTTGTTGCCCCAGGTCGCACCCGCTGGGACTGGGTGGACGGGGTGTACGAGGGCATCAGTGCCGCATTGGGGCAGTACGGCGGCATCCTGCTGGGCGGTGACTGCTCTAGGGGGGAGCAAAGGCTGCTCTCGATCACAGCCCTCGGCCGTCTCGGACCACTGCGCCTCCATCGCAACGCCGCCCGCCCCGGTGATGTGCTCGTCAGCAGTGGTCCCCATGGGCTGAGCCGGCTGGGCCTCGCCCTGCTGCAAAACGACCCCAGCGTCCATGACATCGCTCTGAAAGCGACCTTGCAGGACACAGCGATCGCAAGACACCGGCGACCGGCACCTCGGCTGGACGACGTCCACCAGCTGCTGGCCTGCAAACCGGAGCATCTGCCCTGGCGGGCCGGGGGCACCGACAGCAGCGATGGACTTCTGTCAGCCGTCGCAGGACTCTGCAGCAGCAGCGGCTGTGGGGCAGTTCTGTGGAACGACCGGCTGCCGATGGCCGAAGGCTGGCCTGAGGGGCCTCAATGGACGGATTGGTGCCTCTCCGGAGGGGAGGATTTTGAGCTGGTGCTGAGCCTTCCCGAGGCCTGGGCCGACGTCTGGGAGCAATGCATCCCCAACAGCCGACGCTTCGGCCAGATCAATGAAGAAGCGGGCATCATCCGCTGGGCCCACAACCATGAGCGCGTGGACGCAGGCGGATTTGATCACTTCAGCCAGCCCTGAACCACCTTCCCTAAGCGGAGGCACCTGAACAAAAAAAATCCCCCCCTGGCGGGAGGGATGAAAAAAGCGATCAGCTAACGATCACTTCCAGTTCTTGGCGACCACCTCGGCGAGGTCAACAACACGCTGGCTGTAGCCCCACTCGTTGTCGTACCAGGCCAGGATCTTCACCGCCTTGTCACCCATCGCATAGGTGAGGTCGGCATCGAAGATGGTGGACTCGTTGGTGCCGGCGTAGTCGGTGGAGACCAGGGGCAGGTCGCTGTACTTGATGATCCCCTTCATACCGTTCTCAGAAGCCTCCTTCATCACGGCTTTTACTTGCTCAACGGAAGCTCCCTTCGATGTTCCAAAGGTGAGGTCAACAGCCGACACGTTCGGGGTGGGAACGCGCATGGCAAAACCAGTGAGCCTGCCCTTCACTTCGGGATAAACCAGGGCCACAGCCTTGGCAGCACCCGTTGTGGTGGGAACCATATTCAGGGCAGCAGCACGAGCACGGCGCAGGTCTCGGTGGCTGTTGTCGAGAATTCGCTGGTCACCGGTGTAGCTGTGAATGGTGGTCATCAGACCCCACTCCATGCCGAAGTTCTGATCGAGAACTTTCACGATCGGAGCCAGGCAGTTGGTGGTGCAGCTGGCGTTGCTGAGAATGTCCCAGTCTTCGTGGCGGTACTGGTCGTCGTTGACGCCCACCACGAAGGTGCCGACGCCGTCACCCTTGCCAGGAGCGGTGAGGATCACCTTTTTGGCACCAGCCTGGATGTGCATGCTGGCCTTCTCATCGGTGTTGAACACACCGGTGGACTCGATCACCAGGTCAACTCCCCACTCTTTCCAGGGGCAGTTGAGGGGATTGCGGTCAGCGAAGAACTTGATCTCCTTGCCGTTGACGAACATCGAGGTGTCCGTGGTCTTGATGTCCACGGAAGGGTCCAGACGCCCAAGGATGGAGTCGTAGGTCAGCAGGTGAGCGCTGGTGGCAGGGTCGGAGGTGGAGTTCATTCCCACGATTTCCAGGCCGGTGTCAGCGCCACGGCTGATCCAACCCCGCAGAACATTGCGACCGATCCGGCCGAATCCATTGATCGCAACGCGCAGGGTCATGGAAGAAGCGGCAAAGCCGCGCAGGGGTTTTGGCCGCAGATCATACAGAAATCGGCAGAAATACCTTGTTTTGCCTCGATTGAATCGGCTCGATCCGTCCCCCAGATCGGCAGACAAGCGGCGACAACTGGCCTATCTTTCCCCAGATCGAAGCCCTCAGTTGCCGCGCCTGCTCGACCGTCAGACACCAGTCCACTTCATCGGTGTCGGCGGAATTGGCATGTCGGCCTTGGCCCGGATCCTGGTCGACCGCGGTCATCCAGTCAGCGGCTCAGACCCGCGAGATAACGCAACAACACAACAACTGAAAACCCTCGGGGTGAAGGTTTTCAGCCAGCAGGACGAGGCCTGCATTGACGTCGTCACGGGTTCGACGATCGCTTGTTCCCCTGTGGTGGTGATCAGTACAGCCATCCCCGACAGCAATCCTGAGCTCCAACGTGCCCGTCAGATCGGCCTAGAGATCTGGCATCGCTCCGATCTTCTGGCGGCTCTGATCGAGCAGCAACCCTCGATCGCTGTGGCCGGAAGCCACGGCAAGACCACCACCAGCACATTGATCACCACCTTGCTGCTGGAAGCCGATCAAGACCCGACCGCTGTCATTGGTGGCATCGTTCCACGTCTGGGCAGCAATGGCCACGCCGGCCAGGGGAAGCTGCTTGTGGCTGAGGCGGATGAATCCGACGGATCCTTGGTGAAGTTCAGCCCAAGCCTGGGCGTGATCACCAACTTGGAGCTGGATCACACCGATCACTACACCAGTCTCGACGACCTGATTTCAACCCTGCAACGCTTCGCGAAAGGTTGCGATCGCGTGCTGGCCAATCACGACTGTCCGATCCTGCAAGAACACTTCCAGCCGACCGCCTGGTGGTCCAATCAAAGCGCTGAATCCGTTGACTTCGCCGCCCTGCCTCTGAGCCTTGAGGGAGATCGCTGCGTGGCGCGTTTCTACGAATCGGGCCGCCCCATCGGCGACTTCACCCTGCCGATGGCCGGACTGCACAACCTGAGCAATGCAACAGGCGCCCTGGCTACCTGCCGCATGGAGGGACTCCCCTTCGATCAGTTGGTGAAGGGACTCGCTGGCCTGAAAGCACCGGGCCGCCGATTTGATCTTCGGGGCACCTGGAAGGGGCGTCACATCGTTGACGACTACGCCCACCACCCCAGTGAAGTGAAGGCAACCCTGGAGATGGCTCGCCTGATGGTGAGCAGTGGTCGCAGTCCGCTTCCCACAGCACCTCAGCGCGTGCTGGCGGTGTTCCAGCCCCATCGCTACAGCCGCACCCAGCAGTTCCTCGATGGGTTTGCCCAGGCACTGCAGAACTGTGATCTGCTCCTGCTGGCCCCCGTCTACTCGGCAGGGGAGCAACCCCTGCAAGGCATTTGCAGCAACGCCCTGGCGGAACGGATCCGCAACATGAAGCCCGAACTACAAATCGCCGTCGCGGACAACCTCGATGAACTCACCGACCTGGTCATGCATCACAGCCGCGAACAGGATCTCGTCCTGGCGATGGGTGCTGGCGATGTGAATGGACTGTGGTTAAGGCTGACGTCATGAGCCAGTGCGATGCCCGCCTTCCCCAGGCCGGAGTCAGCCTTGCGGAGTTCACCACCTGGCGGGTGGGAGGAGCCGCCGAATGGCTTGCGGAACCCGTCAGCCTTGACGAAACCCAGGCCTGGATCCAATGGGCCACGCAACAGGGCATTCCCTGCCGCATCATCGGTGCTGGGTCGAATCTGCTGATTCACGATGACGGCCTGCCAGGGCTCTCGCTCTGTCTTCGCAAACTTCAGGGGCTGCAACTCGATGAAACCGATGGGACCGTTGAGGTGCTCGCCGGTGAACCGATCCCATCGCTGGCGCGACGGGCTGCTCGCGCTGGACTGCACGGCCTCGAATGGTCGGTTGGCATCCCAGGCACCGCAGGCGGTGCTGCTGTCATGAATGCAGGAGCCCAGGGGGGCTGTACCGCGGAGTGGTTGGAATCGGTGCGGGTCATGCCCCTGGATGGGGGCGACTGCTTTGAGCTTCGGAGCGATCAATTGGACTTCGCCTACCGCCACAGCCGTCTCCAGGACAACGACCTTGTTGTGTTGTCAGCACGGTTCCGCCTTGAACCAGGTCACGATCCGAACGAACTGAAACGCGTTACCAGCGCGAACCTCAGCCATCGCACCACCACGCAGCCCTATCAACAGCCCAGCTGCGGCAGCGTTTTCCGCAATCCCGAACCTCTCAAGGCCGGACGGCTGATCGAAGAGCAGGGGCTGAAGGGAACACGCATCGGCGGCGCAGAAATCTCAACCATGCACGCCAATTTCATCGTCAATACCGGCCACGCCCAGGCGGATGACATCGCCAGGCTGATCCAGCTGGTGCAGGACCGTGTCGAAGCCGAGCATGGAATCCGTCTTCACCCCGAAGTGAAACGCCTGGGATTCGCTTCCGCGACTTAACCTTCCGACTCCCACAGGATCGCCATGGCAGGGTTCGGACTCCCAAATTTCGGTCAACTCACCGAAGCCTTCAAGAAGGCCCAGGAGATTCAGCAGAACGCTCAGGCTCTGCAGGACGAACTGGACGGGATGGAGATCGAAGGCCAGAGCAACGATGGGCGCGCCAGTGTCTGGCTATCGGGCAACCAACAACCACTGCGAGTTCGGCTGGACCCGGCCCTGCTGCAGGAGGGTCAACAAGCGAGCGAAGCGGCGACCCTGGAAGCCCTGCAAGCGGCCTATGAGCAATCCACCGCCACGATGAAGGGCCGGATGGAGGAACTCACCGGTGGCCTAAACCTCAACCTCCCCGGGATGGGCGGCTGAGGCTGCTCTGCTCAATCAACGCAGCCTTGTAGAGGGGATAGCGCTCCCAATCGCTGGAGACGCCGCAGCCGGGCTCGCCGCGATGCAAGCAATCGCGAAACCTGCAGGGCCAGGGATCCAGTTGCTGCCGGAGCTCCGGAAAAAGGATCGCCAGTTCCTGCGGATCATCCGGCAGATCAGGACGGTTGAAGCCGGGGGTATCGGCCACCCTCGCGCTTGGCCCCAGAGGAAACAGCTCCACGTGGCGGGTGGTGTGGCGACCGCGCTGCAAGCGTCCAGACACCGCAGCCGTACGAAGTTGAAGATCAGGACGCAGATGGTTGAGCAGGCTGCTTTTGCCCACCCCAGAGGGCCCACAGAGCACCGACAGCTCTGCGCCAGCCAAGCGTTGCCGTAGGGCATCCATGCCCATTCCGGAGGTACTGCAGAGCGCCAGAGGGTCATACCCCCACCCCTTCAAACGAGTCACGAGCCGCTCGAGAGCTGCGGCTGAAATGAGGTCTGTCTTGGTGAGCAGAAGGATCACGTCCAGCCCCGTGCGTTCCGCCGTCAACAGGAAGCGACTAGCCTGATCAGGGTCAAAACTGGGCTGCTCCACAGCCAACACCACAGCCACCAACGAGACATTGGCCACTGGTGGCCGTGACAGAAAGCTATGGCGTGGCTCCACGTCGGCCACAACAGCGCGGGCCTGGCCTGGGTCAATCGCCTCGACGAAAACCCGATCACCGACATAGACCGCGTCCCCCCGATGGGTCAATCGGGTGCGACGCGTGCAGAGCAGTCGCCCTGGGCATCCGGCAGGGGCGACGTCCAGCTCGACTTCAAGGTAATTGGCCTGAAGCGCCACCACCATCCCCGAAGCCACGGAGCTGCTGGTGTCAGCCACCACAGATCACCTCGATGGTGACTGCATCTGGCGTTTGCTCAACGCACTGGACACGATGACCGGCATCCCTTAATCCCGGCAGGACCATGGCCTCCGGCTCGCCTCTGTCGAGACAGACCTCAAGACAGTCACCGGAGCTCATCTGCTCGAGGGTGAGCTTGCAGCGAATGAAATTCACCGGACAGGGCGTTCCCCGCAAATCCAGGGAACGCCTGCTCATCCCTTCTGACCAAACAAGCGAGCGAACAATCCACTGTTGTGGTGGTGGTGCTGCTTGCCACGAGCGGAATGGTGACCCGCCAGCTGTTCCAGAAGATCCCGCTCCGTATCGCTGAGCCGCTTCGGCAGATCGACGGTGACCGTCACGCGCTGGTCACCCCGCGCCACCGGATTGCCAAGTTTGGGAATGCCGTGATTCGGCAGGGTGAGCACGGTGCCGGGCTGCGTGCCGGCAGGGATGTTCAGCTCCTTGGTTCCATCCACGGTTTCCACCTCGATCGTGTCGCCGAGAATCGCCTGGAGGTAGCTGACCTTCACCTCCGAAAAGACGTTCAAGCCATCCCGCTGGAGGCGTGGATGATTGCGGACGGTCAGAAAGACGTAAAGGTCACCGGAAGGGCCTCCCCGGGGTCCCGCATTGCCTTCGCCCGAGACCCGAAGCCGTGTTCCGGTGTCCACCCCGGCAGGAATGTTGATCCGCAGCTTCTTGCGCACCTGGTTGACACCCTGGCCACCACAGGATCCGCAGGGATCCGCAATCACCTGTCCCGTCCCACCACAGGTGGGACATTCGGCGACCTGGGTAAAGCTGCCGAAGGGGGTCCGAGTGGCACGGCGCACCTGCCCGACACCACCGCAAGTTCCGCAGGTGGTGGGTCCACTACCCGCCTTGGCACCGCTGCCGCCGCAGGTGTCGCAAGTCTCCAGATGCGGGATCTTGATCTCCTGCTCTTGGCCGAAAACCGCCTGCTCGAAATCGATCGTTAGGTCGTAGCGAAGATCATCGCCCTGCTGGGGACCCTGACGCCGCGGCCGACCACCACCGGCTCCGCCGGGTCCACCGAATCCCTGGAAAAACGTCTCGAACAGATCAGCGAACCCGCCCATGTCGCCCATGTCCGGGGCGCCAGCCGCACCACCAAGACCGGCTTCACCGAACTGGTCGTAACGGGCACGGGTCTGCGGATCACTCAGCACTTCGTAGGCACGACCAATTTCCTTGAAACGGTCCTCAGCACCGGGATCTTTATTGATGTCGGGGTGGTACTGACGCGCCATGCGGCGATAAGCCTGCTTGAGGCTGTCAGGATCCACATCCCGACTGACGCCGAGCAGGTCATAGAAGTTGGCCATCAGGCCTCCTCCGCCGTCTGATCCGGTGCGGCCTCAACCGGCGCTGCATCGGACGGTCCGGGACCCATCGACACCTTCACCATCGCGTGGCGCAGCACACGTCCATCGCGGTGGTAACCACGCTGGAGCTCTTCACACACCACATCCTCAGCGAACTCGCTGCTTTCTTCTCGCAACACGGCCTCATGCAGATTCGGGTCGAACTCCTGGCCGACCACCTCCATCCGTGCCACGCCCTGCTGCTTCAGCACATCCACCAGTTGCTTGTACAGACCCTGGTAACTGCGGTGCAGAGCCTGAGCTTCCTCACCTTCAGGATTGAGCTGCTGACGGGCCCGCTCAAAGTTGTCGACGACCGGAAGAATTTCCGTGAGGGTCGAACAGACCAGCTGCTGACGCATGTCGTCCTGATCGCGGCTCTGTCGCTTGCGGAAGTTGTCGAAGTCCGCCGCAATGCGCACATATTGGCCATTGAGCGTCTCGTGCTCCTGCTTCAGCGTGGTCAACTCCTGCTCGAGTTGCTGCATCCGATCCGCCGGATCAACAGCTGCGGGTGCCTGATCGGAGGTTGCCTCTGACGCATCCGGAGTGGAATCCGGGGTGGCTGGAACAGCACCAGACTCAACGGTCTGATCCTGCTCTGGGGTGGAGGCGTCGCCGCTCATGCTGACCGCTCAGGGATTGCTGTCTAGACATGTTGAAGGGCAACGCTTACCTCCCACAAGCTGCGGAAGCCCGCACCTCGGCCGCAACCCATGACACTGACGCTGCCCACCCCTGATGCCGGCGACACGGCGCGGCAGCGTTTCGCGCTTGAACTGTTGCTGCAGCAGCCTGTTCCGGGACCGGACCAGTTGCTGGCAAGCCGCAACCTGCTGGACGAGGCCCTCCCGGACATTGGCCTCGATCAGTGGCGAGCACTCCAGGCCATGCCGATCGCAATCGGTGCTGACCACCTCGACATCGCCATTCCCAGTCAGTGGCGTGACCAGGAATGGCACCACCTGATCGATCAGCTGCCAGAACAACAGCGCACGATCCGCCTGCACCCAGCCATCGAAGCGGATCTGCAGCGGGCCTTGCATGCAGAAGTGAACCTTTCGCCGCAAAGCGATACGACACCTCCGCAGATCAAAGAGGCTCATGCACCTGCTCCTGCGGAGACCGCCGGGCCTCCACAAACAAGCACTGACGAAATCAGCACTGAATCCTTTCTGGAGGGATTCAACACCGATGGGGTGCTGGAGAACGATGAGGGCGAGGAGAGCCAGCAAGCCCAGGACGCTATTGACCTGGAAACGAGGCTGAAGGATGCGGAAGCTTCGCCGGTGGTGACCCTGGTGGACCGAATCCTGCTGCAAGCGATGTCAATCAATGCCAGCGACATCCACGTGGAACCACAACAGAAGGGTCTGCGTCTGCGGTTCCGCCAGGACGGGGTGCTTCAGCAATACGTCGAACCGCTCCCCAGTCGGCTCATTCCCGCGGTGACATCCCGTTTCAAGATCCTGGCGGATCTTGATATCGCCGAGCGTCGTCAGGCCCAGGACGGCCGCATCCGCCGCAAATACCGCGATCGGGTGGTTGATTTCCGGGTCAACACTCTGCCCAGTCGCTTCGGCGAAAAGGTCTGTTTGCGCCTGCTGGACAGCGGTGCAACACAGCTGGGCTTGGACAAACTGATCAGTGATCCCGACGCCTTGGCACTGGTTAGGGATCTGGGCTCCAAGCCCTTCGGAATGATCCTGGTCACCGGACCAACAGGATCCGGCAAGTCCACCACGCTTTATTCACTCCTGGCCGAGCGCAACGATCCGGGCATCAACATCTCCACGGTGGAGGACCCGATCGAATACACCCTGCCGGGCATCACCCAATGCCAGGTGAACCGTGAGAAGGGCTTCGATTTCGCCACGGCACTGCGGGCCTTCATGCGCCAGGACCCAGACGTTCTGCTGGTGGGAGAAACCCGTGATCTGGAAACAGCCAAAACCGCGATTGAGGCAGCACTCACCGGTCACCTAGTGCTCAGCACCCTGCATGCCAACGATGCGCCGAGCACCATTGCACGACTGGACGAAATGGGCGTAGAGCCGTTCATGGTGTCGGCCTCTCTCATCGGGATCGTCTCCCAGCGTTTGCTGCGACGGGTCTGCCCGCACTGCCGCGAGCCCTACCAACCCGGAGAGCAGGAGCTGGGGCGCTTCGGGCTGATGGCGAGCCGTGAAACCCAGGTCACCTTCTTCAAGGCTCACCATCACGGTCCCGGCGAACAGGTCTGCTCCCACTGCAAAGGAAGTGGTTACAAGGGACGTGTCGGGGTCTACGAGGTACTGCGCATCCAGGACGACATGGCCACTGCCATCTCCAGAGGCGCCAGCACTGATGTGATCCGACAGCTGGCCCTTGAATCAGGGATGGTGACCCTGCTGGGCTACAGCCTCGAACTGGTGCGAAAGGGCGAAACAACGCTGGAAGAGGTGGGGCGCATGGTGCTGACGGATTCCGGACTGGAATCCGAGCGCAGAGCCCGTGCCCTCAGCACAATGACTTGTGAAGGATGCGGAGCCGGTCTGCAGGAAGGCTGGCTCGAATGCCCTTATTGCCTTACACCACGCCACTGAGGAGCCGGTCATGGATCTGATGATCGAAGACCTGATGGAACAACTGGTGAAGGGCGGTGGAAGCGATCTTCACCTCGCCACCGGTCAACCGCCCTACGGCCGCTTCAGCGGCGAGCTTCGGCCGATGACGGATCGGCCGCTGGCCGAGGAGGACTGCAACAAGCTGATCTTCTCGATGCTCAACAACAGCCAGCGCAAGACGCTGGAACAGACTTGGGAACTGGACTGCGCCTACGGCCTGAAGGGCGTTGCACGCTTCCGCGTCAACGTTTACCGCCAGAAAGGAAGCTATGCCGCCTGCCTAAGGGCCCTCGGCAGCAAGATCCCCAGCGTTGAATTGCTCAACCTTCCACCAGTGGTGCTGGAGACCAGCGCGCGGCCCCGGGGGCTTGTGCTGGTAACTGGTCCCACCGGATCCGGAAAGACCACCACCCTGGCGGCACTGCTTGATCACATCAACCACACCCGCAGCGAACACATCCTCACAATCGAAGACCCGATCGAATTCGTGTACCAGAGCGACAAAAGCCTGGTACATCAACGTCAGCTGAACGAAGACACCCGCAGCTTCGCCAACGCCTTGCGGGCCGCACTGCGAGAAGACCCAGACGTGATCCTGGTGGGTGAGATGCGGGATCTCGAAACCATCCAACTTGCCGTGAGTGCTGCTGAAACCGGACATCTCGTCTTCGGCACCCTCCACACCAGCTCAGCAGCACAGACCGTGGACCGCATGGTCGACGTTTTCCCACCGGAACAACAAACGCAGATCCGTGTGCAGCTCTCGGGCAGCTTGGTGGCTGTGTTTTCCCAAACCCTCTGCCGACGTCAGAACCCTGCAGAAGGACAGTTCGGTCGCGTGATGGCGCAGGAAATCCTGATCAACACCCCCGCCACCGCCAACCTGATCCGAGAGGGGAAAACGGCACAGCTCTACTCGCAGATTCAGACCGGCGGAGAACAAGGCATGCAAACGCTGGAAAAAGCCTTGGCTGACCTCGTCAATCAAGGGAGTGTTTCCAAAGCGGAAGCCATGGGCAAAGCCTCCAAACCATCAGAACTTGAACGCCTTCTGACGAACTGAAGCTTGAAATGCCAACCTTCAACGTCAAAATCGAAAAAGCAGATGGAACGATTGAGGATCTGATCGTTGAATCAAAATCACCGCTGAATGCAAAAAACTATTTAAGAAGACGCGGATTCAAACCCCTTGACGTTCAGATCAGCAGGTCCAACACGTCCGGCATCGTTAAACCAAGAGAACGTGACTACATCGCCACTTGTCAGCTCAAAAATGGCACAAAAACGACAATCGAAATAAGCGCCACAAGCGAAATTGCCGCACGCCGAGAGTTGCGTCGACGTGGCCAACGCGTGCTCAAACTTGAACCAGCCCAAAGACAGACAAGATCAACAAAAATTGACACGAAAGAAGTAACAACATCAATTCTTCCTGAATCAAAAACCAAGACACAACGTGCTGAAAAGAAAGGATCAGCAATGCAGTCGCTTGAACGTCTTTTTGAACGCCCTCCAGGAGTCAAGGAAAAGGCAATTTGGGCGAGCAAACTCTCAGCACTTGTGGATGCAGGAGTTCCGATCGTTCGAGGCCTTGACTTAATGGCGACTCAGCAGAAGCTGCCTTTGTTCCGACGGGCATTGAGCGAACTGAGCTCAGACGTCAATCAAGGCGTGGCGATGGGAACGGCCATGAGGGCCAACAGCAAGGTGTTTGACCAGCTCACCATTGCCATGGTGGAAGCCGGAGAAGCCGGTGGTGTGCTGGATGAAGCCCTTAAGCGACTAGCCAAATTGCTCGAGGACAACGCGAAACTTCAGAACCAAATCAAGGGAGCCTTGGGCTATCCCGTGGCGGTGCTGGTGATCGCCATCCTTGTGTTCCTGGGCATGACCATCTTTCTGATCCCGACCTTCGCGGGAATCTTCGAAGACTTGGGCGCTGAGCTTCCGGCCTTCACCCAACTGCTCGTTGATTTGAGCGAACTGCTGCGATCGCCTGTAGCGCTCTACGCAGCCGGAGCCATTCTGGTTTCCATCTGGCTGCTCGGCCGGTTCTATGCCACCCACAACGGCCGTCGGACGATCGATCGCCTGGTGCTGAAACTTCCGCTCTTCGGAGAACTGATTCTGATGACGGCGACAGCTCAGTTCTGTCGAATCTTCAGTTCGCTCACCCGTGCGGGCGTACCGATTTTGATGTCGATGGAGATCTCGAGCGAAACCGCCGGCAACTCGATCATTTCCGACGCCATCCTGGCGTCGCGAGGCATGGTGCAGGAGGGAGTGCTTTTAAGCAATGCCCTCATCCGCCACAAGGTGCTGCCGGACATGGCCCTGAACATGCTGGCCATCGGCGAGGAAACCGGTGAGATGGACAAGATGCTCAGCAAGGTGGCGGACTTCTATGAAGACGAAGTCGGAGCCATGGTCAAGGCGCTCACCTCAATGCTCGAGCCCGCAATGATTGTGGTGGTGGGCGGCATCGTGGGCTCCATCCTGCTGGCGATGTACCTGCCGATGTTCACCGTGTTTGATCAGATTCAGTGAGCGCGACGCCCATCGCCTGGCCCGCCAACCAACCGCCGCTCCAGCAGGCCTGAAAGTTGAAACCGCCGGTCACCCCGTCCACATCCAGCAGTTCACCAGCCAGGTAAAGACCGGAGCAGCGGCGGCTCTCCATCGTGGCCAGGTTGACGTCCCCCAAAGCGACACCTCCGGCGGTGACGAACTCCTCCCCGAACGGCCCACGCCCCTGGATCGACAAACTCTGCGCGCAGAGCAGCTCCACCATTTGACGCTCCGTCTTGATCGGCAAGTCGGCCCAACGACGCTCAGCTTCCACCCCGGCCATGGTCAGAAAGGCGTGCCACAGCCTCCGTGGCAGATGGTCCAGGGGCTTCGCTGCTGAAAGGGTTCGCCGGGCCTGCTCCTTACGCCATTGGTGAAACCGCTGGGTCAGCCCCGAACGACCCAACCCAGCACTCCAATCCAGCTTCAGCTCCCCCTTGTATCGGCTCTGATGCAAGGCCCTGGCGGCAAAGGCTGAGAGGCGCAGCGTGGCCGGACCACTCAGACCACGGTGGGTGATCAACACCCGCCCGGTCTGGCGGAAACGCTCGGTGCCCAGCTTCAGATCAAGACCCACATCATCGATGGCAATGCCACTGCAGGCCGTCAGGGCCGGCGCCTGCAGCGTGAGGCTGAACAGCGATGGCACGGGTGGCACCACCTGGTGGCCGAGGGCCTCCGCCAGTTTTCGACCACTGGGATGCCCGCCCGTAGCCAGCATCAAGCAGCGTGCATGCATAGGCTCCAGGCCGCGGCCCTCGAGCACAAAGCCACCCTCGGGGTGAACGCGCACCTGCTGGACCATCGCCTTGGTTCGAAGCTGAACACCAGACGCCCTTGCCGCCTTCTGCAGGCACTGGATCACTACCTCGGAACGGTTCTGCTGCGGGAACATCCGTCCATCGGGTTCCTCCACCAGCGTGAGCCCATGCTCGTCAAACCAAGCGATCGCATCACCGCAAGCGAAGCGGCTGAAGGGGCCCCGCAAGGGTCGACTACCACGGGGGTAATGGGTGGCTAGTTCACGGGGGTCCCAGCAGGCATGAGTCACATTGCAGCGACCGCCGCCGCTGATGCGCACCTTCTGGAGCGGCTCTGGGGTGCCTTCGAGAATCAGCACACGTTGTAGCCCCTGCTCGGCAGCCGTGATCGCTGCCATGTATCCGGCAGGTCCACCGCCAACGACGATCAGATCAAGCGGGCTGGAAGCGGAGGGCGACACCGTTGTTGCAGTAGCGCTTGCCGGTAGGTCGAGGTCCGTCATTGAACACGTGGCCCTGGTGCCCACCGCAGCGGCTGCAGTGGTATTCCGTGCGCGGCAGGATCAATTTGAAATCTACTTTCGTGGCGATGGCACCATCCAGGGGCTGCCAGAAGCTGGGCCAGCCGGTGCCGCTGTCGAATTTGGCTTCCGAGGAAAACAGCGCCGCATCACAACCTGCGCAGTGATAAGTGCCAGAGCGCTTCTCACCGTTGAGCGGGCTAGTGAAGGGTCGTTCTGTTCCCTCATTGCGAAGCACGTCATAGGCCTGGGGAGATAAGCGCTCACGCCACTGGTCGGCATCGAGATCCCATGACGAATCAGCAGCTTTGGACGCTGCCAGCACAGCCTGAGGTCTCCAGAGACTGCCAAAAACACCTGCCATCGCCGCCAACAGCAGCGATCGACGGGACAGAACGGCGGCACTCAAGCTCATCGATGCTGACGGGGGAATCTCGAGCGGTTCTAATGGATTGATGACCGCCGCCGGATCCAACGCTGCCTACCGCTTCAGTGTGGCGCCGATGCTGGATTGCACCGACCGTCACTTCCGGGTGCTGATGCGGCAGATCAGCCGCAGAGCTCTGCTCTACAGCGAAATGGTCGTGGCCCAGGCGCTCCACCACAGCAAGCGACGCAACAAGCTGCTGGATTTCGATCCTGTTGAACATCCGATCGCACTGCAGGTGGGCGGCGACGATCCAGCCCTGCTGGCAGAAGCCGCACGCCTGGCTCAGGACTGGGGCTACGACGAGATCAACCTCAATGTGGGCTGTCCCAGTCAGAAGGTGCAGGCCGGCAATTTCGGAGCCTGTCTGATGGCGGAGCCGGATCTTGTCGCCCGCTGCGTGGAAGCCATGGTGGACGCGGGGGGACTCCCTGTGACCGTGAAGCATCGGATTGGAATTGACGACCTCGACAGCGACGCGTTGCTGACGAACTTTGTGGATCGTGTGGCGCTGGCAGGGGCCAGCCGCTTCGCTGTTCATGCGCGTAAGGCCTGGCTGGAGGGCCTGGATCCCAAGCAGAACCGAACGATTCCTGCGCTCAGGCATGACCGCGTGCATGCCCTAAAGCAGCGCCGACCCGATCTGGTGATTGAACTCAATGGGGGGCTGGAGTCACCTGAAGACTGCCTTTTGGCGCTGGAAGGGTGCGATGGCGCCATGGTGGGGCGAGCCGCTTATAGCCATCCCCTGCGCTGGACCAGCGTCGATGCCTTGATCTTCGGAGAAGAGGAACGCCAGATCCTGGCGTCAGACGTCGTGGACGGCCTGCTTCCCCATGCGGCCGCTCATCTGGAGCGAGGAGGACGTTTATGGGACCTTTGCCGTCACCTTGTGCAGCTCGTGGAAGGCGTCCGAGGTGCCCGGCACTGGCGCCGGGAGCTGGGAGAGAAAGCCCAGCGACCCGGAGCCGACCTCAGTGTCCTGGTCCATGCCTGGCAACAGCTCAAGGACGCAGGACTCTGATCAACAACTGGCGTCAGCCCTGAGCTCCGCCGTAACCGGAATAGTCATCACCACCACTGGAGGATCCACGGCGACGACGGCTTCGGCCTTCGTCGTAGGCATTGCCTTCTCCACTGTTGTTATCGCGGGCTCCATAGCTGCGATCTTCCCAGCCGCGAGCTCCGGAGGGGCGATCACCACCACCGCCACCGCCGTAGCCGCCACCACCGCCACCGCCGTAGCCGCCACCACCGCCGTAGCCGCCACCACCGCCACCGCCGTAGCCGCCACCACCGCCACCGCCGTAGCCGCCACCGCCACGACGGGGAGCACTGCCCCGGGGTTCAGCTTTGTTGATCCGCAGAGGACGGCCCATCAGTTCTGCACCCTGAAGACCCTCAATCGCTGCGTCTTCGGTGGACTCATCCGCCATCTCGATGAACGCAAAACCACGCTTGCGTCCTGTATCCCGCTCGAGCGGCAACGCACAGTTAGACACTTCACCGAACTGGGCAAACAGTTCAATCACATCTTCCTGCTCAGCGCGGAAGGGAAGGTTGCCGACAAAAATGCTCACGTTTTGCGTGGACCGGGTACGAAACAGTGGACCGAAGAGGCCTGGAATATTGCCATCGGGCCATGACTCCGGAACGAAGTGACATACCTCTGGCTAATTAAGCGTAGACCCGTTTATGGGGGAGAGTCATCCCACCGCTTGACTTCCGTTGTAACGCTGTAACCAGCGCTGAAGCTGTTCATCAACACGCTCAAATCCCGTTCCCCCTTCACTGCGACGAGCAGCCACAACCGCCCGGGGAGCCAGGGCGTCATGCAGATCCGCCTCAAAGGCTGGATGGAGTTCCTTCCAGGCACTCAGATCAAGGTCCCGCAACAAACAACCCTGCTCGAGACAGCGCCGAACGACAGCGCCAACCAATTGATAGGCCTCGCGAAATGGAACACCACGAGCCACCAGATAGTCAGCCACATCGGTTGCATTGGAGAAATCCTGCTCCACCGCTTCATTGAGGCGCTCGACTCTGAAATCAAGGCCTTCCTCAAACAAAATCGCCATCGCCTCAACACAATCACGTGTTGTGCGGAAGGCATCAAACAGGGCCTCCTTGTCTTCCTGAAAATCCTTGTTGTAGGCCAGTGGAAGACCCTTGATCATGGTTAACAACCCCTGCAAGTGCCCGAAGACGCGACCGGTTTTGCCCCGCACCAATTCGGGAACATCTGGATTTTTCTTCTGAGGCATCAGGCTGCTGCCCGTGGCACAGCGGTCGCTGAGCCTCACGAAGCCAAATTCCTCGGACGCCCAGGCGATCACCTCTTCCGCCAGACGGCTCAGATGCACCATCACCAGGGACGCAGCAGCAGAGAACTCAACGCAGAAATCACGGTCGCTGACGGCATCAAGGCTGTTGGCATAAACCGCTGAAAAACCAAGCTCCTTCGCCGTGCGCTGGCGATCAATCGGCACCGGTGTACCCGCCAGTGCAGCAGCCCCAAGCGGGCAGATGTTCACGCGTTTCCGCACATCCTGGAGCCGCTCACGGTCGCGCTCCAACATCTCGACGTAGGCGAGGAGGTGATGGGCGAGACAGAGCGGTTGCGCCCGCTGCAGATGGGTGTACCCGGGGATCATCGTGCGGCGATGACGATCCGCCTGGGTCAGCAGCGCACCCTGCAACCGCTGCAGATCCTGATCCAGACCATCCAGCCGTCGACGCAGCCAGAGCCGTAAATCGGTACCGACCTGATCGTTGCGGCTGCGTCCGGTGTGCAGCTTCTTGCCCACTGGACCCAGCAGAGCAATGAGACGACGTTCCACAGCGAAGTGAACATCCTCATCCGCCAAACCGGGCTGAAAACTGCCGGACGCCGCCTCAGCACGAACTGTCTCAAGGCCCTCCACCAGTTGCTCAGCTTCCGCCTCGGTGATCACTCCCGCGCCAGCCAACATCCGGGCATGAGCGATCGATCCATCCAGATCCTCCTGAAGCAACGTGAGGTCAAAACCGATGGAGGCATTGAACGCCTCGATGAAGGGATGCAAACCCTGCTCAAAACGATCGCTCCAGGTCCCTGCAGCACCACCGGTCACCCCACCAGCCATCAGTTCATCCGTCGATTTCCTCAGCTTGTCAGGCGATTGACCGTCCCTGCACACTCGGCAACGTGACCGCTTCCGGAACCTTCAGCACCACAAGGGAAGCGTCATCCTCCAGCTGGCGATCCGAACCCACAAATCGATCCAAGCGTTCAAACAGGCTTTCAAGAATCCCCTGCGCCCCCTGACCACTGCGACATGCCGTTTCAAGGGCACGAATCAGCCGCGCCTCATCAAAACGATCTCCAGTGATCCCCGGTGCTTCCGTCACGCCATCGGTGTAATAGAGCAACACGTCTCCCGGTTCGAGCCGAACCTCACCAAGGGCAAACTCAGCCTCAGGCTGAAGACCGATCAGCAACCCTGCGGCATCCAGCCGCATGATCACCCGTCGTTCAGCACGCCAGAGCAAGGGAGGGTTATGGGCCGCGTTGGCATAGCGCAACCGCAACGTGCGCGGATCCAGATCGGAATAAAACAGCGTCACAAACCGGTGGGATTGCGCGAGGTCCTCTTGAGCCAACTGGTTGAGGTCATGAAGAATCCGGTCCGGCGGCAGCCCACTGAGAACCTCAGCACGCAGCATCCCGCGCAACATCGTCATCAGCAGCCCGGCAGGAACGCCTTTGCCCATGACATCTCCCATCACCAGCGCCCAACGACCCCGCTCTCGACGACGGCCGATCAGTTCCGGACGGGTGGGAATGAAGTCGTAGTAATCACCGCCCACCTGAAAAGCAGGCCGGCACCGCGCAGCCAAGTCGACGCCCTCGATCACGGGGCACCGATCCGGCAACAACTGGGCCTGAATGTCTGCTCCGATGCTGAGTTGTCGGTCGACCCGCTCATGACGGCGGGCATCCTGCAGCATCTGATCGTTTTCGATCGCAACACCAGCGAGATCCGCCACCAACTGGACATGCCGACGATGCACCTCGGTCCAGACCAATGAACCGTTGCGGGCATAGACGTAAAGGCGGCCCCGCGACCGACCACGGGCCGTCACAGACGTGGCAAACAGACCCGCTTTGGGAAGGCAGCGTTGGACCAGACGATCAAGCGCCAGCACCTGCTGGTCGTCGCTGCCAAACCCTGCTGCAGACCCAGGTTCAAAAGCGGCCAGCCGCCGCAACAGATCCTGTGAAGGCTCCACCGGAATACCCTGCAACTGATCACGCCAGAGGCGACCATCCGTCTGAAACGGAACCAGCAGGGCACCCTCAACCCCCACCAGACGCGAGGCCACGACAGGCACAAGCTCAAGAAACCGTTGAAGATTGGTGAAGCTGCGCAGAGCAAACCCCAAGGAGACCAACAGGTCCTGGTTGCGGCGCTGTTCGCTGCTGAGGCTGTCAAAAAGCTGACGCAACGAGTCGATCGCCTGGGGCGAAGGATTCCCGGTCCGCTGCGAGGGCCTGGGATGACGTCCGGGAGGCTTGCTGCTCAACCTCGCACCACCGTGATCCGCAAGGTAGCAACGCTTCAGCGTCCAGCCAGCAGAGCCTCAATGAATTCAAAACTGTTGAAGGGGCGCAAATCGCGAATCCCCTCACCAGCGCCAATAAAACGAATCGGCAAGCCAGCCTCAGACGACACCGCCAGAGCCACGCCGCCACGGGCTGTGCCGTCCAGTTTCGTGATCACAACGCCAGTGAGCCCGGCCGCCTCAGCAAAGGCCATGGCCTGACGAAGCCCGTTCTGACCCTGGCTTGCATCAAGAACCAGCAACGATTCGACCTTCGCCTCCGGCGCCAAACGGTCGATGATCTTCCTGACTTTTTGGAGTTCCTCCATCAGGTTGTGCTTGGTCTGCAGCCGTCCGGCCGTGTCCACCAGCAGCAAATCCGACCCCCGCGAACGGGCCGCACCGATGGCATCGAACACAACGGCAGCTGGATCCGCATTGCTGCTGGGGTTCGACACCACGGGGACATCGCTGCGCTCGCCCCAGATCTCAACTTGCTGGACAGCAGCAGCACGGAAGGTATCTGCGGCCGCGATTAAAGCCGAATAACCGCTGCGAACAGCCAGGTTGGCCAATTTCCCAAGGGTCGTTGTCTTACCAACCCCATTCACCCCCACCATCAACCAGATGTTGAGGCGATCCCGTTCCGGCGCCAGAAGGGGAACACCACTGGCCTGGATCGGCGCATCCAACAGGCCACGCAGCTGTTCTTTGAGGAAGCGAATCCCTTCTTGAGGGTCAACCACCTCCTGATTCATCCGCTGCCGCAAGGCATCCAGCACCTGATCGGTGGCCTGGACGCCAGCATCAGCCCTCAACAACAAGGTTTCGAGATCGTCGAGAACCTCAGGCGTCAGCGGATCGTCACCAAGGTTCTCGAGAAGACCGGTCACAAAACCCTGACGGGTCTTCTCGAGGCCGCGGCGAAGCCGGCCCAACCAATCAATTTCCTCGAGGGAAACCTGATCAACACGACGCCCTTGGGCCGCAAGCACCTCAGCCGACCAAGTGAAATCCTGATCAAAGTCACCCAGCCGTGGCTCATCCGAGTCGACGGTGGGCTCGGGCGCTGGAGCCGGAGTGGGTGCAGGGGGAGCCTCGAAGGCTCTGTTGTCCAGATCCTGCTGACGCTGCTGGCGTTGAGCTGCGGCTTGCTCCAGCAACGACAGCCCTTGTGCTGGTGCTGGGGATGGCGTCTGAGTTGGTGGCTGACTCGGTAGCGGGGACGGAGTCGGTAGGGATACCGGTGCCGGTGCCGGGGTTGGTTCGGGACTCGGCTCAGGAGTGGGCTCGGGGACAGCGTCAGCTGGAGGCGTCGCGGCCTGCTGCTGTGCCTTCAAGCGGGCGTAAGCCTCACGGGCCCAAGCCAGGGCCTCGTCTTCCTCCTCGTTGACTTCAGGAACTGGGGTCGGCTCTGGTTGGGTGACAGCAACTTCAGAAGAAACCGACGTGGGCTCCTGAGTGGGCTCCGGGGCAGGAGACGGCTCCGATGTAGGCGCCGGGGTGGGCGTCGGCTCTGGCTTCGGAGACTCCTCAGCCTGTCGTTCGAACCAGTTGAACACCATCAGGCTGATGCTTTGGATTGAGCGTCATGAAACCGGCGCAAGACACCGTTAATCATCCGGCGACCCTGCTCATCGCTGTAACGGTTGGCCAGTTCAACCGCTTCGTTAAACGCCACCGGGGCTGGAGTTCGCAGGCTTTCAAGATCAACAACAGCCAACCGGAGGATGTCGCGGTCAATCCGCGGAAGACGCGTCAGTCTCCAGCCCTCCATCACCTGATCCAGCCGTGTGTCGATGCCCTCGCGCTGGGTCAGCACCTTCTGAACCCGCTCCATGGCACCACGGCGAATCTGCTCCTGGTCCCCGAGCAACAACAGCCGAGGCAACTCAAGGCTGGCGGACAATCCGTTCAGCACCTGTTCAGCGGCACTCAAGGATGAGCGCAGATGGGTGCGCACAGCGTCATGGGTTCCGGTTTCGCCCTGCTGCAACTCGCTGTCCAGCAATGACTGCTGCGCCTGCTCCAGCTCTGCAGCACTGGCATCGAGCGATTCGCGCCAATGCTGGGTGAGGGTGTCGAGGGCCTGATCAAGGATGGAATCAAGGGCCAAATCAGCCACTGAGGCTGACTTCTGTTCCGGCACCTGACCGAGCACGAGCAGAGCTAGCTCGCGTGAAAGAGATCGTGTCGCCATGACTCAGCTGGAAGGAGATGCAGAAGCCCGCAACTGGGCCATGAGGCTGGAGAAACTTCGATTCACGGGTGCTTCCCGATCATCGGGGTTGACGATGCCAGCAGAAATGATCGTTCGGAAGGCCTCTTCAACACTGATCTCAAGCTCCCGGACGGACCCCGCAGGAACAAGGGTGTACCAACCGGTGGTTGGATTCGGAGCGGTGGGAATGAACACACTTAAAAGAGGCTCCTTCAGATCGGACTGCAGCGAGGGACCAACCTCACCGGTCACAAAACCGACGCTGAATAACCCCTCTCTTGGGTACTCCACCAGAACAACTCGACGGAACCGGGTGGAGTTGTCGCGAAGAAAGGTCTCCAGTAACTGCTTCAGGGTCTTGTAAACCGACCCAGCGAGGGGGATCCGGCTCAGGGTGCCTTCACCGAACTCCAACAACCAGCGGCCAACGATATTTCGGGCCATTAATCCGATCAGGAGGATGCCCATCAGAGGCACCGTGAGACCGAGAGCCAGATTGATCAGATCCTGAAGCAGTGGGTTCAGGGTGATGAAGGGATTGAACTGCTTCGGGATCGAGGTCAAGAACGCCAGAACGAAGCGACTGACGATTGTTGACAACCAGATCGTGGTCGCGAGTGGGATCACCACGAGCAACCCTGCGATCAGGTCGTTCTTCAGATCCTGCCGAAGCCTTGCGGACAGCGGCAGATCAGGTCTGGGATTGGACTGGACCAAGGAGCCTCTGCGCCCAGCTTTGAATGAAGTCTGACCAACCTAACCAGCGGTCAGAGCACTGCCGTGAAAGCAAGGAGCACAAAAGCGACGGCGAGGACCACAGCATTGATGGTTCCGCCAATGAACCTCTGCCTGGATTCGCGTGTCTGGCCGGCCTCAACGGTCTTGAGTTGCTCCTCCATCTGTGCGATCTGATCGTCAACCATCGTTTCGGCAGCCCGCAACTTGTCCTCATCGGAGGCATCCGCGGCGAGTTGACCAGCCTGAGCCAGCTGCTCACCCAGGGACGTCACCTGCGCTTCATCGGCGCGGAAGGCCCGAGCATCCTTGAGGGCTTCGCGGCCCTGCTCAAGATTGCGCAAACGGGCAACGTCACCTGCTCCACCATCCATCGACATGGGAACGGCAATCACCATGCCGAGAGCTAACAGTGCTGAACAAACGGCGACCAGCAGGCGCAGAGGACTGCGCTGCTGCTGAGGGTGATCCAGCCGGGACCCAATCAGGCAGATCAGCAAACCGGCAAAACCCAGAGGAGCCAAGGCCACCAGGGGGCCGGTGACCTGCGGGCGGGGAGCATCCGCGCTCCAGTCGACGCCCACCAAAACAGCCACCATCTGCAACACGAGGATCACCACAAGGGTCAAGCCGAGCCACCGCAGCAAGGGTGCAAATCGTCCTGTCTCGGTGCCGGTCACAAAGAAGATGCTTAATAGCGCCCAACACTAAGGTCGATGCAAGGGCATGTCACCGATCAACAGACGCGGTTAAGTCAGGCCCTGAAGCGCCGCGCCGCCGAGGAGGGCTTCAATCCTGTTGGGATTGCCAGGATCCCGGGAAGTCCACGGCTGCAGCTGCGTACGGAAGCTCTACAGCGTTGGTTGGACCATGGGCATCAGGCCGACATGGCCTGGATGGCGGCCCCCCGACGTCGAGATCCAACACTTTTGTTGGAAGGACTCACCAGCGTGCTTGCCGTCGGCCTCAACTATTTCGTCAAAGACCAACCCTCCCCCGGATCCCTCAAGGTCGCCCGCTATGGCTGGGGACGGGACTACCACCGTGTTGTTGATCAACGGCTCCGGAGGATTGGTCGTTGGCTATCGGAACAGCGGCCCGAATGTGGCTGGCGAGCCTGTGTGGACGCTGCACCGCTGCTGGACAAGGCCTGGGCCGAGGAAGCCGGGCTGGGCTGGATCGGCAAGAACAGCAATCTGATTCACCCCCAACGGGGCTCGTGGATGGTGATCGGCCATCTCCTAACCACGGAGCCCCTGGACGCCGACCCACCAGCGCGAAGCCTCTGTGGACGCTGCACCGCCTGCATGGATGCATGCCCGACGGATGCGATCCGTGAACCTTTTGTGGTGGATGCAAGGCGCTGCCTGGCCTTTCACACAATCGAAAACCGAGCGGAGGCTCTACCGGAGAGCATTCGCGCTGCCCTTGGCCCATGGGTGGCGGGGTGTGACATCTGCCAAGACGTCTGCCCCTGGAACCATCGGACATTGCCCCACAGCAACGATCCCGATGTGCAGCCGCGCCCGTGGCTGCTGAACCTGCACCGGAACGACGTCCAGCACTGGGATGACAAGGTCTGGGACCAGAACCTGCGAGGGTCGGCATTACGGCGGATAAAACCCTGGATGTGGCGCCGCAATGCCGCTGCAGCACAACCGGATCCCACACCTACGCTTTAGCCACTCCAACAACGAACCAGTGCTGCGTCGAATTCGCTTCAGTCGAACGCTGGCGGCTGCATTGATGGTCCTCAGCGGTTGGTTCGGCGCGCCGGCAGCCAACGCCCTCATTCCCTACGTCTATCTGCCCACCGAAGAGGAGCTCAAAGGCTCATCGATCGGAATCGGACGTACCGCTGCACAGCTGCTTCAACTGGGGCAGCCTGAACAAGCAGCAAAACTTGCAGCTTTAGCAGTTCGACTGGATCCAAACGACGAAAGGTTCTGGTCGGTTCTGGCTGAAGCGCAATTGCGTAGTAACGATCTTGAAGGGGCAAGTCAGTCACTTGCTCGCGCCAAGTCTCTGAAACCGGAAAAGGCCGGCCTTTGGTTTGCCGAAGCAGCGATCGCCCTACGGGCGGAAAAACCTAATGATGCAGTGCCTCTCATCACTAGAGGACTTCAACTGGATCCAGAAAACGCTGCGGCCTATTTCGACCTCGGCAACGCCAGGATCATGCAGAACAATTTCCCGCTGGCGCTGAAATCGTTCGAAAAAGCCACGGCACTGAAACCGAACTTTTGGGAAGCACTCAACAACCAATCCCTGGTTCTTTATGAGATGGGAGAGCTTGATGAAGCAATTCGCCGCTGGCGCAGAGTTCTGACCATTGAAAACAATGCAGAACCCATGCTGGCTCTGGCCGCAGCTCTGCACCAACAGGGTGAGCAGACAGAAGCGATCCAGCTGGCATCAACAGCACTGGCCCAAAACCCCAACTACGTCTTGCCAATGCACCAAGCGGAACAGCTCTGGGGTCGTCGCATCCGTGAAGCGACGGCACAATTGCTCGGTGAGCCGGAGCTCACCAACATTGTTGAACGGGCCCAAGCCAACGCAACGTGGAAGAAAAGCCAGTGATCATCTGTAGGCTGAGCGCCTTCCGGTCGGAGATCGACAGACCGAATGGCTGAGGAGCGCGTTCAACCGATCGCTCTGCATCAGGAGATGCAGCGCTCCTACCTCGAATACGCGATGAGCGTGATCGTGGGTCGGGCGTTGCCCGATGCCCGCGATGGTCTCAAGCCCGTCCAACGACGCATCCTCTACGCGATGCAGGAACTGGGGCTCACCCCAGACCGTCCTTACCGCAAATGCGCGAGGGTCGTTGGTGACGTGCTGGGCAAGTACCACCCCCACGGTGATCAGGCGGTTTACGACGCCCTGGTGCGGCTTGTTCAGACCTTCTCCAGCCGTCACCCACTGCTGGACGGCCACGGCAATTTCGGCTCGGTGGACGACGACCCACCGGCGGCGATGCGGTACACCGAAACCCGCCTGGCGCCCATCTCCCACCAGGCGATGCTTGAGGAGATCGGTGAAGACACGGTTGATTTTGCGCCGAACTTCGATGGATCCCAACAGGAACCCACCGTTCTGCCTGCCCAGCTCCCCTTCCTGCTGCTGAACGGCTGCTCTGGCATCGCCGTCGGCATGGCCACCAGCATTCCGCCACACAATCTGGGAGAAGTGGTGGATGGTCTGATCACCCTGATCCGGAAGCCGGAAGTGAGTGACGAGAAACTTCTGGAACTGATCCCAGGGCCGGACTTTCCAACCGGCGGTGAAGTGCTGATCAGCTCGGGGCTACAGGACACCTATTTGCGTGGACGCGGCAGTATCCCGATGCGAGGCGTCGCCCACATCGAAGAAGTGCAACCCGGCAAGGGGCGCCACAAGCGCAATGCCGTTGTCGTCACGGAATTGCCATACCAGCTCAGCAAGGCCGGCTGGATTGAAAAGCTGGCCGAGTCCGTCAACGACGGAAAGATCGGTGGAATCGCCGATATCCGTGACGAAAGCGACCGGGAAGGCATGCGCGTTGTGGTGGAACTGCGCCGTGATGCGGATCCAGACAAGGTTTTGAAGGATCTGCAACGACGAACGGCTCTGCAGAGCAACTTCGGAGCCATCCTGCTGGCCCTTGTTGATGGACAACCCCAGCAGCTTTCCTTACGCCAACTGCTGCAGACCTTTCTCGATTTCAGGGAACTGACCCTGATTAGACGCACCAGTCATGCGCTCCGCAAGACAGAAGACAGGCTTGACGTCGTAGAAGGACTGATCACGGCCCTGAACAATCTTCAGGCCGTGATCGCCATGATTCAAGAGGCCAATGACGCTGCATCGGCCCGCGCGAGCTTGATGGTGCGGCTCGACCTCAGCGAACGACAGGCGGATGCAGTGTTGGCCATGCCCCTCAGGCGCCTGACGGGACTCGAGCAGGAAAGCCTGCGACAGGAGCTGGATGAACTGCGGGCGGAACGTCAACGCCTCAAGTTGCTGCTCGACAACCGGGATCAATTGCTGGACGCGATGGTGACGGAACTCAAGGGGTTGAAGAAGCGCTTCAGCACCCCCCGTCGAACCCGACTCGTGGAAGGTGGCGATGCACTGATGGCCGAACGGGCAGCCAGCCAACGGCCGAATACAGAACTCCTGCGTCAGCAGGCCCTATCCGCATTGCCTGGGGATGGTCGGGTGCTGATCCAAGCCGATGGACAAGTAAAAATCGTCACCCCTCAGGTGCTGGGCCGCCTCCATCTCAATGATCCTTGCCCAATTGGCGACGCACCGTCTCCGGCACAGGTGATCCTGCCGATCGAACCCCCACCGAGACTGCTGGCGGTGAGTGCCGGCGGCCGCATTGCTCAAGTGCGCTGGGAATTTGCCGGACAACAGCCTGGTCAGATCGGGCGTTTCCTGCCCACCGGCCTTGATGGAGACCGCATCGTCTCCCTTCTGTCGCTGCCCCACCAAAACACAGATGATCACAGTCTGGGCTTACTCAGCAGCGATGGTCGCTTCAAACGAATTCCTCTGAGCGAGGTCGTGGACCTTTCCGGTCGAGCCACAAGCGTTCTCAAATTGAAGGAAGGCGTCGAGCTCAACACTGCTGTGATCTGCCGCGACCAGGGAACACTGGTTCTGATCAGCGACATCGGTCGGCTCTTGCGTCTGCGCGTCACCGAGGACTCCCTTCCATTGATGGGTCGATTGGCACAGGGACCCATGACCATGCGATTGCTGCCAGGGGAACAGATCATCGGAGCTGTCTGCGCAGAACAGACACCACTCATGCTGATCAGCCAACAAGGGTGGATCAGCCGTGTCGATTGCTCAGGCCTGCGATACAACCAACGCGGCGATCTCGGCAGCATGGCCGTTGAGATTGACACCGAATCTGATCGTCTTGTCGGGATCAGCGATCAAACCGGACTCATGGGAGTGCGGACAAGCAAAGAGCGTCACGGGCGCATGGATCCGGACGACATCAACATCACACAACCAGGGGAAAGATTAAGCCAACAAACTTCTCTTCAGAATGGTGAAACAATCGTTGAAGTGATCAACACAATTCAACTGAACAGCTGATCATCAGGAGCTGCAATTCTGCTCCAACCACCCGAAATACTCTTCATCAATACCACCAGTTACATAATGCCCATCAAAACAAGACATCTCTAGATCCTTGATGTCGGTATTTTCGACAATGCTTTCCAGCAAATTCTCAACGGTCTGATAAACAACATGATCAGCACCAAGAACATCTGAAATGTCATCAATTGTTCGACCATGGGCAAGAAGTTCCGCCCTGGTCGGCATATTGATTCCATAAACATTGGGATAGCGGACAGGGGGAGCCGCTGATGTAAATGTCACCTTATTGGCGCCGGCACTACGCGCCATCTGAACAATTTCGCGGGAGGTAGTACCGCGAACAATAGAATCATCGACAATTAACACATTCTTGCCGGCGAATTCAGTACCAAGGGCATTTAGTTTCTGACGTACTGATTTTTTTCGTTCCGCCTGACCCGGCATAATAAAGGTTCGACCGACATAGCGGTTCTTATAAAAACCTTCGCGATAGTCAAGACCCAATTGCTTGGCGACCTGCATCGCAGACGGCCTCGCTGAATCCGGAATCGGCATCACAACATCGATATCTCCAGCCGGTAATGTTTCAGAAATCGTTTTAGCAAGACGATCACCCATCCTTAAACGCGACTCATAGACTGAAATACCGTTCATTAAAGAATCCGGCCGTGCCAGATAGACGTACTCAAAAGCACAAGGAATCAACCGAGGAGAATCTGCACACTGACGCTGGTGCAAGTTGGCATTGACATCGATAAATACGGCCTCACCAGGATCAACATCGCGAACGATCTCGTAGCCACTGTTTTCAATCACCAACGACTCACTAGCGACAATCCACTCCTCCTGACCCTGGTCGGATAAACGCCTACCCAAAATCAGAGGACGAATTCCATAGGGATCACGGAACGCCAGCATTCCATGACCCGCAATCAGAGCAATGGCCGCATAGGAGCCCTGAACGCGGTGATGCAGAGATGCCACCGCATCAAACAACTGATCGGGCGTGAGATCTCGACCCGTGAGCTGAGATTGAACCTCGGTAGCCAACACATTGAGCAACATCTCCGTATCGCTCGTCGAATTTGTATGACGACGATCAATCCTGAATAGATCCTGCTCGAGCTGAAGAGTGTTGGTGAGATTACCGTTGTGAACAAAGGTGATGCCATAGGGAGCATTCACATAAAAAGGCTGAACTTCCTCCTCAGAAGCAGCAGCACCACGGGTCGCATAGCGAACATGACCGATACCAGCATTGCCCAAAAGCTTTCGCATGTCTCGGGTGCGAAACGCTTCACGCACACGTCCCTTTTGTTTGTGCACATGGAAGGTGTGATTGTCCATCGTGACAATCCCAGCCGAATCCTGCCCACGGTGCTGAAGCAGAAGCAGATTGTCGTAGATTTGTTGGTTGACTGAGTCAACACAGAACATGCCGATAATGCCGCACATGATGAATCCGTAGACAGAGAGAAAAGGAAGAGAATCGGCCGTCAGGAAACGCCTGACTCAATCACTCCGAATGAATCCGTCGGGGCAACGCATCACGGAAGACAGCTGCGCACCGTTCAACCTCAAGATCGAACTGAACTGCAGATTCAGATCGGATCACCACGCGAGGCTCCGCTGTGACGCTGCCAAGCGAGGTGACAGAGAGTCCTGCACGGGCTCCGATCAACTGCTCCCAGCCAGGGAGGCAGGCTGCGTTCACAGACACAATGACGCGACTGCCGCCTTCAGCGAAAAGCACCCGATCCAAACGCGCTGAACCTGTCGTCAACGTCACATTGATGCCGAGATCAGAAGCAATGCAAGATTCAACCAAAGCCACAGCGAGACCACCATCACTGCAGTCATGGGCGGAGGCCAGCAGACCCTGAGCAATGGCCTCACGAACCAGACACCCCACTGCGGCTTCGACAACGAGATCGGGCTGGGGCGGACGTCCTGCCAGCGACCCAAGGCTCTGCTGCTGATAAGCACTGCCCGCCAAACCAAGGCTGGGATCTGCAACATCATCCGGCGGAACGCCGATGAGAAAGATTGAATCGCCGGGCTGCTGCCAAGCCAAACCAGTCACACGACTGATGTCGTCCACACAACCAACCATGCCGATCACCGGCGTGGGATGAATCGGCTGCATCGTGCCGTCATCCTGTTTGGTCTCGTTGTACAAGGAGACATTCCCGCCGGTAACGGGGGTATTAAGAGCCCGGCAGGCGTCGGAAATCCCCCGACAGGCCATGGCCAACTGCCAAAACCCCTTCGGCGTTTCCGGTGAAGGGAAATTGAGGTTGTCGGTGACCGCCAGGGGATCAGCTCCCACACAACTGAGGTTGCGTGCTGCTTCAGCGACGGCCGCCTGCGCACCACGTTCGGGGTCAAGAGCGACCCAACGGTTGGGGCAGTCCACCGTGGCGGCAACACCACGGTTGGACGCAGCCATCGATCCGTCACCCTGCTGAGGTCTCAGCCGCACCACAGCGGCATCGGCTGCGCCGGATGACACCACTGTGTTGGCCAACACCTGCTGGTCGTACTGACGGTGAACCCAGTGCTTGCTCGCGATGGTGGGATCGTCCAAGAGCTGAAGCAGAGCTGCAGCTGCATCGCTCAGCTCGGGAAGCTCCTGCTCAGTCCAGCTCCAGAGGGCCTGAAGATCCGCCGGGGGCTCCTGCAACAGAGCATGTTTTTCGATCGGGGTGTCATCGGCAAGAGCTGTGGCGGGCACCTCAGCAGCAACAGCACCGTGATGCAACACCCGCACAATCGGCTCCTGGAGCACTTTGCCCACAACCGCCGCCTGCAATCCCCAGCGACGGAACCGCTGCATCAGCGCCTCCTCCCGCCCGGCCTTGACCACGAACAACATCCGTTCCTGGGATTCCGACAACAGAAACTCGTAAGCCGTCATCCCGGTTTCACGGGCCGGAACACGGTCGAGATCCAGCTCCACCCCCAGACCCCCTTTGGCGGCCATTTCCGAACAGCTGCAGGTGAGCCCAGCAGCACCCATGTCCTGCGCTGCCACCACATCACCACTGGCAAAGGCCTCAAGACAAGCTTCGATCAGCCCTTTCTCCTGAAACGGATCACCCACTTGAACAGCGGGGCGATCATCCAAGGAATCGGCACTCAGCTCAGCACTGGCAAAGCTGGCTCCGCCCATGCCATCCCGGCCGGTGGTACTGCCCACATAAACCACGGGATTGCCAACGCCGATCGCTCCGGATTTGACGATCTCCTCGGTCTCCATCAGACCGAGTGCCATGGCATTCACCAGGGGATTACCGGAATAGGAGGGGTCAAAGGCCACCTCACCGCCCACCGTCGGCACGCCGACGCAATTGCCGTAGTGGGCAATGCCAGCCACCACACCTTCCATCAGGCCAACATTGGCGGAGTCCTCAAGGGGACCAAAGCGCAGGGCATTCAGCAGCGCGATCGGACGGGCCCCCATCGTGAAGATGTCACGCAGGATCCCGCCCACCCCTGTTGCCGCCCCCTGAAAGGGTTCAACGGCGGAGGGGTGGTTATGGCTTTCGATCTTGAAGGCCAACCGGTGGCCCCCACCGAGATCGACCACGCCGGCATTTTCTCCAGGTCCTACCAAAATGCGCGGTCCCTCAGTGGGGAAACCACTCAGCAAGGGCCGGGAATTGCGATAGCAGCAATGTTCGGACCACATCACACCGAACATGCCCAACTCAGCTCGGTTCGGCTCACGACCGAGCCGCCGACAGATCTCATCCCAGTCACTGGGCTTAAGCCCTTCCTGCTTCAGGGCTGCAGCTATGTCGTACGCAGGGGAGGAAACCACGAATCGCGGAGCACCTCCCCCCAGTGTTGCCGACCGACCGTCAGACCCAGGGGTCTTCGTCCTGTCGGCGGCGGGGGGACGGAGTTTCCTCCCAGCTGTCGTCGTCCCAGACCTCAGATTCACGCTCAGAGACGGGCTCTGATTCGACGTCCCCTAGCGAAGAGCGGATGGGCTCTGGCCGCAGATCATCCATTGGTGAGTCCTCCAACCAACCCTCCAGGCGATCGCCAGCCCGATCACCCATGACGCGCAACTGGTCCCGCCAACGTTGGGTGCGTTGGAGCAGGTCTTGACGGACACTGGCGCGGGCCATCGGCAAATCATCCAATCCCATCAGGGCGGTTTGAATCTGACCCGGTTGCTGGTCAAGGATGCGATCCGGAGCCAAACGCCAGCGGGAACTCCCTGGAAGTCGCGGGTCGCTGCGGGCGATCAGATAGTGAAGAATCGCGCCGTCCGCTGGTCGGAAATCAAGATCAACAACGCTGCCAATTCGCTCACCATCACGATCAAGCAACGTTGCCTCCATCAACGTCGGCAAGCGTTCCAGCATCACCTGATCGGTGACCGCCGGTTCGCCGCGCACAAACACCTGCTGATCCGTAAAACCACAACATTGGTTCAAACGCCACACATCGCGAGACATACGCAGAGCTGACGGTCGGCTGACCCAACCCAGCAACCGATGCACGGGCGGATGCATCCAAGCCATCACCCCAGGTCCGTGATCCAAGCCCAGATCACAGCGGACGGTATGACTCAGAAGATCACTGAGGAGAAGCTGATCCGGAAGAGACACATCAGGAACGAATCTGAACGGGCATTACCAGATACGTGAAAGCTTCAGACGTTTCATCGGAACGAAGCACAGCCGGCGTGGTGGGTGCATTGCAGTGCAGAACAATCCGATCAGAGCCCATGGCTTTGAGACCATCCAGCAAATAGCGAACATTGAAAGCAATCTGCATGGCATCACCATCAAGGCTGGCTGGTAGTGACTCGGAGCCGCTGCCCACATCCTGTGCATCAGCACTGATCAACACAACACCCTCCTCAGGCTGACTGCTGAATTTCACGACGTTGTTGTGTTGATCAGCAAGAACAGCAATGCGTTCCAGAGCAGCAATCAATGAACGACGATCCATCCCGAACGTGCGGGTGAATCCATCGGGAATCAACTGGCCGTAATTGGGATAGGTGCCCTCCAGCGTGCGACTGGTGACCATCTGGTCGGCAGCGAGAAACACCACTTGGCCACGATCACAAAACAAACTGACGGGTTCATCGGAACGCCAGGACGCCATCAAACGCTCGACCTCTCGAAGAGAACGTGCGGGGAGGGTCACCGCGAAACCCTGTTCATCAACGGCATCAGCGATGGCCGCATCCTGCAGAGCGTCGTCAACATTGAGTACAGCAAGGCGGTGTCCATCGGTGGCAGCAGCTTCTAGAGCCCGCTGGTTGAACTTCAAATGAACACCGGTGAGCAGTTGCTTCGCTTCATCGCCGCTGCTCGCGAACAGGGTGCCCTTGAGCGCCTGCACCAACCGTTCAGGCTGAAGTTTGAGCGTCATGCCGCTCTCCACCATCGGGAGATCGGGGTAGTCATCAGCACTCATACCGCGCATCTGATAGCTCCCACTCAGGCTGGTGAGCTGAACCTGCTCGCCGGCATCTTCTACCGCGAGAGTGACCGGAGAATCGCTGGATAAACGGGAGACAATCTCTCCCAGCAATCGGGCCGGAAGCGTGATCGCTCCACTGGTTTCCACACTGGCGGCGAGAGAGGTCTGAATCCCCAGACTCAGATCGAATCCCGTCAGGCTGAGGCGATTGCTTCCAGCATCGGCCGTAAGCAACACATTGGCCAGAACCGGGTGGGTGGGCCGGGTTGCCACCGCACGGCTCACCAATTGCAAGGCGCTATTCAGTTCGGACTGTGAACAGACCACCTTCATCGTCCTGACGACCTGAGTGCGCTGAGGTGCCCCACCGTTTCACAGGCTGAGGGGAAGTGCAATGGCCAGCGCAACGGGATCCTCTTTTCGGCTGTTTTGTTCTTATGGATTTAAAAAAATAAAAATAAAACAGTCGTAGTAGGGCCTGGGGAAAAGGGGGAAAGCTGCTTGAAAGTCAGTGGTCAAGAGAGTTCTGCTTCACCAATGCTTGAGGAGAATTTTTTACGGAATGGGGAGTGCAGACCTGTTTTCCACGTCTTCACAGCAGGTGGAAAACCATCCACTTGGTCGGAGGAGTTGTTTTCACCTGTTTTCCACAGCGTGTGCATTCGGTTTTTGCTTGTTTTCTGCAGCCGCTTTGTCGGCTGGTTTTCTCCAATGGCCATGAAAAAGCCCCCGTTGGGGGGCTGGAGGACGTCGATGGAATGCCGTTTTAGAAGCCCATGACATTGGCAACGGTGTCGAGATCGGGATTGAGGTCGGTGTGGAAGGCGGCGTCGTTGTTGCTGATGGCGCAGTCGGGATCCTTGAGGCCGTTGCCGGTCAGAACGCAGACCACCGTTGAGCCAGCTGGTACTTCATCCTTGCGTTTGAGCAGGCCTGCCACAGATGCAGCACTGGCGGGTTCGCAGAAGATTCCCTCCTGACCGCCCAAGAGTTTGTAAGCCTCGATGATTTCCGCATCGGTGACATCCAGGAACGCTCCTTTGCTGGCTTCGCGTGCCGCCAGGGCCTTGGCTCGGTTGACTGGGTTGCCGATGCGGATGGCTGTGGCGATGGTTTCGGGGTCCGTCACCGTCGTGTTGTTCACCAGAGGAGCTGATCCGCTGGCCTGGAAGCCCATCATCCGGGGCAGGTTCCGGCTACGGCCCGCCTGCTGATATTCCTGAAAACCCATCCAATAGGCGGTGATATTTCCCGCGTTGCCCATGGGAATGCAAAGCCAGTCGGGTGCGTCTCCGAGGGCATCCACGATTTCGAAAGCAGCCGTCTTTTGGCCCTGAAGCCGGTAGGGGTTCACCGAGTTCACCAGGGTGACCGGATACTTCTCCGCCGCTTCCCGAACGATGTCCAGGGCACGATCGAAGTTGCCGCGGATCGCTAAGACCTCAGCGCCATACACCAGAGCTTGAGCCAGTTTTCCCTGGGCGACATAGCCATCAGGGATCAACACGAAGGCCCGCATTCCTCCCCGCCGGGCATAGGCCGCTGCTGCTGCACTGGTGTTGCCTGTGCTTGCACAGATCACCGCTTCACAACCGGCTTCCTTGGCTTTGCTGATGGCCATGGTCATGCCCCGGTCCTTGAAGGACCCTGTGGGATTCAGGCCGTCGTATTTCACGAACACTTTCACGCCCTTGCCGATCTGTTCCGCAATCGATGGCACGGGAATCAGAGGAGTGGCTCCCTCCCGAAGGGTGATCACCGGGGTTGCATCGGTGACGGGAAGCCAGCTGCGATAGGCCTCAATCAGTCCAGGCCAGTCCTGCATCACAGGGGTGGCAGTGAAACGCCGACGGAGGTTCTGAAACAGGGACACCGGCTGGGATGGGGGGATTTCCGGAATCTAGGCGGCGTCCGTTCAGGAATTGGTCAGGGTTGCGCGTCCTTCAGTCCGTCCAAGGGGGAGTCGGAGAAAAACTGCACCAGGCCGGCAATCGATTCCGCTTTCTCAATCACCCCAAACAAAGCTGGCAGGTTCACCGCCATAACGGCATTGGGATACCCCTTCAGAAAGCTCACAGCGGTGAGGCCTTCCTCGCTTTGCAATCCACTGATCACCCCTGCTCGGATCGCCGGAACACTCACCTCGGGTTCCGGTGTGTAGATGGGGTAGATGATGCGTGAAGCACGGCGCAGGATGGCTTCACCAATCCGTGTATTGATTAAACGGCTGGTCAGCACTAGTGGAAGTTCGAGGCTCTGATTGAGCATCCGCGATACCTCCTGAGGGTTCTGCCCGGAGAGTTCAAGCAGATTGCCCAGCAGGCCGATGGCTTCACCGGTCTCGGCCAGGTGTTCAAATTCCTTGACGGGAATCGAGCGGCGGAAGGCACCACTGACAAGGGCTACATCCGTGGCGGCATGCAGAGGTTGCATGACGCTGCTCCAACCGATTCCAAGTCCTGCCGCCGCGGCCAGCAGTGACGAACGGGTGAAGGGCTTGAGAAGCATCACGCTGACGGTGTTCTCAGGAACTTAGGCAGGAACTCCAGCGGCGACCCGCACCAGGCGGACAACTCCTCGTTCGGCCAGCCCTTGAGCCACCTGGAATCCCATACGGCGGGTGTCCGGCTCATTCAGAACTCTGGGCATCCGTCGCAGCAGAAGTTCCGGTTTGAACCCCGGCAATGACTGCAACACCTGAATCAATTCTCGTACTGGCTCCAGTTGCATCAGTGGATCCGAGAGCCCTGGAGGCGTCTGGGCGATGGCGGAGGGTTGCAGTCGTTTGGGTAGACGTCTACCCAGGCGCTGCATCGTGGACCACCCCAGAGCGTCCAGTCTCTCCACGGCGGCGGTCACCAATTGATCCCGAAGCAGTCCCGCCTTGGGAGAGAACAGGAAGTCGAGCAGTTGGTCGAGTAGCGCTTCCAGGTCCAGTTGGGCCTGACTTGCAGCGCTAGACACAAGATTTTCCAGACGGGTCCAGCGGAAGGCATCTCCGTCGAACAGCATCTCCTTGAGGCTCTGACGTAATTGGGGATCTGGGTCTTCCATCAGCCGACGCGCGAAGTAGGGATACGCCGCACCGAGAATCTTGAAGTTCGGATCCACACTCAGAGCGATGCCCTCGAGGGTGACCAGTGACCGAATGATTAGGGCGTAATAGGGCGGTACCCGGAACGGGAATTTGTACATCACACCGGACATGTCATCAGTGACCGCTTTGAAATCCATGCGGTTGACGCCGGCTTCCAAAGCTTGGCTGAAGACCTTCTCAAAGGCCGGAACAATCGGTTCCAGGTTCACGTCTTCCGCCAGGAAACCAAGGGTGACGAAGTCTTTGGAGAGCTTCCCGAAGTTCCGGTTCACCAGATGAACAACCGCTTGAATCAAGCCCGTGCGTGACTCGCGGCTGACCTCGCTCATCATCCCGAAGTCGAGATAACAGAGGCGTCCGTCTTCGAGGGCCAGGAGATTGCCGGGGTGGGGGTCGGCATGGAAGAAGCCATGCTCCAGCAACTGTTGAAGGCTGCAATTCACGCCCACCTCCACCATGTCGTCTGGATCGACACCGAGTTCCCGAACGGCATCCAGATTGGTGAGTTTGACGCCGTCGATCCATTCCATCGTCAGCACGCGGCGACTGGTGGCGCTGCGGTAGATCGTCGGAACAGCGATTCGAGGGTTGTGCTGATGCAGCTCAGCGAAGGTCTCAGCGTTCGAGGCCTCGTTGAGATAGTCCATTTCTTCGAACACCCGTCGCCCCAGTTCGTCGATCAAGGCGACGAGGTCGCTGCGGATCAGTCCGATGTTGCTGTTCAGCCAGGCTGCGATGTTGCGCACGATGTACAGATCCAGGGTGATCTGTTCGCGCAGGCCGGGGCGTTGCACCTTCACCGCCACCCTGGCGCCACCCTTGAGGGTTCCCTTGTGCACCTGTCCCAGGGAGGCGGCGGAAATCGGATCCCGGTCGAGCTGCTCGAAAATGTCATCCACCGGTGCCCCCAGGTCGTCCTCGATGCAGGCCATGGCCAGGCCGCTGTCGAAGCCAGGCAGTTGGTCTTGCAACTGGGCCAATTCCTCCAGCAGCAGCGGCGGGACGATGTCCGGTCGTGTGGACAGAGCTTGGCCGGCTTTGATGAAGGCGGGGCCGAGATCCACCAGCAGTTCTGCGCACTCGCGGGCTCGATCCCGGGCCCGTTGCTCGTCTTTCAGTAACTGGAAGATCCAGTCGAAGGCGACGCCCAGAAGCAACAGGCCGATGGGTACCAGGGTTTGCCAGAGCCGTCGGATCAGCCGCTGGGGATGGCCGGCATAAATACGTGTGATGGCGGCGGGGTCGTACTCGAGCAACCCCGCGGCTTCGATGAAATCCCCGAGCTCCTGCGCCATCAATTCATCGGGATGTCCGACACCCCTTCTAAACGAACCGAGCTGCCGCTACGGTCGGCATCATCACAGGGCTGGACGTGCTCACCGGTCTGCTGCTGCAGAACATTGCTCTGATCGAGAGTCTTGAACTGGAGTTCAGCTCGGGCTTCACGGTGCTCACCGGTGAGACCGGAGCAGGGAAGTCGATTCTTCTTGATGCCCTCGATGCGGTTCTCGGTGGAGCCCAGGGGGCCAGTGGTATTCGTCTGCTTCGCGCTGGGGTTGATCGAGCCAGGATTGAGGCTGCATTTCAACTCAGCCCATCCCTTGAACAGTGGCTGGTTGCGGCGGAGTTTGACCCTGAAGAGGAGCTCCTGATTAGCCGTGAGTGGAAACGGCAAGACGGTGATCGCTTTTCCAGTCGCTGCCGTCTGAACGGCAGCACGGTGAACCGTCAGCAGTTGCTTGAGCTCAGACCACTGCTGATTGATCTCACCGTTCAAGGCCAGACCCAGTTGTTGTCACGCGCTGGGCAACAACGTCTTTGGTTGGACCGTCTCGGTGGCTCCCCGTTGGCGGCGACTAAACAGCAAGTGGCTGATGCCTGGAGCAAATGGCGCCTGGCTGCTGATGCTCTGATGGCCCTCGAGCAGGAGCAGAAGCGTTCCGAACAGGAGCGGGCTGAACAGGAGGAGCAGCTGGAGCAGCTGCAGGCTGCCGATCTGGAAGACCCCGACGAACAGGAGCGGCTTGAACAGGATCAGGACCGCCTTGTTCATGGCGTGAGGCTGCTGGAGGGGTTGTCCGTGCTGTTTGGGCGTCTCCGCGATGGCGCGGATCAGGGGCCTTCTCTGCAGGATCATTTCGCGATGTGCATCCAGGAGCTGCAGGCCATGGCCCAGCTGGATGGTTCCCTTGAGTCCCTGCGGGATCAGGCTCTGGATCTCGAGGCTGGTGTGGATGCTTTGTTGCGTTCCCTCGATCAGTACGGTCTTGCACTCGAGAGCGATCCAGACCATCTCGAGCGGATCCAAGACCGCCTGTCGGTTTTAAAACGCCTGCAGCGCCGCTATGGCCTTGATCTGGCCGGTTTGATTCAGCGTCGAGATGACCTGTTTCTTCGTCTGGGTGCTGAGGGATTCGCGGCGGATCTCGCTCGCCTGCACCAGGACGAGAACGACCGACGCCAGACGCGTGATCAGGCCAATGCGGCGTTGCATCGCGAGCGTTCCAAGGCGGCGGCGGCTCTGGAGGCCTCGTTGCTGGACTTGTTGCCTCCCATGGGGCTGGCCAACGTGCGTTTCAAGGTGGAGCTCACCCCCTGTGATCCCGCTGAGCATGGCGCGGATGCTGTGCAGTTCCTGTTTTCTGCCAATCCCGGCCAGCCGATGGCACCGTTGACGGAGGTGGCGTCTGGGGGTGAGATGTCCCGTTTTCTGCTGGCGCTCAAGACCACTCTTGCCGCTGTGGATGGGTCCAGCACGCTGCTGTTCGATGAGATTGATGCCGGCGTCAGTGGACGCGTCAGTGGAGCGATGGCGAATCTCCTTCAGACTCTGGCCCGTCAGCGTCAGGTGTTTTGCGTCACTCACCAACCGCTTGTGGCAGCGGTTGCTGATCATCATTTCCGGGTCAGTAAGCATGTGGAGGATGGCGTGACCCATTCGCGAGTGTCCCGACTGCGGGACACCCAGGAACGTCGCCAGGAGCTGGCTGATCTCGCTGGTGGCGATCAGGCCGATGCCTATGCAGCCAGCCTGCTGGACCAGCGAACAGCTTGAAGGCTTCGGTTCTTCCTAAGCTTTTGGGCCATCCAACGGGTCCTGATGGCGCGAGCTGCTGCCAAGATCACTGATTCAGCTGACCCGCTGGCGATTCAGGACGACGTGATTCGGGTGAGGGGTGCTCGACAGCACAACCTCAAGAACGTCGACGTCACGATTCCCCGCAACAAGCTGGTGGTCTTCACCGGGGTGAGTGGCAGCGGCAAGAGTTCGCTGGCGTTCGACACGATCTTTGCGGAAGGGCAGCGCCGCTATGTCGAAAGTCTGTCGGCTTACGCCCGGCAGTTCCTAGGCCAGGTGGACAAGCCCGATGTGGATGCCATCGAAGGGTTGTCCCCCGCGATCTCCATTGATCAGAAATCCACCAGTCACAACCCGCGCTCCACGGTGGGCACCGTTACGGAGATCCAGGACTACCTTCGTTTGCTGTTCGGCCGGGCTGGCGAACCCCATTGCCCCAAATGCGGTCGCTCGATTAAGCCGCAGAGCATCGACGAGATGGTCGATCAGATTCTTTTGTTGCCGGAGGGAACCCGGTATCAATTGCTGGCGCCGGTGGTGCGTGGCAAAAAGGGCACCCACACCAAGCTGATCAGTGGCCTGGCGGCTGAGGGTTTTGCTCGGGTGCGCATCAACGGTGAGGTGCGCGAACTGGCCGACAACATTGAACTCGACAAGAACCACAGCCACAACATCGAGGTGGTGGTCGATCGCCTTGTGTCCCGTGAGGGGGTGCAGGAACGGCTGACAGATTCGTTGCGCACGGCTCTCAAACGTGGCGATGGTTTGGCGCTTGTGGAGGTCGTGCCCAAGAAAGGTGAGGAGCTTCCCGACGGCGTTGAACGGGAGCGGCTCTACTCCGAGAACTTCGCCTGCCCGGTTCACGGCGCTGTGATGGAGGAACTATCGCCGCGACTGTTTTCGTTCAACAGCCCTTACGGCGCCTGTGAGGCTTGCCATGGCATCGGGCATCTACGCAAATTCACAGTGGACCGGGTGATTCCGGATCCCAGTCAGCCCGTTTATTCCGCCGTTGCCCCTTGGGCAGAGAAAGACAACAGCTATTACTTTTCACTGTTGTTCTCGGTTGGTGAAGCCTTCGGCTTTGAGATCAAGACCCCATGGAATGAGCTCACGGATGACCAGCGGGATGTGCTGCTCAACGGAAGCCGTGAACCGATTCTGATTCAGGCCGATAGCCGGTATCGCAAGGGCAAAGGGGGATACACCCGCCCTTTCGAAGGCATTCTTCCGATTCTCGAGCGGCAGCTTCGCGATGCCAGCGGTGAAGCTCAACGGCAGAAGTTGGAGAAGTATCTCGAGCTCGTACCTTGCGAAGCCTGTGCCGGACAGCGGCTCCGACCGGAAGCCCTGGCTGTGACGGTCGGTCCCTATCGGATTCCAGAACTCACGGCTGTCAGCGTCGGTCAGACCCTGGAACGGATCGAAAAATTGATGGGCGTTGGTTCCTATGAGGGTTCAGAGCCTTTGTTGAGTCCCCGTCAGATTCAGATCGGTGATCTGGTGCTCAGGGAAATCCGTCTGCGCTTGAAGTTTCTGCTGGATGTCGGTCTGGATTACCTCAGCTTGGATCGTCCGGCGATGACGCTCTCCGGCGGTGAGGCCCAGCGCATTCGGTTGGCCACCCAGATCGGCGCTGGTCTCACAGGGGTGCTTTACGTGCTTGATGAGCCGAGCATCGGCCTGCATCAGCGGGACAACGATCGTCTCCTGAACACTCTGGTGAGGCTCAGGGATCTTGGAAACACCCTGGTGGTTGTGGAACACGATGAAGACACCATCCGTGCTGCAGATCACGTGGTGGATATCGGTCCCGGTGCGGGCGTCCATGGTGGCCACATCGTGGCCGAGGGAAGTTTCGATGACTTGGTTGCGAGCAGCGAATCCCTCACCGGTGCCTATCTGAGCGGCCGCCGTTCGATTCCAACGCCAGCAGAACGCCGCCAGAGCGGTTCACGTTCCCTCAAGCTGATCGATTGCAATCGCAACAACCTCAAGAACGTTTCGGTTGAGTTTCCACTGGGACGGCTGGTGTCCGTCACCGGTGTAAGCGGCAGCGGCAAGAGCACCCTGGTGAATGAGCTTTTGCATCCGGCTCTGGAAAACGGCCTGGGTTTCAAAGTCCCCTTCCCGCAGGGTGTTGGGGAGCTGCGGGGTCTGAAGTCGATCGACAAGGTGATCGTGATCGATCAGAGTCCGATTGGACGGACGCCCCGATCCAATCCGGCCACCTATACCGGTGCTTTTGATCCGATCCGGCAGGTGTTCGCTGCCACGGTGGAGGCGAAGGCCCGTGGTTACCAGGTGGGGCAATTCAGTTTCAACGTGAAGGGCGGCCGTTGTGAGGCCTGCCGCGGTCAGGGCGTGAATGTGATTGAAATGAACTTCCTGCCGGACGTCTACGTTCAGTGCGATGTCTGCAAGGGCGCTCGGTTCAACCGCGAAACCCTGCAGGTGAAATACAAGGGTTACACCATTGCTGATGTGCTGCAGATGACGGTGGAGCAGGCCGCTGAGGTGTTCGATGCGATTCCTCAGGCTGCAGATCGGTTGCGCACGCTGGTGGATGTGGGCTTGGGCTACGTCAAACTTGGCCAGCCGGCGCCAACTCTTTCGGGGGGTGAAGCCCAGCGGGTGAAGCTGGCGACGGAATTGTCACGGCGGGCCACCGGCAAGACCCTCTATTTGATTGATGAGCCCACCACCGGCCTCAGCTTTTATGACGTGCACAAGCTGATGGATGTGATGCAGCGGTTGGTGGACAAGGGCAATTCAATCATCTGCATTGAGCACAATCTCGATGTGATCCGTTGCAGTGATTGGGTTATCGATCTTGGCCCTGAAGGGGGTGACAAGGGTGGCGAGATTCTGGTGACGGGGACTCCAGAGGAGGTTGCCCAGCACTCCACCAGTCACACAGGGCGCTACCTCAGCCGGGTTTTGGAGCAGCATCCCCCTGAACTTCCCGTTCCCCTGGCGGCTTGATGGCTCGACTTCGGACACACCTGGTGGCCCTGGGTGTCGGCATCTCGCTGGCCTTGGCAGGGGGTCCCGCCTCAGCATTGGAGAGGCTGGTGTTGCGACTGCCGTTCCTGGAAACGGAGATCACGATCAACTTCGATGACGGCGAGTCCGCTGAACAATTGATCCAGTCCAGTCCGGATCTGCAGGATCTGGAACTGGCCAGTGGTGGCAAGTTGTTGCCGCTGTTGCGCCAGGTGTTCCTCACGCCACTGCCCTTGGAAACCAAGGCGTTGCTGGCGGGATCGACCGGTCAGCCGCTTCTGGAGCAGGCCCTCCATGCGGCGACGCAGGTGGTGGCTCTTGAAGGAGTTGAGCCGGATGTGAGCGGGCGCATGCTGACCGAGGCCCTGATTCGTGCTGAACGCCGGGGGCAACCCAACATCCTTGGTTTTTTGCGGGAGTTGCCGGGAGAACAGGCATCGATCGATCTATCGCGCCTCGCTGAGGTGGCCAACCGGCTTAAAACCAATCTTGAGGAGGGGGTTGCTTTGGCCCGTTCCGTTGAGCCCGCATCCGTGACGGCTGCTCTGCGGGGACCACTGCGGCCCAGTTGGTCCCGTGAGGTTGTTCAGGTGCCCGTGCCTCACCGCCCGAAACCTCTGCGGGTTCTGACGCTTCAGCCTGCAGCGCCTGGGAATGGTCGCTTGGTCATGATTTCCCACGGGCTCTGGGACGATCCGGAATCCTTTGAAGGTTGGGGCGAGGTGTTGGCTGCCCATGGCTACACCGTGTTGCTTCCAGACCACCCCGGCAGCGATCTCAATCAGCAGAAGGCGATGCTCGCTGGTGATGCGCCGCCACCGGGGCCTGAAGAATTGCGTCTTCGGCCCCTTGATGTGTCTGCTTTGTTGGATGCCATCAGTGCAGGGCGTTTTCGGCCAGGTGCCAACTTGAACACCGATGCCGTAGCGGTGGTGGGTCACTCTTGGGGAGCCACCACCACGCTCCAGTTGGCCGGTGGTGTTCCTGTTGATTACAGACTCAAAGCCCGTTGCAACGACCTCAAGGATCCGGAGCGAAACATCAGCTGGGTGCTCCAATGCAGTTGGCTGTCGGGGGTTAACCAAGCCGCTGTTGCCGATTCAAGGGTCAAGGCTGTTGTGGCCGTCAGTCCGCCCTTGCACTTGTTGTTTGACGGCAGTCGCTTGGAGAGCCTTCCGGCCAAGTTGCTGCTGATCAGTGGTACCCGCGATTGGGTGGTGCCTTCGGGTCCGGAAGCCATCACTCCGATGCGTGAGAACAAGGCCGTGCAGTTCGGTCACCGCTTGGTGTTGGTGCAGGGTGCCGACCACTTCAGCCTTCGTAGTTTTCAAGGTGAGCCGTCCCCCGCACAGGTTGGACCGGTCATCCTCGGCTGGATCAATGAGCAGCTTGAGGTGGATGGCGCGGTCACCTTCTCTGCGGGTGGTTGGGGTGACGAGCAGGGAAGTCTTGTTGATGTAAGCGACCGCCTCTGACATTGCCGGGTTGTTACATACAGCAGTTGGCATGAGTGCAGTTTCTTGAGCTCAGATCACCTGCGAGAGAAAGAGAGTCGGCTTTTTTTAGCTGTTTGATTTGCGTGCCTTCTAAGGTTTTTTTCATTTTTTAGCTCTTCTTCCGCCTCTAAAGAAAAACCAACGGCACTGAATCTGTGTTCCGTTGTTGTTTGTGAGGTGAGCGAATGGGGATCCGGTTGTTGCATCTGCATCTTCACGGTCTGTTTCGTTCCCATGAGCTCGAACTCGGACGGGATGCTGATACCGGTGGCCAGACGCTCTATGTCCTCGAGCTTGCGCGCAGCCTGGCGCAGCGGGCCGAGGTTGAGCAGGTTGATGTGGTGACGCGGTTGATTCAGGACCGTCGTTTTGATCTCGACTACAGCAAACGGGAGGAGGTCATTTGTCCGGGTGCCCGCATCCTGCGTTTCCCATTCGGACCGAAGCGGTACCTGCGGAAGGAGCTCCTTTGGCCCCATCTCGAGGAGCTGGCTGATCAACTGGTGGAACATCTGAGCCAGCCTGGCCACAGGGTGGACTGGATTCATGCCCACTACGCCGATGCCGGCTTGGTGGGTGCTCTGGTCAGTCAGCGGCTGGGCATTCCGCTGGTGTTCACCGGGCACTCTCTCGGCCGGGAGAAACAGCGTCGCCTCCTGGCTGGTGGTCTTGATCGCTCTCAGATTGAGCAGACCTATGCCATCAGCCGTCGCATCGATGCCGAAGAGCGCGCTCTGGCGCAAGCCGATCTGGTGATCACCAGCACCCGTCAGGAAGCTGATCAGCAGTACTCGCGCTACGGCCACTTTCAGGCGGCTCAGGCGGAGGTGGTCCCCCCCGGGGTCGATGCCACACGGTTCCATCCCCACGGTTCGTCGCAGGAATGCTCTGCTTTGGAAAGCCTGTTGCAGCCTTTCCTGAGGGAGCCAGATCGCGCACCCCTGCTCGCGATTTCCCGTGCGGTTCGTCGCAAGAACATTCCTGCGCTTGTGGAGGCCTACGGCCAGTCACCGGTGCTGCGGCAGCGTCACAACCTCGTGCTTGTGCTGGGCTGTCGGGATGACCCGCGTCAGCTCGAGAAGCAGCAGCGCGATGTGCTTCAGCAGGTGTTCGATTTGGTGGATCGCTTTGACCTCTATGGCCAGGTGGCTTATCCCAAACAACACAGTCGTGCCCAGATTCCCGCCCTGTATCGCTGGGCTGCCCGTCGTGGCGGGTTGTTTGTGAACCCGGCTTTGACGGAACCCTTCGGACTCACCCTGCTGGAGGCCGCGGCCTGTGGTTTGCCGATGGTGGCGACCGACGATGGGGGGCCACGGGATATCCAACACCGTTGCGACAACGGTCTTTTGGCAGACGTCACCGATCCTGGGGCACTTCAGGAAGCCCTGGAACTCGCCGGCAGTGATGCACCCCGTTGGCGACGTTGGAGTGACAACGGGGTGGAGGCGATCAGTCGCCACTTCAGTTGGGATGCCCATGTCTGCCAATACCTCGCCCTGATGCAGCAAAGGATTCGTTCGTCACCTGTTCGAGCGTTGTCGGTGGTGCGGCGGCCCAGTCCTGTCTCCAGGCTCCTGGCGCTGGATCTCGACAGCAGTTTGGAGTTGCCGGAGGAAAGCTCCCTTGCACATCTGCGCGATCGGCTTCAAGCCGAACCCTTTTCCGCCTCGACAGGGTTGGTCATCCTTACGGGTCGCTCCCTGGCTCAGGCACGTCAGCGCTACCACGAGTTGCACCTTCCCGATCCCAAGGCCTGGATCTGCCGGGCTGGAACCGAGATCCACCATGGTTTGGATCGCGCAGCGGACCCCGTTTGGGCGCAGCGGATCAGTGAGGCCTGGGATCGCGATGCTGTTCTTGCAGCGATGGGTCACCTGCAGGAACACATTCAGCTTCAGGACCTTGATCATCAAAGTCGTTTCAAGGTCAGCTACTTGTTGCGTGCCTCCAACCGTGGGTTGATCGGGTTGGCCCGTCAGCGCTTGCGGCGCCATGCTTTGCAGGCTGAACCCCAGCTCCGCTGCCACTGGTTCTTGGATGTTCTGCCGCAGCGCGCCTCCCGCAGCGAGGCCATTCGCTTCCTGGCTCACTCTTGGGGGCTCCCCCTGGAGCGGGTTCTGGTGGTGGCCAGTCAGCAGGGGGATGGAGAGTTGCTGGATGGTCTACCCGCCACGGTTGTGCCTGCGGATCACGATCCTTGTTTGTTGGGTCAACGGTCTCAGCAGCGGGTTTATGTGTCGAAACGCCCCAGTGTTGGAGCGGTGCTGGATGGCTTAACCCACTACCGGTTTTCAGGCAGCCGTTGATCCCGGGATCACGGTTATACAGGCGGCTGCCCTGTCGGCCTTGGCTTGTGCTTCCTTCCGATCTCCTCCCCTTGCCAGTGCCACACCCATCCGCCGACCAGGGCGGGCCGTGGGCTTGCCGAACAGCAGCAATTGGGTGTCAGCTTCCGTCAGCGCTTTTTCGACCCCTTCAAAAGCGACGGAGTCCATATTCGTTTGGGCCAGGATTACTCGGCTGGCGGCGGCATCAGCTGCCGTGATGGTGGGGATCGGCAGGCCAAGAACGGCACGCAGGTGCAGTTCGAATTCGCTCAGGTTTTGGCTGATCAATGTGACTAGGCCGGTGTCGTGGGGGCGGGGAGACAGTTCCGAAAAGATCACCTCATCACCACAGAGGAAAAATTCCACACCGAAGAGACCTGCACCGCCGAGGTTGTCGGTCACCGTCCTGGCCATGGCCTGGGCCTGATTCAGTTGCTGTTCCGTCAGTTGGGCGGGCTGCCAGCTGCACTGATAGTCCCCTCCTTCCTGTTCGTGGCCGATCGGTGCACAGAAGAGGGTTTCGCCGTTGCGCTGGCGAATGGTGAGCAGGGTGATTTCCAGATCGAAGCTGAGAAATTCCTCAACAATCACTTGGTCTGAGGTGCCGCGGGCGCCGGCCATGGCGATATCCCAGGCTTGCTTCAAGTCTTCAGGGCCTTTCACCACGCTTTGGCCTTTGCCCGAGGAACTCATCACCGGTTTCACCACGACGGGCCAGCCCAGAGGTTTCGCTACCTCTGTGAGTTCCTCAGCATTGGAGGCATAGGCGAATCGGGCCGTGCGGAGACCGAGTTCGCCGGCTGCCAGGTCGCGGATGCGGTCTCGGTTCATGGTGACGGCCGTCGCACGGGCCGTTGGAATCACGGTGATTCCCTCCTGTTCCAGTTCCGCTAACGCATGAACTGCGAGCGCTTCGATCTCCGGGATCACCACGTCGGGCTGGTGGCGCCTGACCACTTCGAGCAAGGCATCGGCATCGGTCATCGGCAGCACTTCCGCCATGTCAGCCACTTGCATTGCTGGAGCACCTGCATAGCGATCACAGGCGATCACCCTGCAGCCAAGTCGCTGGGCAGCGATGGCCACTTCTTTGCCCAGTTCCCCACTGCCCAGCAGCATCACGGTGCGAGGAAACGACGGCATGGTGATCTTTGAATGGCTGGCCGCATCATCAATCAACGCAAGTCCTGAGACTTTCCGCAGCCTGGGAGTGCAGGGCTCGATGTGCCGCTACGTCAAGGATGAGTTCTTGATGGAGTCCAGTGCTTCGGGCGACATTGTTGGCGGTTCTCGCTGGGGGATGTCTTCAGCTCGGGGCGGCAAGAGCCAGGCCTGCTGATCCCATTCCACCGGTTGCTCCTTGGCTGAGTGATGCAGAGGCGCTGGCTTTACTGCCGGCTGCAGTCCGCTCGCGTTCCAACAAGCAACTTGTGTTGGATCGCTCAAGCCGTCAGCTGATCCTGCTGGAGCAGGGCCAGCTTCGTCTGCGTGTGCCTGCCGCTGTTGGCACGCAAGGTTGGGAAACCCCTGTTGGGGAGCATCGGGTGCTTTTCAAGACGGTGGATCCCGTTTGGAGGCATCCAGGCACCGGTGTTTTGGTTCCCCCCGGAGGTCGAAACCCCCTGGGATCGCGCTGGATTGCCTTTCATCAGGACTGCTCCAATCCCGGTGGTTGGGATGGCGAGAAAGTGGTGCAGGTTCGAGGCTGCTCCCACGTCGGCTTGCACGGCACTCCCCATCGTTGGACTGTCGGACGGGCCGTGTCGCATGGATGTGTGCGTCTTTATGACGAACACATCCGCAGGGTGTTTGAGCTTGTGGAGGTGGGGACTCCCGTGGTGGTTTTGCCTTGATGCCCTTTTTTTGATGCCCAGTGCATCAAAAAAGCCCTGGGACTACCCAGGGCTTGTTCGACGTCTTTTGTCGTTATGCCGTCAGATCACCAGAGTCCCTGAACGGGAGCAGCTGGAGCGGGCTCAGGGGCCTTGGCGGTGTAGGCCTGGATGCAGGCCGGAGTGTTCATGTACCAGCTGAGCAGAGAGGTGTCCTTGTGGAAATCACCTTTCACGTCAGCATTGCAGACCTTCATGGCACCTTGCAGGCGCTGATCGGTCGGCAGCTTGGCCATCATTCCGTAGCTGGAGAGCTTGCCATCTTCAGCATCGAGAATGATGGCGCTGCGTACGGCCTGCAGATCGTTTTGCTGGCTGTAGTACGGGTGATAGTTGCCGTTCAGGCTTGCTTTCAGGAAGGCCTCGCCCTCATCTGAATAGAGGAATTCAGTGACGTCAGCAACGTCGACGTCGTACTGCTTCTCCAGACCCACTTCGAGTTCTTCACGGGTCCAACCGGACAGATTGCTCAGATCCTGAGGAACGGGATTGGAGACCTGCTGTTTGCCACCGATGGGCAACAGAACGTTGGAGCGAACGAAACCGTTGGTGACGGTCCGGGCGGTTTGTTTTGGGGCGGCGAAGCCAGGCAGTCCAGCGGCGGCGACCATCAGGCCGGCACCAGTGAACAGAAGTGCTCTGCGCATGAGCTGCGTTTGATTTGCACTTCGAACCGTCGCGAGACCGCCGGCGGAGTGGCCCGGAAGCACAGGGTTTTTTTCCTTTTAAGAGAGCGTTAAGGAAAAATGAGAATCCTGTCTTTTCTCTGACGAAAGGGACAGTGTCTTAAGGTTCTCTTCCAATTCTCATTTTGATTGTTTGCTGGGTCTGTTTGCCGCGTTGCTTGTACCGATGTCGGGTGTGGTGACCCAAGGCGTCGAACCAGACCACCCAGCGTTGGATATCGCCTGCCGTGTTGGTCGTCCTGTGCGCGCGGCACATGATGGTGTTGGTCGGAGTCGCTGGACATCCACCCACGGATGGACGTTCCATCTTGCGGGCGATGGGATTAAGACCCGCTACAGCCATCTCAATGCTGGTGCCCCCGCAGGTTCCTATGACCGCGGTCAGATCATTGGTCTTTGTGGGAATACGGGTCGCTGGTCAACCGGACCTCACCTTCACTTTGAAGCGGAACCGCTGCATTTCCTCGACGCGCTTGAAAGTCCCAGTGCTGATCAGCTGAAATCGATGGAGCAGACGCCTCAGTGGCGTCAGCGTTCAGTGGAAGCGAGCCGCTGAGGGCTCAGTTCGAATCGGCGTTGTTGCTCTGACGACGCACTTCTCCGATCAACCACACGCCCATGAATCCAAGCGACGACACACCGAAATAGATCAGCACCCAACGCAGAACCCGATCGGGATCAGCCGCTGCGCTGGCGAGTAGCTCAGCGGTTTTGGCAAGCAGGTTTTCCATCAGTTCTGAAGATCGGGGATCAGCGTGAGTTGGCGAACTGGTGATTCTTCGTTGACGAATCCCCAGGCTTCAAACACCTTGGGATCGGGATGGGTGATGCGCTGCTCTGTTCCATGCCGTTCCAGATGGAATCCTTCGCTGGACATGCGCCGCATCAAACTGGCGGACTCTTCAAAGCGGGCAGCCATCGCTTCGAGGCTCGAACAGTCAGCTGTGAGACCGGATTCACGCCAGGTGAAATAGGTCATCCTGCCTTGATGCCTCGAAAGCACAATTTTAAGGCATGTAAGCTGCAGAAAGCTTTCTTGACGGATATAAAAATCTTTTTTTTACTGTCTTGTTGCCTCAAATCCGATCTTCACTTGGTTTTTGTTCTTAATCGCTACTTTTATTTTTGATATGTCAATCGTTTTTATTGATGACGACTCATTATTTGAAAAGAATATCGATAAAAGTAACAAATGGAGTTGCTGCGCTGTAAAGGTCATTCAAAGAAGTGCTATCACTTCTCTTATTATTTTCATGCCTGATCATGTTTCTGAGCTGGCTCAGTTATTCATGAACGTCAGACACTTAGAGTGTCTAATTTAATGTGTTTAAGTTGAATAATTATCACATTGCTGCGGAGATTTTCAGGTTATCTATCACTTCAGCTGTCTCGCTCTTAGGGATGTACCACCACTCCTACAAAGACCAGCCCTGCCGTCACCAGCCAGAACGCAGGCACCACGCTTCGTTCATCGGTGCCTCCCAGCTCAAAATGGTGATGAAGTGGCGCCATGCGGAAAACGCGTCGGCCTTGTCCATCAGGCCCTTTCGTGGCCTTGAACACCCAAACCTGGATGATCACGGAGAGGGATTCAGCCACGAAGACGCCTCCCATCACCAGCAGTGGCCAAAGACTGTTGGACAACAGGGCGACACCACTCAGGGCTGCCCCCATCGCGAGGGATCCGGTGTCGCCCATGAAGGCTCGAGCCGGGTTTCGGTTGTGCACAAGAAATCCCAGCCACGCCCCTGCCATGGTCATGCAAAATCCAGCTAGGGCGGGATCTCCACTGTCCCCTCGCAGCATTAGCTGAAGCGCCAGACCCGTAAACACCAGAGCTCCACAGCCGCTGGCCAGACCATCCAGGCCATCGGTGAGGTTGGTGGCATTGCTCTCCGCCAGAACAACAAACAGCCCCAAAGGCCAGATCAGGATCCCCAGCGGAAGTTCAAGGCCCAAAGGCAAGGCAATGCTGCTGCTGATCCAGCCCTGCCAGGCTGCGACGACCAGAAAGATAAGGGCCGCAAGGGCCTGCAGCAGCAATTTCCCTCGCGCTGTCAGACCTGTGTTCGTGTGTTTGGTGAGGCTGCTCCAGTCATCGACGCCGCCGATCAGCATGAATGCCAACGTCAGCGAAGCCAGGCTGAGCAGTTGTTGCGATGCCACGGAGTCCCGCGTGATCAGGCTGCCGAGAATGACTCCGACGGGAACCACGAGCAGACCCCCCATCGTTGGCGTTCCCGCTTTGCTCCGATGGGATTCCGGTCCCTCTTCGCGGATGAACTGCCCCATCTTCAAGCGACGCAGAAGCGGAATGCCTAAAGCTGCCGTAGCGGTTGCGCAGACCGTTGAAATCAACAGAGGCAGGCTCAGCTGCGCATTGGGGATCCATTTGTCGGCTGCAAAGCTGGTCGCCAAGACCACCAGCATGAGCAAGCTGGCACTAATCGAGCCGTTCTCCCACCAAGGACGATGGATCGAATCCGTGGATTGCAAAGCAGCACTGGACTGGTCGCTGGGACCCTAGATGAGTCGCTCAGTGACGACCAGTCAGTGGTTGGGGGACATCAGTCCTCCCACTGCTCCTCATTTTGCTCGTCATCCTTGTTGTAATCCTCTTTCTCACCCATGAGCGCCGAGAGTTCTTCCTCTTCGACAGTGCTCACTTCGGGGGAACCGGATTCTTCGTCCGCGACGAGACGGCCGCTGGTTTCCAGCCAGGACAGGAGATCGGGCTCCTCTCGCAGGGGCAGCACGGGTGCTGGGTCACGGCGCCCGTAGCGGGTGAGGGACGGGTTGACGCTGTCCAGGGCGTTTAAATCAACCAGATCGCTCATGCAGGGACGGACACAGGCCAATCAACCAAGATAGACCACGTGCTGTTTTCGAGCTCCAGCTGAATAAACCTGCGCTTCTGATTGTCTTGTGGGGTCTGGCTCTGATGATCAGTGCTGGCTTGCACTGGTGGGGTCTGCAGCGGCCTGAACCGTTGCAGACCTCCTGGATCCTGGCGCTGGTCCTGGTCTTTGCTCCGGCTGCGGGGTTGGCTGCATGGCTGCTTGTGACCTCACCTCAGGATGCGGCCGGCGAGACGAGAGAATCAGAGGAGTGTGATCAGGAGACCCATTGATGGGCCGCGCCAAGAAGGTGGTACTCGCCTATTCCGGGGGAGTGGATACCAGTGTCTGCATCCCGTACCTCAAGCAGGAATGGGGCGTGGAGGACGTGATCACATTTGCTGCAGATCTCGGCCAGGGCGATGAGCTGGAACCGATTCGTCAGAAAGCGCTCGATGCCGGTGCCAGTCAGTCGCTGGTGGGAGATCTGATCGAGCCGTTCATCAAGGATTTCGCCTTTCCGGCGATTCGTGCCAATGCCCTGTACGAAGGCCGTTACCCCCTCTCCACCGCTCTGGCCAGGCCTCTGATCGCCAAGCGCCTTGTCGAGGTGGCCCGGGAAGTGGGTGCTGATGCTGTCGCCCATGGCTGTACAGGCAAAGGCAACGACCAGGTGCGTTTTGATGTGGCCATCGCAGCGCTGGCGCCTGATCTCAAGGTCCTCACCCCCGCCCGTGAGTGGGGCATGAGCCGTGAGGAGACCATTGCTTACGGCGAACGCTTTGGGATGCCCGCCCCGGTGAGCAAGAAATCGCCCTACTCAATTGATCTGAATCTGCTCGGCCGCAGCATCGAGGCTGGACCTCTGGAAGATCCGATGGTGGCTCCGCCGGAAGAGGTCTTCGCGATGACCCGATCGGTGGAGGCTGCTCCCGATGCCTCAGAAGAGATCGAGATTGCTTTTGAAGCGGGCAATCCTGTTGCGATCAATGGGCAGCGTCTGGATCCCGTGGCGTTGATCCGTGAAGCCAACCGTTTGGCGGGAACCCACGGCATTGGTCGTCTCGACATGATCGAGAACCGTGTGGTGGGAATCAAATCCCGGGAGATCTATGAAACGCCTGGGCTGTTGCTTCTGATCCAGGCCCACCAGGAACTGGAAAGCCTGACCCTGGCCGCCGATGTTCTGCGTAGCAAGCGGCAATTGGAGATGCAGTGGGCTGACCTCGTTTACCAAGGTCTTTGGTATGGCCCCCTCAAGGATGCTCTTGACGGCTTCATGGATCGCACCCAGACCTACGTCAATGGTGTCGTTCGTCTCCGGCTCCACAAGGGAACAGCCACGGTCACCGGTCGCGGCTCAGCGGACAGCAGTCTTTATGTTCCCGAGATGGCGTCCTACGGCAGTGAGGATCAGTTCGATCACCGTGCTGCGGAGGGTTTCATTTACGTCTGGGGTCTGCCAACCCGGCTCTGGTCAGCATCCCACCGTCGTTCAGGCTGAACGCTGCTGCCTCTGCAGGAACTTGGGGAGCCTCAGGCCCGGAAAGCGCACGACGTTGTCCGGTTCTGAGGTTCCAGGGAGAGCTGCCTGCTGGGGCCGCTCGTTCTGTTCTTGATCAACCTGTTCAGCCAGTAGTTGATACCGCTCCATCAACGGCTCAAGTCGCTGCTGGAATCGACGCTCAAAAACGTCGGGCAGTTCTGCAAGAAGGTCTTCGTAAGCCTTGATCTCGGCTTCGAGCTCTGTGATTCTTTTCTTCAACAACCGAACAACCTCAACGTCGCCATGACGTTCGTTCCAAGCGGGTTCTGTTGAATGACGCTGATCAGGTTGTGAATCCATGGACGGACGCTATCGCCCACCCATGGATCACACAATGCTGATCAGTCAGCTGATGCAGCTGCAGCTGTAGCTGTTTCGGCTTGCTGTTGCTGAGCAGCTTCACTACCGGGCATCACCCGAGGTGCGGGAAGGGGACCTTCCTGCTTCACGGTCAGGTAGCGGATCACGTCCTCACTGAGGCGCATGGCCTTCTCGAGAACAGCAACGTGCTGGCCATCACCGTTATGGCTCAGCTGCACGTAGATGCCTTCCTTGTGCTTGGCAATCGGATAGGCCAGGCGGCGCTTTCCGCGCATCTGGTTGTCCAGCACATCAGCACCGGCTTCCACGAGCATGTCGCGGTACTTGGTGACATGGCTTTCGACCTCCTCTTCCGGAATGTCCGGACGGAGGATGTACATGGTTTCGTAGTACGGATCGTGCGTCATGGGCAGCTCCAACGGGGCTTCAGGCTCACCGGAGTGAGCGACGGATCCAACACCTTATCCCCTGGTGTGCCCCTCCACCTTCAGTAGAGCTGCATGCGCACGGCTTGGCTGATGCCTGGCAGATCCGGTTCACGCCCTCGCCAGCACTCCACAAGAGCGAACACCAGAATGGCCAGCACCGCGATCACGATCGTGCTGGACAGGGTGCTCAGCAGCAAGCTGCCTCCAGCAATCGGTTGGAGCAGGATTCCAAAGGCAAAGCTCAGAACAACGATCACGATGTCTGTGAGCAAGGCCTGCAGAGTGTTGAATCGCAGGAAGTAGGGAACGGCTGGATTCCGAACCACCGCCAGAAAAAGCACGAAGAACAGCAGCAGGCCACCAAAAGGCACCCCCCGATTCAGTTGGATCAGAGGCACTGCTGGAACGATCAGCAGTCTGAGCAAAGGGATCTGGTTAAACACACCGTCAGCCCCTAGGCCAAAGGGAATGGCGTCACTCCAGGGGAGCAGGTACACCAGCGGTGCGAGTAGCCGCTGCCAGAGGGGAATCTGCACGGTGGGGCTAGGACTTACTGCGACGTTAGGTCGCAAGAGCAGTCTCGGCGGCGCTTCGCATCGCCTCGGTTGGAACGTCATGGCGTCCACTCCAAAGCCGCAGCGATGCAGCGCCCTGCTGCACCAGCATCTCGAGGCCATCGATGCAGCGATGGCCGCGGCGTTGCCCGGTAGTGAGCCAGCTGGTGGGCCTTGGTGTGTAAATGAGGTCGTACAAAACCGCCTTTGGGCTCAGCCCTGACCAGAGTTCCGCACCCAGGGGCATTGCTTTGGGGTCACCGTGCTTTGCCATTCCCACCGGGGTCGTGTTCACCACGAGAGCTGCTTGGGCGACGGCTTCTTTGAGCTGGGGCGCGTTCTCGAGGCAGGCCGTTAAAGGGGCATTCTCTTGTTGCAGATCGGTGTTGAAGGCCTGCAAGGCTTCGCTTCGTCGTCCCACCACGGTGATTGTGTTCAGCTTCAGGCTTTGCAGGCCGGCGACCACCGCACGGGCCGATCCGCCGCAGCCGATCACCACGGCATCGCGTCCGGCCCAGTCTTCGTTGGCACCAAGTGGTGCCAGAAAGCCCTCCACGTCGGTGTTGGTGCCGTACCAGCCACCGTCGACCCCTGGAACCAGGGTGTTGACGGCACCAAGTCGCCGCGCCAGAGGGCTCAGCTCATTACAAAGTTCAGCGATGGCCTGCTTGTGCGGGATGGTGACGTTGAGGCCCTGGCAGCCAACGGCCCTGAGACCCTGCAACACCAAATCAAGGCTCTTGGTTTCGCAAGGAAGGGCCAGGTAGCGCCAGTTGAGCCCCATTGATTCGAGGGCTGCGTTGTGCATCACCGGCGAAAGCGAGTGGCGCACTGGATTGCCGAGCAGGCCCAAAAGGCTGGTGCCGCCGTTGATCATTGCCAGGGCCGGATCGCTCCACCAGCCTGCCTGTTCGGGAACCACACCTCGCCTGTCACCGGGTCTGATGTGGAGGATGAGCCCATTCAAATCACCATCTCAGGAGGTGGGCAACGATGGGAAAGGTTGTCGGCATTGACCTTGGCACCACGAACAGCTGTGTTTCCGTGATGGAGGGCGGCAAGCCCACCGTGATCGCAAACGCCGAGGGCTTCCGCACGACGCCCTCCGTGGTTGCTTACACCAAGAACCAGGATCAGTTGGTGGGTCAGATCGCCAAACGTCAGGCGGTGATGAACCCGGACAACACGTTTTATTCCGTCAAACGCTTCATTGGCCGTCGTGTCGATGAGGTGAACGAGGAATCGAAGGAGGTGAGCTACGGCGTTGAGAAGGCCGGCTCCAACGTGAAGGTGAAGTGCCCGGTTCTCGAAAAGCAATTCGCACCTGAGGAGGTCTCAGCGCAGGTATTGCGCAAGCTGTCTGAGGATGCCGGAAAGTATCTCGGTGAAACCGTCACCCAGGCGGTGATCACGGTTCCCGCCTACTTCAACGATTCCCAGCGCCAGGCCACCAAGGACGCCGGCAAGATCGCTGGCCTTGAGGTGCTGCGCATCATCAACGAGCCCACCGCTGCGGCTCTGGCCTATGGCCTCGATAAGAAGAGCAATGAGCGCATCTTGGTCTTCGACCTCGGCGGCGGCACCTTCGACGTTTCCGTTTTGGAAGTCGGCGACGGCGTGTTCGAGGTGCTCTCCACCGCCGGAGACACCCACCTCGGCGGTGACGATTTTGACAAGGTGATCGTGGATCACCTGGCCGAGACCTTCAAATCCAACGAAGGTATTGATCTTCGTCAGGACAAGCAGGCTCTGCAGCGTCTGACCGAGGCCGCTGAAAAGGCCAAGGTTGAGCTGTCCAATGCCACTCAGAGCGAGATCAACCTGCCGTTCATCACGGCAACGCCCGAGGGTCCGAAGCACCTAGACCTCACCTTGACCCGCGCCAAGTTCGAGGAACTGGCCTCCAAGCTGATTGATCGTTGTGCCATGCCCGTGGAGCAGGCGCTCAAGGACGCCAAGCTCTCTTCCGGTGAGCTGGACGAGATCGTGATGGTGGGTGGTTCCACCCGCATCCCGGCGGTGCTGGAACTGGTCAAGCGCATCACCGGTAAAGATCCCAACCAGACGGTGAACCCCGACGAGGTGGTGGCTGTTGGAGCTGCCATCCAGGGCGGTGTGCTGGCCGGAGAGGTGAAGGACATCCTTCTTCTCGACGTCACGCCCCTCTCTCTGGGTGTGGAGACCCTCGGCGGTGTGATGACCAAGATGATCACCCGCAACACCACGGTTCCCACCAAGAAGACAGAGACCTACTCCACGGCTGTGGATGGTCAGACCAACGTGGAGATTCACGTGCTCCAGGGCGAGCGCGAGATGGCATCCGACAACAAGTCGCTCGGAACCTTCCGTCTTGATGGCATTCCTCCGGCACCCCGCGGCGTGCCTCAGATCGAGGTGACCTTCGACATCGATGCCAACGGCATCCTCAGCGTCACCGCTAAGGACAAGGGCAGCGGCAAGGAGCAGTCCATCTCGATCACCGGTGCCTCGACCCTGTCGGATACCGAAGTCGACAAGATGGTGAAGGACGCCGAGGCCAATGCCAGCGCTGACAAGGAGAAGCGCGAGAAGATCGACCTTAAGAACCAGGCCGAAACCCTCGTTTATCAAGCTGAAAAGCAGATGGGCGAACTGGGCGACAAAGTCGATGCTGACGCCAAGGCGAAGCTGGAGGAGAAGCGCCTCCAGCTCAAGGAAGCCACCGAGAAAGACGACTACGACGCGATGAAGACCCTGCTGGAGGAACTGCAGCAGGAGCTCTACACCGTTGGTGCTTCCGTCTATCAGCAGGAGGGTGCTGCAGCGGGCGGCGGAGCTCCTGGTGCTGATGCCGGTGCCGGTGCTAACGCCGGTGGTGGTGACGCCAGCGACGACGTTATCGACGCGGAGTTCACTGAGACCAAGTGATCGGTTGATCCATCGACGCGTTAGGGCCCTGCGGGGCCCTTTTTTCATGGCTGCTCGAGTGCAGCGGCAACCCACTCCGCTGTGGCAGGTGCGAGCAGCACGCCATTGCGGTAATGCCCGCTGGCAAGAATCAGTCCAGGCTCCAGCTCCTCCAGCAGCGGTGCAGGGCGATCCACGGGTCGGGCTCGCAGGCCGCTCCAGTGGCTCAACACGGTGGCAGTGCGCAGCCATGCAGGTGCCCGTTCATTCAGGCTGCGCATCAAGATCAGAGGGTCTGCCGAAGCGCAATCACCCGGTTCCACGGTGGCCCCAAGCAGCAAGCGCCCGGGTGATGTGGGAATCAGGTTGAAGCCCTGATCCACCAGCACTGAGGGCCAGTGGGTCCAGCTCGTTGGCCCCGTCGTTAGCTGGAGTGACAGAGCCTGGCCCAACACCGGCGTCATCGCTCGGGCGTGGCCCAGGGGTTCCAGCAGAGCATCCGTGGTCAGTGCTGTGGACAGCACAACGACGTCATGGATTGTGCTCTCACCGTCAGCTCGATGCACACTCCACCGGTTTTTGTTGCGCTCCAGGTGGACCACTGCTGTGGTGGTCTGCTTCACGCTCTGTTCATTCAGAGCCTCTCGCAGAGCTTGCTGAAGCAGCAGCGGGTCGATTCGACCGTCTTGAAGCGAGTGGAGCCCACCATGGCTGGCCGTCGGCCAGACCTTGTTCAGCACTTCTTTGGAGACTATTTCCAGGCCCAGGTCGACGCGTTGGCTAGCAAGCCACTCCATCCGTTCAGCCGCTTGTTCGTCCTCGGCGATTTGCAATAAGCCCAGATGGAGCTTGAGCTCAGGCTGGTGCGTTTGAAGCGCTCTGATCCATTGCGGCCAGAGCTCCATGCTCCGGCGGCGAAGCCTCCAGCCCCGCCCGCTGCTGCGGCGAAACACATGTCCCATCAGCACCCCAAGAGAGGCTGACGTGCCACTGAGATCGTTTGCCGATCCCTGGCGATGAACGGGGTCGTTCAGGCGAGGGTCGTAAACAGAGACATGATGACCTCGTTGGGCCAGATGCCAGGCGGTGCTGAGGCCAATGGCTCCAGCACCAATGACACCAATGGAGCGGGTCAGCTGAGGGCCTCAGCAGGGATCAGATCGCTGTAGGCGTCAAATCCGGCTGCGACGGCGCTGTAGGACTTCTGCATGCGGCTGAAATCCTGCAGACGCGCTGCCTCATCAAGATCGGCCATGGCTTCCTTCAAGGAGCGGGCCACCTTGTCGGCCGCTTTGCGGTCGCTCTTATCCAAGCGCTGGTTGATGTACAGCATTTCCCGGCCCACTTCCTGCATGGGGCCGTGGATGAGGTTGCGAGTGAACACCCAGTCTTCTTCACTCACCAGCCGGGCTAGATCAGGCAGACGAGACTTGGTGGCTTCAAATGCCGCGGCCTGGCGGCGGATCACCCCCAGATCATCAGGATTGATGCCGGCAGCATCGACAGCAGCCGGGGCCATCAGACCCATGCTCAACGCGACGCAGAGGCAGAACGCAGCCAGGCGTCTCAGAGCCTTCAGCATGGTGATCAAAAAATTTTCTGCGACTTTAACCAGCCCCTCCTGCGCGGGAGAATTTGTTTTTCAAAGGTTGTTGTGAGTGACGCCACGGTCATCCTCCAGATGATCTGTCCCGACCGCCCGGGCTTGGTCAGCGAATTAGCGGGTTGGGTGGCAGCCAATGGCGGCAGCATTCGCCATGCCGATCACCACACCGACGCCGGAGCGGGGTTGTTTCTCAGCCGGATCGAATGGCAGCTCAAGGGTTTCGGCATTCCCCGGGATGCCCTGCCCGAGGCAGCTCAGGCCCTGGGAGAGCGGCTTGGTGGTGAGGCACAGCTCCACTTCTCAGACGCCTTTCCCCGCGTGGCGATCTTTGCCAGCAAGCAGAGCCATTGTTTGCAGGATCTGCTTTGGCGTGTCCAAAGCGGAGAGCTGCCGATGCAGGTTCCCTTGGTCATCGCCAATCATCCGGATCTGGAACCCCTGTGTGCGTCGTTCGAGATTCCTTTTATTTATGTGCCTGTCAGAAAGGATTCCAAGGCCGAAGCGGAGCACCGAATCTTGCAGCTGCTTGAGGAGAACGCCGTTGAACTTGCGGTGCTGGCCAAATACATGCAGGTTCTTAGTTCGGAGTTTCTCGAGCGATTTCCACAGGTCATCAACATTCACCATTCCTTCCTTCCAGCGTTCAAGGGCGCGCAGCCTTACCACCGGGCCTGGGACCGTGGGGTCAAGCTCATCGGTGCCACAGCGCATTACGTCACCGAGGATCTGGATGATGGTCCGATCATTGAGCAAACCACGGTTCCCGTCAGCCATCGGGATGAGGTGGAGGATCTGATCCGCAAGGGCCGTGACACCGAACGCCTTGCTCTGGCGCGGGCCCTTCGCTTGCATCTGCGCCGTCAGGTGATGGTTTACCGAGGACGCACCGCCGTTTTTGCATGACGTCTCATCGCGGCGGTCAGGCGTTCCAGCTCGGCCTTTTTCTGCTTCCCTCCAGTGCTCTGCTCTCGGGCATCTGTCTCCTTGTGGCTTGTGTCAGCGGAAGTCGTGGCAGGGATTGTCCTGTTTGGCAGGACCGCTGGACGCAACCGTTTCTTGTCGCTTCCCTGTTGATGCTGGTGGGGTCCCTGGTGGCCGAAACAGGATCCCTTGCCTGGGCTGGGTTGGCCAATTGGTTGCCATTTTTCTGGGCTTTCTGGGCCTTTCGGCCCCATCTCGCCAGCGAACGGCAGCGCCGCCAGGCGGCTTGGATGTTGCTGGCCGGAACCTTGCCGGTGCTGCTGACCGGCCTGGGGCAAATGTTTCTGGGTTGGCAGGGTCCCTGGCAACTTGGAGGCGGCGCCATCATCTGGTTCGTTGCCCCCGGTGGCCAGCCGCAAGGGCGGCTTTCGGCCCTGTTTGATTACGCCAACATGGCGGGAGCCTGGCTCGGGGTGGTTTGGCCTTTGATGCTGGCGGCTGTTCTGCGACCGGATGGGTGGAGGCGGCGTGGTGCGGCTTTGTTGCTCACGCTTTCGACGGTTGTTGCTGTTTTGCTCACCCAGTCGCGCAATGCCATGGGAGCACTGGCCTTGGCGATTCCCTTCGTTCTGGGACCGATGCAGTGGTTCTGGTTGCTCCCCCTCCTGTTGTTGTTGGCCTCTCCGTTGTTCTTGGTGGTGCTGCCCGGTGTCCCCCCTGGATGGCGTCAACTGGGCATGGCTGTGGTGCCGGAGCCGATTCTCGATCGGCTTCTGGAGCGGGGAGGGCCCACCGCCTGGAAACACACCCGTCTGGGCCAGTGGGGGTATGCCTTGGAGTTGGTTGCGGCCCGTCCCTGGCTTGGCTGGGGGGCAGCCGCGTTCAGCGTGCTTTATCCGATTTATGCGGCCAAGCGATGGCATGGCCATTCCCACAATCTCCCGCTGGAGTTGGCGATCAGCCACGGCCTTCCGGTGATGCTGTTGATTGTCGGAACGGTGCTCCTGTTGCTGGTTGTGGCGCTGCGAAAGGGGATCCTGCAAAAAGCACCGATGGAACGGGCCTGGTGGACCGCCACGCTGGTGTTGGTGGCGATGCATGCCACCGACCTGCCGTTTTTCGACAGTCGCCTCAACATTCTCGGCTGGACGCTGTTGGCGGGTTTGGCTGCCTTTAACCAGGAGGTTGCGCAGACTCCTACTCCTGATCCAAGGCCTGATCGTGATGGTTCCGCAGCGTCGTCGGAGCTAGGGGCCCCCTGAGGTGGGTCCAGGGCAGGATCCGTGAGGCCTCCCATGGTTCGTGGATCACGGCACTCCATTGCGGCGGCGGCGGCAGGGCTGGCCCTGGCATCGGTTGGAGCTCACCGTTGAGAGCAGCCCGGTAGGTCTTTTTCCAGCCGCCCATGCTGTTGCGGTCTTCGCCAACGGCCGCGATCACCGGGGCCAGGCGACGGTCGCTGCGGGAGAGCAGGGCCTGAATCACGCTCCATCCATAGCTCTCCGGTCGGAACTCGATTCCCTTCGGTTTCAACCTTTTGGCCAGGCGTTTGAGGCGCTTCTCAGCTTCCGGTCTGACCCCTTGCCACTGGAAGGGGGTCTGGGCTTTGGGTACAAAGGTGCTCACCCCCAGGGTAAAGCGCAGTCCGGCTGTTCCTTTTTTGAGGGCCAGCAGGAGATCTGCCGTTGCTTCGACGTCGTCATCCGATTCCGTCGGCAAGCCCACCATCCCGTAGAGCTTGAGACTCGAGAGGCCGCCTTGTTTGGCATGGCGGGCCGCCCCATGGATGGCCTCCGTGGTGAGTTTCTTGTTCACCACCTCGCGCATCCGTTCACTGCCGCTTTCGATGGCGATGGTCAGGGAGCGGCTGCCCCGTTTGGCCAGGATCCGACCCAAATCCGGGGTCACGGTGGCTGCTCTCACCGAGCTAACGCTGACGCGGGTGTCATCGAAACGGTCCTGATCCAGCCAGTGGAGGAGGTCGGCGAACTGGGGATGCTGGGTGACGGAAGCACCCAACAGGCCAAGGCGTTTGGTGGCTTGCAGGCCTTTCTCCACGGCTGGGATCAGACCGTCATCCAACGACGGCGTCCGGAACGGAAGGGTCAGGTAGCTGGCCAGACAGAACCTGCAAAGTTCAGGGCAACTGCGCACCACCTCCACCATGTGGATGTCGGGCCAAGCGGCCTCAGGGGTGACCACCGTTGAGTGACTGAGGGTGTTGCCTCGCCAGGTCTGCTTTTCGACGAGGGCTGGAACCGCTGGATCGATCGGTTCGATGCCGATCAGCTCGCCGTCTGGGTCGTATTGCGGGGCATACAGCGACGGCACGTATACCCCTGGAACCTGAGCCAGGTGTCTGAGTCGTTCCGCCCGCGATGCCTGCCGGCAGCTCTGCAGAGCGTCGATGAAGGCGGGCAGCAGAAGTTCGCCGTCTCCGAGCAGCACGGCATCAAAGAACGGTGCCAAGGGTTCGGGGTTGGCCGTGAGCACCGGTCCGCCGCCGAACACGATGGGGTCCTCATCTCCCCGCTCCAGGGCCCAGATCGGAATCCGCTGGTTTTGCAGTAGCTCCGGCAGCACAGGGCCGTCGAGTTCCCAGCTCAGGGAGAGCCCGAACAGATCGCAATGGCGGGGCAAGGGATCGTGCTGGTCCGTGAACAGTCGCCGAACATCCACATCACTGCGCTGCGCCAACGTGGCCCAGACGATCTGATAACCCAGGCTTGTGATCCCCACGGAATAGGAGCTGGGAAAGGCCAACACGGCCTGCAGGGCTCCGGGCTCCGGTAAGGCCGGCTCAAACAGCAGTGTTTCCTGGTTCAGAGTGGATCTCCTGAAGGGCCTTTGGCTGGTGTGGGGGCTTCAAACGGTCGGCGGTGACGGTTCAAGCGCAGTTGCATTCGGTCTTCGGAGGCCAGCTCCATACCCATCTGGCGTTCGTAGATGGAATCCGGATTGAACAACCGGGCCACCAGGAAACTGGTGAGGCAGGCCACCAGGATGGGCTTGAGGATGAGCAGATCCTTGGTGAGCGCAAACGCCAGGAACATGGCTGATATCGGGGTTCGCGAACAGCCGGCAACGAAGGCACCCATGCCAGCGAACACGTAAGTGGTGGGAACGTGGCCGGTGAGGGCCTCAACGCCAATGCCGCCGGCCAAACCAATGGCTCCTCCCAGCGTCAGCATCGGCATGAACAGTCCCCCCGGTGCTCCTGAGCCCGCCGCTAGACCGGTACTGAAGAACAGCACCACAAAGCTGGCGAGGGCCAGGCTGATGTCGGCCTTGCCGGCTCCGATCAGGTGCTTCAGCTCGCTGGGGTTGTGGAAGGCGTCGGGCAGGGCCGCATAGACGCAGCCCAACACGAGTCCGCTCAGGGTCATGCGCAGAATCAGCCGGTCACCGAACCAACGGTTGCCCTGCCGCTGCATGGTGAGCACGTAGCGGGTGTACAGCTCTGCCAGCACGCCGATCACCACGCCGAGAGCGATCAGGTACAGCAGATCGACAGGCAGGAAGCGCACCAGGGGGGTGTATTCCCGCTCCAGTTGAAAACCGATGGTGCTGTTCAACCCACTGCCCCCAGGGTCGAGACCGAGGAAGCCGAGCACATCCGCCAGGGTGTCGGCCGAGAAGGTGGTGATGATCACCAGCAACAGGACCACGGGCCTAGCGGAGTGGAGCAGCTCCTCGATGGCGTAGATGAATCCGCCGATGGGAGCGCTGAACACGGCGGCAATGCCTGCTCCGCCGCCTGCAGCGACAATCACTCGCCGAAAGGCCACCGGTGCCCGCAGCCAGCGGGACATCTGCCAGGCAACGGAGCCGCCCATCTGCACAGCTGGGCCTTCTGGGCCTAGAGGGAAGCCTGAGCCGATGGCAATGATGCCGGCCACGAGCTTCACCAGGCCCACCCGAAGCCCCATCGGCACCGACCTGTGGCGCAGGAAACCCATGATGTGGGTGATCCCCGCTCCGCCAGCTGCTGGAGACAGGTTGGTGATCAGCCAGGCGGAGACCATGCCCCCGATGGCGCCGAGGGCGGGGAGCACCACCCAGGCAGGAAATTCATCGAGCAGATCGAGCCGCCAGTCCCGCAGCAGGTTGATACCGCTGGTGAACAGCAGGCCGGTGATGGCTGCTCCGAGTCCAGTGAGCGCCAGAGCCAGGACCACCACCAGCCAGCGGCGCTCCAACAACCTCCTGATGCTCCGGCTGGAGCCCAGGAGGTGGCGTCGTTGTTTGGGTTCGCTCAGGGCTGGCACAGATGAGGTGATTAGGGATCAGGCCTGAGCCAGAACAGTTGCTTCATCGTCAGCACTGACCACACGCCCCTGGTCTTCAAAACCGCTGATCTGATCGAAGTTCAGATAGCGGTAGAGCTCGTCGGAGAGGGGATCGATTTTCTCGGCCGCGATGCTGCTGTACTCCTCCGGCGTGGGGATTCGACCCAGCTGGGCGCAGACGGCGGCCAGTTCAGCGCTTCCCAGGTACACCTGAGCACCTTTGCCCAGGCGATTGTTGAAGTTGCGGGTGCTGGTGGAGAACACGGTGGTGTTGTCCTCCACGCGGGCCTGGTTGCCCATGCAAAGGGAGCAGCCCGGCATCTCCATGCGGGACCCTGCGGCCTCGAAGGTGGTGTAGTAGCCCTCGGCTTTCAGGGTTTCCTCGTCCATTCGAGTCGGGGGGCAGACCCAGAGGCGCGCGGTGTTCTGACCGGCGCCTTCCAGCACTTTCGCCGCGGCTCGGTAATGACCGATGTTGGTCATGCAGGAGCCGATGAAAACCTCCTGTACCGGGTCACCGGCCACCTCGCTGAGCAACTTCACGTTGTCGGGGTCATTGGGGCAGGCCACCACGGGTTCGGTGAGCTCGTTCAGATTGATTTCCAGTACTTCGGCGTACTCAGCGTCAGGGTCGGCGCTCATCAGCTGCGGGTTGGCCAGCCAGGCCTCCATCTCCTTGATCCGGCGGGCCAGGGTGCGGGCATCGCTGTAGCCGCGGGCGATCATGTTCTTAAGCAGCGCCACATTGCTGCGCAGGTATTCGCTCACCGTGTCTTCTGAGAGCTTGATGGTGCAGCCGGCGCAGGAGCGCTCGGCGCTGGCATCGGTGAGTTCGAAGGCTTGCTCCAGCTTCAAGTCGGGGAGACCTTCGATCTCCATGATCCGGCCATTGAACAGGTTTTTCTTGTTGGCCTTTTCAACGGTGAGTAGCCCCCGCTGAATGGCCACCCAGGGGATGGCATTCACCACATCCCGGAGGGTGACGCCGGGTTGCAATGACCCGCTGAAGCGCACCAGCACGGATTCCGGCATGTCCAGCGGCATGGCGCCGATGGCGGCCGCAAAGGCCACAACCCCGGAGCCTCCTGGGAAGGAAATGCCGAGGGGGAAGCGGGTGTGGCTGTCGCCGCCGGTGCCGACGGTGTCGGGGAGGAGCATCCGGTTCAGCCAGCTGTGGATGATGCCGTCACCCGGCCGCAGAGCCACGCCACCGCGTTGGGCGAAGAAGTCGGGCAAGTCCTTTTGGGTCTGCAGATCCACCGGCTTCGGATAGGCGGCGGTGTGGCAGAAGCTCTGCATCACCAGGTCGGAGGAAAAGCCCAGGCAGGCCAGTTCCTTCATTTCGTCCCGTGTCATCGGGCCGGTGGTGTCTTGGGAGCCGACGGTGGTCATCAGCGGCTCGCAGCTGGTACCGGGTCGGACGCCGGCGAGGCCGCAGGCTTTGCCCACCATTTTCTGAGCCAGGGTGAAGCCCTTGCCTGTGTCCGCCGGTGCCGAGGGGCGGATGAACAGTTCCGAAGGGCTGAGGCCAAGCTTGGTGCGTATCTTGTCGGTGAGGGCGCGACCGATCATCAGGGGGATGCGACCGCCGGCCCGCACCTCGTCGCTAATCGTGGTGGGCTTGAGCTCGAACCGACTCACCACGGTGCCGTCGCGTTCGATCGTGCCGGCATTGGGTCGGATCGTGATGACATCACCGGTGTTCAGTTCACTGACATCGCATTCGATCGGTAGGGCGCCGGAGTCCTCGGCGGTGTTGAAGAAGATCGGGGCGATCTTGCCGCCAAGAATCACGCCACCGGCCCGTTTGTTGGGCACATGGGGAATGTCATTGCCGGTGTGCCACAGCACCGAGTTGATGGCGCTCTTGCGGGAGCTTCCTGTTCCCACCACGTCACCGACGTAAGCCACGGGATGGCCCTTGTCTTTCAGGGTCGCGATCGTTTTCAGACCCTCTTGATCTCGGGTTTCGAGCATCGCCAGGGCATGGAGAGGGATGTCCGGCCGGGTGGTGGCGTGGGTGGCCGGCGAGAGATCGTCTGTGTTGGTTTCGCCCTCGACCTTGAACACCGTGACGGTGATGCTGTCGGCCAGTTCCGGCTTGCAGGTGAACCACTCGGCTGCGGCCCAGCTGTCCACAACTTGTTGGGCAAAGCGGTTGCCTGCCGCCAGATCCATCACTTCGTTGAACGCGTCGTAAACAAGCAGCGTTCGGCTGAGTCCCTCCGCAGCACAGCCGGCCAGTGCAGCGTCAGGGTTCTTCAGCAGCTCGATCAGGGCGGCCACGTTGTATCCGCCCACCATCGTCCCCAGCAGGCGCGTGGCTTCCAGCGGTGACACCAGGGGACTGGTGGCTTCTCCTTGGGCCACGGCGCTGAGCCATGTGGCCTTCACGTAAGCGGCTTCATCCACACCCGGGGGGATCCGGTCGCTCAGCAGGTGCATCAGGAACGCTTCTTCGCCGGCAGGAGGGTTCTGCAGCAGTTCGGTCAGTCCCTGGGTCTGCTCGGCATTGAGCGGAAGAGCGGGAACGCCCTGGGCTTCCCGGGCGGCGGCCAGCTCGCGGTAAGCGCTCAGCATGGAGATCTCTGTTCAGGGACGAACACCATTCTTCCGGACCGTGTCTGTTGACAGTGAGCGGGGTGCGTAGCCTTGGTCGGACTCTCGCGTCCACTCATGGCCACCACCTCCGATTTGCATGTGGTGGAGACACGTCCCCTTGTTGCCCCTGCGGTGTTGCATCAGGAGCTGCCCATTGATGTGGCGGCACTCGAGACCGTGGCGTCCGCCCGCCAGCGCATCCAGGACATTCTCAGCGGTCGTGACGACCGCTTGCTCGTGGTGGTGGGTCCCTGCTCCGTGCACGATGTCAAAGCAGCCCGTGAGTATGCCCAGCGTTTGGCACCCATCCGTGAGCGCCTGAAGGATCAGTTGGATGTGGTGATGCGGGTGTACTTCGAGAAGCCCCGGACCACGGTCGGTTGGAAGGGGTTGATCAACGATCCCCATCTCGATGACTCCTATGACATCAACACGGGTCTGCGTCGGGCCAGGGGATTGCTGCTGGATCTCGCCCGTGAGGGAATGCCTGCTGCAACGGAACTGCTCGATCCAGTGGTTCCGCAGTACATCGCTGATCTGATCAGCTGGACTGCGATCGGTGCAAGGACGACGGAGAGTCAGACCCACCGTGAAATGGCGTCAGGTCTGTCGATGCCGATCGGCTACAAAAACAGCACGAACGGCAGCGCCATCATCGCGATCAATGCCATGCAGGCTGCCTCGAAGCCGCATCATTTTCTCGGCATCAATCGTGAGGGTCATGCCTCGATCGTCAGCACCACGGGCAACCCCTATGGACATCTCGTGCTGCGCGGAGGCAGCCGAGGCAGCAACTACCACCTGGAGGCCGTGCAGGCGGCCGCGGCGGAGTTGAGCCAGGCCGGTCTGCAGGACCGGCTGATGGTGGATTGCAGCCATGCCAACAGCAACAAAGATTTCCGGCGGCAGGCGGAGGTGCTGGCCAGCGTTGCCGAGCAGTTGCGGGGTGGGTCCAATCACGTGATGGGCGTCATGATTGAGAGCCATTTGGTGGAAGGCAATCAGAAGCTCAGCGCCGACTTGTCGCAGCTGACCTACGGCCAGAGCGTCACGGATGCCTGCATCAGCCTCGAGACCACCGAAGCGCTGCTGGATGATCTGGCCGCGGCCGTTGCCAGTCGCAAACAGACGGTCACTGCTTGAGATCAGACCACCAGTCGACTCCACAGAACGCCAACGCTGAGGGGAACGCTGAGGTTGTCGAGTCCGCGCCAGCTGAGCTGTTCCAGGCCGGTTGCGATGGCCACCATGCTCAAGGCTGCTGGCAGGGGCAGGTCAGCCTCCGACCATCGGGCCAGTCCGATCAGAACCAGGCCCGTGACACCTGCCATGGTCATGGTGCCAACGGTTGACTTGGTCTGACCGAAGAGCTCCCATTTCGGTGAGTCGACGCCCCTGCCGATCAACCCTGCTAACCCATCTCCCAGTGCCATCACGAGAACCCCTGCGGAAACGGCATCGGCTCGGGTTGGCCAGAACAGCAGAAGCAGCGTTGTGATTGCTATTCCGTAGGCGATTGTGCCGTAGCTGTTGCGATTGACATCCTCAACGGCGGGGATGAAGCGCCATTGGTGGTTGATCGCCGTAGCAAGAGTGATCACCATCGCAACTGGGATGGCGACAACGAAAGGAATCTGAAAGACCCAGGCCATCGGAACCACGGCTCCGGTTCCGATGTGCACAATTTTTCGACTGAGTTCCCGTTGGTTCGGACGAAGGCGACGACACAACACGGCTCCCGCTGTCACCATCGCCATCCAGCAGAGGATGGCGATGGGTCCGGTGATGGAAAGCAAGTTGCTTATGCGGCTTGTTGGTGGTTTGTCATGGCCCGCAGCTTGAGAATCGCCTTGGCTTCCAGCTGTCGGACGCGCTCGCGGGACACATTGATCTGACGACCGATCTCCGCAAGGGTCAGAGGCTCTTCACCGCCAAGACCGAACCGCAACTTCAGAATCTTTTGCTCGCGCTCGTTCAGTTGAGACAGCCAGCCACCGAGGTGTTCTTTTTGGATACTGCGATCCATCCCTTCCATCGGCTCTTCACCATTGGGATCCGGGATCAGTTCGCCAAGGGTGCTGCGATCTTCCTCGCCACGGGCATGGGCATCCAGCGATGCACATGGTGCGCTCTGGGACATCAGATCTTCCAGTTCCCTGGGTTCGATGCCCATGGCACTCGCCAACTCAAGCCGATTTGGTTGACGACCGAAGCGGTGGGATAGTTCTCGGGAGATGCGACGCATCTTCGAGAGTTTTTCGCTGATGTGGATCGGCAGGCGAATGGTTCGGGCGCTGTTGTCGATGGCCCGCGTCATGCCCTGGCGAATCCACCAGTAGGCATAGGTGGAGAATTTGTAGCCCATGGCGGGGTCGAACTTGTCGACCGCTCGCTCCAAGCCAATGGCACCTTCCTGAACCAGGTCGAGAAGTTCAAGACCTTGGTTCTGGTATTTCTTGGCCACACTCACCACGAGGCGGAGGTTGGCTGCCATCATCCGATCGCGGGCCCGTTTGCCCATGCGGATCTTGTGCCGATGCCGAGAGGTCAGCTCCTCCTCAGGCAACTCCTGAAGTTGTTTCATTGCTTGCACATGATGTGCAAGTTCGATTTCTTCGGCTGCCGTCAGCAACGGAATACGTCCGATGCTGCTCAAGTAAAAACCGATGGAGTCGGTGGCGAGCCGCCCTCCTTGTCGCGAAGATGGTCGACGTCCAGTGGACGGCAACGCAGGTTCCTTCCGGGACGACTGACGTGTCGTGCCGGAAGATTCCAGAGGGATCCCCATCACCCTGGTCTCCTGAATGAATTTGGGCTGAACTTAGCACCGAGCAACAGCGATGACTGTTTCGAATCGGAAGAATTTCCGGATCTAAATCTTTTCGTTTTCGAAGCAACTGTTGCGGGCGTGATCGTGGCTGCTTCAAGTTTGTTTTTGAAGTGATGTTGTATCGGACATCACAGACGCAGCGCTCTTGAAAAAACCAAAGAATTACAAGGATTGGATGCCCTTGCTCCATTCCTTGACCAATTGAATCTGGGAATTGCGTTCTGGGGCCTCATTCGTTGGTTTGCGCTGTGTAAACGTGCCGTCGCTCTGCATGTCCCAGGCGCCTTGGTTGTCATTCAGGTAAAGCTGCAGCAGGCGTTCCAGTTTCTGGCGATGTTCTGGATCTTCGATTGGTGTGACCGCTTCAATACGGCGGTCCAGGTTGCGGCTCATCCAGTCGGCACTGCCGATATAAACCTCTGGAGAGCCACCGTTGGCAAACCAAAAGATCCTCGAATGTTCCAGGAATTGGCCGATGATGCTGATCACCCGAATGTTTTCGCTCAACCCCTGGCGGTTTGGATACAGGCTGCACATGCCGCGAATGATCAATTCGATCTTCACTCCGGCTTGAGACGCCTCATAAAGAAGCGAAATGATGCTGGGATCGACCAGGGAATTCATTTTGGCTCGGATCACGGCCTGTCTGCCTTGTTGGGCATGCTCAATCTCTCGGCGTATCAACAGCTCCATACCTTTTCGCAACGTGACGGGGGCCACGAGCAAGCGACGGAAGCTTTGCTGCTTCGAAAAACCGGTGAGGTAATTGAACAGTTCAACCAGGTCTTGTCCCAGCTCTTGGTTGGCTGTGAGCAGGCCTAGATCGGTGTAAAGCTTCGAAGTCTTGGAGTTGTAGTTGCCAGTGCCGATGTGCACATAACTCTGCAGCTTCTCTTTCTCCTTACGAACCACCAGAACGATCTTGGTGTGCGTTTTGAGCCCAAGCACGCCGTAGACAACGTGAACCCCTGACTGCTCCAGGTGCCGGGCCCATTGAATGTTGTTGTCTTCGTCAAATCGCGCTTTCAATTCCACCAGTGCCATCACCTGCTTGCCGTTTTCAGCAGCGCGGATCAGGGCAGCGATGATCGGAGAGTCTTTGGAGGTGCGGTAGAGCGTCATCTTGATGCCCATCACCTGGGGATCGTCCGCTGCCTGATTGATGAACTCTTCGACGGTTGTGGAGAAGAGCTCGTAGGGATGATGCAGAAGGATGTCTTGACGACGAATCACCGAGAAGATCGATTCGAATTCATCCGCTTTGATCGCGCCCTCTTCAACCAGGTGCTGCTGACTGCGTGCAAGCACAGCCGGTGTTTGGCCTCCCTGGGTACGACTTTTGAGTTTTGGCAGTGATAGCCCGGTCAGCCCGAAGAGGTCGTCCAGGCCCAGGGGTCCATCGATCACGTAAAGGTCTTCCTCTTCCACGCTCAGTCCGGTCATCAGCATCTCCACAACGTCTCTGGGCATCTCGTTGGGAACTTCGAGGCGCACCACCTCACCGCCCATCCGTCGTTTCCGCAGCCCTTGTTCCAGGGCCAGCATCAGGTCATCGGCTTCCAGATCCCTCAGTTCCAGATCCGCATCCCGCGTCACGCGGAAGAAGTAGTGACCTTCGATCGTCATGCCGGGAAACAGCACCTCAAGGTTGAAGGCGATCACCTGCTCGAGAGCAATGGCGGTGTGAACTGGTTTGTCCTCAGTTCCGCTCAGTTCTGAGGGGATGGCGATGAAACGAGCAAGATTCTTCTGCGGAACTTTGACGCGTGCAAATTGACGTTGCCCTGTTTCCGGGTCAACAACCACGGCGGCGACGTTCAGGCTCAGATTGCTGACAAAAGGGAATGGATGGGCTGGGTCTACAGCCAGGGGCGTCAGCACCGGAAACACCGACGTGTGGAAGGTGTTGTCAACCCAGGTGCGCTGGTCTTCGTTGAGTTGCTTGTAATCGAGCAGTTCAACGTTGTGTTCCAGCAGCTTTGGCTTCAGGTGTTGGCGGTAGTGCACCTGTTGCTGCTTCAGCAGGGGAATGAGTTGCTCTCGGATCGCAAGCAGCTGCTCCAGGGGTGACTTGCCATCCTCACTCGGTTTGCTGACGCCGGCCTCCACCTGTGACTTCAAGGAAGCCACGCGAACCATGAAGAATTCGTCGAGGTTGTTGCTGAAAATGGCGCTGAACTTTGCTTGATCCAGCAAGGGTGTGCGCGGATCAAGGGCCTGGGCTAACACCCTTTCGTTGAAGGCGATCCAGCTCAGCTCCCGGTTGATGTAGTGCTCCGGGGCTAGGGCTGCTGCGCACATGGGCTGAACGTCTCGGCGTTCGTGTCGTTAGCCAAAAGGTAGCAATCAGGATTCGCTTGTTCGTGTATCGGAGATGTCTGGAAGAGGGCTTCCGGCGACCAGGCCGATCACAAGCACCAGAACGGTTGCCGCTGCTGCAAAGGGACTCACAGGACCGAGCAGGTCGTAGCTCAACCCTGCCAAGGGGGGGCCGAGAAAGCTTCCCAAACTTTGCAGGGCCTGAAGGCTGCCCAAGGCGCTGCCTTGCCCCTCCCGGCCTAGGCGTCTGGACACCAGGCTGCGCAGGCTTGGTGTGACCAGGCCTGTGCCCAGAGCAAGGATTCCTACGGCGGTAAAAATCGCGCCGGCTCGGTCTGATGAGCCGACGCTGGGGATCAGCAGGCATCCAATGATCACCAGACCCAGGCCGAGCAAGGTCAGACGCCATTCACCGAACCGCTTGACCAGGGGACCGATCAGCCCTCCCTGGACCACGGTGGCGACCACCCCCACCACCAGGAATGCGGTGGTGGCCAGCTCAGGGCCCCAGCCGAAGCGCTGCTTGAAATAGAGCACCAGGATGGCTGTGAATCCGTTGAAGGCCAGGAAGAAGAGGAAAAATGCAGCGCAGAGTCGACCCACGCTGGGGTTCATCAGCACTTGGCTCAGCCGTGCAAACGGATTCAGGTCGCGTTTTCTGGGAAGGCTTTTGCGGGAGTCTTGGGGATGGGTCTCCGGCAGCAGATTGAGCACCACCAAGAGGTTGAGTGCAGCGAATCCTGTGGCGACCCAAACGGGAAGTGACACCGCCACCCGGGCCAGTTGTCCGCCAACGAAGGGGCCAAGGATGAAACCCAAGCCAAAGGCCACGCCGATTAATCCGAAGGCACGGGCTCGTTTGTCGGGAGGCGTGATGTCGGCAAGCACTGCGCTGGCCGTTGCAGCCGTACCGCCGCTGATGCCGTCAATGATCCGCGCTGCGAACAGCATCAGCAAGGGCAGAAGGCTTTGGCTGGGCCAAGGCAGGGAAACGGTTACTGCAAACAGTCCGAGTCCAAGAACGGAGCCTGCGACGCAGATGCTGATCACGGGTCGGCGCCCGTAACGATCACTCAGCGCTCCGATCAACGGGGTCACCAGGAATTGAGCGAGTGCATAGCTCCCCGCCAGCAGACCCAGGGTTCGTCCATCTGGGGCGAACTGGGCCAGGAGAAATGGCAACAGCGGAAAAACAATGCTTTCGCTGAGCCGGTCGTTGAGCAGTGTGAGAAATGCGCTGAGCAGTGTGGGAATCCGGGGACGCTGCAAGCTTGTCGCCACGCAGGAGAGACTCACATTCCCACAGGCGGTTGCCATGGCTTTGCGTCCGATTGCTCCGGAGGATCAATCGCTTTTGCGGGAGATCTATGCCGACGCGATCGAATCGCAGGCCCCTCTTCTCTATTCAGAGGAACAAGTCAGAGCCTGGGCAGCCCTGGCCTGGTTGCCGGGTGTGCTGGATGCGACGTTCCGGGATGGCTCGGGTTGGCTGACCACGGACGGTTCAGCTTTTGCGATCCGTCATCCCGAAGACCGTCTGTCGCTGCTCTACTGCCGCGGTCGGGCATCGCGGCGCGGCTATGGCAGTGCCCTTCTGAACCAGATTGAGGCTGATGCTTTGGCGTCCGGCGTCCTGCAATTGCGAACGGAGGCCAGCCAGCTCAGCCGATCGTTGCTGCAGCGTCGTGGCTGGGTGGTGGAGTCGCCGGAAACAATCCTGATCGGAGGCGTGTCGTTTGAGCGCTATCGGATGGTCAAGCTGCTTCGCCAAGCGCACAGTTGATCCAGCGTGGCTTGGGCCTGGCCCGTCTGCATGACGGATTCCGCCCGTTGAATGCCCAGTTCCAGGGATTCACTGCAGCCGGAGAACCATAAATAGGCGCCGGCATTCCAGCGCAGGGCATCGCAGAGAGGGCCTTTGTTCTGCAGGGCGTCCCGCGCCTGCTCGGCCCAGGTGCTTTCGTCAGCCCATTCCACGTCGGCGTCATGGCAACCATGGTCGCGGGGATGCAGGATCAACCGCTCTGCTTCACCGTTCCGCACCCGTGCCGTGATGCAGGCACGGCCGATGGGCAGGTCGGTTCCTCCTTCCAAACCCTTCACGGTGAGGACATCGGTCTCGCCGCCTTGCTTGAGGGCTTCCCAGGCGCGGGCCTCGGTTGGCGGGTGCACAAAGCCACTGACGAGAAGGTGGTCGCCTTGATGGGGAGTCCAGAGCAATTCCAGGCTGGCGACCGGGGGACGCTTGCCCAGTTCTTCGCGGTAACCGATCAGTGTTTCCGCGATGGGGAAGTGATCCGGTTGATGGATCAGGGCGAAGCCGTTTTGCTGGAACCCGTCTACAACGGCGCTGATCGGCAGGCCTGAGAGGTCGAGATTGAGAAGGCGGAACAGATCAACAGCGGTGACGCCGTATTTGATCGGCATCCGGTCACCGCCCTGCAGAACCACCGGCTGGTCACAGGCCAGAAGCACCAATGTGGTGAGCGGGTAAATCGGTGCTGTCCGCGTGCGTCCGTCGTAGGGCATGCCGAAACACAGCGGTGCTCGACTGCCGGCCATCGACTGCAGCACCGGCCCATGGGTTCGGTAGGTGTCGAGCATCCCCGTGAGTTCTTGGGGTTCGGGCCGTCGGATGCGATGGGCAATCAGAAAGGCGCCGATTTGTGCGGGCGTCGCTGCGCCCTGCAACATCAGCTCCATGGCATCAGCCGCTTCCTCGCGACTCATGCCCTTGCTGGTGTGTTCACCGCTTCCCACCTTGCGCAGGTGCTGTTTGAAGCGGTCGCGGCCGGAGAGAACTGCGCTCGTCAAAGGTCCGGCCTCAAGCTGTGGCCAGTCTTCAGGAGCGACTCACCCGGCAGGGGTAGCAATTGCTACGAAAGCTCAGGGCCCGCCTAGACGGGATAGCCCCTCGAAGCTGCCATGACGTGGATGCTCCGGGTGGTGGCGGCCATCGGCGTAATAGAGCCGTTCCAGCATCAGTTGGGGTGCTGTGGTTGCTGGGAGGAATTGACCCTGAAGCAGGGTTGCCATGGATTGGAAAAATTGGCTCATCGATATTCTTCTTTGAATCCAATTTCACTCGCACCACGAGCCTGTTGGCTGTGCCGATTGCTTCAAAACAGGCTGTTGTTTTGTAGTTGATGCTTCATTGTTAAGTCAGTGTTTGCGCAACAGTTTCTGAGCTGCTGAGACGTTCCGGTTCGGGACGCTTTTTTTGAGGCGGCTATAACAACTTTTCGTTTAATCATGACTGTTTCAGCTGTTCCTTCGACCCCGTCGTTGTCAGCTCCTTCTCAGGAGACCGTCACAGCCAGCTTGATGGCTGCCAAGAAAGCCAAGGGAATGAGCTTTGCCGATCTGGAAGCGGCCATGGGCCTTGATGAGGTCTGGATTGCTTCATTGTTCTACGGTCAAGCCACGGCTTCCAAGGAAGAGGCTGACAAGCTGGCTGCGCTTCTCTCCCTTGATCCGGCCATCACTGCGGCTTTGCAGGAGTTCCCCACCAAGGGAAGTCTTGATCCTGTGATCCCCACCGATCCCTTGATCTATCGCTTCTACGAGATCATGCAGGTTTATGGAATGCCTCTGAAGGATGTCATCCAGGAGCATTTTGGTGATGGCATCATGAGCGCGATCGATTTCACCCTCGATGTCGACAAAGTGGAAGATCCCAAAGGTGATCGGGTCAAAATCACCATGTGCGGCAAGTTTCTGCCTTACAAAAAGTGGTGAACAACCAGTTGTCTTGATTAAAGACATCAAGGCCCCGCAACAGCGGGGCTTTTTTATTGGCGAAACTGTTGGCTCAGCTGGGTGCTTGCCATCTTCCTTCGAGTGTCGTCATTTAGTTCTTCGCTCAGTTCCAGCAGACAGCGCTGACTGGCAGGTGTGGCGATGCAACCCAGCGCGCGGAATGCTGCCTCTGCAACAGGGAGGGAACCGTTGCGACACAGTTCTGCCAGCTTTTCGCTGATCAACACGCCATCGCGGCGTTGCAGAACCCGAATGGCAGCCACAACGACTGGATCGCGAAAATCATTCAAGACCTCTTGGCAGAACTGCAGCAGTTCGCCGTCGTCGAGGCAGTGGGACCGGAAGCTGAGCAGTTGCAGACCGGCGAGGCGGTGCAGTTGGCCTGGGTGATGCAGGCAATTCACTACAACTGATTCTGGAACGTCGGCTCCCCAGCAGGCCAGAGCCTGAACCACCATCAGGTTGGCGTCCTCGTTGTCCGAGGTTTGCTCGAGTTGAACCAACAACCAATCGCGGGCTTCGCTCTGGTGGCACAGCCCTGCAGCCATGACTAAATCGGGCAGAACCCCATGGCTGGCGAGAAGTTCTTGGATGACGGGCCAGCCGCGCTCGGCTTGCATCCCCAGTTTTTCGCAGAGGGCTCGCCGCAGATCAACAGAAAGGCTGGGGGAGTAGACCTCCCCCAGCCAAGCGGGCTCCAAAGGAGCGCGTCGTGATCGAGCGAGCCGTTCCCAGAGAACGGCTTCGTCGTTCATGGATGGATCAGCGGGCACCCAGTTCTGCAGCGAGCTCACGCTCCAGCTTTTCATCGTGCTCGGTGGGCAGCACGTTCTCCATCTGAGTGCGATGGGTGCTGTAGAAGAGCATGCCGATGAACACCATGCCGCCCACGATGTTGCCCAGGGTGACCGGCAGGAAGTTCCAGAAGATCACCTTGGTGAAGGGGACACCTGAACCAAGGATCGGCCCAGCGGTGTGCAGGAACTGGTTCACCACGATGTGCTCCATGCCCATCGATTGGAAGGCCGTGATCGGAAGCCAGCAGGCCAGGATTTTGCCGGGAACGCTCTTGCTCACCAGAGCCATGGTTACGCCAAGGCAGACCAGCCAGTTGGCCACCAGTCCGCGCAGGAAGGCGAGGAAAAAGCCCATGCTTCCCAGGGCCTCGTACTTCTTCTCAACGTTGATTTGATTGAGAGCCATGATCTTCTGGGCCACGGCGTCCCAGATCGGCGGGCCGACATTGTCAGCAGCGCCATCCATGGTGCCGCTGGTGAGGCTGATCGCCATGATCACGGCCACAACTGCGGTGCCGATCCAGTTCCCGATCCAGACCCAGACCCAATTGCGGAAGGTGGCGCCCCAGGTGCTTTTGCCAGCCCAGGTGGCCATCGGCAGCAGCGCAAAGTTACCGGTGACCAGCTCCATGCCGAACAGCACGATGCTGGCGAAGCCGAAGGGGAACAGCAGCGAGCCGACGAAGGGCGCTTTCACGGTGATGCCCACGGTGAGGGCCAGGATCACTGCCAGGCCAAGGATGGCTCCGGAGTAAAAGCCGCGGATCAGCAGGTTCTTCACGCTGACCGTTGATTTTTTGCCGCCGGCGGCAATCATGCCGTCGACAAGCTCATTAGGTAGGACGTAGTCCATCGGTTGAGATTGAGAGTTGGACGAAGGTTTGATGTCAGCCGCTGATGCGGTTCATCAGGCGGGAGAACAGATCAGGGCTGCCGCCCTGACGGTTGATGGCGGCTCCGTCGCGACCACTGGCGCTAAGCCAGTTGACGAAACGAGAGAACACGTCGTTGCGGTTGGCCATGACGGTGAGGGGGGAGTGGTCGTTGCGTTGGAGCCGTGACTTCAAAAGGAAGCGTCACGGCGATGGGAGCGATCAGGCCTTCGGGGTGGCCCCGAATTTGTCGATCAACACCTCTTTCAGAGCTGCCTTGATCTCATCGGCGGGGATGGCCTTGCGGTGGATTTCGCCGATGCTTGGGTTGGCGCCTTGGGAACCGCCGATGGTCATCGTGTAGCCCTCACCCATGACTCCCTCACTGTTTTTTGCCTTGGTGCCGGTGAGGCCGATGGCACCCATGTAGGCCTGTCCGCAGGTGTTGGGGCAGCCGGTCCAATGGATTTTCAGCTCGTCGGGAAGATTGAGTTCCTGGTCGAGTTCCTTGGCTGCTTCAAGGGCTTGGTCTTTGGTGTTGGTCAGGGCAAAGCCGCAGTAGGTGTTGCCGGTGCAGGACACCGTTCCAGCCGAGATGTGACCGGGTTCCAGAGGGAAGCGCTGCACGAGGGCATCGGCCTTCAAGGCTTCCCGTTTGTCGTTGGCCAGTCCCACCAGAATGACGTTCTGATCTTCCGTGAGACGCACTTCGCCGCTGCCGTAATTGAGGCTGGCGGTGGCCAAATCCTGAAGATCCTGGGCGGTCAGGCGGCCGACTGGAACGTGCAGACCGGCGTAGGACAGGCCCTCCTGTTTCTGGGGATGGAATCCGTAGTGGGAGCGCGGCGTGGTGTTGAACACGGAGCCAGGATCCGGTGTCAGCGGACCGAAGAGTTCTTCCACTTGGCCGCGGAACACGTCGTGGCCCACCTGATCCAGATAGAGGCGGAAGCGGCCTTTGGGGCGCTTGTCCCGCTCACCGTTGTCGCGCCAGAGCCGGATCACGGCGTCGGTCATCTTGCAGATTTCGTCAGGCTTCACCCAGGCATTCAGAGGAATGGCATAGGCATTCATCTGCGATGACAGAACACCGCCGATCCACACGCCAAATCCCATCACCCCATCCCGTTCCACGGGGTGAAAGACGATGTCGTTGTGGAGCAGGAAGTTGTCCTTCGCCCCTGCAACGGCGGTGTTCCACTTGCGGGGCAAGTTGGAATACTCCGGGTTGCCTTGGCAGTTGTTGGTGAGGAAGTTCTGCAGCTCGGTTGTGTAGGGCCGCGTGTCGACGATCTCATTGGGATCGATGCCGGCGATTGGGTTGCCAGTGACGTTGCGGGGGTTGTCGAAGCCGGATTGAATCGTGCTGAGACCTGCTTCCGTTAGTCGTTTAAGAATCTCTGGCAGGTCGCCCAGCAGCACACCACGCAACTGCAGGTTCTGCCGCGTGGTGATGTCGCAACTGCCGTTTTCGCCGTAGCGCTCGACGATCGAACCAACCACACGCAGTTGATCTGCGTTCAGCACTCCATTGGGCACACGCAGGCGGAGCATGAACTTGCCTGGCGTTTTCGGACGCCAGAACATGCCGTACCACTTCAAACGCAGTTGAAGGTCGGTTTCATCAACCTCTTCCCAGCCAAGTTCGGCGAATTTCTCGATCTCGCTACCGACCAACAGGCCATCTTTGGCCGCCTTGTTCTGCTCGATCTTGTTGAGCTTCTTGCCATCCAGGTACGGCCTGGAGGGAGAGCTAATAGTCATAAGTCGATTGAAAAGTGGGCGGATTGATTGCTCAGAGACGAGGCGCAAATCAATCGAGATGGCCCGAAGACCGGCAACGCTTCAAAATGAAGGGAGCGTTGGGATGAGTGAATTAACAACGCGAAGGCAGCCCTGGTCCGTAACAAAGAGAACACTTTTGGTGTTGATCGATTGCAGGGCTGTGATTTGGCCAATTTGTAATTCCGGCTACATCTGGTGGTTCCCGTGAGGCCGTAAAAGGCAACCTGCTTAGGCCTCAGTATTGGCGTCCAATTTCGCCAACCATCCGCACTGCTCCGGCCCGGAGCATTTGCCAAACGCGCTTCATCGCAGCGAAGTCTTGGTCCAATTCGGACGGCCCAGCCGCGCGATCGAGTCTTCTGTCGTAGCGGGCGTCCCTGGGGTCGTATCCCCTGCGGTAGCGATCGTTCCGGGCGTCGTAGCGCTCGATGCGTCCGTCCAGAGGCTCGCGGTAGGAGCGGCTGTCCAATGGAGCACGATCAAAATTACGGCGGGGCGCCATGACTTCCTCAACGTTCAGAACAACCCGATGACATCAGCCGGCAGGGTCATCGATCCGTGGCCATTGCTACGGAATGACGCTTCCGATGGGAGACGGCGTGGTTTGCATCTCGTGGTGCATGGCCGCAGTGGCGGTGCTGTTCCCGACTGTTTGGCATCCCTGCCGCCTCTTCTGGCTAGGCGGCGATCGGCGCCGGTACAGCTCGAGGTGCTGACAGCTGAACAGGCCGTTTCGCCTCCTCTCCAACCCGCTTGGATCGTTCCTTTGCTGTTGCTGCCTGGAGCTCACGCCCGAACGGACGTGCCGGCAATTCGGGACAGGCTTCATGGAGTTGGGGCCAGTGTGCGTTTGCTGCCCTTTCTCGGTGCATGGACCTCCTGGTGGGACGCTGTGCTGTCAGCGCTTCCTCTGCCTGAACGCCGTGATGCCGTGCTGGTGCACCATCCTCTCCGTCCCGGTGTGGCGGATCGGTTTCTCACGATGCTGTCGTCTCGATTGGCGTTGCCGTTGGTTTCCTTCGATGCCTGGCCGGAGTTCCAGCAGCGCCATCCCCGCGCCCGGCCACTCCCGTTGGCTCTAGCTCCGAATCGCATGACGGAGGCGTTAAGCGAAGCTGGTGGATTGCCTCCTCTGCTGGAGCATCCCCCCACCCGTCAGGCCTTGATCGATCTGCTTGTTTCTCTGCCGTGAGCATCGCTGAACAATCCGGAACCGTTTATCTGGTGGGAGCCGGTCCTGGCGATCCCGAGTTGCTCACGCTGAAGGCGCATCGGCTGCTTCGCGAGTGCGATGCCCTGGTGTACGACTCGCTGGTGCCCGAGGAAGTGCTGGATCTTGTCCCTGATGCCTGCGAACGCCGTTTTGTCGGCAAGCGTCGTGGGCATCATTCAGTGCCGCAACCGAGCACCAACGCCGTGCTCGTGGAAATGGCCCAGAAACACAGCACGGTGGTGCGGTTGAAGGGGGGTGATCCCTTTCTGTTTGGTCGTGGAGGTGAAGAAGCGGCTTACTTGGCGGAAAGGAACATCTCTGTTCAGGTGGTCCCGGGCGTGACAGCCGGCATCGCTGCCCCTGCTTATGCCGGAATTCCCGTCACGCACAGGCGGGCGGGGTCATCGGTGACCTTCGTCACCGGTCATGAGGAAATCGACAAGCGCCGTCCCTCTGTGGATTGGCGTGCCTTGGCCGCTGCCAGTGACGGCTTGGTGATTTACATGGGATTGCACAATCTGCCCCGGATCGCGGAGGAACTGATGGCGGGTGGTTTGGCTTCGACAACTCCCGTGGCGGTGATCCAGCAGGGCACGGTGGCGGGGCAGCGTTGCCTCAAAGCAACCTTGGTTGACGTTGCCGATCAATGCCGAGCGCAAGCCTTCAAGTCACCCTCGATCGTTGTGGTTGGTGAGGTGATTGATCAGCAGGTTGAGGCCTGCATGCCCACACCGGCAGCGGTCACGATGCCGATTCCGTTCTGACAATCCACGCTCTATTCCTTCAAGCGAGCCCGGAGCTGGGCCAGGTTGCACGGCCGGGTGTTGGTATCGAGCTGAGCACGGATGAGCCGGTCCCAAGCCGTGGTCACCGCATCCAGAGAACCCGGCAGCACAAACACAAAGGTGCCGTTGGCCACGCCGGCAAGGCAGCGGCTTTGCAGGGTGCTGGTGCCGATGCTCTCGAAGGAGAGCACGCGAAACAGTTCCCCGAATCCTTCGATTGTTTTGTCCAGCAGAGGTGCCACGGCTTCGGGGGTGCCATCGCGGCCGGTCAGACCGGTACCCCCACTGGTGATCACCACATCAACCGCGGGATCGGCGATCCAGCGGCTCAGTTCACTGCGGATTTGATAGCGATCATCGGGGCAGAGTCTTCGCTCGTGAAGCCGATGGTCGGCGGCTTCAAGGCTGCGCAGCAGCTGATCTCCGCTGCTGTCGTCCGCCAGGGTGCGTGTGTCGGAGATGGTGAGCAGGGCGATGGACAGGCCCATGGCACAGCGGCGGAGCCTTCGGACGCTAGAACCGCTCCAGCTGCCATGGACGCGGTGCTGAAGGTGCTGTTGTTCGCCTCCCTCCGAGAACGTGCCGGTTGGGCGGAGCGTTCCCTCCCCTTCACGCCAGGGGTATCAACGGCCCGTGAGGTCTGGAACCAGTTGGATCTTGGCCCGCTCGAGGGCATCAGCATTGCGGTCAATCAGGAGTTGGTCGGTGCGAATCAGCGGTTGCAGGCCGGTGATGAGCTGGCCTTTCTTCCACCGTTCACGGGGGGTTGAAGCATGACCAGTTGTTGTGTGGAGGTGTGCCCGGATCCCTTTGATCCTTGGCAGCAGCTTGCGAACTGGAGTGGGGATGCCGCGGCCGCGGCGATCTTCATTGGTCGGGTGCGTCCCACCACCATGGATGGCCGGCCTCTGCAGGCGCTTGAGCTGGAGCACTTCCCCGGCCTTTGCGAACGTCAGATCACGGCCATGGCACAGCGTTTGCAGCAGGAGCACCGGGTGGGACCGATTTTGGTGCTGCATCGGGTGGGGAGGCTCGCCCCTGGGGACCCGATTGTGCTGGTGGCGGTCCAGGCGGATCGGCGCGGCGCGGCGCAGCGCTGCTCTGCCGCGTTATTGGAGCAACTCAAGCATCAGGCCCCGTTCTGGAAGCGGGAGTGGTGCAGCGGTCAGGGAACCTGGCTGGCGGCAAATACGCCGCTCTGATCAACGCTTGGGTGCTGCAGTTGGTAGCCCAGCTGTTTGAGCCGGGTGTTGCGGATCCGTCGGCCCGCTGAACTCGGATCGTCTTGTCCAAGCCAGTGCACCGGTGCCAGCCCTTGGCGTCGCAGGCTTCGCTCCACGAGATTCCGCAGCAGGATCGGTTCGTCGTTGACCACATTCACCACGCTGGCCCATTCACCATCCATTGCTGCTTCCAGGGCACCGGCGGCATCCGCCACATGCAGCCAGTTGCTGTAAGAGCCTCCGCTGCCGGGGCGTTCCAGGCCGGCGAGTCCGCGCAAACGTCGATCCAGATCGCGGCCGGGGCCGTACAGCGCTCCGAGGCGCAGGATGCAAACGCGCCGGTCGCTGATGCTGTTGAGCAGTTGCTCGCTTTCCAGCAGAACATCGCTATGGCCGCGGCCCGGGTCGGGCGGCGTTTGCTCATCCACCCAGTCACCCTGGGCATCGCCGTACACCGAGCAACTGCTCGTGTAGAGAATCTGTCGAAGATTCGGCAGTTGTGGCAACAGCGACTTCAGGCAGCGGAAGCTGTCGACGAAGGTGTGGCGGTAGCCGTCGGCATCCACCTGGCGATCTCCCTTGGGACCGAGGCAGAACACGGCGCTGCTGCTCTGCTGCAGTGCGTCCAGCAATTGGGCAGGGTTGGTGGCATCGCACACCCTCACCCGATCCGCCAAGGAGCTGAGGTGCTCCAGCCGTTCGCTGCTGGTGGTGGTCAGCGTCAGCCTTAGCTGTGGCCGTCTCAGTTGCAGCCGCTCCGCCAGGGCAAGCCCCACATACCCGCAGCCAACGATCGTGAGGTCCATGGCGGGGGATGGCTGTTGCAGCGACCCTAAGGAGATCGACCGTTCCATGCCGTCACGGAGATGACTGATCAATGGACCCTCAACCGTCGCAATTTCGCCGGCCACTGGCAGGGCTGTGGCCACTGGTTTGAACGCGACGGCGCCGATCGGCTGGACCTACAGCATCCATCCCGCCGGATTGACCCCACCACATACGCGATTTCCTTTTCCGATGATGACCACGGGGTCTGGGATGGGTCGGGGCTGGCGTTTGCTCCCGGTGGCCATGCCACCTATCCCATCAGCCGAGCCAAATACAACGCCGGTGGCGGTTGTTGGCAGTTTCCCGGGGCGGGGGGCCAGTCCAGCCTGGGGTTGGATGCCGATCGTCCGCGCTTCGGCCACGAGATCAACCTGTTTTGCGGTCGCTCCCGCTCGATGCTGGTGCTGCTCTGGGAACCGCGGAACGGCCGTTGGCGCTTGCAGCGCGTTGGGGCGGTGGGCTTTCGTTGTCGTCTGAGCCCCGATCCCGAACCCGAGCGTCCCGCATGCGGGACACCCGAGGCTCTGCTGGATTTGGTGAAGGGATGGAGCGGTGAGCGGCAGACGCTGCGACCTCAGCTGGGGGTGAACGCCGAGGCCGAGGACGCTGCTCCCGTGGTGTTTGATGCGCACCAATTTCTCCACAATGACTGCTCAGCCGTGATGCCCGATGGCTTGGTGTTCTCGGTGCCCAGTGAAATTTCAGCGGAGCCTTTCAGCTTGGAGATCGCTGGACGTCTCGGCGCTGAGTTGTTTCAGCAGGTCAGCATCCATTTCGATGCATCGGGCCAGCTCTTGGCCTGGGAGCGCCGATGCTTTCGCCCAGCGACGGTTCAGAAGATTCGCTGACGGATCACCTGGGCCCAGAGGCGCGTACCGCTTTGCAAGGAGCCGGCCTCCGCCGGTAGTTCCAACAGAAGATCGGCCCGTTGCAGGGAGCCGATTCGGGAGGAGGCCTGCGAGCCATCCACCCGTGCCAGCAGGGCTCCTGCGGCGTTGGTGTCGAGGCGGGCTCGGGCCAGTTCCGGCCGTCCCGGTCGGCGGCTTAAAGGGTCGGCGAGTTCCACCATCACCCGGGGGAACAGCTCCGGTTCGATCTGCCCCTCCAGGGCCTGCAGGGCGGGCCAGAGCAGTTGCAGGGCGGTGACCGCCGCCGCCACGGGATTGCCCGGTAGTCCGAAAAACGGCACGCCTTCACCGATGCTTCCAAAGGCGAAGGGGCGACCCGGGCGAAGGAACAGTTTCCAGAAGTCCACGGCACCCAGCTCCGCCACCAGCGGTCGGATCCAGTCGGTATCGCCGGCGGAGACGCCTCCGGTACTCACCACCACGTCGCAGTCGTTGGCCAGATCAAGCAGGGCCTGCCGCAGGGCGTTGGGTTGATCGGCCACCACCCGTCGCTGGGTCACCGACTGCCCGAGGGCCTGGAGCATCGTCTCCAGAAGCGTGCCGTTGCTCTCCCAGATGGCACCGGGGTGCCGCGCTGTTCCGGGTGGCACCAGTTCGTCCCCGCTGATCAGCAGCCCGATGCGGGGTTGCGGCACAACGGCCAATTCGGCGATGCCGCAGCCGGCGAGGCGTGCGAGATCGGCGGACCCCAATCGCTGTCCAGCGGCCAGCAGCAGGTCCCCCGGCCGGCATTCCTCGTCCTTCGGGCGAATCCAGGGACGATCCGACGCTTCTTTCGCCAGCTGGAGGGTGTTGCCGTCCACTGTGATGAGCTCCTGGGGCAGCACCCAGCCGGCACCGTCCGGCAGTGGAGCTCCGGTGAGGATCCGAATCGCATCGCCGTTGGCCAGGGTTCCGTTGAAGGGTTGGCCTGCGGCGGAGCGCCCTTTCAGCTTCCAGGTCTCTCCGAGCTTGGGCTGGTGGCTCTGCCCCAAGGCATAGCCATCCATAATTGAGGCCGGAAACCCCGGAACGGCCGCGCTGGCCAGCACAGCTGCTGCGCTCACGCGGCCGAGGGCCTCCTGGAGGGGCACCGTGCTGCTGGCCGTGATCGGCTCGATTGCCGCCAGAACCCGTCGGCGTGCATCCTCCAGGGGTAGACCTTCGCGTCCGTACGGCTCAGCGCTTCCAAACACCATTGCGCCCCCCTTCTTTGAAATGAAGCTGGATGGCCTCGATCGTCATGGCTGGATCGACCGCCTTGAGCATGTCGTAAAGGGTCAGCAGCCCCACGGAAACGGCTGTCATTGCTTCCATTTCCACCCCGGTTTGGCCCGTTGTCCGGCAACGGCAGTGGACGACGAGGCCAGGCAGGGATTCGTCCGCGTCGATCGACACATCCATGCCACTGAGCGGTAGGGGGTGGCACAGGGGAATCAATTCCCAAGTGCGTTTTGCGGCCTGGATGGCAGCCACCCGGGCGACCGCCAGAAGATCCCCTTTGGGTGTCTCTCCCCGCTGGATCAGGGTCAGGGTTGCGGGCGCCATACGAATGGCTCCACTGGCATGGGCTTCGCGCTTGCTGGCAGGACGGTCACCCACGTCCACCATGTGAACTTCGCCTTGTTGGTTCAGATGACTTAGCTCTTCCGTCATTTGATCAAGGTCACAACACCGGTAGTGAGTTCGAAATAACCCACCACCAGTTTCAGGGCACCGCTGCTATTAGCTTCGGCCAAGGCCGAGCTGCGTTGGATCAGCGTGGATGCTGTGGCAAGGGCATTGCGTCTAACGGCCTCCGCCAGATTGCTGCTGCCGCTAATGGTCTCCTCGATGGGATGGATCAGCCGTTCCAGCGAAGGGGTCAAAGGCTTGTCGTCCATCGCCGCCGTGACAGCTCCGCAGCCGCTATGCCCCATCACCATCACCAGCGGCGTTTTGAGAACGCTGACGCTGTACTCCACCGAGGCAATCGCTTCGTCAAAAGCGCTGTTGCCGGCGTTGCGGATCACGAACAGATCGCCAGGGGTGGTGTCGAACACCCAGCTCGGTGACACCCGTGAATCAGAGCAGGTGAGCACAGTCGCCCAAGGACGTTGGCTTGTGGCCAAAGCTCTGGGGGAATTGAAGCAGCGTGGGTCAGGATCGGTCGTCCGCAGCGTCGCCCTGTTTTCCTGAAGCGCCAGGCGCCACGCATCTGCAAAACGGCGGTTCCCCGCCATCAGGGCCTGAAGTGGATCGTCGGGAACGCAGAACCCTTCTTCGGCAGCATCAACAGGCCGCGCTTGTATTAGGGCGGTCAAGGCCATGCCGCCTGTTGAGTGGAGGAATTGACGGCGTTGGATCCCCATGCCGGCACCTTATGGCCGGCTGTTGGGAAGTGCGATTAGCGCTAGTGCGATCAGCGCTCGCCGAAGGGGGCCCAGAGCGTGGCCTCGGAGCCGACCACGGGTTCCACGGCGGGCTTGCTGGCAGCAGCCGCTTGAGCACTCACATTCGCGCTCATGGAGGAGACATCCGCTTCGGCCAAGGGAGCCCAGAGAGCAGCTGGCCCGGCAATCACTGGTTCCACTGCAGCCGTGCCGGCCTGGACGGAAGCCGTTTGGCTGCGCACCAGCTGAACGGCGAGCGAGCCAACGATGAACGCACCCAGGAAGCCGGCTGCCAGGGTGATGGGGCTGCGGCCGGAAGTGGACGAGATGCTGCTGGTCACGGCAGAAACTCTCAGAACAGAGCTTCAGTATGGAAAGAATTGGTGTGAACGACTACTGAATGGGCTGAATTGTGTAGTGGAATTAACAGTTCCTATGGAATCAAAGTCTTGCATTGGATGTTGCTGGAGAGCTTCAGCTGTGACCCATCCGTGGGACATTCCCAGCAACATTCCGAGGGATAGGGCGAAGCGCACGGGCCAAGATTTGTATCAACGTAAACATCTCTGTTTCCGCGGTCTTCTGTTGTCATCATTGACACCAATCAAGGCTTTGGTTGATGTCCAGCCGTTGTGATTCCGCCAGCCATTGCTTTGCCTTTGAGCAGGATTTCATCGGCAACTGGCGCTGCATACCGCTGTGTGTGCGTCGGAAACTTGATCTCTGTGGGGTGAAGTTAAAGCTCAATCACTGGTTGCAACTCTCCAAGGATCAACGTCAAACCCTGGTGGATTGGCCGGATGGGGCCGACGCCCTTGAGCAGCTTCGCCAACACCTGCGCGATTGCACGAGCACCATGGCCGATGGCATGGCGAAGGATCTTCCACCGGTCAGCGGCGCCCCCTGGCAACAGTTGGCCGAGCTGCCCGCTGCGGTGCAGGAGGCGGCCACGGCGCGAGGTGTGTTGCTGACCCTGGAGCAATGGGCTCAGCTCAGTGAGCTGGATCGCTTTGCGTTGTGCAAGTTGGCCCGGCCGGGGCACGATCACCACAACCTTGAAGCAGCCTTCAGCGAAGTGCTGGTGTGAGCAGCCGGCGCAGTGCCTCCAGCTTTCCTTTTTGCTGCTCGACGGGCTTCACCACCGAGACGGCCGGAGCCACGATCACCGCGCAGGCCTTGAGTTCCGGCTGCTTCGATACCGGGCAGGCCTCGTCATGCATCAGGGTGTTGGCCTCGCAGGCCTTCTCCTGGGTGAATCCCCAGTGCATTGGCAGAAAGACCGATCCACGCCGAATGCGATCGGTGACCTTCACGGTCGCGGTGAGGTGACCGCGGCGCGAGCTGATCGCTGCCAGTTCGCCGTTGCGCAGTTTTAGATCCTGAGCGTCACCGGGGTGAATCTCCAGCAGCGGCTCGGGATGCTGTTTCATCAGCCGTTCCACCTTCCCTGTGCGGGTCATGGTGTGCCACTGCCCCAGATAGCGGCCCACCGTCAGCACCAGGGGGTAGGTCTCGCAGGGGGGTTCCGCCAGCCCGAGCGGTTGATCGGTGCTGAAGCGGGCGCGTTTGTTCGGGGTGGGGAACTGATGGTCTTCGTAGAGGCGTTTCGCTGCTGCGCTGGGGCTGCTGCCGTGGGGGTACGGCCACTGCTGTGGCCCGTCCTGTTCAAGCAGCGCATGGCTCAGGCCACTGACGTCACAGAGGCGCCCTCGGGTCAGTTCGGTGAATTCGGCGTAAACCTCAGCCGCTGAATCGAAGCTGAATTGTTCGGTGTAGCCCAAGCGGCGTCCCACGTCAGCGAAGACCTCCCAGTCGGGCCGGCTTTCGCCGAAGCGGCGTCGATAGGCCGGGCAATAGGTCACCCGTCGTTCGGAATTGGTCATGGCACCGGCCTTCTCACTCCACTGGGCTGCGGGCAAAAGCAGGTGGGCGTAATGGGACGTTTCAGAGTCGGCATAGGCCTCGCTCACCACCACCAGCGGGCACTTGTTCAAGGCTGACTTCACCCGGTCGAGATCCGGGAGGCTGACCAGGGGGTTGGTGGCGGCCACCCACCACAGATCCAGCGCGCCCTGTTCCATTGCTTCGATCTGCTGCCAGGCCGCTAATCCAGGCTTGGCGTTGATCCTTCCTTCTCGCAGACGCCAGGCCTGTTCCACTGCGGCACGGTGCTCCGCGTTGGCCACCAAGCGGTAGCCCGGCAGCAGATGCGCCAACCCTCCAGCCTCACGCCCGCCCATGGCATTTGGTTGGCCGGTGAGGGAAAACGGGCCTGCTCCTTCCTTGCCGATCTGGCCGGTGAGCAGATGCAGATTGATCAACCCCTGCACCACTGCTGTTCCTTCCCGGCGTTGGTTCACCCCCATTGACCAGAGGCTGAGCACCTTTTCGCGCCGGTGGAACAGAGCGGCCACTTCCCGCAGGCGTTTTTCGGGGATGTTGCAGAACAGGGCAACCCGCCTTGGAGTCCAGCGGGCGGCGACGTCAAAAAAGGCGTCGTAATTCTCGGTGTGGTCGTCGATGAAAGCTGGGTCCTGGCCGTTCTCGCGGAGCACCAGGTGGGCAATGCCGTGAAGCAGGGCCAGGTCGCTGCCTGGTGCAATCGGCAAGTGGATGTCGGCGGCTTTGGCGGTGTCGGTGCGGCGTGGATCCACCACCACGATGGTGACGCTGCCGGGGTTTTTTCGTTTTCGCTTCAGCAGGCGCTGGAACAGCACCGGATGGCACTCGGCAGTGTTGGTGCCGATCAGAAACGCCACCGTGCAGTGGTCGAGGTCTTCGTAGCTGCAGGGGGGGCCATCGGAGCCCAGGCTGCGGGTGTAGCCCGCCACTGCTGAGCTCATGCACAGCCGCGAGTTGGCATCAAAATTGTTGGTGCCCAGTGCGCCTTTCAGCAGTTTCTGGGCCAGGTAGTAGTCCTCGGTGTGGAACTGGCCGGAGCCGTACATGGCGATGCCATCGGCATTGCCGCGCTGGGTCACGCTTGCCTGAATCTGTCCGGTGATTTTGTCGAGGGCCTCGTCCCAGCTGATCGGTGCGAAGTCGTCCTCGAGCGTTTCGCGGAATAGGGGTTGGCGCAGTCGCCCTTGGGCCAGGGTTTCACCAACCGTGGCGCCCTTGATGCAGACCTGACCAAGACTGGAGGGATGCTCGCGGTCGCCGCGGGCGGTCCACATTGGATTGCCTTCAGCATCCCGCTTCACGGCTTGACCCTTCACAGCAGGAGGGAGCAGCTCCAGGCCACAGCCCACTCCGCAGTAGGGGCACTGGCTGCGCACGCTGCGGGGGGAGTTGACCATGCAGGAACCAAAAAAGAACAAAACCCGGAGTGGAAGCTCCGGGTCGTTGCGCAGCAACGCGTTGCTGCTGAGGCTGATGGATCAGGCCGTTTCGCCTTCGTGCAGCTCTGCGAAGGACCCTGTGGGCTCCTTGAGGAAGAAGAAGCAGAAGAAGGCCACGATCAGACCGGCCACGCCCAGGATCTGGAAGAAGGCGCTGTTGGAGGCAGCAATCACCTCGGGGGTGGGTTCGCCGCCGCCGCCCATCCACATCGGCAGGAGGCTGAAGATGGTCAGGTAGGTCACAGCACCAACGTTGCCGTAGGCACCCACCAGACCGGCCACCTGACCGGTGACGCGACGCTTGACCAGGGGCACCAAAGCGAAGGTGGCGCCTTCACCGGACTGCACGAAGAAGGAGGCGAGCATGGTGATCACCACGGCAACGACGATGCCGGTGCTGCCGGTGAAGGTGCCTGGTTTGATCATGCTCATCACCAGGTAGCCCACGCCGAGACCAGCGGTGAGAAAGCCCATGGTGTTCTTGCGGCTGCCGACCCGGTCGGAGATCAGACCACCGGCAGGGCGCGCCACCAGGTTCACGAAAGCGAAGCAGGAGGCCAGGATTCCGGCGGTGGCCTTCGGCAGATCGAAGGTGGTTTCAAAGAAGGTGGGCAGCATCGAAACCACGGCCAGTTCGGAACCGAAGTTCACGATGTAGGTGAGCTCGAGGATCGCCACCTGGCGGAACTCGTAGCGGTCTTCCTTGGGATAAACCTTGTTGCCAAGAATCAGATCGCGGTTGGTGCGAATGATTCCCCAGGTTTGGAAGGCAAACCAGACGGCGACGGCACCGAGGGCCAGCGGATAGGTGCTTGCGGTGAGGAAGCCAACTTTCGACAGGCGCCAGCAGAGAACACAGAGGATGGCTGCGAAGGGCACGTTCATGCCGAGCAGGCCCCAGAAGTCGCGCATGGAGGTGACTTCCAGGCCTGCGGTCTTCTCAGGCCGCTGGTAGGTCTTGCCGGGGGGTGTGTCCGTGACGTTGAAGAAGTAGAAGAAGCCGTAGGCAGCCGAAACGATGCCGGTGAGGGCGATCGCACCGCGCCAGTTCAGAACAGCACCGGTCGGCAGTTCAAAACCACCGGAGAAGGAGAGGAAGCCGGCGAGGGCCACCATCGTGAGGGCGGAGAAGGCGGAGCCGAAGTTGCCCCAGCCGCCGTAGATCCCTTCCGCGAGGCCGATTTCCTTAGGAGGGAACCACTCGGCCACCATTCGGATGCCGATCACGAAGCCGGCGCCCACGATGGAGAGCAGCAGACGTGCCACCACCAGTTGGTTGAAGTCCTGAGCGGACGCAAACAGCAGGCAGGGGAAGGCTGAGAAGACCAGGATCGACGAATAGGTGACCCGGGGTCCGAATTTGTCCAGAAGCATGCCAATCAGCACGCGAGCCGGGATGGTGAGGGCCACATTGCAGATGGCCACGGTGCGGATCTGACCAACGGTCAATCCGAGGTCCGCTTTCACAGTGGTGGCCAGAGGGGCCAAGTTGAACCAGACCACGAAGGTCAGGAAGAAGGCGATCCAGGTCAGGTGGAGGGTTCGATACCTGCCCTGGAACGACCAGAGGTCGCCAAGCATTGAGAAGAAGAAGTGAAACCTCGGGCGTCAAAACGAAGGGTGCCCGGGGATGGCAAAACGGTCGAAAAGAAGATCCGTTTAACTCGCGCAGTTAATCAATTTGTCGGGCCACTCTTTGGTCAGATTGGTTACCAATTTCTGTTTTTGTGTTCCCCCGCAAACATCAATGGAGCTGATTGATTGGATCAGGTGTTCTTGTGCCTGGATGATTTGGTAGCGGTTGCAACTTTGTTGGGTTGTTGGACTTCGCTGGTGCAGATTGTTGATCAGAGATGTGAACCAAGGCTTGCGGGTTTGTTTGCTCAGTGGCGGTAGCAGCCGTCGCATGGGGCGTGACAAAGCGCTGTTGCCCCATCCATCCGGTGGTGTTTGGCTAACGGCGTTGGTCGACCAGCTGCTGCCCTTGGGGTATCCGGTGCAGGTGTTGAGTCGCCATCGCCAGCATGCAGAGGTGCTGGGGCTCCGACCCGGATGTTCCGTGCTGTTGGAGCCCCCTCCTTGGAATGGCCCCCTGCAGGCGCTTGCCAGGGTGCTGCCGCTTCCGCCCGGGGAGGCGTTGCTGGTGCTTCCGGTGGACATGCCGCGCTTGCGGACGGCTGTATTTCTTCAGCTCATCGCGGCCTGGAACTGTGCTCCTGAGCAAGCAGCGGTGGCCCATGACGGTCTGCGGCTGCAGCCGTTGTTGGCGGTGATTCCTTCAGGCTCCCCCTTTCGCTCCTGTCTCGATCAGCAATTGCAACGTGGAGAGTTGCGCTGGATGGACTGGTTGATGCGTGTTCCTCATCAGTCGGTGCAGTTGCCTGCAGAGGCTCTGCTGAATGCCAATTGCTCAGCAGATCTGTCAGCGTTGGAAGGATGAGCACCTCGCTGCCGCTCGCAGATCGTTTCAACCGGCCCCTCGGAGTACTGCGGCTGTCGCTGACGGCCCGCTGCAATCTCGCCTGTCCGTACTGCCGTCCGGATGTGGATGATCCCCCTGGCTTGCTCACGCTTGAGCAGCAAATGCGCGTTATTCGTGTTGCCTCGCGCCTTGGAACCCAAACGCTACGGCTCACGGGTGGAGAGCCGTTGTTGAGCCGTCGGTTGTTGCCCTTGCTTGAGGCGGTGGCGCAGGCCCGGAGGCGTCGATCAGATCCCTTAGCAGGTCTTGAAGTGGTGGCGCTGACCAGCAATGGGGTTTTGCTTTCGGAACCGATGGCTCGGTCGCTGCGCGCAGCAGGGTTGAATCGCATCACCATCAGCTTGGATGCAGCAGAAGGGGAGGCAGCAGCGCGCATGGCTGGTCTCCAGGGTGGCGCTGTCGCCGGTGAACGGTTGGTGCGCAAGGTGCAGGACGGCATTTCGGCGGCTCGTGCCGCTGGTTTTGACCCCTCGGCCGGTGAACTCAAGCTCAACGCCGTCATCCAACGGGGGATGAATGATGATCAACTTCTTCCCTTGGCCGGTTTGGCGCGGCAGCAGGGGGTGGAGCTGCGCTTGATTGAGTTCATGGATGTGGGCAACCGCAACCAGTGGAGGCTGGACCAGGTGCTGCCGGCGGCGCAGATGGTGGAGCGCATTCACGCCCGTTGGCCGCTCGAACCCCTGGGGCGCCCCAGGGGTGGCACGGCACAGCGTTGGAACTATCGCGATGGCGCCGGATCCATCGGTGTGATCGCCTCCATCAGTGAGCCGTTCTGTGGAGATTGCAACCGGTTGCGTGTCACCGCCGATGGGCAGGCGTTCACCTGTTTGTTCTCCGCTCATGGCATGGATCTCAAGCCTGTGCTCTCGTCGGAGCCTTGCCTCGAGCAGGCCATGCGCGATCTCTGGCAGCGGCGCCAGGACCGCTACAGCGAGGAGCGTGATCCAGAGGCCGGTGCGTCAACGCATGCGGAGATGGCGTATCTGGGGGGCTGAACCGTTGTGATCGTCACCGTTTTTGAGTGAGGCTCCCGGTACAACAGGTCAGCTGAAGGATCTTCAAGGATCCATCGAGATGTTCGAACTGCTGGCCTACGAGCGCTTTCGCGACACCCCATCGGTTCGTTTTTTCGACGTGACTGTGGACACCTCGAACGCGCGTGACTTGGTGATTCACAGCGGTCCGGCGGTGTCGCCACCCAACGACCCTGAGAGCGGAGCCTGGCAGTTTTATTTGCATCCCCACCAGGAAGACAATTTGCTGGCGGCTAGTGGCGGGAGAACCTTCTTTTTGGTGAATCTGGCCTGGGAGCAGCCGTTTCACATCGTTCGGCTGGAGAGTGGTGGTGACATCCTTCGCATTCCCCCCGGCACCTTCCACCGCTCGATTTCCGATCCCGATGGCTCTGTCGTTCTGAACCAGGCGGTCCGTGAGGAGGGCGTCTCTCTTGTGCGGGAATTTCGCGTCTACAACAGCGCCGAGATCCCGGCCTTGATGGCTGCAACCCTTAGCTCTGCTCGGAAGCCCCAGTTGCATGGGGTGGAACCTCTGCTTCAGGCGGCCTGAACGAGGTTGCGTGAGCAGGTTTCCGTTCCGGAGGCTTCCTCAGTGATCTGAATCTGCCAGTTCAGTTCACTGGCTGTTCCGGGAGGACCGCTGAAGCTGCCGCTCACGGCCGCGGTGAGTTCCGGCTTGGAGGAGGTGGCCAGCACCACATAGCGCTCGTTGATTTCCATGCCGGCACTGGGATCAAAGCCGCGCCAGCCCGCCCCGGGCAGGTAGACCTCCGCCCAGGCATGCAGGTCGTATTCCTTCGGGGGAGGTTGCTGCAGTTGATAGCCGCTCACGAATCGGGCGGGAAGCCCTACCACTCGGCTGCAGGCCACCATCAGCATGGCCAGATCTCGGCAAGAGCCGATCCGCTCGCGCAGGGTTCGGCCCGCTGGCCAGGCCGGCCCCACATGGCGTTGGGTGTATTTCACGCGCTCTTGAATCAGGTCAATCAGTTGCCTCAGAAAGGCCAGGGTCTGCTGGTTGCTGCCCATTAGGGCTTCCTGGGTGAGGTCGATGGCTGCGGGTTCATGCTGGCCATTCGGCAACCAGCCTTCTAAGGCTCCCTGCAGATCGCTGTTGAGTTGTCCTTGCGGGTAAGGCAAGGGTGGTTCGAGTCCGTTGAAGCAGCTCTGCAGCGGTGGTGCTGGCCGGGTCTCCACCAGGCTGCGGGCTTCAAAGATCAGTTCATCGGTGCTGCCGAGAAAGCGGAGCCGTTGGATTTCGTCGCCGCTGGCGGCCACCAGTTCCCGACGTTGCTCCGGTTCCGGCAGCACGCTGAGTTGATGCTCCAGAAGGGTCTGGAACCCTTGTCCCCGGGGTCTCAGACAGAGGCGATGCTCCCCCAAATGCACCGGGGCGTCATACCGATACGTCAGGCGGTGAACGATGAGAGCGCGCATGCGGGATCGGTGGGGGTGGAACGGAGGTCAGCGCTGGTGAAGTAGCGGGTCTGGATCAGGTTGTGGAGTTGGTTGAGGTCCTGCTGAAGCCGGTCAATCGCTTGATGCAGACCGGATTCGATCAGGTTGTCGATCCGCACGTAGCTCCAGCGGGCCAGGAGCTGGCCGCGTAAGCAGTCGAGATCATCCGGCGTGTCTTGGCTCGGGTGCTGCTGGATCTGTTGCAAGGTGTCGCTGATGCCCTGGAGGCAGTAGCGCACCGACCGAGGAAAAAATGGATCCAGCAGCAAAAAGCGGGCCACCGATGCGGGGCTGATCGCTTGTTGGACGCTTTGGCGGTACATCTGATACGCGCCCGCTGTGCGCAGCAGGGTGATCCACTGCAGTTCATCCAGCACCCCGCCGACCTCCTCGGTGGACGGCAGCAGCAGGAAGTATTTGACGTCGAGGATGCGGGAGGTTTTGTCAGCGCGTTCGATCAGACGTCCCAGCTGGCTGAACAGCCAGCTCAGATCGCGGCTCAGTGTGGTGTCGGTGATCCCGTACACAAGCTGGCAGCCGCGGCGGATGATCTGCAGTTGCTCCTGCACGGGTTCCCGCCAGATGTCTTCGTCGTCTTGCAGGCTCCAATGCAGATCATTGATCTGCTCCCACATTTCCGTGGTGATCACATCCCTGATCTGCCTTGCATTTTCCCGAGCCATCGCAATGCAGCTCACGATGCTGTTGGGATTGCTGCGGTCCAGCAGTAGGAAGCGCACCACTTGTTTGGGAGTGGCATCGGGATAGGCCGCGTCGAAGCGGTTCCGATCCCCTGTCACCTCCACCAACGGCAACCATGGTTCTGCGCTCCCCGGAGGGCAGTCCAGCGCCATCGCTTCACTCACTTCCAGAAAACGTGAGACGTTTTCGGCGCGTTCCAGATAGCGGTTGATCCAGTAGAGCGAATCGGCAACGCGACTCAACACGGCACAGCCTCCTTTGGTTGCGGTGCCGACATCCGCTGGTCGTCGACGATCCAGGTGTCCTTACAGCCGCCCCCTTGGGATGAATTCACCACCAGTGAGCCCCGCTTGAGGGCCACCCGCGTCAGCCCCCCTGGGCTCACCCAGCTGTTTGAGCCGCGCAGCACATAGGGGCGCAGATCCACGTGGCAGGGATACAGCTCACCATCACTGAGGGATGGCACGGTGGAGAGCTGCAGTGTGGGCTGCGCGATGAAGTTGCGGGGATTCGCACGGATCTTGGTGTCGAAGTCAGCCAGTTCCGATCGGCTGGCCTGGGGGCCGATCAGCATTCCGTAGCCCCCGGCTTCCGCCACCGATTTCACCACCAGTTGCTCGAGGTGGTCGAGCACATAGCGCTGATCGTCGGGCCGGGCACAGAGATAGGTGGGAACGTTCTCGATGATCGGCTCCTCATCGAGGTAGTAGCGGATCATTGCCGGCACATGGGCGTAGATCAGCTTGTCGTCGGCGACGCCGGTGCCGGGGGCATTGGCGATGGCGACCCGTCCTTGCCTAAGCACGTTGATCAGGCCCGGCACCCCCAGCATCGAGTCCTGCCGGAACACGGTGGGATCGAGAAAATCGTCGTCGATACGGCGGTAGATCACATCCACGGGCTTGAGCCCGTTGGTGCTGCGCATCCACACCCGGCCGTCTTCGCAGACCAGGTCCCGTCCCTCAACCAGTGCAATGCCCATCTGCTGGGCCAGATAGCTGTGCTCGAAATAGGCGCTGTTGAACACCCCGGGCGTCAGGATTGCCACGCGAGGGCTTTCACTCCAGGGCGCCAGGTCCTGAAGGGTGCGCAGCAGATGGGAGGGATAGGCGTCGATCGGTTGAACGGCACGGCCCTCGAACAGGCCAGGGAACAACCGTTTCATCACCCGACGATTCTCGAGGAAGTAGGCCACCCCTGACGGGCAGCGCAGGTTGTCTTCCAGGACACGCCAGGTGCCATTGCCGTCGCGGATCAGGTCGAGTCCGGAGATGTGGCACCAGCGGTTGAGGGGCAGGCTGATGCCCTGCATCTGAGGTCGCCAGCCGGAGGAACTTTCCACGTCTTCCCGCGGGATCACACCGTCGTTGAGGATCTGCTGGTGGCCGTAGATGTCGGCGAGGAAGCAGTCGATGGCTTCCAGGCGTTGCAGCAGTCCCCGCTCCAGGTTGATCCAGTCGCTGCGGCCGATCAGTCGGGGCAAGGGATCGAAAGGAAGAATCCGTTCACTGCCCTTGAGGCCGGAATCGTTCAGGCGGAACGTGGCACCGAGGCGACGCAGCAGCTGGCTGGCGGAGGCATGACTGCGGTTGAGCTCGGGCAATCCCATCTGCCCCAGCGATGCAAGCAGGGTGGCCAGATCGTCGCGAGGCCTCGCCGTGTCACTGCAGAAATATTCGTCGAAGCCGACCGTGGGTTTGTAGTCGGTGAACATTCCGATGGTCTGGGCACATTTCATCCAAGGCGTCGCCCCAACCCCCTCGGGTTGTAGTTGCTACACATTCCGCAATTTCAGGTGACAGGGCGCTGATCGCTTGATGTTTGCGTATCCGAAGGCACCTGAATCGAGGGCGAAGGGCCAGGCGGGGAAGACTCTTTTGCTTATCTGTTTCTGGAGTTCAAAGGGTCTTCGCTTTGGATGAATTGCTCTGGGCGCGACTGATCTTTGCCCTCGGTGCCGTTGTTACTGCGGCGACTGTGGTGATGATTCTGCGCGGACATCTTTATTGGAACCGCAGGGGGTCGACGGATGTCCGCTGACTCGGTTCCCTTCCTCCAGCCCGGGATTGCCTGGGCGCTGGTGGTGTTGTTCTCCGTTCTCTGGGTTGCCCTCGGGATTGCCTGGGGTCGGCGTGGTCAAGGCAATGCCGATGACTACATGCTGGCGGGGCGCAACATTGGGCTGGCCCTGAGCACGGCCACGTTGATGGCTTCCTGGGTCACCGGCAACACCACGTTGCTTGCCCCTGAATTCGGCTACAAGACCGGGCTTTGGGGCATGTTCAGCTATGCCCTGGCAGGGCTTGGACTGATCCTGTTTGCCCCCCTGGCTTCGCGGATCAAGCAGTTGATGCCCAACGGGCGCACCAGCGGCGATTTCATTCGGTTGCGTTACGGGCGCCTGGCGTGGTGGGTGTTCATGGTGATCACCGCTATTTACACCCTGGGTTTTCTGATGACCCAGGCGATGGGTGCCGGACTGCTGCTGCAGGCCCTTTCAGGCTTCGATTACCACGTGGGGATGGTGGTGGTCATTGGTGTCGCCACGATTTACACCCTGTTCGGGGGGATGCGGGCCGTGATCGGCACCGATTTCATCCAGTCGCTCTTGATCATGGTGTTGTTGGCGGTGGTGGCGGTGCTCGCTTTCCGGCAATTCCCGATGCCCGAGGTGCATGCATCGTTGCTTGCCCGGCATCCCGATCGGCTTGATCTGCTGTTGCCTGCTGGTTTGTTGATCGCGTGGAATTCCGCCCTCTTCTCGATGGGCGAGGTGTTTCACAACAACATCTGGTGGTCTCGGGTTTTCGCGAGCCGTCGCTCGGTGGTGATGACCTCCTTTGTGTTGGGGGGGGTCGCCTGGATGAGCGTGCCGATGGTGACGGGCTCCATCGGGCTGGTGGCATTGGCGCGTGAGTTGCCTCTCGAGCAGGTGAACATGGTGTTCCCAGTGATGGCAGCTGATCTGCTCGGCGCCGGCGGCGCTGCTCTGGTGTTTGTGGTGGTGTTTGCGTCGCTCACCTCCACCCTGGATTCGCTGCTGGCATCCACTGCCGATCTTCTGGCGGAGGATGTGTACTTCCGGTTATTGCGGCCCCAGGCCAGTGACGTGCAGCTCAAGCAGGCTGCGCGGCTGATGGTGGTGGGGTTGGCGGTCGTCACGTTGGCGCTGTCATGGCCGCGGCTTGATTCTTTGGCGTCGGTGCTGTTCTTCACCGGTGCCCTGGTGGCCTCCACGGTCTGGCCAGTGGCCTGCGGCCTGTACTGGCGCACGGCCAACCGCAGGGCTGCCATTGCGGCCATGCTCGCCGGCAGTGTTGTTGGCCTGCTCGCCTATGTGCTGATTGCGCCCTACTGCGCCGCTGTGTTTTCGGCGGGTGTGTCAGCAATCGTGATGCTGGTCGGCAGTCGCACGTGGCCGGAACGGTTTGACTTCATTTTGTTGCAGGAGGAGGGATGATCCAAAGTCTTTTTTTGATGGCCAGCCTTGTTGGACTCTCCGGCTTTCAGTTTCTGCTGGTGGCCAGTCAGCTTGCCTTGGTGCTGTCTGTGTTCGTGTTGCTACTGATTTGGTGGGTTGAGTGGCGGAACGGTCGTGTGTGGTGACGGCTGCAGGTATTAGTAACCAGCTGAACATTTTTTCCGGATCTTTGCTTAAGAAGCTGTTTCTTCGTGGACGAAGGGGTGTTGTTGTTGTTACCGGTAAAAGATGTAGTTCTTGGCCTTAGCACTCGGTTTGGCAAACAGAGTGTTGATCCGATTTAGCTATGGCACAGGCAAATTCAGCAGTAGTTGAAGCGTCGTCGGTACAGATTCGGTTTCAGCCGATGGGTCCCGATGTCTATGGCCAGAACCAACCCCAGGAGCTGCTGGCTGCGATTGCCGAGGACGGAGAGCCGTTGCTGGATCTGGTGAATCAGCATGTGGTGTCGATCCAACCGTTTCGACCCGAGGCCTTGTTGCAGGTGTTTCGGCTGGCGGCGAAATTCGAGAGCAATCCAGATCGGTATTGCCGCCACAACACGCCCCTGACCGGCAAGATTCTGATTAACGCGTTTTACGAGCCGAGCACGCGCACCCGTCTCTCTTTTGACAGTGCCTGGCATCGCCTTGGTGGCAGCTCGATCAACATCACCGACAGAGCTACCACCGGGATTGCCAAGGGCGAGTCCCTTGAAGATGTCGCCCACATGTTCAACAACTACGGCGATTGCGTGGTGCTTCGGGACAGCGATCCCGGTGCTGTTTATGCGATGACGTCAACCCTGCGGATTCCCATCATCAATGCAGGCAACGGCATTGATGAACATCCGACTCAGGCAATGGCGGATCTGTACACCATCTTCAAGTGGCGGCCCAAGCTCGCCGAAGTTGAGGTGGCTGCGGCTGATCGGATTCGCATCGGAATCGTCGGGATTCCATCGCGGATGCGAACGGTTCGCTCACTGCTGAGGATCCTGGCCAAATTCCCGCAGACCGTGGATGAGGTGGTGGTGATTCATGCTCCCGGGTTGGAGTCGGATCTGCAGTTGTTCGACCCTGGGCAGTTGGAGGAGCTCGAGGCTTGCGGCATGAAGGTGCGCTGCAGCACCGATCTACAGGCTGAAGTGCCCGATCTGGATGTCATTTACATCAACGCCATCGCCTGGGTTGGCGATACCTATGAAGTGCACGGGAGAGGATTTCGCCTCACCCGCGACATGCCGTTCAAGCCTGAAGCGATCGTGCTCCATCCCTTGGCGCGGGGAGCGGAACTGAGCACCTGCCTTGATGACACACCCCACAACTGGTATTTCAGCCAGGCCAGGGGAGCTGTGTTCCTGCGGATGGCACTGCTCACCTGCATGGTGAACCGGGCCGAACGCGTCATGGATGTCGTCTGAGCGAGCGTTATGTGCGGAATCGGAGGTGTTTTCAACGCAGACCGTCGTCAGACGGTGGACCGCCAGCTGCTGGTCAACATGGCAGCGATCCAGGCCCATCGTGGGCCCGATGGCTTTGGCGTGGAGGTGCTTGATCAGGCTGGTGTTGGTTTCTGCCATGCCCGCCTCTCGATCATCGATCTGAACGAGTCACGTGGCCGTCAGCCCTTTCTCACCGATGACGGTGAGGTGCTGATGGCGCACAACGGTGAGTTTTACGACTTTCAACGCATCAGGGCGGACCTCACCGCCCAGGGGGTGCGCTTCAGCAGCAAGAGCGATTCCGAGATCCTGCTCCGGCTTTATCAGCGCCAGGGCTTGGAGGCGACCTTGCCTCTATTGCGCGGGGAATTTGCCTTTGCGTTGTTTGATCGCGCGGAGGATTGCCTTTACCTGGTGCGGGATCGCTTCGGCATCAAACCGCAGTACTGGGTGATGACGCCTGAGGGTCTGGTGTTTGGTTCCGAGTTGAAAGTGCTGTTCGCGCATCCGGCGGTGGAACGACGCTTCACGTCGGAGGGTCTGTTCCACCAGTTGATGCAGACCATGGTTCCTGGCACCACTGCCTTTGCTGGGGTGCAGCAGGTGAAGCCTGGCCATGTGCTGAAGGTGCAACGTGCGAATGGGCGGCTGGAGGTGTCGGAGACGACCTACTGGGATGTCGATTTTCCGCGTCAGGATCAGCGCGATCGCCGCCTCACGGAGGCCGACCACATCGCTGCTGTCCGGGCGTCCTTGCTGGAGGCGGTCGAGCTGCGCATGGTGGCCGACGTGCCTGTGGGCTGTTATCTCTCCGGTGGCATCGACAGTTGTTCGATTCTCGGTTTGGCGTCAGCTGTCAGCCAGGCACCGGTGAAGGCGTTCACGATCGGATTCGATGACGCCCGTTACGACGAGTCGCCGATTGCTCAGGAGATGGCCGAGGCCACGGGGGCTGAGCAGGATCTGATGCGTCTCTCCGGTCAGGAGCTCTATGGCCATATGGAGCGCACCATCTGGCATGCGGAGCGAACGATCTACAACACCTTGGCGGTGGCGAAGTTCTTGATGAGTCGCCATGTCAGCAACGTTGACTACAAGGTCGTGATGACCGGTGAAGGGTCAGACGAGTTGTTCGGCGGTTATCCCGCCTTTCGCCGCGACATGTTCCTCCACGGTCTGGATGACTTGCCTCAGGAGGAGCGCGCCAGCTGGGAAACCTTGCTTCAGCAGTCCAATGCCCTGGTGCAGGGAGCGATGCTCGCTGAAAACCAGGTGGACGATCCCGACCTCGATGCGGTGGTTGGCTTTACCCCCAGTTGCCTGCAGCCGTGGCTGGCCTGTGCGCCCTTGGTGCCGGAGCTTCTGGCGGAGTCTCATGCTGCAGCCCTGCAGGATTACTCCCCGGGTAAAGCGATTGCTGAGCAATTGGATGCGGATCAACTTGAAGGGCGCCATGCCTTGGACAAGGCCCAGTACGTCTGGATCAAGACCATGTTGGAGGGCCAGATCTTGACCTGGGGCGGTGACCGGGTCGACATGGCCAATTCCATGGAGGCCCGACCGGCCTTCCTGGATCACCATCTGGCCGCTGTTGCCGTGCAAGTGCCTCCCGAACTGCGGATTAAGGGAAAAACCGAGAAATACGTGTTGCGGGAAGCCATGGCGGGTTTGTTGCCGGAGGTGTTGTATCGGCGTGAGAAGTTCGCCTTCATGGCGCCGCCAGCCCATACGGAGCCCGAGAAGTGGGAGCAGATGAAGCAACTCGCCGATGACTACCTCAGTGATGAGGCGATCGATGCCGCTGGTTTATTGAGCAAGGCTGGCGTTAGCGCCTTGTTTGCACGTCATGCGGACCCTGCCACCACCGATGCGGAGCGTGTGCAGATGGATGCCGTGATCAATCATCTGCTGGGTGTGCAGATGTTGCACCGGATGTTTGTGGCAGAGGACGTGCCAGCCCTGGCCCGTCGGGAGGCCGACCGCCTGGGGTGGCGGGTGCTGATGCCCGTTTGAATTCTTTGATCAGCGTTAAATCGTTGCGCTAGCTACAAGCCAATCGGCCGATTCAGGTCAAGGTGTCTTTCCCTTTGAACTGCAGGTCACGGCATTGCCAGGGCTCATCTCGGCGTTTCCGACTACCCCTGCATCGAGGGTCGTGCCAGCCAAAATTGCGGCGCGACCAAACCACAATCGTTTGATTGGCACGATTGAGCAGCTTGCCAGGATTGGCGCGAAGCCGGATGGCAGCGTTTGTCGACGCGGGTTTTCAGCGGAAGACGTCCAGGGCCGTGAGTTGCTGGCCAGTTGGATGAAGCAGTTGGGCATGCAGGTGCGTGTGGATGCCGCTGGCAATTTGATCGGGCGTCTTGAAGGCCTCGAGCCACACCGTCCTGCGCTGGTGACAGGCTCACACCTCGACACCGTCCCCACCGGTGGTCGCTTTGATGGGGCCTTGGGTGTTCTTGCAGGTCTGGAAGCCTGCCGCGCTCTTCAAGACCAGGGCATGAGGCTGCGGCACGGCATTGAGTTGATCGCCTTTGCCGACGAGGAATCGACCATGGTGGGTTGCAAGGGTTTGGCGGGCACGGCTTCCGATAACCCGGAGAGTTACGTCACCAGCAACGGCCAGGCGATTCAGGAGAATCTGGCGCGAATCGGGGGGCATTGGCCTTCGCTGGCATCGGCCCGACGCTCCGATGAGGCCTATGCCGCTTTTCTTGAGTTGCATGTTGAACAGGGCGGCGTTCTCGAGCAACGCGGGGATGCCATTGGTGTTGTTGAGGGTGTTGTGGGTCAGCGTCGTTTCAGCATCAACGTGCAGGGACAGGCCAATCACGCCGGCACCACACCGATGGGTCTGCGACAGGACGCCCTCGTGGCGGCGTCGCGCATTGTTCTTGCCGTCGAGGCCATGGCATCCCGCCATCCAGGAGATCCTGTGGCGACCGTGGGTCGACTGGAGGTTTGGCCCAATGCCGCCAATGTCGTCCCCGGCGCTGTCGCCCTGACGGTCGACCTGAGGGATGTTGATCCGACTGTTCTCGATCAATTGGTGGAGGAGTTGATGCAGCAGGTCGAAAGCATTGGTGCTGAAACGGGCTGCCCGATTTCGGTGGACCCACAGTTCAGTGTTGATCCCACCCCTGCTGATGCTGTGGTGATGGCCACGATTGCTGAGGCCTCGGCCGATCTCGGTTTGTCTTACAGCCATCTCCCCAGCCGAGCCAGCCACGATGCGCAGGAGGTTGGTCGCCGTTGGCCGATGGGCATGATTTTTGTTCCCAGTCGGGGTGGTTTGAGTCACTCCGCTGCGGAGTTCACCAGCGACGAAGAGTGCTGGGCGGGCACTGCGGTGCTTTTGGAAACGCTGCTGCGGCTCGACCGTCAGCTGCCGTGACCTTTTCGATCCTGGCCCGTGATCCCAACAACGGCCGCTTTGGCGTGGCTGTTGCCACCTGTCATCTGGCCGTTGGATCCACCGTGCCCCACATCCGCGCCGGAGTTGGCGCTGTGGCGACCCAGGCCCACACCAATCCCTATCTGGGGATCTGTGGCCTTGAACGCTTGGAGCAGAGTGCGGATGCGGAAAATGTTTTGGCCAGCCTTCTGGCGGATGATCAGCATCGTGATCGGCGTCAGTTTCATCTGATCGACCTGGATGGTCGAACGGCCTGTTGGACGGGGCAGGATTGCGGGGCTTGGGCTGGGCACCGCCATCGGCGTGATCTGTCTGTCGCCGGCAATTGTTTGGTCGACGACGGTGTTGTGGAGGTGATGGAGCAGGCGTATCTCACCAGCGATCCCAGCTGGAAACTTGGTCGACGCCTGATGGCTGCACTGCAGGCGGGGGAGGCTGCCGGAGGCGATCACCGCTCCGATTTCTGCACCTCAGCAGCGGTGCAGGTGAGTGGTGAAGCTGCCTTTCCGCTGTTGGACCTACGGGTTGATTTCCATGAGCGTGCGGTGGAACAGTTGATGGAGGTTTACGAACGCAGCCAGGCACTTTGGGCCCAGGAATGGAGGGATGAACTCTCAGAGTTGCCCATGCTCAACCGGTTGGTGGCTTAATGATTCGCGTTGGTTTGTGCCATTAAAAAAAGCCCATCAACACTGGGTGTCGAGGGCTTTTTGCAAAACTCTGAATGGCTCAACTGGGGACTGTGGCTTCCCACTCCACATTCAAACCAGCTTGACGCGCATCATTGACGAGGTCGTCGATGCAATCGATTCCAAATGCAGCCTGGCCAGACAGCAAGGCATCCCATTCGCTGGCTGGGAAGTGGGTTTGCAGCCAGAACACGCCGTGCACGCTGGAGGGATTCACCTGCACAAGGCCTTTGTCGAGGCGGGAAGTGATGAGATCCAACGTCGTTGCTGAGGCTGGATCTATTACGCCCTAATCCTCGGAACTGGAATGTTCGAGTTGCTACAGATTGAGAAGTTGGCCTAGCGCGTGTAGCCCACCCCGCGGTACACGAGCTGCACCGGAGTGCGGTGGCTGTTGATCTGGCGGGATTGGTACACGTTGCGGCGGTAGACCAGCTGCACACCGGGCCTGCCCTCAGTGGCGTTCTTTTGCTGGTACTGATGCCCGCGATAGAGAAGGGTGGTCATTGGAAGGTCCTCGAAGCAAGCTCAGGTCCCCGTTCCATGGCCTGAGGCGAACTGCGCTTCGCGTGGTGCGAAGTGAACGATCGGTAGCTGATGCTACAGAGCTATTGAAGCGTTTTCGGTCGTGGTGTTGATGTTCGGTTCGACACTTGATCTGAAAAGTTTTTGCTTTTGTTTATTTTTATCCGTAGAAATTAGTTGGCCTTGCTGATGTGAATCACCTGGTCTTGCAGCACTCCTGCAGCTGAGCGAGCGCAGCATTGAAAAAGTGTCGACCTTGCTCCTGCAGCTTGTTACCAAGCCAGCGCCACTCCCGCATCAGGCGTTCGGGCCCTTCAGGCCCAAGGGCGCTCATCACATAGGTGTGGTCGTTGGCGATCCAGCGTTGCAGTGCGTCTCTGTTGATCTCGAGGTGGCATTGCAGGCCAATGGCGTGATCGCCGATTCGAAACACCTGTTCCGCACAGTGCAGCGAGGAACCAAGAAGGGTTGCATCGCCTGGCAGGTGGATGCGATCGCCATGCCAATGCAGCACCAAGCTGCTGCTCGGTTGTCCCTGCAGTAAGGCCTCATCGCTCCGTTCAGCAACCCAGTGGATTGCCCCCAGTCCCAGTTCCTTGAGTTGCTGTGGTGGCGCTCCAACCTGCAGGGGTTCCACGGATCCGCCAGCAGCGACAGCCAAGAGCTGCGCCCCCAGGCAGATGCCCAGCACCGGTCGACGCTGCTGGTGCCAGGCCGTCAACCAGTTCAGCTCGGCTTGGAGCCAGTGCAGGTCTTGATGATGCTGCTCGTTCACCCCCATTGGTCCCCCCAGCACCAGCGCGATGCTGTTCGGGCATTCACTTGGGTGCGGCAGGCGGTCGCCTCGGTCGGGCCGCAGGGTCCGGAGAGTCATTCCCCGTTCCCGTGCCAGTTGTCCCACCAGTTCGGGCCCTTCGTGGTCAACGTGCTGGATCACCAGCAGGGTGGTGGTCAAAGCAGCAGATAGCGCTGGGCGAGGGGCAGCACTTCGGCGGGCTCGCAGGTGAGCAGTTCACCGTCGGCGAACACCTCATAGGTCTGCGGGTCCACGCTCACCTTCGGCAGTGCGGAATTGAGTTTGAGAGCGCTTTTGCCCACGCTGCGGGTGTCCTTCACCGCCATGCAGGTGCGCTCCAGACCCAGTTGACGTTGGATATCAGCATCCATGGCGGCTGCGCTCACGAAGGTGAGGCAGCTGGGAGCCAAGGCTTTGCCGAAGGCGCCGAACATGGGCCTGCCGTGCACGGGCCCGGGGGTGGGAATGGAGGCGTTGGCATCCCCCATCTGGGCCCACACGATCGAACCGCCCTTGATCACCAGTTCCGGGCGAATGCCGAAGAAGCCCGGCTTCCACAGCACGAGATCGGCGAGCTTGCCGGTTTCGATCGAGCCCACCTCGCTGCTGATGCCATGGGCAAGAGCGGGGTTGATTGTCACCTTGGCGATGTAGCGCTTCAGCCGATGGTTGTCGTTGCGGTTGGAGTCTTCCGGGAGCGCACCGCGCTGCACCTTCATCTTGTGGGCGGTCTGGAAGGTGCGGGTGATCACTTCGCCCACGCGCCCCATGGCCTGGGAGTCGCTGGCGATGATCGAGAAGGCGCCCAGGTCGTGAAGGATGTCTTCGGCGGCGATCGTTTCGCGGCGAATCCGCGATTCGGCAAAAGCCACGTCCTCGGGGATTTTGGGGTCGAGGTGGTGGCACACCATCAGCATGTCGAGGTGCTCCTCGAGCGTGTTGCGGGTGTAGGGCCGGGTGGGATTCGTGCTGCTCGGCAGCACATTTGCTTCGCCGCAGATCTTGATGATGTCTGGGGCATGGCCGCCGCCGGCACCTTCGGTGTGGAAGGTGTGGATCGTGCGTCCCTTGATGGCGGCGATCGTGTCTTCCACGAAGCCGGCTTCATTCAAGGTGTCGGTGTGGATGCACACCTGCACATCCATCCGGTCGGCCACCGACAGACAGGCATCGATGGTGGCCGGCGTGGTGCCCCAGTCTTCATGCAGCTTCAGGCCGCAGGCACCGGCGCGCACCTGTTCCTCCAGGGCTTCCGGGGTGCTGGCGTTGCCCTTGCCAAAGAAGCCCAGGTTCACCGGCAAGCCTTCGGCGGCCTGGAGCATTCGCCCGATGTGAAACGCCCCAGGGGTGCAGGTGGTGGCATTGGTGCCGGTGGCTGGTCCGGTGCCGCCGCCCATCAGGGTGGTGACGCCACTGGCCAGAGCAGTTTCGATCTGCTGGGGGCAGATGAAGTGGATGTGGGTGTCGATGCCACCGGCCGTGAGGATGTGACCTTCCCCAGCGATCGCCTCGGTGCCGGGGCCCACCACGATCGTGACCCCTTCCTGGGTGTCGGGGTTGCCGGCTTTGCCGATGCCCACGATTCGGCCGTCTTTGAGGCCGACATCGGCTTTGACGATGCCCCACCAATCGAGGATTAAGGCATTGGTGATCACTGTGTCGACGGCGCCTTCGGCTCGAGGGGTCTGGGACTGGCCCATGCCATCGCGAATCACCTTGCCGCCGCCGAACTTCACCTCATCCCCGTAGACGGTGTAGTCCTTCTCGACTTCGAGGATCAGCTCGGTGTCCGCAAGGCGAACCCGGTCGCCGGTGGTGGGTCCGTAGGTCTCGGCGTAGGCCTGGCGGGAGATGCGGTAGGGCATGGGTCAGGCGTCGAGGGGTCCGTTGATCTGGCCGTTGAAGCCGATGACGCGTCGGGCACCGGCAAAGGGAATGAGGTTCACGTCGCGACTGTCGCCAGGTTCAAAGCGGATGGCGGTGCCGGCGGGGATGTCGAGACGATGACCGCGGGCTGCGGCCCGGTCGAACTGCAGGGCGGCGTTGGCTTCGGCGAAATGGAAGTGGGAGCCCACTTGCACCGGTCGATCGCCACTGTTGGAGACGCTCACCGTGGTGACGGGTCGTCCCGCATTCAGCTCAAGTTCACCCGGTTCGGGAAGCAGTTCGCCGGGAATGAGAGGTGCCATGGGTTCTGCCTCAGCGAATTGGGTCGTGCAGGGTGACGAGCTTGGTGCCATCGGGGAAGACGGCTTCGATCTGCACCTCGTGCACGAGCTCGGGCACGCCGTCCATCACCTGGTCCTGACGCAGCCAGGTGGTGCCCTCCTGCATCAGCTCCGCCACGTTCTTGCCGTCACGGGCACCTTCAAGCACCAGAAAACTGAGCCAGGCCACCGATTCGGGGTGGTTGAGCTTCAGGCCGCGGTTCAATCGTCGTTCCGCAAGCAGTGCCGCGGTCACGATCAGGAGTTTGTCCTTTTCCTGGGGACTGAGATGCATAGCGAAGCTCGGTCTTCTTCAGTGTGTCTCCGCTGCAGCCTCGAAAGCGTTCACGGTGGACGTTTGTCGGCGCAGAGGCTGCTCCTGCAGGGGCCAGACCCTGGGGATGCGAGGTGTTGTCAGGCCCCGGAGCCTTCGTGTGCGCTCCCAGATTCGGCTGAACCAGAAGCGGGCATCGCGGCTGGAAGTGCCGGAATAGCGGGCGATCAGCCCTTGCCCGAGGGCCCCGCAGCGCATCGTGCCCGTCAGCCCCTCACGGTCGGCCCGCGCTCCGTCCAGCAGCGTTGCGGTTGTTTCGGCGCCCATGGCCATGGGTGCGGCCCAGATCAGTGTTCCGAAAACCGGTGCACCAGCTAGGCCATGGGGGCCCTCCAGGCTGGCTCCGCCCAGTTCCACGCGATCAGCCAACTCCCATGTCGAGCCGGTTGAGGTGATGCGCTGAATCGTGAGGCTGGACCGCCATCGCCCCTGCTGCAGGGTTTCACCAGCGGCGGTTCGACCCAGGCGCACGATTTCTGCACTAACAAAGGAGGCATCCATTGGCAGGGTCACCGTCAGGTGCTGCTCGAACAAGGCATCGGCGTACAGCACCAATTCCTGCGGCAGCCATTCGAGATCACTGCCGCTGGCCAGCGAGCAGCACACGTGCTGTTGAGCAGAGCAGCCCTCAGGCTGCAAGCGGCTGCGGCCGATGGACCCGTAAACCTTCTGCGCCGCCACACTGGTGATCAGGCTGCGGCTGCTGGCTTCAAGCTTGATGTCGAGGCTGAGTTGATCGCCGCCCACCAGGCCTCCAGCGGTGTGCAGGACCGGCAGCTCGCAGCGTCCGTCATCACCGCGTTCACTGCGAAGCAGCTTGAACGGAGCTGTGCAGCCCCCTTGGTGTCGGGTGCTGCCGTTGGCTGCACGAAATTGCAGGTCGCAGCGGCCGTGCCAAGGATCGAGACGTTGCATGGCTTCACGCTCCGCTGCCATCGCCTTCATCTCTGTAGCAACGCACACCAAAGTGCTGCTGATGTCTGGGCAGGCTTTCTCTGTGGAACTGGAATGGAGATGGTGGTGACAGATGCAGTGGTGGTGTTGGAGCAGCGCCTGCAGAACAGCAGTGCCATGGCAACCCTGCACTTGCCGTTAACGGCTGAAGAGCGCACGGTATTGCGCGGTCGCCGCACCACCTCCTGCGGTCGCCTTGTTCTTCTTCAGTTGCCCCGTATGGGATCCCTGCAGCCTGGTGATCTGCTGGGGGATCAGTCCGGGTCGACCGTGGTGGAGGTGACGGCAGCGCCGGAAGCGCTGCTGCGGGTGCAGGGTTCGCATCCCCTTGAGCTGTTGCAGGCGGCTTATCACCTGGGCAATCGCCACGTTGCTCTTGAGCTGCATGAGCAGGAGCTGTTGCTCCCGGAGGACTCCGTGTTGGCCACGATGCTGGAAGGGCGTGGTTTGACGGTCAGTCGCTGCCTTCAGCCGTTTGCTCCCGAGGGTGGCGCCTATGGGGGGCATCAGCACGGATGACATCCCTGGCGTTGTTGCAACTGGTTAGCCCGGCGTTGCCCGTTGGTGCCTTCAGCTACTCGGAAGGTCTCGAGGTGCTGATTCAGGCTGGCTCCATCGCTGATGAGCAGGCCGTTCAGGCTTGGTTGGAGGCCGAATTGCAACGGGGTGCTGTGCGACTGGAGGCCGCTGCCTTGAGGCCCCTTGCAGAGGCCCTGGTGGAGTGGTCAACCCAGGCGGATGGCGCGGCCAAAGCGCGCCTGATCGATCTGGACGGTTGGCTGTTGGCCACCCGTGAAGCAGCAGAGCTGCGAGCGCAACAGCGTCAGATGGGAATGTCGCTGGTGCAGTTGATGTCTGACATGGGACAGGACCTGCCCGAACCTGTGCCCCTGAGCTGGCCAGCGGCCTGGGCTTGGGCTGCCGTGGGCTTGTCTGTTCCAGCGTGCGACATGGTGGAGGGATATCTCTATGGCTGGGTTGCCAATCAGCTCAGTGCGTCGGTGCGGCTGCTGCCGTTGGGTCCGTCCCGAGCGCAGGTGCTGCAACAGCGGCTGCTACCGATGATTGCCTCGCAAGCGCAGCAGCTTCAGGCTGCCGATCCGCAGCAGCTCTGGAGCAGCGGTGTGGGTGCGGGCATGGCGCAGCTTGCCCATGCTGAGCTGTATTCACGCCTGTTTCGAAGCTGATGAGCAGCAAACTGCGCCTGGGGGTGGCGGGTCCCGTGGGATCCGGCAAGACCGCACTGGTGGAGGCGCTCTGTCGCCGCTTGCGCGACGACCTGCAGCTCGCGGTGGTCACCAATGACATCTATACCCAGGAGGATGCCCAGTTCCTCACCCGTGCCGGTGCCCTGGATCCAGAGCGGATCCGCGGGGTGGAGACAGGCGGTTGTCCTCATACTGCGATCCGCGAAGACTGCTCGATCAACAGAGCAGCTGTTGCAGAGCTGGAAGCCCAATTTCCTGACCTGGATCTTGTTCTTGTTGAGAGTGGCGGCGACAACCTGGCGGCGAGCTTCAGCCCAGAGTTGGTGGATCTCTGCATCTATGTGATCGATGTTGCTGCTGGCGACAAGATCCCCCGTAAAGGAGGGCCTGGCATCACACGGTCTGATCTTTTGGTGATCAACAAGATTGATCTGGCTCCGCAGGTCGGTGCTGACCTTGCGGTGATGGAACAGGACACCCGGCGGATGCGTGGAGACAAGCCGTGGTGTTTCACCAACCTCCATAGCGGCGAGGGCCTGGAGCATGTGGTGGGCTTCTTGTTGCAACAGCTACCGAATCGCTGATCCATGGCCGCTGGGCTCGCGATTTAGTTCTTCTTGATACCAAAGCAAAGGCGTGCTGATTCGTACCTTCCGTCAGCTGCCGTCAGGCACATTCCTGTGTTGTGGAACACCATGAGCTCTTCTCTCTCTAAGCGCCTGTTCGCTGGCATGGCCGCGGCATCGCTGGGTCTTGCCGTGACTGCCTGTGGTGGTGACGACAAAGCTTCTGCACCCGCGACCGACTTTGACGACACCGTCACCGTTGGCATCCTGCATTCGCTGACCGGCACCATGGCCATCTCGGAGTCCACCCTGGTGGACACTGAAAAGATGGCGATCGATGAGATCAACGCCGCTGGTGGCGTTGAAGTCGATGGCAAGAAGTACAAGATCGAGTACATCGTCGAGGACGGTGCTTCCGATTGGCCCACCTTTGCTGAGAAATCCAAGAAACTGATCGATCAGGATCAGGTGCCCGTGGTCTTCGGCGGCTGGACCTCTGCTAGCCGCAAGGCGATGCTGCCTGTGTACGAGTCGAAGGACGCTTTCCTCTACTACCCGATTCAGTACGAGGGTCAGGAGTGTTCCAACAACATCTTCTACACCGGTGCGACTCCGAACCAGCAGTCAGAGCCTGCCACCGCGTTCATGTATGAGAAGTCGCCTGCCGCTGGCAAGCCCTTCTTCCTGGTGGGTTCGGACTACGTCTTCCCTCGTACCTCCAACACCATCACCAAAGAGCAGCTCAAGTCTCTGGGTGGTGAAGTGGTCGGTGAGGACTACCTGCCCCTGGGTAACACCGAAGTTGCTCCGATCATCGCCAAGATCAAAACAGCTCTGCCTGACGGCGGTGTGATCATCAACACCCTGAATGGCGACCAGAACGTTGCCTTCTTCAAGCAGATCCAAGACGCCGGGATCACCCCTGAGAACGGCTACTACGTGATGAGCTATTCCATCGCGGAAGAGGAAATCAGCACCATTGGTTCTGAGTTCCTCGAGGGCCACTACGGCGCTTGGAACTACATGATGTCGATCGATACCCCGGCATCCAAGAAGTTCGCTGCTGACTTCAAGGCCAAGTACGGCGAAGACCGTCAGGTGGCTGACCCTCAGGAGTCGGCTTACAACATGGTCTATCTCTGGAAGAAGGCTGTCGAGAAAGCCAACAGCTTCGACGACGACAAGGTGCGTGAAGCTCTGATTGGCATCGAATTTGATGCACCTCAGGGTCCTGTGACGGTGATGCCTAACCATCACCTGTCTCAGACCGTCCGCATCGGCCAGATCACGGCTGACGGCCAGTTCGAGATCCTCGAATCCACCGATGGTCCTGTGGCTCCTCAGGCCTGGAACCAGTTCGAGCCCAGCTCCAAAGGCTTCGCTTGCGACTGGACCGACGCTGCGAAAGGCGAGAAGTACAAGCTCTGATCCACGGATCACAGCCTGATTTCTCTTCAGGGAGGGGCCCGTTAACGGGTCCCTCCTTTTGTCGTTTCACTGAACGCTTCGTTTCACACGTCCGTGCAACTGCTGTTTGAAACCCTGTTCAACGGCGTCGCCATCGGCTCAGTTCTGCTGATGGCTGCCCTTGGACTGGCCATTGTCTTTGGCTTGATGGGTGTCATCAACCTCGCCCATGGCGAGTTGATCATGCTCGGGGCCTACACCACGTATGTGGTGCAGCTTGTCTTCAAGCTGCCTGCCTTGCAGCCCGTTTACAACGCCTACGTTCTCGTTGCTATTCCCCTGGCGTTCATCGTCAGCGGTGTTGTTGGCATTTTGTTAGAGCGCACCGTGATTCGCCGTCTTTACGGCAATCCGTTGGAAACACTCTTGGCGACCTGGGGTGTCAGTCTGATTCTTCAGCAGTTTGTGCGGAGTGTCCCTCTGGCTCACGCTGCCGGCCTGATTCTGGCTTTGGTGCTGGGTTTTGGTCTGCCTCTGTTGCTTCCGTCGTCTCTCTTGGCGGGGCCGCGAGCCCGCTTGGTGCGGGCTGGGAGCTGGGCTGTTTCAGCTCTGGCGGGTGTGTTGTTGGCTGGTGGCTTGGCCTCACAAATCAGCCGCATCGCCCGAGCCACCTCCCGAAACGTGGATGTGACGGCGCCCAAATGGATGCGCGGTGGGATCGAATACATGGATATCACCTTCCCAGTGCCCCGTCTCGTGATCATCGTCCTGACGATCGTTGCGGTGGTTGGGGTGACTTGGTTCCTCAACAAAAGTGTGTGGGGCATGCGCATTCGTGCCGTCACTCAGAACCGCTCGATGAGTGACTGCCTTGGCATCCCGACGGAGACCGTTGATGTGCTCACGTTTGGCATTGGCTCGGGTTTAGCCGGTGTGGCTGGGGTTGCTGTTTCCCTGCTTGGTTCGGTGGGCCCCAACGTGGGCGGGTCTTACATCGTGGGCTGTTTCATGGTGGTGGTGCTGGGCGGTGTCGGCAATTTGCTGGGAACCGTGCTGGCCTCGTTCGCCATTGGCGTTCTGACCGATCTGATCGGTGCTGGACGTTTGCTCACGATTTGGCCCGACATGCCGGCTCCCCTGGCCGGTGCCGTCAATTTCTTTGCCACAACGAGCATGGCTCAAGTGATGGTGTTTGCCCTGATCGTGGTGTTTTTGCAGTTCCGTCCTGCGGGTCTCTTCCCGCAAAAAGGCCGCATGGTGGAGGCTTGATCTGATGTTCCAAGCATTTCAACAACGCCGTTGGCCCTTGATCATCCTTTGGGTGGTGATCGTTGCGGCCATCGTTGCTGCGCCTGCTGTTCTGCCGGTGTTTCGGCTGAATTTGTTGGGTCGCTTCCTCTCCCTGGCGATCGTTGCTCTGGGTATTGACTTGATCTGGGGCTTTACCGGTCTGCTCAGCCTGGGCCAGGGCATCTTTTTCGCGCTTGGCGGTTACGTGGCAGCCATGTACTTGCAGCTGAACAGTTCAGCGGACCTGCCCAATGGCATCCCTGAATTTTTCAGTCTCTATGGGGTTGATCGTTTGCCCGCGTTCTGGCAACCGTTCCACTCACCCCTCGTCACCTTGGTGGGGATTTGGTTGGTTCCGGCTGTTTTGGCAGCGGTGCTGGGCAATCTCGTCTTTCGTAACCGCATCAAAGGGGTCTACTTTTCGATCCTCACCCAGGCCGCTCTCCTGGTGTTTTTCAATTTTTTCAATGGGCAGCAAAAGCTGATCAACGGCACCAATGGTCTCAAGACCGATGTCACGGAGTTGTTCGGTCAGGTGGTGGGTTCGGCAGAGATGCAGCGCAGTTTTTTCTGGCTGACCGCAATTGTTGTGATCCTGGCGTGGTTGTTTTTGCGTTGGGTGGTGCGGGGTCGGTTCGGTGATGTGTTGATTGCCATTCGCGATGACGAACCTCGGCTGCGCTTTGCGGGTTACAACCCAACCCTGTTCAAGACGATCGTCTTTGCCATCGCTGGTGGTTTGGCTGGAATCGGAGGCGCGTTGTACACCGTTCAGTCGGGCATCGTTTCGCCGCAATACATGACTGTTCCCTTCTCGATTGAGATGGTGATCTGGGTTGCGGTCGGTGGTCGAGGCACGCTCGTGGGAGCCATCCTTGGCGCTGTGGCCATCAACTACGCCAAGAGTTTGGTGAGCGAAGCTCTCCCCCAAAGTTGGCTGTTCATCCAAGGGGGGTTGTTCATCCTCGTGGTGACGGCCTTGCCTGAAGGCGTCATTGGTTGGTTCCGAGGAGATGGTCCTCGCAATTGGCTCAACCGATTCGGTATCTCCCGTCGGAGTGAGACCTATCCACGTCTCGATCTTGAAGGTCAGGAGGAGGTTCAGTCATGAGTACGGCTTTATTGGAATTGCGCCAAATCACTGTCAGTTTTGATGGGTTTTTGGCGCTGCGAGATCTCAACCTCAGCCTGCAGCCTGGTGAGCTGCGGGCCGTGATTGGCCCCAACGGGGCCGGAAAAACCACGTTCCTGGATGTGATTACGGGCAAAACGGCTCCCACGGAAGGCGATGTGATGTTTCAAGGTCGTTCCCTCGTGGGGCGAGCGGAGCATCGCATTGCTCGCCTGGGCATCGGCCGCAAATTTCAGAGCCCCCGCGTTTTCGAGAAGCTCAGCGTCCAGGAGAACTTGGCCCTGGCAGTGAGCCAGCCGAAGCAGCCCTGGTCATTGCTGGTGGGCGGCCTCAATGGGGATCAGCGAGACCGTGTTCATCACTTGATGAGCATCGTCAACCTGCAAAACCGTGCCGATTGGGCTGCAGGGTCGTTGTCCCATGGCCAGAAGCAGTGGCTTGAGATCGCCATGTTGGTGGGGCAGGATCCCGAGCTCTTGCTGGTGGATGAGCCGGTGGCTGGGCTCACGGATGAGGAGACCGACCTAACGGCGGATCTACTTAAGTCGTTGGCAGGGGATCACACCGTGTTGGTGATTGAGCACGACATGGAATTCATTCGACGGCTTGAAAGTCCGGTGACGGTGCTTCACCAGGGTCATGTTCTCTGTGAGGGCACGATGGATCAGGTGCAAGCAGATCCCCGGGTGATTGAGGTTTATCTCGGCACCACTGAGGAGGAGAACCCATGACGAATTTGTTGGAGATCCAAGGCCTCAACACCTTTTACGGTGAAAGTCACATTCTTCGGGATGTTGATCTCAGCGTGAAGTCGGGGGAGATGGTGTGTTTGATCGGCCGCAATGGCGTGGGAAAAACCACGTTGCTGAAATCGCTGATCGGCTTGTTGCGCCCTCGCTCCGGAACGATGGCCTTCGACGGCGCTGAACTGGATCGTCAGGCTCCCCATCAGCGAGCACGGGCGGGGATTGGCTATGTGCCTCAAGGTCGCGAGATCATTCCGCAACTCACGGTCGAAGAGAACTTGCTTCTGGGGATGGAGGCTTTGCCGGGTGGCTTGGTGCGCCATCGCCACATTGATCCATTTGTCTATGAGCTGTTTCCGATTCTGCAGGAGTTTCTGCCGCGCAAGGGAGGGGATCTGAGTGGTGGTCAGCAACAACAATTGGCCATTGCCCGAGCGTTGCTAGGAAAGCCAAAACTTCTGCTATTGGATGAGCCCACTGAAGGCATTCAGCCCAATATTGTTCAAGATATTGAAGCTGCTGTTCGGCGGATTATTGCTGATACCGGGATTGGTGTGTTGTTGGTGGAGCAACATCTCCATTTCGTGCGTCAGGCCGATCGCTACTACGCCATGCAACGCGGCGGAATTGTCGCCAGTGGTTCAACGACTGAACTCAGCCAAGCGGTTGTCGACCAGTTCCTAAGCGTTTAGCTCACTTTTCCTCGAATTCATCCGGGTCAGTTCAGCTGGCCCAGAGGGATTCCCTGGCAGGCTCTTCATCTGTGGCGTAGTCACTGACATCGGCTCGCACATGCAGCATCTGCCCCGTCATCGACATTTTCCAAATTTCCAAGCGCGCATCCTGAGGTGCTTCGAACCAGAAAACCTCCGTTGGCATCACCACCTTCTCTCGATAGAAGTGGTCTTTGCCAATGCATTTCACGATCACCATTCGGCTGGTGTCGTTTTGATAAACGCACTCAATCATTGTGAGCATATTGAATCATGCCAATCTCGTGTTCTTAGCGCAAGTAAAGTGTTTGATTGATCACCGAATCAGCACGGCTTTAGATTTGGTACAGATGCGTTGATACAGATCGAGTCATTTTTGTAACCACCATCACCGTTCTGCCCAAGCCTTTTGAATTGCAGAATTTTGTTCAACGTTTGGATCGACACAAAGATGGCCTTCCGTTTCAAATGAAACAATTCTTTTGCTTGCTCCTGCGCATGATTGTTCCGTCGATATGAGGGATTGAAAAATGGAGGAGCAAGTCAGCTTGAGTGTTACTCAGCAGTTCGATGTTGAGCGGATGAATCGAGCCATTGATTCAACGCTTGATGCACAGCAATTGCAGGTACTGGCTAAGCAATTGCTTCAGGCCTGGCACTCGCAACGGGCTGCTACGGCCTGGGTGACGCGGCAGCGTGAGCAGTTGGGCTGAAGTTGTATCGCTTGGCTTTAGGCAGCCAGCTCAGAGGCCAAGCGTTGTGGGTTGTGGTTAGGTCGTTTCAGAGATCTTCGATCAGCTTGTCCAGCTTCAGCCAGATCAGCCTGTAGAGCTGAATTGCAACTGCGAAGTCGTGACCAGCTGGGCAGTTGATGCGCAATGGGTGCCCGCATCAGTTTTGCGAGGCCAGGCCGCAAGAGGCTTGCGAAGTTCTGAACAGCGAGTTCTTCGCCATGACGGTCGTAGGGCAGTCGGTTGATGGCTGAGTCGAGGCCGAACTGACGGACCCGATCTTCTCCAACCCGCCGATAGAGCACCTCCAACGTTGGAAGTTGGTCCATCGACATCACGCAGCCTTCGTGTTCCATCAGTCCACGCAATACGGTGCCGAAGATTTCGCCAGCCATGCGTTGCAGGCCTTCCGTCGGTTGATGGCCCAACTCCTTGTGCTTGTGGTCGAACAGCCCGAGATCAACTTGGGCAATTCGGCTGGAGGCCACATGGCGGTACACCTCCGAAAGCAGGCCAACCTCCAGCCCCCAGTCCGATGGGATGCGCAGATTCATGGCCAAATCGCTCGTAAAGGCGAATTCACCAGCGAGGGGATAACGGAACGACTGCAGATAGGCCAGGTAAGGGAGAGGCCCGAAAATCTGTTCCAGGCTCGCGAGCAACGGGCCGACAAACAAGCGTGTGGCGCGGCCTTGAAGCGCCTGGGTCTCAAGGGACAGGCGGCTGTAAAAGGCTTTGACGTAGGCAATGCCGTGGGATCGATCCAGTAGAGGGCGAAGCATGCGCTCCGGATACGCCGATCCAAAGGTTCTGATGTCGGCATCGAACAGACCAACGACCTCAGCGTTTTGGCAAGCCACCCCCAGCCCCTGCCACACGGCCCATCCTTTGCCTGGTGGCCCGGTTACATCGAGCCCCAGCTCGCCGACGGATTCGAGCAGCTCCCGAACCGCGGGGCCGTTGGTCCAGTGCACCCGTACGGGGAACGGCATCCCTTCAAAAAACTTTTCTGCCGATTGGACGTCTTCGGGGCTGTTGGCCGCCAGTGCCACCACCAGCTCGTTGAGGCCTTTTAATCCAGAGAGCGTGTCTCGGATCAGGCCGAGGGCCGGGCGGCTGAATTCCTCCATCAGGCAGGGGATCAGCAGCGTGGTTGGTCGCTGACTCAGCTCCTGGTTAAAGGCAACTGCATCAAGATTGCCCAAGCTGTAGTCGTGAACGGTGCTGATCAGGCCCTGCTGAAAATCCATGTGGTGTTCGATGCAACAACAGAGGTCAGAGTCCTGCCCCATACCTGAACGGTGTTGAGGAGGAAGGCAATGCAGCCCCCGCGCGAAGAGACGCTGCGGAACCTGCTTGGCAATTTGTACCCGAACGATTCTTCCGGGGATGGCAAGGAGTTGTCGTCGCAATTGCTGCAGATCTTGAGCGAATCGTCTGCAGATGGCGATATCGAGACAGATGCGGCGCGACGTGTTGAGCGTTGGGATGGCCGCGATGTGGTCTTGATCACCTATGCCGACACGGTTGTTGATGACGGTGTGCCTGGTCTTCAAGCCTTGAAGTCCTTTGTGAATCGCCATCTGCACCCCTTTGCAGCAGTGATTCATGTGTTGCCGTTCCTGCAATCCACCAGTGATGGAGGGTTTGCGGTGGCCAGTCACACGTCCCTTGAGAAGCGTTTCGGCGATTGGAGCGACCTGGCCGCCCTGGCCCAGGGGAGAAGGCTCATGGCCGATCTCGTTCTCAACCATGTGTCGGCGTCTCATCCTTGGGTGCAGCAGTTCATGCGGGATGAAGATCCCGGTCGCTCTTGTGTGCTGGAGGCTGCGCCCGACCCGTGTTGGTCAGATGTCGTTCGTCCCCGCAGCTCCAATCTGTTCACGCAGTTGAGGGGGCCAAAAGGTGCGCGTCAGGTTTGGACCACCTTTGGCCCGGATCAGGTGGATCTCAACTGGCGCAGTGCGGAGGTGCTGCTGGGCTTTGCCCGTCTGATGCAGCGCATGGCCCGGCATGGGGTGCGTTGGATCCGTCTGGATGCAGTGGGTTTTGTCTGGAAGCAGCCCAACACCTCATGCATTCATCTGCCTGAGGCGCATCAACTGGTCCAGGTGCTTCGCCTGCTCCTCGACCAGGTGGGATCGGATGGCGTTGTGGTCACCGAGACCAACGTGCCGGAGCAGGAAAACCTCTCGTACCTGAGAAGTGGTGATGAAGCGCATCTGGCCTACAACTTTCCACTGCCACCCTTGCTGCTGGAGGCCAGCGTCAGTGGCCGTGCCGATCTCCTGAATGCCTGGTTAAGTCGATGGCCCGACCTTCCGCAGCAGACGGGGTTGCTCAACTTCACCGCCTGTCATGACGGCATCGGCTTAAGGCCGCTGGAGGGACTGATGTCCCAGAAACGTTTGCTTCAACTGTTGATCGGCTGTGAGCAACGGGGTGGATTGGTCAGCCACAGGATGCTCAGTTCTGGGGAAGAAGTTCCCTACGAGATCAACATCAGTTGGTGGAGTGCCATGGCGGATGGGGGGATTGATCCCACCTATCTCCAACGGGAGCGGTTTCTGCTCACCCAACTCATGATCCTGGCCTTGCCAGGGGTTCCCGCGTTCTATCTGCCGGCTCTTTTGGCGGCTCCCAATGATCTAACTCGTTTTCGTCGGACGGGTCATCGACGGGATCTCAATCGGCCCCAATTCACGGCCCAGGCCTTGGAGCGACGCCTGGCGGATCCTGATGCCGATGCATCGGCGCTGCTTCCGGTGCTGAAGCGGGCGCTTGCCGAAAGGGCTGTTCATCTGGCCTTGCATCCTGATGCCCCTATGCAGGTGCTGAGCGCTGATCGCCTTGATCGCGTCATCCTGCAGCGTTCCTATGGGGGGGAAACGTTGGTGGCTGTTCACAACATGACGGCATCGCGGCTGAGCTTGCGCCTCGGTCGCTTGGGGGGTGATGTGAACCAGCCATGGGCCGATTGCCTGAGCGGTCATGTGTTCGCACCACATCAGTTGCATTCGCTAGAGCCTTATGCGGTGCATTGGTTGGTTCAGCCATGACCGCGAAGGTCGAGTTGACGTGGTGGGTGGTGACCGATCTCGACGGCACGTTGCTGGATCACACCTACGACTGGTCTCCCGCAAAGGATCTGATCCGCCAGCTGCAAGAGCGCAGGATTCCTGTGATTCCGTGCACCAGTAAAACGGCGGAGGAGGTGCGTGGCTTTCGCGCAGAAGCGGGGCTTCATGATCCATACATCGTTGAAAACGGCGGAGCCGTGCACGGTGAAACCCCTGAGGGGGATGCCTGGGAGTTGCCGCTGGGCCCTGGTTGGACGGAGCTGAAACCCCAGTTGCAGCATCTCCAGCGTGAGTTGGGTGAGCCGCTACGTCCCTTGGATGAACTCAGCGAGGAAGAAGGTCAGCAGTTGTTGGGGCTCGGCGGCGAGTCCTTGCGCCAGGCCCAGCGGCGTTGCTGCAGTGTGCCGTTCGTTCCGCCCTCGGCGGAGGGGCGGCGCCGACTTGAAGCCTTAGCGCAGCGGATGGATCTCACGGTGGTGCAGGGCAATCGCATGGGGCATCTGTTGGGCCCTGACATCAGCAAAGGCAAGGCCTTGGCAACCCTGAAGCGACATTTGGGTGCTCAGCAGGTGAAGGTCTTGGCTTTGGGAGATTCCCCCAACGATCTGCCGCTGCTCGAGGTGGCCGATGTCGCTGTTGTTGTTCCAGGGCCCGATGGCCCTCACCCGGAGTTGTGTTCCGGCATCGCTGCTGGACGATTTGAGTTGGCCGGCGCCCCCCATGCCACCGGTTGGGATGAGGCTGTGCGCCGGATTCTCAGGATCTAGGTCGTGGAGGTGCCTTCCAGCTGGGCGTGGGGAGATGCTTCGGTCAGGGCGGAGAAGACCGCTAAGGGCATTACGCCAAGTGCTATGCCCGCCAGTACCAGCAGTTGCCCCGCCTGCGGTAGTTGCAGCAGACCTCCGTCGCCAAAGAGCTCGGTGTTCACCACCAGAAGTCCTAAGTACAGCGGCCACCAGAGAGCCGAACGAACGTCCATGTCGATGCCCGTCCAACGGCGATGGACGACGAACAGCAGCGTTGGAATGCCGATGCAGAGCACAGCTCCTTCAAGGGCGCTTCGTCCACACCAGCTGATGGCCCAGGTGACCATCACAAAACTCAGGGGGCACAACCATGACGCCATGGGGAGTTGGTAGCCGCGGGGGGCATTCGGGAGCTGTCGCCGTAACGCCATCAAGCTGATCGGGCCAGTGGCTAGAGCGATGATCAACGTGGAGGTGAGAAAGCTCACGATGCTCTGCCACCCAGGGCCTACCGCCAGCATTAGGGCGCTAACCAGGGTGCTCAGGATCAGTGCAACGTGGGGAACCCCTTGGCGATTCAGCTGCCCTAGAGCTTTAGGGACGAGGCCGCATTCCCCCATCATCCAGCTGATTCGGGCTGAGACACCGACATATGTGAGGGCTGTCGCTCCCGGAGACACGACAGCATCAATCAGCAGCAGGGTGACCATCCAACTGAGACCGAGCCCCATGGCGAGAGCAACGATGGGGCCTCCATGGGCGCTCAGGCTGAGGCTGTGCCAGCCGTTAGTCAGCTGGTCAGGAGGAACGCTGACCAGAAAGCTGAGCTGCAGCAACAGATAAATCGCCAGACAAATTCCCAAGCCGAGCCCCATGGCGAGGGGCACATCGCGACTGGGCCTGCGCGCTTCCCCGGCCAGATCCATGGCGGTGCGAAAGCCCAGCAGGCTGAACAGCACTCCACCACTGCCAACGGCCTGAACAACATCGGCGCCCTGTGTTCCACCTACAGGAAGTCGCAGGTTGCCCCAGTGACCGCTAATCAGCATCAGAGTGATCGCGACGCCCACTGGAACAATCAGCTTCCACCAGGTGAGGTTGTCGATCCACCGCGCAAGGCTACGGATGCCGTTGAGATTGATCCAGCAGAGCAGGATCAGCAGCAGCACTGCCACGGCATGGCCAGCAAGGCTGAGTTCTTCGCCACCGTTGTGCTGGACGGTTAGCCAAGGCAGGCTCGATGAGAGGTATTCGAGCAGAGCCAGCAGTTCAACCGCTGGAAGTGCGACGTACGACAGCCAGACGGCCCAGCCTCCTATGAATCCAGACAGGCGGCCGTGGCTCAGCAACGGAATCTGCGCCAGTGCCCCGGAACTGGGGACAACCGATCCCAGCTCTGCAAAAACGAGTGCCAGCAGGAAGGCCATCAATCCGCCGACACTCCACGCCAGCAGGCTTCCTCCCCCCGCGAGTTTGGCGGTGAAGTAAGGCGCGAACAGCCAACCGGAACCGATGGTGCCAGTCACCACCGCCAAGATCAGGTTGGTGAGGCTGAGGTCACGTTGCAGTGCCATGGCGCCAAGCCGTTTGCCTCATCCTGATCAATGGAGCAGGGATTGCCATACCTCCAATGCACCAGTCATTGCAGCCAAGGTTTTGCCGTTGTGGGATGCGATCGGTCGACAGCTGAGGCTGTTGATCAGAACGGCCTGATCATCTGCCTCGAACTCGGCCTCCAGCTCGGTTTCCATTGCAACGCCCTGGCTCAGAGCGCGGCCCCTCATCACGCCCGGAAGACAGCCGCTGCTGAGTGCTGGTGTGAGCCACTGTCCGCGACGCCGGATCAACAGGTTGGCTGCCGTTCCACAGCACATGGCCCCAGCAGTGTTCAAAAGCAGGGCATCGTCAGCCCCTTGCTCCTGCGCTTCCCTACGGGCCTGAATGGCTTGTCCGTAGGCGAATGTTTTGCAATGGCTCAGCCGGCTGGAGGTATTGCGGCGCTCATGGCGACTGGTGATGGTGTTGACGGGTGAAAACGTCGGCGTGCAGGGCTGGAGCGTGAGCCAAAAGCGGTGGTGTCCTGAGGCTGGAAGCCCGATTCCGCGCTGGGGTGTGCTGCCACGGCTCCAGTTGAGCCGCAGGGCTCCATCGGCTGCGTTCAGCTTGCTGCGTTGAATCGCGTCTTCAATCAGAGGCTCCAGCGTGTCGCGCTCGGGAGGTGCATCCATGCCCAGCCGCGCAGCACTGTCGCTCCATCGCTGCAGGTGCTCCTGCAGAAGTTGTGGCTGGCCGTTGCGGACCAGCACGGTTTCGAAGAGGCCATCGGCCAGGAGCAGGGCCCTGTCGTCGAGGGGAAGCTTCAGGCTTGCTGCAGTTCCCCATTGGCCATCGATCCAGGCAATGGATGAGGTCATGTCAGTGCCTCCAGCAGCGGCTGCAGTTTCCACATCAACTCCTCCGCTTCGCCGAGGGGATCCGAGTCGGCCACAATTCCGCAGCCAGCATGGGCTCGGAGGGTGTCGCCCTGTCGGAGGAGAGATCGGATCAGGATGTTGCTGTCGAAGCTGCCATCCCAGTCGATTCGGAGGAGAGATCCGCAGTAAGGACCGCGACTGGTGGGCTCGAGCTCATGCAGACGTTGGCATGCCCGAAGTTTGGGTGCCCCACTAATCGACCCCCCAGGCCAACAGGTTTCCAAGAGATCGACCCAACTCAACCCGGCTTTCAGTTGACCCTCCACAACCGAAGTGAGGTGATGCACTGAGGCATAACTTTCGAGGCCTACCAGTTGGGGAACCTGGATTGAACCCGGCTGGCAGGTACGACCGAGGTCGTTCCGCAACAAGTCGACGATCATCACGTTCTCCGCGCGATCTTTGTCGCTGCAGACAAGTTCTGCGGCGAGGTTCGCATCCTGTTCGGGTTCGGAATGGCGCGGCCTGGTGCCTTTGATCGGCCGGGTTTGCACGGCTCCCTGGGCACTCACCTGCAGAAATCGCTCCGGTGAAGAGGACAACAACGCTTCGTTTTGATCACTGATGATCAGTCCTGCAAAAGGGGCAGGACAGGCGTTCCGCAGGGTGAGAAACAGTTCAATGGCACTGCTTTCCTGGGGCCAGGCTGTGCTGCAACACGCCGTGAGATTGGCCTGGAAGAGATCGCCGGCTGCGATCAGATCACGGATGCGTTGCACGCCTGCGGCGTACTGCTCTGTTGTGGTGTGGTGACGCCATGCTGCGAGCGGAATCGATACGGTCTCGGCCCTGGGTTGCTGAGCGCTAGGGACCAATTCTTGGGCCAGGCTCTCCAGAGCAGCCGTGCTGGTGGCTTCGATCCACACCTTGCGCTGTTGGAGATCAAATCGCAGCACCGGATCGTGGCGGGCGATCCAAAGCGTGGCCATGCCATCGCTGGCCCAGGGGTTTCCTGGTTCCACCCAAGCGGCGGCTTCGTAGCTCAGCCAGCCGCACCAATGTCCTGGGGCTAGTCCACGCAGAGCGTTGAAGGGATTGGTCGCTCCTGGTTCTCCGGGGAGGCCCCGGCAGCAGATGATCTCCTGGGGGGCGACGGCCAGGGTTGCCCATCTGCCCAGCTCACTTCCGTCGCCATCCAGCCATACCAGGCCTTGTTCTCCATGCTTGGCCCTGAGGATTCGGGCCATGGCTTGGGGCTCCTGCCAGGGCAGTTCACACCGCTTTGGGCTGATCATTCAATCGCTTGGCTGCAGAGGTCCGGCCGTCCTGCCTCCCGCAGTGCCGCATCACGGATGCGGCAGCTGTCGCACACGCCGCAGGGAGAGCTGCCTCCGCCGTAGCAGCTCCATGTGGTTTCGATCGGCACGCCCAGGCGTAGTGCCTCTTCCACGATGCGCGTTTTGCTCCAGTGCACCAAGGGGGCCCACAGCTTCGTGCCACGACCTTCTCGCCCTGATTTGCTTGACAGAGCCGCCAGCTCCTGGAACGTGTCGAGATAGTCGGGGCGACAGTCGGGATAGCCGGAGTAATCGACAGCATTCACGCCAAGCACCAGCCGTTCGGCGCCCCGGGCTTCGGCCAGGCTGAGTCCGACTGCAATGAAAACCGTATTGCGGCCGGGCACATAGGTGGTGGGGATGATTCCCTCCTCCACACCTTCGGTCGGAATGCTGATCGTTGCATCGGTGAGCGCCGAGCCCCCCCAGCTGGCCAGATTCACAGCGATGCAGTGGTGTTCCGCCAATCCAAGGTGCTGTGCGACGGCAGTGGCGGCGTTCAATTCGCGGCGATGCCTCTGGCCATAGTCGAAGGAAAGGCCGATGACACGATCGCCGGCTTCAAGTGCAAGAGCTGCAGCTGTGGCGGAATCCAGCCCTCCTGAGAGCAGAGCAATCGCGGTGCGTTGACTCATGGCAAGACGGTGAGCTCGTGCAGTGCGCAGTAGTCCTGGTCGTCCAGGTCGGTGCCCTTGGCTTGCTCAAGCAGGCTGAGCAAACCGGTGAGCCCATGCTCTTGGAGGCCAGCGGTTGTGGCTTCCTCCAGGAACAGGCGTAGGTCTTTGCGCAGCAAGGCGGTGCTGAAGTTGGGATCGGCGTAATTGTGATCAAGCATCCGTTGCAGCTTTTTGTCGAAGGTGGGGGCGTACAGCGCTGACGTTCGCAAGATATTCATGAACGTCTCCACAGGGACACCGGCCCGTTGGATCAGTTGAAGGGAAAGGGAAAAGCTATGGGTAAGGCTGGCGATCAATTGATTGAGGGCCAGCTTGGTGGCAGCGCCGCTGCCAACGGGGCCCACGAGGAGGGGCTCTTGGGATAGATGAGAGAGAAGCGGTTGTTGTTCTTCGAAGACTTGGGCTTCGCCGCCGGCCATCACCAGCAGTGATCCGTTGAGCGCTTGTGGTTTGCTGCCGAGTACCGGGGCCTCGAGATAGTGCCCCCCTTGCTGAGCGGCTTGTCTGGCCAGCGACTGACTTTCTGTGATCCCCACAGTTCCCATCGTGATCAAGGTGGAGCCATCGAGGTGTCCGATGTCTTTTAAGACTGCGGCTGTGACCGGCCCGTCGCGCAGCACAGTGATCACGCTGTTGCAACTGTGTGGGGCCTCACAGGGGCTGCTCAGGGCTTGAGCGCCTGCGTCGATCAAAGCGTTGGAGCGTTCCTGGGAGCGGTTCCAGACGAACAGAGAAACGCCTTGTTGTAGGAGGCGTCGGCCGATGGCTTCGCCGAGCAGACCGGTGCCTAGCAGAGCAACGCTGCGCATGGATTACGCGAGGACGGCATCAAGCTGGACCACTTGATCGAGCTCGAAGTAGTCGAAGTGGTTGTTGGCGAGTAAGTCTCGAAGAAGATCGCGTTGATCGGAGACTGGCGCGTTGTTGAAGTCAACGCTGGCGAACAGATGATCTCGTTTGTCGAGGCTGGTGAAGTTGTCGATGGCTGCATAGTTACCCTGATCGCGTCGAATTCTGCGGTTCATGGTTCGCGTCGTTGCTTGCCGACGTTTGCTGTTGCCGCTCAGGCTTCCAATCAGAGGGTCTGTCAAAGCTTCAGTACTGAAGCTGTCGATGTTGTCCAATGTGATCACCCGTGACCCGAGTGATCTCGGCCCCGTGCGCTGATTGCCGGCTTGGTTTCCATCGGTGGTGGAGCTCCCTTGCGTCGTACCAGTGATCAAATCTTCAACGGCATCGCTGCTCAGCTTGCTGTTGTGGCTTTTCAGCAACCCTGCAATGCCAGCTACATGGGGTGCTGCCATGGAGGTGCCGCTGAAGCGGCCGTAGCGATTACCGGGCAGCGTGGATGCGATTCCGACGCCGGGAGCCGTGACGTAATCAAGAGGTTGTGATCCAGCGCGATTGGAAAAATTGGCGAGGCGCCCATCACGATGGACAGCACCCACCGCGATTCCGTGCTCGATGGAATGGGCGGCTGGATATTCAGGTGAGGCTCCTTCCGAATTGCCAGCAGCCATCACCACTACCGTGCCGCGGCGGGAGGCATGGCGGATGGCATCTGCCATGGTTTGGCTGTAGCCCGCTCCGCCGAGGGAGAGGTTGATGACATCGGCGCCATTGTTCGTGGCCCAGCGAATGCCTCGAATGACATCGGAGAGATAACCCGCACCGTCCTGATCGAGGACGCGAATGGGCATGATCGTCGCGTCGTGCGCGACTCCGGTGATGCCACGACCGTCCTTGGCCGCTGCGATTGTGCCGGCGACATGGGTTCCATGGCCGTTGGCGTCTTCGGCGATGGAATCGCCATCAACGAAGTCGTAGCCCGCCCCAATGCGCCCCTTAAACTCGCGATGGTTGTAGTCGATGCCGGTGTCGACCACGGCGATGGTCACGCCCTTGCCTGTCGTGCTGGTTCCGTCTGTTCTGGCCGCCCAGACCTCTGGTGCGCCAATCATGTCGAGGTTCCAGAGCTCGCCTCCGAGGGGAGCTTGATCTATCAGGGGGCGATTAAGCAGAGCCTCAAAGGCACCTTTGGCATTCACCTGGCCGTAGCCATCCAAGCGGCTGAATGTTCGCCGAGGTTTGACTTGTGGCCTGGGTTCTGCAGGCCTTAAGAGTTGGGCGGAGAGGCTGTAACTCCCCCTATAAAGTCCCTGGAAACTGCCCACATCGAGGTAAAAGCGTCCACCTTGCAAGACCTTGAATTGGACGCTCGGGTCGAGGCTGGTGGGGGTGTCGTCGATCTCCGCCAAAATTTCCCCGCGGCTATCGCGCAGTCGCAGGTGTGGATCCAGCAGCGATTGCCCCCTCAGGTCAACGCTGTAGCTGCTTCCAGTGTCCAGATCGATGGAGAACCAATCGCGATCTCCACGCCGTTCCAGTCTTCCTTGGCTGCGTCCACCAACGTCCAGTTGGCCTGAACTTTCCATGGTCGAGCCAAAATCATCTCGCCGGCGTCTGCGGGACGATCGTCTGCGGCGGAGGATCATGGACATGGTTACGGGATAGACCGAATAATCCGAGATAGAGAAGGGAGGAGATCAATTCAACCTATAAGTTCATTCTGGATCAAGTTGTGTGAGGAGTGGGTATGAAGATCTTGGATTTGTTGAGAGTTCGCTGATCATTTTGGAGTTGATCAACGAACCCCCAGCCATTTGTGGGTTTGCAGGCTCAGGCGCCAGGTTGGGTTCTGACGAACGTGCTCAATCGCGAGTTGCTGACCCTCGGGGCTGTCCCAGCCAGGTTGAAGGTAGTGAAGCGCCTCCCCTTGGCCTGCTTGCGCCATTCCATCAGCGAAGTGCAGATCTGCAGGCGCATGGATCACCACCTTGAGCTCTTGCATGCTGTCCAGCACTCCCTGCAGGGGGGGCTGGTGTCGCTTGGGGGAGAGCGTGATCCAGTCGAAGCGTCCGCTCAGCGGATCCACCCCACTGGTTTCCAAGTGCAGGGGGAGGCCACATCGGGCATCGAGCGCCTGGGTGAGTGGATGGAGATCGTGATGCAACGGTTCCCCACCAGTGATTACAACGAAGCTGGCCCCCTTGTCGGCGGCCATTTTGGCTGCCTCAGCCAAGTCATCGATTGGATGCTCAGGGTGCCCCTGGGTGGGCCACGAGTGCTTGGTATCGCACCAGGGACAGCCCACGGTGCAGCCGGCTAATCGAATGAAGAAAGCGCTGCGTCCGGCATGGTGGCCCTCCCCTTGAAGGGAATGAAACGTCTCCACCACAGGGAGGGGCGAGGCATCAGCCATGGATCGGGCTCATGGGATGGCAATGTCTCCTTGCTGACGCAGGGCCTGGGCGGGCGAGTCGGGTAGTCGTTGTTGTGCCGCTTCGATCAACCCCCGGAACAACGGATGTGGTTTTCCTGGGCGGGAGAGGAATTCCGGGTGGTACTGGCAGGCCGTGAAGAAGGGATGCCCTTTTAGTTCGATTAGTTCGACCAAGCGTCCATCCGGTGAGGTGCCGCTCACCACGTATCCGGATTCCAGAAACAGATTGCGATAGGAATTGTTGAATTCGTAGCGGTGGCGGTGACGTTCGTAGACCACCTCCTCTCCGTAAAGCCTCTGGGCCAGGGTGCCCGGAGCAATTCGGCAGGGATACACCCCAAGCCGCATCGTGCCGCCGAGGTCAACCACGTCCTGCTGTTCCGGCAGGAGATGAATCACGGGATGCGGGGTGCCAGCATCCAATTCGGCACTGGTGGCTTCCGTGAGACCGGCCTGGTTGCGTGCCCATTCGATCACTGCGGTTTGCATGCCGAGGCATAGCCCCAGGAAGGGCACGCGTTGTTCCCGGGCCCAGCGGATGGCGGCAATTTTTCCGTCAACGCCACGGTTGCCGAAGCCACCGGGCACCACCACGGCATCCATGCCGCGTAGGAGTGCATCGGCACCGTCGGATTCAATCTGTTCCGCGCAGACCCAGTGCAGGTCGAGGGAGGCATCCTGGGCAATGCAGGCATGCTGCAGTGCCTCGACAACGGAGAGATAGGCGTCGTTCAGCTGGACGTACTTGCCCACCAAGGCCACCTTCACCGATGGGCCGGGATTGCGAAGGTTGTGCACCAGCTGTTCCCATGCCGCCATATCGCTGTCATGGTCTGCGAGGTTCAGCACGTCCAGCACTTCCCGGCACAGCCCCTCCTGCTCGAGGGTCAGCGGAACGGCATAGATGCTGTCGGCATCCAGGGAGGGAATGACGGCGCGGTTTGGTACGCCGCAGAAACCGCCGATCTTCCGCTTGAGATCGTCACTGATGTCGCGATCACTGCGGCAAACGAGCACATCCGGTTGGATGCCGATGGAGCGCAGTTCTTTGACCGAGTGCTGGGTCGGCTTGGTTTTGAGTTCGCCGGAGGTGCCGATGAAGGGCAGCAAGGTGACGTGGATGTAGGCCAGATCGTTGCGACCCACGTCTCCTCGGAACTCGCGAATGGCTTCGAGAAAGGGCAACGATTCGATGTCACCGACGGTGCCGCCGATCTCAGTGATCACCACATCGGCGTTGCTGTTGGACGCAACCCGGTGGATGCGCTCGCGGATTTCGCCGGTGATATGGGGAATGACCTGAACGGTGCCGCCGTTGTAGTCGCCCCGGCGTTCTTTGTTGATCACCGATTGGTAGATCGAGCCTGTGGTCACGCTGTTCAGCCGTGACATCGCCGTGTCGGTGAAGCGCTCGTAATGGCCGAGATCGAGATCTGTTTCTGCGCCGTCTTCGGTGACGAACACCTCCCCATGCTGGAAAGGACTCATCGTTCCCGGATCCACATTGAGGTAGGGATCCAGCTTGAGGATCGAAACGTCGTAGCCCCGTGACTTCAGCAGCCGGCCGAGGCTCGCCGCCACAATCCCTTTGCCAATGCTGGAGACCACACCACCAGTGATGAAGACGAATTTGGCCATGATCTGCCAGGCGATTCTTCAAATTACCTGGCGTTGGTCGTGTGCTCCAGAGGCCAGGCGATGAATGCTCTAACTGTCGAGCAAACTCCGCAGCATCCAGGCGGTTTTTTCATGCACCTGGAGGCGTTGGGTCAAAAGGTCTGCACTGGGTTGGTCGTCTGCCGCGTCAGCTAGAGCGAAAACACTGCGCGCTGTTCGTGCCACCGCTTCATGGCCCGCCACCAGCTCTCGCACCACGTCCAAGGCAGCTGGATTTTGCTCGGCTTCAGTGATGGATGACAAGGCCGCAAGGGTGCTGCCGCCATGGGGGGCCATCAGGCCAAGGGCTCGGATCCGTTCGGCAATCTCATCCAGCGCTGTCCAAAGCTCGGTGTATTGCTCCATGAACATCAGGTGCACCGTGTTGAACATCGGCCCAGTGACATTCAAGTGAAAGCCATGGGTTTTTCCGTACAGCAAATAGGTATCCGCCAAAAGCCGGCCGAGTCCATCTCCATGTCCCTGGAGTGGTGGGGACAGATGGGCTTTGGGTTTACGAATCCAGGCCCTGGATGTAATCGCGGACTTTGCTGCGTCGTTGGGGTTGTCGCAGTTTGAGCAAGGCGCGGGTTTCGATCTGACGAACGCGCTCCCGGGATAGTTTCAGTTCTTCTCCGATCTGGGCCAGCGTTTGGGGCGTGTCGTCCTCCAGCCCAAAGCGGCGGCGCAGCACAGCGGCTTCCCGACTGGTGAGTTCATCCAAGAGATGTTCCAGATCGTTGTGGAGTTCGTCATGGGTGAGGGTCTGCTCAGGGGTGGCATGACCGTCTTCGATTAGATCCCCGAGCTGGGTGTCCTGTTCGCGGCCGACGCGGGTGTCCAGAGAGACCGAGCGGGGCACCCGGGCCAGGGTCTGGCGCACGGTGTCCTCACTGATGCCGAGCTCTCTCGACAGATCCGCGATGGAGGCGATGCGTCCTTCGTTGCTCGCAATTTCTTGCTGAACCCGCTTGATCCGGTTCAGTTTTTCGGTGACGTGGACGGGCAAACGAATGGTGCGGCTCTGGGTGGCGATGGCCCTGGTGATCCCCTGACGGATCCACCAGTAGGCGTAAGTGCTGAAGCGAAAGCCACGGGTGGGATCGAACTTTTCCACCGCCCGTTCCAGCCCGAGTGTCCCTTCCTGCACAAGGTCCAGGAGTTCCATGCCCCGCTGCTGATATTTCTTGGCCACCGCCACCACAAGCCGCAGGTTGGCCTGAATCATGTGGTCTTTGGCCCGCCGACCGTTGCGGAGGGCAACTCTCAGGTCTTTGGCCTCCAGTTGTGCCTGCTCAGCCCAGACCTGGTAGCCCATGTCGATTCGCTGCTGCAACTCGGGCAAGGGCAGTCCGGCCGCCCGGGCCCATTCCTGCTTGGTCGGCCAGTGGCTGTGCTGGTTCGCTTCGCGGCGTTGCAGTTCTTCGAGACGATGCAGTTCCCCGATGGCCGCATGGCTTTCGGCCAGATCCCTTTGCTGGTGCAGTAGGGCTTCGCGGCGTTGCACCAGACGCGCCAGCATCACCTCCTCTTCGTTGGTGAGAAGGTCGACGCGGCCAATGTCCTGGAGATAAAGCCGCAGCAGATCCGTCGTGCCGCTGCTGCGGCGCTCACGGGTTCCCCCTGTCCGTCGGGGCTTACTGGGCAAAAGCTGGCCTTGGTGAAGTCCAACTTCAGGGTTCCTCGCCGTTGACCGCGGTGCGACAAATGCGCTGATTCCCTTCGGGATCTGCTCAGTTCAGCTTCAGGGGTCAGTCCTCCTGGTCGGGCTCCACCCAGGTGCTGGCCACATGCAGTTCCTCCAGCTGCTTGTCGGCTACGCCACCAGGGGCATTGGTCATCAGGCAGCGGGCTTGCTGGGTCTTGGGGAAGGCGATCGTGTCGCGAATCGATTCCTCGCCGGCCAGCAGCATCACCATGCGGTCCACACCGAAGGCCAGGCCGCCGTGGGGAGGTGCGCCCACATCGAGAGCATCCATCAAGAAGCCGAACTGCTCCTGGGCTTCCTCGAGTGGTAGGCCAACGGTCTGCAGCACCTGGCGCTGCAGGGCGGAGTCGTGGATCCGCAGGGATCCACCCCCGAGCTCCAAACCATTGAGAACGAGGTCGTAGGCCTGGGCCCGAGCACCCGGGAGGGTGTCAGCCCATTGCGACGCATCGCTGCCGAGGTCTTCGGCGTTGGGAGCGCAGAAGGGGTGATGCAGCGCCTCGTAGCGGTTCTCGTCGCTGTTGAACTCGAACATCGGGAAGTCCACCACCCAGAGGAAGTTCCACTGGTCGTTGTCGCGCTCGGCCTTGACCATGCCCAGCTCCTTGGCCAGGTACTGGCGGACGCGATCCAGGGCCTTGTTCACCGTGGCGGTGTCGCCGGCGCCGAACAGCAGCAGCGTGCCGGGTTCTGCGCCGCTGCGGCTGAGCAGCTCCTGCTTCTGCTCGTCACTGAGGTTGTCCTTGATCGCACCGATCGTGTCGATCTCCCCGCCATCGCGCACCCGGATGAAGGCCAAGCCACCGGCACCGGCTTTCTGAGCTTCGCTGAACACATCGCCGCCGGGCTTGATCCGCACGTTGGAGATGGCGTCATTGCCGCCGGGGACGGCGATGCACTTCACCGCGCCGCCGGACTTGACGGCACCGCTGAATACCTTGAAGCCCATGTCCTTGACGATGTCGCTGACGTTGGTGAGCTCCATGCCATAGCGGGTGTCGGGCCGGTCGGTGCCGTAGCGCTCCATGGCGTCATGCCAGGTCATGCGGGGGAAGGGACGAGGCAGCTCGATGCCCTTCACGGCCTTCCAGATGGCGCAGATCAGCGATTCGTTCAGCTTCAGGATCTGCTCCTGATCCATGAAGCTCATCTCGATGTCCAGCTGGGTGAATTCCGGCTGGCGGTCAGCGCGCAGATCCTCGTCGCGGAAACAGCGGGCCACCTGGTAGTAGCGCTCAATGCCGCCCACCATCAACAACTGTTTGAACAGCTGGGGTGACTGGGGCAGTGCGAACCATTCACCGCCGCAGACTCGGCTGGGCAGCACGTAGTCGCGGGCGCCTTCGGGTGTGGAGCGGGTGAGCACCGGTGTTTCCACCTCGATGAAGCCTTCGTTTTCCAGGAAACGACGGGCGGCCTGGATCGTCTGGGCCCGAAGCCGCAGGTTGTCGTTCATGCGCGTCCGGCGCAGATCCAGATAGCGGTGCCGAAGCCGCAGTTCCTCGCGGGTGTTCTCCTCGTCGTGCACGGACACCGGGAACGGCAGATTCCCCTTCACGCTGTTCAGCACGGTGATGCCGTTGGCCAGCACTTCCACAGCCCCGGTGGCCAGCTTGTCGTTCAGGGATTCGTCGGGGCGGGCTCGAACTTTTCCTTCAACCTGCAGCACGGTTTCGCTGCGTAGATGCTCGGCGACGGCGAAGGCGTCGGCCCCCAGATCCGGGTCCACCGTGATCTGCACCGTGCCGCTGCGGTCCCGCAGGTCGATGAAGATCACCCCACCGTGATCACGGCGTCGATCCACCCAGCCGCACAGTTGCACCTGCTGATCGATGTTCTGTTCGCGCAGGTCACCGCAACCGTTGCTGCGCATGGGATGTCTCAACTGGAGAAGAGCGAGTTTCCCACAGCAGCGGTGAGGTTCAGGCTCGTTTGTAGAAGGGCTTGCGAACAACCGTTGCCGGTTGGGCCTTGCCGCGGATCTCAACACTCAGTTCAGTACCGACCTTGGCGAGGGATTGGGGTACGTAGGCCAGGGCGATCGGTTCTTCCAGGGTGGGCGACCAGGTTCCACTCGTGACGATCCCGACCGTCTCCCCGTTGTGCATGACGGGGTAGTCGTGGCGGGCGATCGCACGACCCTGAAGCTTGAGGCCCACCAGGCGTTTGGCGGGGCCGGATTCCGCCGCCTGCTCCAGAGCCTGTCGGCCCACAAAATCCATGGGCATTTCGAGGTGCACGAGCCAACCCAACCCTGCCTCGAAGGGGTTGGTTTCGTCGGTCATGTCCTGGCCGTAAAGGTGCATGGCGGCCTCCAGGCGCAAGGTGTCCCGTGCTCCCAGGCCGCAGGGGGTAACGCCGCGATCCAACAGAAGCTGCCAGAACTTTTGTCCGTCCTCGGCGTTGAGCAGCAGCTCTGCACCGTCTTCGCCGGTGTAACCGGTGCGAGCACTGAACACCGGTTGGCTTAGGCCGTTGAGGTTGAGCATCCGGTGGCCAAAGCGGGGCAGGCCGCTGAGGTCTTCGCCGCTCAGTTCCTGCAGCAATGGCATGGCCTCAGGTCCCTGAAGCGCGAGCAGCACCCCTCCGTTTTTGATGTCAGTCACCGTCAGGCCAGCAGGTTCCATCTGGTCACGGATCCAGGCGGTATCGCTGTCGGCGCAGGCGGCATTGATCACCAGCACCAACGCACCCCGCTCAGCATCGATGGCGCCGCAGTCGTAAACGATGAGGTCGTCGCGAATGCCGCCGCGTTCGTTCAGCAGAACGGAGTAGCAGGCTTCGCCGGGACCGATGCGATGCAGATCGCTGGGGATGAGCCGTTGCAGCGCATCCTTGGGATTGGCACCTTCGAGGCGCAGCACCCCCATGTGGGAGATGTCGAACATGCCGACCCGTTCGCGAACGGCCTTGTGTTCTTGGATGAGGCCGCTGAATTGAACCGGCATCTCCCAGCCGGCAAACGGCACCATGCGGCCACCAACACTGCGGCAGTGCTCGAATAGGGGAGTGCGCTGCAGAGACATGGAGGCGGCCGTTGCGAAGCGCATTCTTATGGAGGGCTTCACCATCCGGAAGGGAACCCGGAAATCCGCCCTTTGCTGCGGTCCGTTTCCCAAACCGTCACTACTGTTGGCGGACTCAGATTTCCTCCTTGGCCAACAGCCCCTGCTGTCGCAGTTGTCAGCACTGCAGCCTTGCTGCAGGGTCGAAAGGCTGGTGCCGTTTGCGTCGGCTGGAGGTGCATGCCGAACTTGCGGATCTCGTGGTCTGTCACCACTGGACCCCCCGTACCCCCAACCTTCCGGTTCTGCAGAGCATCGGCGTTGGTGAGTGTCAGCTGGAACTGGATCGCAGCTTGAGTTGAGCTCGGATCGAAGAATTGGCTGTGCCCTCTTTGACTGTCAGCATCAAAAGGTCATTGGATACTCCATTCATTCAAGGTTTTTGACGTTGTCTGCCTCAGCTCCGCTGACTCCTTTGGAACTCATCCAGGAACAGCCTGAGGTGGATCGCCTGATGTTGCCGACCGGCACAACCGTCTTCCGAGCAGGGGAGCCTGTGCAGTTCATTCATGTTATTGAACGTGGATGGATGGAACTGAGCAGTGGTCCGTTGAACCGCATTCGGTTTGGTCGCGGTGAATTGTTTTTCTATGAGGATCTGGTGGATCCCACCGAGTGTCACAGCCGTGATGCCACGGCTGTGACACCGGTTTCGCTGTTCCGCCTCAGTCGTTCCAACTTTCTGACGCTCATCCACCGGCACCCAACACTGGCGCTGCAACTGCTCAGCAAGCAACACAGCCGTTTGCGGCAGCAGCGGGTTGATGCGCGCCACTTCTATTGATCGGCTCCTAGGAGGAGCAGAAGGCTGCGGGTCACCTTGGCGGCCATTACGGAGCTGATGCCACTGGTGTCGAGTTGTGGGGCCAGTTCCACAACATCGGCAGCCACCAGATGATGCTCTCGGAGGACCTTCACAAGGCTGGTGAAATCAGACCAGTGGTAACCGCCGGGTTCGGGTGTACCAGTTCCAGGAAGAACGGAGGGATCGAACCAGTCCAGGTCGACGGTGAGGTACAGGGGCCTTCCCCTTAAGGGAGAGAGCGCCTGTTGAAGGGCATCGATGTTTGGTATCAGCCGTCCGCTCCCATGCAGTTCGTTGAATTCCTCCCGCGTTCCACTGCGGATCGAGAGTTGAAACAGCGTCTGGCTTGGAAGGATGTCCAAACAGCGGCGCATGGCGCAGGCATGGCTGTGGCGCGCCCCCAGCCAGGTGTCCCTGAGATCTGCATGGGCATCCAGCTGCACCAGCACCAGGTCGGGGTGGTGTTGGGCAACGGCCTCCACTGCTCCGGAGCTGATCGAATGCTCCCCTCCCAGCATCAGGGGCTTGAGGTTCAGAGCAAGCACGGCTTCGGTCGCCTGCTTCACCTTGGTCAGAACGGGCTCAGGGTTGCCGAAGGGAATGTCAACGGCACCAAGATCCGCAAAGTCGAGATCATCGAGATCCAGGTCGAGTTGCGGGCAATAGGTCTCCAGGCCAGTGCTGACCTCCCGAATGGCGGCGGGTCCGAAGCGGGTGCCCGGGCGAAAGGAGGTGGTGCCGTCGTACGGGACACCAAAGATGCCGACGCGGCAGCCGGCAGGGTCGCGTCGGGAGCCCATGAAAATGGTTCCGTCGCTGTCAAACAAACCGTCAAACAAACTGTCCAACAGCCCGCTCGGCGTGATTGAAGTCATGACTGCAACTCCCGTTCGATGAAGGCGGGCATGGCATCCATGCCCCCCCGCTGCCAGCGCGGTGACCAGATTTCACAGCCTGCGGCGATGGCGTTGGTGCGCTCGGGATCGGGAGTGCGGTAGCGGGGGGTTCCCATTGAGGCGAAGGTCCAGCTCCACCAGCCGCTGGGGTACATCGGCACCCAGCCATAAAGCGGGTCGGCGTGGTCAAACACCTCGCGCAACAGCCGGATCATGGCGATGTGGACATCACGGAAGGCTTCTGGAGACTCGCTCTGTGTGCCGAACACCCCGCCGGGCTTGAGCAGGCGTCGGCAGTTGTCGAAGAAAGCGCGATTGAACAGGCCTTCGGCGGGTCCGGCGGGGTCAGAGCCATCCACCAAGACAACGTCATAGCTCTGGTCGTCAGCCTCAGCGGCCCAGGCGATGCCATCCCCCACCGTGAGCTGGAACCGCGGATCGGCCCAGGCGGATCCACCGATCTCGGGGAGGTGTTCTCGGCTGAGGTCCACCACCCGCCCGTCGATTTCCACCATGTCCAGCCGCTGGACCCCTGGATGGCGCAGGCACTCCCGGGCGGTGCCGCCGTCTCCCCCGCCGATCACCAGGATTCGCTCAATCGAGCTGGCACTGCATAGCGCTGGGTGCACCAAGGCCTCGTGGTAGTGGCGCTCCTGCTGCTCCGCTGTCATCCAGCAGCCATCTAGCAGCAGCCCCCGCCCGTAGCGCTCACTGCGAATCACGCTGATCCGCTGGAACGGACTGCTCTCCTCGACCAGAACCTCTCCCTTTAATCCGTAGCGGACGCCGCGGTGTTCTTCATCAATCCAGCTGCTCATGGGCTGCGGTGGGCATCTCTCCAGCTAAGGACGCCGTTGAATGGCTTTCATTCACCACATCTAGTGGTCTTGGTTGTTGACTAACACAAGATGTGTTGATTGAATATGTTTGGTTGGGGAGCTGCTGTGGAAGAGGGCAGCTCCAGAGCCATTTTCATCAGATCAAAGCTGCCGCGTTGTCTCTAGCAACCTGTTGCAGGACTTCAAAGCACTGGAAAGTTCAAGCTGTAAAAAGTATTCCGTCGTTCCTGAACCAGGAGATGCGTGATGCAAGACCTGGTGGTGAATGAGCGGTTGACCATTCCATCCAGGGATCTGCGCTGGCGGTTTAGCCGCTCATCCGGTCCAGGAGGGCAGGGGGTCAACACCACCGATTCCCGTGTGGAGTTGGCACTGGATGTGGAGAACTGCACTTGCCTTGGTCCGTTTCGCCGAGCCCGACTGGTGGAACATTTTCAGACAAAGTTGGTGGAGGGCTGTCTGCGAGTTGTGGTCGCTGAAGAACGCTCCCAATGGCAGAACCGTCAGAAGGCATTGCATCGCATGGCGGAGCTTCTGCGGGAGGGCTTGCAGCCGCCGCCGCGCGCGCGCAAATCAACTCGGCCTGGCCGCGGTGCGGTGAAGCGGCGTTTGGATACGAAGAAAAAGCGTGGTGACCTCAAGCGTCAACGGCGAAGCCGGCCATCCATGGACGATTAATCGGATCAGGACGTCGAAGACTGTTCAGCCCTGATGGCTGCTTTGGCCTGTTTCCACAGGGTCTCGAGTTCGTGGATGCTGCGTCCCTGCAGATCCCCACCCAGAGCGGTCTCAACGCGGGAAAAGCGATCGAGGAAGCGCCGGTTGGTGCCAGCGAGGCCCTCTTCGGGTTCGATCGCGCACCAACGGGCCACGTTCACGAGCGTGAACAGCACATCGCCCAGTTCCTCTTGGGCGTGGTTCCGATCGCCACTGGCTACCGCTTCCTTGAGTTCATCAAGCTCTTCATGGACCTTGTCCCAGACGCCGTCCATGTCATCCCATTCGAAGCCGGCCTTGGCAGCTTTCTTGGAGATGGTCATCGCTCCAGCGAGGGCCGGCAGCCCACGCACCTTGCCTCTGAGCTGGTCGCTGAGGGGGCTGGTTGAGTCAGCCAGGGCTTCGGCTTGCTCCTGCCTCTTGATGGCGTCCCAGCTGCGCGGAACGTCGTCACTGCTGGAGGCCTCGGCATCGCCAAACACATGGGGGTGACGGCGGATCAGCTTGTCGCTGATGCCATGGGCAATCGCATCGAGATCGAACCGTTGCTCCTCCCCAGCGATCTGTGCATGCAGCACCACTTGCAGCAGAAGGTCGCCGAGTTCTTCCCTCAGGTGGTTGACATCACCATGACGGATGGCATCAGCCACCTCGTGGGCCTCCTCCAACACGTAGGGCACCAAGGACGCATGGGTTTGTTCCAGGTCCCAAGGACAGCCCGTTGTTGGATCTCTGAGTTGTGCCACGACCTCGATCAGTCGCTGCAGCGCATCAGATGGAGCGTTGGCCATGCAGGGTCAACAACTTGGGTGACGCCCACCCTCTCACTGCTGTCGTTTTTTGGACCATTCCTGGGGCCAGGGGTCGCCGTCGAGGATCAGATGGATCCATGCGCTGCCCTCCAGCCCCACCACCAGTCCGGTGAACTCATGCGGGTGGTGGCGTATCAGCTCCTGAAGGTCCGCCAGGAGCATCGATGGCGAGAGTGTCGGAACAGCAAGGGTGACAACAAGGCACCAGGTCAGCAGCACGCCCAGTCGCACGCTTGTTCCAAGTACTGGACCATGGGACCAGAGCGAGCGATGGGGGATCAGACGTCGGTACGGCCACCAGAGAAATCCGAGGGCTCCCCAACGCCGCAGCGCGTTTGACCGCGTATCAAGATCGGGGGAAAGCCAGAGCCCACCAGCCAGACAGCTCGCTGTGGCGAACACTGCTGCTTGCAGTCCCAGCACCAACCCAACAGCGATTCCGAGCGGGAGGCTCAGGATCCAGATGCTTTGGTCGTGGCGGCGACCCGTTGCCAAGCGTTCGGAGCTCTCGTGCGCCCCCAAAGTGACGCGTTAAGGCAGAATCTGCCCGGTGGGGCGATTAGCTCAGCGGTAGAGCACCTCCCTTACAAGGAGATTGTCACTGGTTCGATCCCAGTATCGCCCACTTCGATTCACGGTTTGATTGTTCAGTTGTGGCAATGGATTTCAAGGTCCGTTGACTTGTAAAGCGACTACACGAATCTGTTGCTTTGTGTTTCCCGTAGTGGCTCTTTCCTTCCTCGGGTGTGGCTGCTAAAGAAGTTGCGTCAGTTCTTGATCTGGTGCGTTAGGAGCTTGCCCGGCCAGGCCCCAACCGCGCCAGCACAATGCTCTTATGCCAAGAGCATGTGAGCTAATTAATGGTCAAGCGAGAGAGCTAACTGAGAGATGATTAAGGCAAAGCCGATTTTTCCTCTGGGAAAATGTGTAGTTGCTATGGATGGAGGACGGTGCTTTTTCAGAAGGGTTGGCTATGCAAGGCATTAATTCACTTTCTGATTCATTTGTGCTTGAAGGTCAAGATTTTCACTACAGGACTTGCGGATGCAGTGCCTGCAAGCTAAACGCTGGAGATAATCAAATAATTAAGGAACAAATTAGCGCAGCGAGTGGAAATTACTTAACGATAGATGGCATGACGGATGATGATTTTGTGTCCCATACTTCAGGCGCTTTAGAGGTGGCTCAAGGCGAAGTGCTTGAATACTATATATTTAATGAAGCCGGAGGTGTGAGCTTTGAGGATGGTACTGATGGATACTCTTATGGTCATTCTGTAAGCGATAAAAGTTTTATACGAGGCGTATTTAGTCGCATTGATAAATTCATTGATATGGATTTCCGGGAAAGAAGTGATTGGGATGGGTCCACATTCGATATTTACTCTATGAGGGAATACAGCGAATGGGATGATGGCACTACGGGGCAGGTCTTGGATCAGGCTGAAGGCTCAGATGCTTATTGGGATGTTTTGTGGAAAGACACTGGTGATCGCGATTATGATGAAAATACGATCATTCATGAGATAGGTCATGCTTTAGGCCTATCTCATCCTTTTGATGTTGGAGGCAACGAAAAGTTTGATACTGACGATACGGTTATGTCTTATAATGAGAGCTCTGATGGTTGGGATACCTGGTTTAGTGATTACGACATAGCCACCCTTATTGACATATGGGGTGTTGAAACCGATAATGGAAGAGGAATCGAAGGCACAAGTTCAGATAATTATCTTAAGGGAACAAATGGTAAGGACATTATCGCAGGATTTGCGGGAGATGATGAATTGCGAGGCAGTCAGGGAGGGGATACGTTGTTTGGCTATTCGGGTGAAGATCTTATTCACGGAGGAAACGGAAGAGATTATGTTTGGGGAGGAAGTGGTGCTGATGATGTTTATGGAGGTTTTGGTCATAATACTTTTGGTGATGAGAGAGATGGCTCAGTTGATAAACTGTTTTTCAAAAGTGATCAGTTTGCGTTCAATTGGCTTTATGGTCGTGCAGAAATGAATCCTGATGGGCAAAAGGTTGATATCATTAAGGGGCTAGATCGCTCTGACAAGCTATTTGTTGAAGGGGTTGAAACTACTGACTTGTCCTTCCATCAAGTCAGTAGTTTCTCTGCGCCTACGGGCAATTTCTCTGGTATTGGAATTTATGCGAATGGATTCCTTGAAGGGATTTATACTGGCAGTAATTTAAGTGCTTCGCAATTGCAGTCAATGACCGAAGGCGTATAAGCATGACCCCCTGGTGACGACAAGCCTGATGCCGCATTTAATCGGCTTAAAGGTATAGAAGGCCTGAAAGGGAAAGGCAGAGTGTTATTTATTCACCACTGCAGTACTTGCCTGGCATGTGGATGGCAGGTTAGTGAACAACTACTCTGTAGTATTAAATATTGATAAATTGAAGAGTAATGATGCGTTAAAGCTACTCACTTCTTGACGCTTGGCGATAAATTGATTGTTTTATTTGATCAAGCTGGATGATCGGCTTAATTAAAGTCAACACGTTTCTTTATGGTTACGTTTGGGTTGTCCATTGAATCTTGCCTTTGCTTTATCAATCGCATGACTTCGTCGTCGACAAAATTACCCACGGTAGGATTTTTCGACCATAATCCGGGCCGCCCCGATTCTGATCCTTTTGATATGTATCGCATGTCTATAGACCACCTTATTTGGTTGCTCGAGTTTATAAGACTGCGGTGAAGGGTGTATTGATCAAACAAAATTATGTCACCAGGGCTTGCAACTACCTTTACGGGTTGCAAGTCACCGTGTTCTTTTAGAGCTTTTTCCATTAGCTCTTCCTTTGCTGCTGGCCCGCGGTCTCCTCGCCGATGTTCGATCCATCCTAATTTTGTACTTCGTGGAAGTATTTCAAGCCCCCCGTTGTACGGTTTTGAGCAGGTCAGCGGAATCCACGCAGTCACGATTTCAAGGTCAGATTGTCTCGGATCGGTCGCTCCATAGTCCTGATGCCAAGGGACAGTGGTAAAGGGAGTAATTCCATATTTACTGGGATATTTAACTCTTATGTTATGAATTGGGCTTAGCTCAATTTCCTCCCAGCCCGTATTGGTTGAGAGTGCATCTTTTATTTCTTGTGATAAAGCAAGCTCATATACAGATGAAAGCTTGTGCAAGTTCTTTTGCAGTAAAATCTGAAAGCTTGAGATGTCATTCGAGAATACTTTTGCTTGCTGGTCAATTCTGTGACAACATAAGCCCTTCTTAGGGGCGCCTAAGTCTGCCATTAATTCGGATAATTCTCTTTTGACTGACTGAATCAGATGCTTGGGAAGTGCGCTTTTGCAAAGTCGCCAGCCAAGTTTTCCCAGGACTGATTTTTGCTCTTTTGGCCTAATCATTGGCTGGGATCTGCCCTTGCTGCTGGAGCAAAAGTGGCAGCCAAAAAGGCTGTATCGCGTAAATCATTGAAAGTATTTGATGCATTATCTTGACGTGATCTCAGTTTAACCTTTGCTCCCTTGGTGATTCAAGCTTACTGCGCTTATTGACTCTGCTCACTTGTGATTGGTGCGTAAGACCTTTAGACATTCCCTCGGGTGGGGGTGTGGTTTCAGGTCATCATGCCGTGGCCTGGCCTGATGCCAGCGGCAAGTAGCTGTTCCGGTTGTTCTGAGCTGCAAGTGATTGATCTGCAGTCAGTACTAGCGCTAGTTCCAATCCCTTAATGCTCGCTCCGACATAACGATGGCCAGCTCTTCGACGGTGGGCCCAATCGACTGCGATCAGTGTTTACCGATTGGAGATGCAGTACCTCACAGGACTTGGGATACCGACTGGGGCAAGAGTTGCCAGTTCGGATGAAGTAGCCCTTTGAGTTCTTGCGGGGTATGCAGTAGTCACCCGATGCCCGGTAGGAGTAGGGACAGCCGCCAGCCTTCGGCAATGGGCTCTGATCCCGCGCTGGGAGAGCTGAGGTGAATACCTACGCTGCGATGGAGATCAGATCATGTCTGGTGAAGTTGCGTCCATGCCCATCCTCGAGCCACGGCGGTGCTCACTGAGTGAATGCTTTGGAGGACATCTCTGCTGCTTCGATCCCTTCCCCTCAGCTCGAAAAACCAGTTGTGTAGCGGTTTTTTGGGTTGTTTGGACTGCTGAAGTCACCGGTATTCCCCCGGAGTTCAGGATGCCTTCAGTGAAGCTTTGGCGTGAGTTTTACAGAGATGTGCCATTGTGGTACTACGCCAAAGAGCCTTGCAGGGGCCCACAGCGCGAGAACCGATAACTCGATTCCATGAACCGAAGATCCAGCACTCCATCCAGGGAGTGGCGAATAGCTGGCAGCAATGCCAACCGAATAGACCTCAGCGGATATGCATCTGCCCAACATCGCCGCTTTCTAAAAGCTGAAGCAGATCACGCTCCAAGGGAGCCAATCCCTCACTGACGACTTCTCCAAAAGCTCAAAAGGACTGAGCTGTTCAAGACATTCTTCGGCTTTAACCCTTCCATCCTCAGCCACACAGAGAGTTCAAAATTTGAGGGAATCTCCCTACGCATGTTGTATTGGCGCCCACTCTAAGATTTCAACGCCTAGACCCTGCTATACCCCAGCCTGGTTTCGAAAATTTTGAGTGGTAATCCGAAGGACTCCATCAGGGTGCGGCACGCATTGCCGACCGTGCCGTACACCTCAATGCTGAAGCCATCACCAAGTTCAGCATGCTTTTTCAGGTACTCCTGGACTGGAGGATTGGAGACATGGGTGCTGAAGGCTTCATCGTTGGCGTAAACCTCGGACCAAACAAATGCTTGTGGATCATCGGGATCTTGATTAAAGGTGTGGTGGATCATCCCCGGTTCAGAGGCCTGAACGGCTGTGTCGGTGGCTCGTGCCAGTTCTAAATAGGCGTCCACGCATCCTTGTTTGACGTAAATGCGAGCCAAAAGCATGAAAGGTGTGCTTTCAGCAAATGTTGCTATTGGCATTTCTGCGTCTGGGTTTGGGCTTCTACAACAGCTTGGCAACCATCAGGGCAACCTGCAATTCAAGCAATTCCTGAGCCGGCCAACCCAAATGCAAGAACGCGGCTCTTCCCCTTTTCCCACCAAGACGGCAGATGCAGAGCTGGATTTCATGCAGGAACTCCCATGGAAGCATTTTGAACTGTACGTTCTGCTTTCTGTGGCGAAAATCACCGCTCCGATCGTTGGAGCAATGACGCTTTTCTGTGCAGAATCCACACTCCCCCAGAGGACTTGATGAGTCAGCTGATTGTGCTGGTTTTTCGCCTGGATGGAGTTTTTCTTGGCATTTTAGGGTAGATGTAGTGTGATTATTTGAAGGATGGGCTCACTACATTGCTCAGTTTTTACTCTCCTTTGTGAGCATTGCAGGTTTTAATTTATGGGAAAATCTCCATCGGCCGTTCCATGGTCAATTCTTCTTGCCATATTTTCTTTAGCCTTTGTGGTTTATGGTGTTGAAATTGTGTCTCCCGGATTTTAATCTAAGCCTGTTTTTTGTAAGCTGCTTGGTATAAAGATAAGCTTTTCTGTTTATAGCTCTCTAGTGAAATGTGTAATTTTTCATTCTCGAATGTGCCCTCTGTAGGCGTGTTGAGAGCTGGAGCTGAGCAGTATTTGAGAACAGCTTCCTGAGGCTGGGCAGTGCGATTTGATGTCATTGATGCGGACTTGGTCGACCGACGAGCAAAAAAAAGCCGGGGTCTCACTCCCGGCTTGGTGGTTCGTTGGGAGTTCCTCGGGAAGAGAAACTAGGGGTATTTATACCCCTTGGAGGGCCAAGAGGCAACTGGTGCTGACAATGTCACCATACGCGAATGGGCGTAATGGGCAAGTCTCCCCCTTGTACGGTTTTACCCATGCAGTCGTTTCGATCTCAGTGTTTAACCGGCCTCGGGGGATGAGGCGGCGGTGTCGGACCAGATGGTGTGACTCAGGCGCCAGAGTCTGGATACCGCTTTGATAGCTGTTAGCTGAGCGACTTTCGCTTCAGACTTGTCCTTTATTCGTGGGGGCTAACGCGGCCACTGTTGGAGCATCAGCTTGAAGGTTGCGGGGCAACCCAGGCAAGTCACGGAGAGATTAATCATGCCAAAGGAGGTAAAGGTAGCTCCAGTGCCAAGAACGCAGACCCAAGTAGATGGCCGCCGGCAAGAGTTGAGATCAAGATGCCGAGGTACGTGACTCTTCGGTGTATGTGCGCATTTTGATTTGGTTCGTCGTGGCGCGTTGTCAGCCGTTGCTGCCGTCATCCATGCCGCGTCGAATCAGGCTTTGTGTCAACCAGAGCAGTCCGATGAAGCCAGCCGCGACGATCAGCAGAGACAAGGTTCAAGCTGTGAGTCGGAGCTTTACAAGCTACTCAGCGTTCGACTGCACCATCCTGGGAATGCAGGTCCCCTCGGCATTCGGTGATGCAACTGTTCCTGGCGTTGGTGGTTCCCGTTGTTCTGCTCGTGGGTCTGACTGCCCTGCTGGCGACGGGCCGGTTGGCCTTGTCTCGGAACGCCGCTTGGTTGTTGGCACGCCAGAACACCATTTGGATGGCTGGAATTGTGGCCCTTGCGGCCGCTGCGGTGGTGGTGGCCATGCAGCGTTGAGCTGATGATGTGGCACCTTTTCTGCGTTGTTGTTGCTTCCAGTGCCAGCGTTCTGCTGACTTGGCCCACTGCAGCGCAAACTAATAAGGCTCTTCTTCGCGATCGGCTGATCAGCCCCGCTGTTTTTGAGCTGTTGCACCCCCAGCGTCAGCCACGTCGTTACTGATGGGATCTGTGGTGGACCCCCTTAAGAGATGCCGTTTCGGTTATTCGGGGGCGCAGGCTTCGCTTATCGCGGCTTCCGCAACTTGCATTGCCAGTTGACTGCCGTAGGTGTCACCGGTTTCCTCCACCCACTTCTCTGCGAAGCCTTCAGCTGTCATCCACTGCCCCGCGAACTCGGCGAAGCCTTTGGCTTGGTCGGCATCCAGAACAAACGTCTGAGAGCTGCAATTCACCTTGCCGATCACGTCACCCTGGAGATTGTTCAGGTCTGTGACTTTGGCTGCTTCTTTCTCAGCACACGCGCCAAGGCCAAGGCCAAGAGCAAGAACGCCAGTAGCTAGAACAGCAAGGGAGGAGAGTTTCAATGAAGGAGCGGGTCATCACCACTCCTTCAGGCTGGCGCTGGGTTGGCTCCCTGTCAGCCAGCGACGTCCTTTTCGTCCCGTCCGCATCAGCCGGCCGTTTTGATCAGCGGCTGCTGGTCCGTTTGCGAACAACCCTGGGGGTTTCTCGTTCGGTTTTGGCATCAGAGACGGTCTTGTCTTCTCCAGCCGTGTCGTCCTGGACAGGTTCGTCGTCGGGTTCCTGCGCCTCGATGACTCCAAGCACCATGGCGGCTTCCAGTTGATCGCTCATGTCGCCGATGGTCAGGAGTGCTTTCAAGACCAGTTGGGCCCGTGGCGCTTTGGGCAGGCCGGGCCGCAGCTTCTTGGTGGTATTCCACAGCTCTAGAGCCACTTCCTGCAGCAGTTCCTTGTCAGCAGCCATTCGAGTCGAACGTGAATCGCACCATTCTCGTCATCGGGGGTCAGTCGCCTTCCGAGATGATGGAGATGCAGGGGCTGTAAGAGCCCCCAATTGGATCAGAAGCAGAAGGGCAGGAATTGGGTGCGGCAGGCGGCGTAGCCATCCACAAGGGGCCCCAGACCGATTTGATGAATGATGCCGGCACCGGTGAGGCCTTCGGTAATGATTCCGATCACGATGCCGAGCATGGCGGCCCGCCCGTTGAAGCGTTCCGCTTTTTTGAGTTGCTCCATATGGATCTCGCGCGCGGCGACGCCTTGGAACCAAGACTCGTTTGCTTGCGTAGGCTTCATCAGGCTCAAGCTGTTGTTACAAAGCTTAATCCACGAAATCAGTTTTTCAGCAGCAGTCGTTCCCCCGGTGTGGGATCGGTCCAGCGGCTGCTTGTTGGCAGTTGGGCTCCAGTTCCGGCCACGGATCCTTTCATCTGCAGGGCGCGGCTCAGGGCGCCGTCGAAGCGCACATCGCCACCGGATGTGCTGGCGAGCACCGTCGTGGGTTGGAAGCGTTCCACCAGTTGCGGCACCACGGAGCATCCTTTGACAAATGCGCCCAGAGCGGGAAGCCCAAGATCCACCATCGGCGTGATGACGGCATCCAGCGGTTGCGGTTCCAGGGCTGGATCCAGAAAACCGTGGGGTTCCAAGTAGAGCGCGCCAGCTGGATGCTCGAGCAGATAGCCGTTTTCCACCGTGGGCACCGGTGCACCGGCACTGGCGCGTACCTGCAGGCTCTGGTGGGTGGTGCTTTCTCCGGGGGAGAGTGCTTTCACGTTGGTGAAGCCCAGGCGTTCAACCACGCGCGTTGCGGCTATGGATCCAATCACCGGCAGGGTTTTCGGCAGCAACGCCAGGGTTTCAGGGTGGGCATGATCCGCCAGCCCCTGGGTGAGTAACAGCAGATTCAGGTTCTCCGGGATGTCGCGTTCGCAGGGCAGCTCCCCTTTCAGCAGCCACTCCCCCGGGGGAAAACTCAGGCTGCCGCGCAGCCAGGGATCCACCAGAACCCGAAGATCATCGAATTCGAGCAACCAACCATTGGCTCCGTAGTAGGTGGCGGCCAGGGTCATGATGGATTTTGCTGCCGCTCGCGGCAGTCGCTGCAGAGACCAAAGAATTCAAGCGTGTGAAACAGGAGATCGAAGCCCTTGCGGCGGTCTTCGGGTACCTCCAGATCGTGAATTGGACAGTGGTCGAGCGCTTGTGTCTTGCCGCAATCGACGCAGGTGAGGTGGTGGCGATCCCGCTCCAGTGGTGCGTAGAGCGCTTCGCCGTTGGGCAGGTGACGACAGCGCACCAGGCCCCGTTGCTGCAGCTGACGCAGATTTCGATACACCGTGGCCAGGCCCATGGTTTGGTCGGGAGCGAGGCTGCGGTGCAGTTGCTGACCGCTCATCTCATCGCCACAGGCCTGGAGACTCTCCAGCAACACCTTCTGGCGGGCATTGATTTCCGTTGAGGGGCGGCGAGTGGCCATGGTTTTAGAGAGCGACCAACCAGCGGCCGCTGAGGCTGACCAGGAGCAGCACCATGGTGCCTCTGACCCAGGCCCGACGGTTGAGATCCAGCAAGCGGCGGCTCAAAATCACAGCACCAACCCACCCGATCAACACCACCACGCTCTGGCAGAAGCCGATGACATGGGGGTCGGCGGACCATTGCGGCCAACCATCCGGCAGAACTGTGCCCGCTTCGGCCATGCCGATGGGCAGATGGCGGGCCAGGAGCAGGGCCCAGAGCAATGGCAATCCGGCATACAGCCAACGGCGTTTGAGCCACAAACCCGCTGCTGCCGGAAGAACGAGGGCCAGCGCCGCAAAGCTGAGCCGTGCCAGCAGGGGGCCTTCATGCAAGGAAGACGGTGCAAGCGGCAGCCAGCCGAGCAGGCGCTGCCAGTTGTGCAGGCAGAGTCCGCCAGCCAGCACCAGGATCAGTCCGCGCTCTCCATCGGGGGCCTGCATGTTGCGTTGCAGATCGGCGGCAGGCGGGCGCAGTCGCAACTGCACAGAGCGGTTGGGACAGGCCTGGGTGCAGGTCATGCAGAGCACGCAGTTGCGGTTGTCGCTCAGGTGGGCGGGGTGGGTGCCCAGGGGACAGCCTTCGGTTGCCAGCCCCTCGCCGTCGGCTGGTCCTCCCTTGAAACAGGCGTAGCTGCTGCAGCTGCCGCTGCAGGTGCCGACTTCAGCCCGCAATTCAAGGATCGAGAGTTTGGCGAACAGTCCGTTCATGCCTCCGACGGGACAGAGGTATCGGCACCAGAAGCGTTTTTCGAACACCGTTGAGCTGATCACGGCCCCGGCCGTGATCAGTAACAGCAGGCAGCTGCTCAGCCAGGCGGTGTCTTCAAGGTTCCAGACCTCTTCCCACAGGAGAATTGCGGCAAACCCGGCGGCTAGAGCAGGAGCTCCCCAGCGGTCCAGGTCTCCATGGGGCCAACTCCTTTTTCGCCATGGAGTGATCCGTTGGACGATTTCTCCCCAAACCATGAATGGACAGATCGAGCACCAGAGTCGACCCACCAGCGGGTAGCTCAGCAGGATCAAAGGCCACCACCAAGCCCAGAACAGGGTCAGCATCGGATTGGCTGCGCGCTCCTGGGGGCCAAGCCAGAGCGCCAGGTTCACAGCCACGAACAGCCAGCTCACCAGGCCGAACAGCAGCGTGTTCCAGAGCACCGGTGCGCGCATCCACTCCCGCAACTGCGGTTTCCAGCGCCAAACGTCAAAACGGGTGCGCCGTGCTTTGTCTTCGGTCCAGAAGACCTCTTCGGGAAGCAATGGTGGAAGCTCGCCTTGACTTTGCTGACGCGCCTGACGCAAGGCGCGATCGACCATCGCTTCGAGTTCGCGCAGGTTGTTGGCGAAATCGTGGTTCTGAAGCCGTCGCACCACGCTGTCGGGCAGGGCTGGTGGTTGGTTCCAACCGAGTCCAGGGCTCTGCAGTCTCAGCCGGTAACGCAGCCAGTCCCCCAGGTCGGTTCGGCGCACCCTTAAGGGAGGTACGCGGATGGCTCGCACCAGGCCATCGAGAGCCGGGATGGCGGCTTCGCTGGTGAACAGCACACGACCATGGAACCCTGGCACTTCGCCACGGGCCATCGCGATCAAGCGTTGCTGGAGCTCGTTGTCGATGCGGTCCATGCCGCTCACCAACAGGGTGCTGGATCCGAGCTCATTCAGCAGGTTGAGCGTGCTGCCCTGCAGATCACTGGCATCTAGTCGCACCAGCAGACGGCGTCGTTCCGCTGATCCGTAGTGCACCAGGGCGGCGAGATTGTCTTTTTCCAGGCCGGGCTCACCGCTGATCAGCACTGGCTGGCGTTGCGGGTCTCTGGCGGCCTCGAGCACAGCACTGCGCAGCCGTTGGGCATAGCGACTGGATCCCACGACGCCACGTCGGGCCCGGCCCAGAACGAAGGGGGCCAACCGCTGCAACCCAGCGCTGGATTCAGCCACCGATCAGCTGCTCGCTCAAGCTCCAGAGCCGCTGCCGTTCGGCAGGTTGATTCGCTGCTGGGGCAACACGGCAGAGCGCCGGTGCACCCCGCAATCCACCGAACTGCTCAGGGCCGTAGTGCTCGCCACCCTGCGCTGTCGCTGCGGTGGCGGCATGCAGTTGCGGCAGGGCGCCCATGCTGGCGCTTTGAAACAAGGGATCCATCAGCCGGTAGGCCAGGGCCTCCAAGCGATTGCCAACGCTGGCGATCGCCGTGGGTTGCAGTTCGGTGCGTGCGATGCCTGGATGGGCGGCCAGTGAGCCGATGGGGCTGCCCTGTTCGCGCAGGCGTGCATCCAGCTCGAGGGCAAACATCACATTGGCAAGTTTGCTTTGGCCATAGGCCCCATAGCGGTCGTAGCCCTTGCTCCAACTGGGGTCGTCCCAGTGGATCTTGCCGAAGTACTGGGCCCCGGAGGTCACCGTCACAACCCGGGGGTCGGGCCGGTTCTGCATCAGCGGCAGTAGCGCCTGGGTCAGGGCCATGTGCCCCAGGTGATTCACACCGAACTGCAGTTCATGCCCCTGGGCGGTGCTCCGGCGCGGCGGCGCCATCACTCCAGCGTTGTTGATCAGTAGATCGAGGCAGCCGTAGCGCTCGCCGATACAGTTCGCCGCCCGTTGGACGCTGGCCAGGTCCGCTAGATCCAAATCCACCAGATCCACCGCACCTCCATCCCGCTCCTGCAGCAAATCTTGTTTGGCCGTCTCCGCTTTGCGGGGGCTGCGGCACGCCAGCACCACGGTTGCCCCGCAGCGTTTCAAGGCTCGCGCGGTTTCGAGGCCCAGGCCGCTGTTGGCTCCGGTGATCAAGGCAATGCGCCCCTGCTGGTTCGGGATGTCAGCAGCGGACCAACCCATGTCTCGAGGGAGAGTGAGTTCATTGTGCCGAGTTCGCTTTCAGAGTCGTCGCGCCAGGACCTCCAACAAGGTTGGTCCAACCCAGTAGCAACCTGGTTCAGCCTGTGCACGGGCGATTTCATCTTGAGCCTCTAGTGCGTCGTCGGCACTCCAGTGCCCCAATTGTTGAAGTCGCCTGCCGAACACCAGGACAAACCTCTCCATCCATTGCCCTGCCATGGAGGCTGCATTGCCCAATACGGGGATTGGCTTTAGGTGCTCGATCTGCCATCCGCGCTGGTGGAGCAAACCGGGGAGTTTCCGGTTGACGTCGGGATCGCCGCCGTCTTCACGAAAACTCCTCTGACAGGCCCGGCCAAAGCGCTGAATCGCTCGTCCGTGGGGATGCAGCCCGAAGGTGTCCCAGTGAACGTATTCATGGATCAGCCAGCGTCCGCCCGGTTGGATGCACTGATCCACCCCAGCCAAGAGGGGCTCCAGCTGGGGCAAAAACATGGCCACCCAGCGGCACCACACCAGATCGAAGAATTCCCTTGGCCAGGGATCTTTGAGCAGATCCTGTTGGCGGAGTTCCAGTTGATGCAAGCCCGCTTGTTCCGCCATGCGGCGACCCGATGCGACGTAAACCTCACTGCGTTCCAACCCCAGGACGCGACCTTGGGCACCCACAGCGTTCGCCAGATCTGCTGCAGCGAACCCTGGCCCCGCACCCAGGTCGAGCACGCTCTGCCCCAAATGGAGGTCGGCGCGCTGCCAGGCGGCTTGGGCCGTCGGTCGCCACAGAGAGTGCTGGAAACGCAGGCGTTCCAGCTCCTCGGTGTGGGTTCCCAATAGGTAGGGGTCCCTTGGTGATGCGGCGTCCGAACCCAGCTTCAGTCTTCCGGGAAGAGCAATTCGGCCAGTTCGTCGGCATCGACGTCGTAGACGCGGGCCAGGCTGGTTTCGATGGCGCTGGTCACCTCGCCGGGCAGGAAGCGCATCGAGTTCAGAGCGTCCTCAGCGATGTCATCGGTGAGCAGCTTGTCGTCGCTGTCGAGTTTTTCGTCGTTGATCACCGCCATCACCCAGCTCTGGTAGGCGTAGACCAGATCGGAGAACTCGAGTTCGGGATCGTTCAGGTCCAGGGCCATGGTGAGAGCAACCACTCATCACAGTCTGACCCTTAACAGGAGAGGATGAAGAGCATGGATTCCGCTGATGCCACTGGCCTCCAGGCCACGCTGTTTGATTTCGCCATTGCTGAGCTTGTGCGGCAACACCGGGAGAGCTTCCAGCCCTTCTGGACGGCGGAAAGTTGGGTGAAGCTGTTGATCTGGTTGTCGTTGAATTGCGGCAGCTCCGGGGATGAAGCCGCAATGGCCCATTTCGTCGAGGCGCTCGGTCCGAGCCTCACGACAAGGATGCGGCGGGTGTTCTTTGAACGGGAACTGGAGGCTCTTGATCTTCAGGTGATGGCGGATCCGGCTGAGCAGCAGGTGTTGGTGCTGCCGATGGGCCCTGGTGTTCCTCTGGATCTCGAACGGGCCGCGGCGGTGATTGAACAGGTGAAGCTTCAGGATCAGGTGGTGGCGGATCGGGGTCGCTGGCAGGCCCTGGATGCTGTGGTGGCGATTCCCCGCATGGTGGCAAAGGCATGAACTTGATCGGCCGTTACCGCAATGCCGGGTTCGAGTCGGTGGCCGATGCCGTAAGTGAATTCTTCCAGCGCCGCTTGGATTTGCAGCGGCCTGGCGTGGCCTTCGGGCCAAAGGCAGATAAGGAACCGGCCAAGCAGAGCACCGACATCAGCTTGGTGGGGATTGATCGTTCGGACTCCGAATCCTTCGCCCTATCGCAACTGATTCTTCGTGGGGTGACGGCAGGGTTGGCGCGCTATTTGCAGGAGCGACCGCTCTTCCTGCAGTGCTGCCCGCAGCGGAGCCTGTTTGTCACTCCGATCTTCAACCTTCAGCACTATGCCCCGGGGGAAGGGTTCAAGCGATGGCACTGTGATTGGACCATCAGCGATGAGGCCACCGAACCGGTGCACCGAGTGCTGGCCTGGATTCTTTACTGCAACGATGTGGATGAGGCGGGCACCGAGTTTCATTGGCAGGACCACCACGAACCGGCGGAGCGGGGCAAGCTGGTGATCTTCCCGGCGGGTCCATCCCACATTCACCGGGGACGGGTGAGTGAGAGCGCCAGCAAGCTGATCGCCACTGGTTGGATCAATGCCGGACGCCAGGAGGATTACTTAAGTCGCCTCGCCCGTTGAGCTGGGCTGGTCCTCTGGGATGGCGTCTTCCACTTGCAATTGATTGGCGGCAGCACCCATGCGCAGGGTCTGATCTTTTGAGGGAGGCCATTCCATGGGATACACCTGGCGTTGTGGGAAGGGGATGCCGATGCCGTTCTCTTCAAAAGCCGTCCAGATGGCTTGGCGTAAATCACTCCCAACAGCAAACGCCTCCAGTGGGTTGCGTACCCAGAACAGCAGTTTGTAGTTGATCGATGAATCAGCGAAATCGACGGTGAAGGCTGCCGGGGGTGGGTACTGCAGCACCTTTTCGTGTTTGCGGGCGACCTCCACCAAGACCGCAATCACTTGACTGGGTTCGTGGTGATAGGCCGCTCCCACGGCCACCACATCCCGGCGGGAGGTTTCTCCGGCGGTGTACGACTCAGCCTCTTGGGTGAAGAAGTTCTGGTTGGGGACCAACAGTTCGGCTCCATCGCGGCCCCGGCGCAATTGTGTGGCGCGCAATCCCAGCTTTCGCACGGTGCAGGGGTCGCCGTTGATCATCAGGATTTCGCCGGGGCGCACCGATCCCTCAAACAACAACCAGAGGCTGCTGATGAAGTTGGAGATGATCTCCTTGATGCCAAAACCGATTCCCACGGAAAGGCCCCCGGCAACTGCCACTAAGGCCGTGCCATTGATTCCGATGTAATACGCCACCCCCATCACGCCGACGCCGATTACCGAGTACCGAAGAATCACTTCCAGCGCTACGCGGCTTTGGGTCTTCATGCCGAAGAAGTTGCCCCCGAGCCAGGAGACGAAGGCTGCCGGACGGCTGGCCAGGGCGATGACCAGATAAACGATCACCAGGGCGGTGAACAATTTGCCGATGGTGAGCGTCACCCCAAACACGTCACCGAGGGAAATCAGCGAAAGCGATTCCCGGCTTCCCAGCATCTGGAAAAAGGTGAGGATCGACACCACCAGGAGCACAGGCCGGAAGAACGATTTATCGATCTCTTCCACGGGAACTTTGGGGAAGCGGCCGAGGATCAGCTGTTTGCTGGGCTCGACGCAGCGCCACAGCACCCAGAGCAGCGCCAGATACTGCAGAAAGCCCGCTGTGATGCCGGCCAGGGTTAAAACCGTGGAGCTGAGGAGCAGCGCCAACGGCACGATCAGATGGGTCAGGCTGGCGATGAGGGGGCTATTGAGCCTGCGCTTCACCCGAGATTCACTGCTAATTGCTGCAACAAACAATCCCACTTGGATAAGCACAGAGCCACGCTGCAAATAGCCCAGCCAGGTGGTTGTTTCCGATGCCAGAGCTGTAATCACTGCTTCTCTCCGCGAAGACTGTTGATGATGTCTTTGGTCGATTCTTCCGGGCTGCGTACGTCATAGATGGTGTCCATCAAGGCATCAGAGATCTCTTGATATCGAGCTGGATCGCGGAACACGCGTGCTTTGGATTGGCCTTTTGCGGCTTTTTCTTTGATCGACTCCTGCGCGTACATCACCAAAGCAGCCGTCCCGCCAGGAATTTTGGAGGCCACGATTTTTGCTGCTTTGCGATTCACCGGCAGCGAATTTCGTCCGGCCAGGGCGTAGGTCTTCTGCGCCCAGGGTTTGGTGATGAAGTCGATCATCACCAGGGCCTTTTCCCGCTGTGTTCCGCTTGAATTTCGCCCCAGCGACCACACCTGAAGTTTGGTGGCGGCTTTGAGCTTCGTTGATGGTCCTTTGGGGAGCGGTGCAAGGGCAAGTTTTTCTCCCATTTGCTCTCGCAATTCCCGCAGGCTGCTGCTCCAGCAGGTGATCCAGTCGAGCTCGCCAGAAATCAATGCCTTTCTGAGGCTGCGTTGGTTATTCAAAAAGCGGATGTTTTGCTGATAGCTCGCGGATTCGAGCCAATGAAGCCATTGGGTGACTTTGGATTGGCGATCTGGATCGGGAGGACGCTTCGCCAGGGCTGCTTCCATCGCTTCCCCCGCGTCAAAGGCTTCGGCACTCCAAAACAGGTCTTTCAGTTGCAATGCCATGCCGAAGTTGTTGTTTTCGCTTTCTTCTTCCATGTCCTCCAGAGTTTCTGGCGGAATCTCCATCCGCTCGTTGTTGAAACAAGCCAATTGCACAAATTGGTTCACGGGTCGCCCCACCAACAGGCCGTCTTCAGCGGTAACGAGGTCGAACAAGTAATTCGGCGTGTCAGCTCGATCCTCTGGGGAGATTTTTATGGGATCGGTCAGCTTGCGCCGGTAGAGCTCCAAGGCGGTGTCGCTGTCAGTGATCAAAAGGTCTGGGCCAAATCCGCTTCGGGTTTGATCATCAATTTCGTCAACGAAGTTGGCTTGGGTCGACAGTGTCAGCTGAGGCCGAATCGAGGGGTCGACACTTCTGATGTGATCGATTGCGTCTTCGGTGACCTCCCGCAAACGCTCGTAATCCTTGCTCGAGATGGTCTCCGCGCTGTTCACCGTTCGAACCACCTTGATCACAACCGGTGGACGCCAGCTGCTGCAGCCTGCACTGAGGGTTGCCAGAGCGATACCCAGGGCCAGATGCTGGATCCGGAGTGCGCCCATGCCATCGCTTCGGTGGGCCGATGCTAGGGACGTTGGCCGGAGTGGGCAGGGCTTTGCGAGCATGTCCTGCTGAAACGCTGAGCATTCCGTGCCCGAACTGGCCAAGACCTACGACCCGGTTGGCACGGAGGCCCGATGGCAACAGGCCTGGGACGACCAGGGAGCCTTCCATCCCGACCCGAAGGCGCCCGGTGAACCGTTCTCGGTGGTGATCCCGCCACCGAACGTGACCGGCAGCCTGCACATGGGCCATGCCTTCAACACGGCCTTGATCGACACGATCGTGCGCTATCAGCGTTTGGCTGGAAAGAACGTGTTGTGTCTGCCCGGCACCGACCACGCCTCGATCGCGGTGCAGACGATCCTGGAGAAGCAGCTGAAGGAGGAGGGCAAGACCCGTCACGACCTCGGCCGTGACGCCTTCCTGGAGCGGGCCTGGCAGTGGAAGGCCGAAAGCGGTGGCCGGATCGTGGGCCAGCTGCGCCGTCTGGGCTATTCCGTTGATTGGAAGCGCCAGCGCTTCACCCTCGATGAGGGCCTTAGTGAGGCGGTGAAGGAGGCCTTCGTGCGGCTGCATGAGCAGGGGCTGATCTACCGGGGTGAATACCTGGTGAATTGGTGCCCCGCCTCGGGCTCGGCGGTGAGCGATCTGGAGGTGGACATGAAGGAGGTGGACGGTCACCTCTGGCATTTCCGTTATCCCCTCAGCAGCGGTGAAGGTCATCTGGAGGTGGCCACCACCCGGCCCGAAACGATGTTGGGCGACACGGCGGTGGCGGTGAATCCCACCGACGAGCGCTACGCACATCTGGTGGGTCAAACCCTCAAGTTGCCGTTTGTGGATCGCGAGATTCCGATCGTGGCCGACGACCACGTGGAGAAAGACTTCGGCACCGGCTGCGTCAAGGTGACGCCGGCCCACGATCCCAACGATTTCGCCATCGGTCAGCGCCACGGTCTGCCCCAGATCACGGTGATGCGCAAGAACGGCACGATGAACAAAGAGGCTGGCCAGTTCGAGGGGCTCGATCGCTTCGAGGCTCGCAAGGCCGTGGTGGCCGGCTTGGAGGAGCTGGGGCTGCTGGTGAAGGTGGAGGACTACCGCCACAGCGTTCCCTATTCCGACCGCGGCAAAGTGCCGGTGGAGCCGCTGCTGTCCACCCAGTGGTTTGTCAAAACCGAGCCCCTAGCGGCCCGCTGCCGTGAGGCTCTGGAACAGCAGGATCCCCGCTTCATTCCTGAGCGATGGGAGAAGGTCTACCGCGACTGGCTGACCGACATCCGCGACTGGTGCATCAGCCGTCAGCTCTGGTGGGGGCATCGCATCCCCGCCTGGTTCGTGATCAGTGAGAGCGGCGGCAAGTACACCGACACCACGCCTTACGTGGTGGCCCGCAACGAAGCCGAAGCCCTGGAGAAGGCCAAGGCGGAATACGGCGCGGCGGCGGAGATCGAGCAGGACGAAGACGTGCTCGACACCTGGTTCTCCAGTGGCCTGTGGCCCTTTTCCACCTTGGGCTGGCCCGATGCGAGCAGCGCCGATCTGCAGCGTTGGTATCCCACCAGCACCCTGGTGACGGGCTTCGACATCATCTTTTTCTGGGTGGCCCGGATGACGATGATGGCCGGCGCCTTCACCGGAGAGATGCCCTTCCAGGACGTCTACATCCACGGCCTGGTGCGGGACGAGCAGAACCGCAAGATGAGCAAGAGCGCCGGCAATGGCATCGATCCGCTGCTGCTGATCGACCGTTACGGCACCGATGCCCTGCGCTTCGCCCTGGTGCGGGAGGTGGCTGGCGCTGGTCAGGACATCCGCCTGGACTACGACCGCAAGAAGGACACCTCCGCCACGGTGGAGGCCTCGCGCAATTTCGCCAACAAGCTTTGGAACGCCACCCGCTTCGCCCTGATGAACCTGGGCGGCGAAACGCCGGCTCAACTCGGGGATCCCGACCCCGCTGCGCTGCAGCTGGCGGACCGCTGGATCCTCTCCCGCCTGGCCCGGGTGAATCGGGAGACAGCCGAGCGCTACAGCAACTACGGCCTGGGTGAAGCGGCTAAGGGCCTCTACGAGTTCGCCTGGAACGACGTTTGCGACTGGTATCTGGAGCTGAGCAAGCGCCGGCTCAACCCCGGTGAGAACCCCTCAGCCGAGGCCCTCGCCGATCAGCGGGTGGCCAAGCAGGTGTTGGCCAAGGTGATCAGCCAGATGCACCTGATGCTGCATCCGCTGATGCCCCACCTCACTGAGGAGCTCTGGCACAGCGTCACCGGTGAGCCGGAGACCAGCTTCCTGGCCCTGCAACCCTGGCCGGTGTTGGATCAAAGCGCTTTGGATGATGGGTTAGAAGCCTCCTTCGCCGAGCTGATCGGTGCCATTCGTGTGGTGCGCAACCTTCGCGCTGTGGCGGGTCTCAAGCCCTCCCAGTCGGTGCCGGTGCGCTTCGTTACCGGCCGCGGTGAGCTGGCGGCTGTGCTCAGCCAAGGCACGGCCGACATCACGGCGCTGACCCGGGCGGAGTCGGTTGCGGTGATGACACCAACAGAGGCTGATGCCGCTCCGGTGGCCAAGGCCTTGGCGGGGGTGAGCGGTGAGCTGCAGGTGCTGCTGCCGATCGAAGGTTTGGTCGACCTTGATGCGCTGAAGAGTCGCCTCGAGAAAGACATCGCCAAGGCGGAGAAGGAGATCAAGGGCCTGGCGGGCCGTTTGGGGAATCCCAACTTCGCTGATAAGGCACCGCCGGAGGTGGTGGCTGAGTGTCAGGCCAACTTGGATGAGAAGCAGGCCCAGGCCGATTTGGCCCGTAAGCGTTTGGCCGACCTGAGCTGATTCGGTGATTCAGGTTCAGGGGCTGAGCAAGACCTACCGGGTTGCCGAGAAGCAGCCCGGTTTGGCCGGCACCCTGCGCCATTTCCTTCGGCGCCGCACGCGGGACGTGACGGCGGTGCAGGACGTCTCTTTCACGATCGAGCCCGGCGAGATGGTGGGCTTTCTCGGCGCCAACGGCGCCGGCAAAACCACCACCTTGAAGATGCTTTGCGGCTTGATCCATCCGAGCGCTGGGGATGTGCAGGTGGCGGGGCACCGGCCGCAGCGCCGCCAGGCGGAGTTCCTGCGCCGGATCACCCTGGTGATGGGGCAGAAGCAGCAACTGCTCTGGGATCTGCCGCCGATGGATTCCCTGCGGGTGAATGCGGCGGTGTATGGCATCCCCGATGGTGTGGCCCGGCGGCGGGTCAGCGAGCTGGCCGATCTGCTGGAGCTGGGGGAGGAGCTCACCCGGCCGGTGCGCAAACTTTCCCTTGGCCAGCGCATGAAGGCCGAATTGCTGGCGGCCTTGTTGCACGAGCCGGAGGTGCTGTTCCTCGATGAACCGACTCTTGGGTTGGATGTGAATGCCCAGGCCCGGGTGCGTCAGTTCCTGGCGGGCTACAACCGCCGCACGGGGGCAACCGTGTTGCTCACCAGTCACTACATGGCTGATATCACGGCCCTGTGCCCTCGGGTGCTGTTGATCCACCAGGGGCGGTTGTTCCATGACGGCCCCCTCGAGGCTCTGGCCGATCAATTGGCGCCGGAGCGGGAGGTGCGGCTGAAATTGGAGTCGCCGATTGAGCCGGGAGCACTGGCCGGGCTGGGACGTCTTGAGCAGCTGGAGGGGTGTGACGTGCGGCTGCTGGTGCCGCGGGACCAGCTCACCGCGGTGGTGGCCCAGTTGTTGGACCGCTTCCCCGTGCGTGATTTGGATGTGACTGATCCGCCCATCGAAGAATTGATCGGTGGGCTATTTCGGCAGGGGCGCGTCTGATGCGGATCTTCGGGTTGAACCGCAGGATCATCCGGGTGCTGCTGGGCTCCCAGTACGCCCACATGCTCGAGTACCGCGCTGAGATCGCCCTCTGGGCACTCTCAGGGGTGCTGCCGTTCATCATGCTCAGCGTCTGGAGTGGCAGCGAGGCCCGCTCGGGACTGGGGCTCGATGGTGTGGCCCTGGATCGCTATTTCCTCAGCGCTTATCTGGTGCGCCAGTTCTCGGTGGTTTGGGTCGTCTATGCCTTCGAGGAGGACGCCCTACTGGGCCGGCTGTCGCCCTATCTGCTGCAGCCGCTCCACCCGCTCTGGCGTTATGTGGCGGCCCATCTGGGTGAGCAGCTCACCCGCCTGCCCTTCGCAGCCTTGATTGCTGTGGTGTTTTTTGCTGTGCAGCCCCAGGCCTTCTGGTTGCCGTCATTGGGGGGCTTTGTGCTGGCTTGGCTCGCCACCTGGATGGCCTTTGCCATCGCCTTTTTGTTCCAGAGCTTGATCGCGGCCCTGTGCTTCTGGAGTGAGAAGGCCAGCGCCCTGGAGCGGCTCCAGTTCATCCCGTTTGTGTTTCTGTCCGGTCTGTTGGCGCCGCTCACGGCGTTTCCGCCGGCGGTGCGGGCGGTGGCCCAGTGGACGCCCTTCCCGTATCTGATCGATTTCCCGGCCCGGGTGCTGGCCGGTCAGCCGGTGAATTTGATGGCGGGCTTTGGGGCGCAGCTGGCCTGGGTGGCTCTGTTACTGCCGTTGGTGCTGTTGCTCTGGCGGTCCGGCGTTCGCCGTTACAGCGCGATGGGGGCCTGATGGGGCGGTACTGGCGGACGTTGCGTCGCTTCTGGAGTACCGCCGTGGCGGTGCAGTTGGAATACCAGGCCAACGTGTTGATCGAGCTGCTGGCGGTGGCGATGAGCCTCAGCGGCAGCCTGTTTCTACTTTCGCTGTTTTATGGCCCCGATCAGACCCTGGGGGGTTGGAGTTGGGCCCAGGCCCTGATGGTGCAGGGGCTTTACACCGTGTTCGATGGCATGGCCACCACCTGGCTGCGCCCGAATCTTGGGGCGATCGTCACCCATGTGCGGGAGGGCACCCTGGATTTCGTGCTGCTCAAGCCAATCGACAGCCAGTTCTGGTTGTCGCTCCGCACCCTGTCTCCGGCTGGGTTGCCGGAAATTGGCCTGGGGCTTGTGCTGCTGGCCTGGGGCAGCCATCAGGCCGGCGTAGTGCTCACCTTGTCCTCACTGCTCACCGTGCTGGTGATGCTGCTGGCCGGTGGCTTGATCCTTTATTCGCTCTGGTTTCTGATCGCCGCCACGAGTATCTGGTTCGTCAAAACCTGGAATGCCACCGAGGTGTTGCGGGCCCTGCTGGCTTCCGGTCGTTATCCCCTCAACGCCTACCCGCCGGCCTTGCGTCTGCTGTTCACCCTGGTGCTGCCCGTGGCGTTTCTCACCACGGTTCCGGCCCAGGTGTTGCTTGGGAAAGCCGCGGGACCAATGCTGCTGGCTGGCTTGGCGCTGGCGGTGCTGTTCTTTGCAGCGGCGCGGGCCTTCTGGTTGTTTGCCCTGCGGTTTTACACCTCAGCCTCCAGTTGAGTGCAATGCTCCGCTGCATGCATGGTGATTTCGCTTGATCTCCTTGGTTCAGCACTGGCTGCCGGATGTGTTGGAGCTGCTGCGCTCCCCGGCCGGTGCGCTGTTGTTCATTCCGCTCTATGCCCTCTGGGTGACGCTGCTGCTGCCGGGGGTGTGGGCTTCGATGCTGGCCGGAGTGCTCTATGGCACCTGGCTTGGCAGTGGCCTGGTGTTCGTTGGGGCCTGCCTGGGGGCGGTGGTGGTGTTTTTGCTGGGGCGTTCGGTGCTGCGCGACTGGGCCCAGCGCCGCTTGGAGCAGCTCCCCAAGCTGCAGGCGGTGGAGCGGGCCGTCAGCAAGGAGGGGCTGAAGCTCGTTTTACTGACGCGCCTCTCGCCCGCTTTTCCCTTTTCCCTGCTCAACCTCGCCTATGGCCTTAGTGAGGTGAGCCTGCGTGACTACAGCATCGGCTTGATTGGGATTCTTCCCGGCACCGTGTTGTTTTGCGGCTTGGGGGCGCTGGCTGGAGATGTGGCCCGTTTCGGTGAAGTGCTGGGGGGTGAGGCCGATGCCGGTACCTGGGCGCTGCGGGTGGTGGGGGTGCTCGCCACGCTGGCGGTGGTCTGGTTGGTGAGCCGGGCAGCCCGGCGGGCGCTTCAGGATGTGGAGACGTCGCTCTGATCGGGATCGGCGAGTCGCCAGTCCCTCAGGGCAGCGATCAGGATGAACCAGGCCAGTCGCATGCGGGCGATTGTGCCGGTGCGCTGCTGCAGGTCAGCCAACTTGGCCCGTCCGCAGTCGGTCTTGATCCAGCGATGCAGCGCAGGGGGGGATGGGTTCATGGCAGCAGCATGGCGGTGAGGTCGTCTTCGCTGAGAACCGCCACCCCGAGGCTCTCGGCTTTGGTCAGTTTGCTGCCGGCGGCCTCTCCCGCCACCAGGTAGTCGGTCTTTTTGCTGACGCTGCCGCTCACCTTGCCGCCGGCCGCTTCGATCAAGGCTTTTGCATCGCTGCGGCTGAGGTTGGGGAGTGTTCCTGTGAGAACCAGGGTCTTGCCCTGCAGCACGCCGTCGGCGTCAGCTCCGGCTTGGCTCGCGGCCTCCTGCTCGGAGGCACTTGCTTCCAGGGAGAGCCCGACGCTGCGCAAGTCCTGCAGCAGCTGTTGGTTGGCGGGTGTGCGCAGCCATTGGCCAAGGCTGGCGCTGATTTCCGGGCCAATGCCGTGCAGTTCGGCGATCCGCTCTGGTGCCTCCAGAGCCGCTGCTGCGAGGCTGTCGATGCTGAAGAAGTCAGCGGCGAGAGCTTTGGCGTTGACCTCGCCGATGTGGCGTATTCCCAGGCCGTAGAGCTGGCGGTGCCAGGCCTGCTGTTTGGAGGACTCCAGGGCGGCCACTAGGTTGGTGGCCGATTTGTCCCCCATCCGATCCAGGCTGGCGAGCAGGGCGGCATCCAGCCGGTAGAGATCGGCGAGAGAGCGCACTAGGCCGCGGTCCACCAGTTGTTCGATCAACTTGCTGCCGAGGCCATCCACATCCAGGGCGCCCTTGCTCACCCAGTGCCGCAGGCCACCCCGCAGGATCGCCGGGCAGCTGCTGTTCACGCAGCGGGTGGCGGCTTCATCGCCCTCCCGCACCAGGCTGGAGCCACATTCGGGGCAGTGTTGCGGCAGTTGCACCGGTGTGGCGTCGCTGGGCCTGAGCTCCGGCAGCACCCGCACCACTTCGGGAATGATCTCCCCGGCTTTGCGCACCACGATGGTGTCGCCCAGATGCAGATCCAGTTCAGCGATCCGATCGGCGTTGTGCAGGGTGGCGCGGCTGACGCTGGTGCCGGCCAAGGCCACCGCTTCGAATTCGGCGACGGGGGTGATGGCACCGGTGCGGCCCACCTGCGCGCCAACGCGAAGCAGACGGGTGGGGGCCTCTTCGGCGGGGTATTTGAGGGCGATTGCCCAGCGCGGTGCCTTCTGGGTGAAGCCGGCTTCGTCCTGCAGCAGCAGGTCGTTCAGTTTCACCACCACGCCGTCGGTGGCATAGGGGAGGTCATGGCGACCCTGTTCCCAGTGGTCGCAGAAGCGTTCGATGGCGGCCAGATCGGCACAGAGCTCCCGGTTCGGGTTGACGCGGAAACCAGCCGTGTTGAGCCACTCCAGAGCAGCCCATTGGCTTGGGGGTTGGGCGTCACCTGGCAGATGCAGGGTGTAGGCGAAGAAGTCGAGCCGGCGGGCGGCCACCACGTTTGGGTCCAGTTGGCGCAGGGTTCCGGCGCAGGCGTTGCGGGGATTGGCGAACAGGGCTTCGCCCCGTTGTTCGCGTTCGGCATTGATCGCCGCGAAGGTGGCATCAGGGATGAAGGCCTCCCCTCTCACCTCCACCCATTCCGGTGGATTGTCGATCTGCAGGCGAAGGGGAATCGAGCTGATCGTGCGCACGTTGGCGGTGATCTCTTCCCCGCGGCTGCCGTCGCCACGGGTGGCGGCCCGCTCCAGCACCCCATGGCGGTAGCTCAGGGCGAGGGCGTTGCCATCAATTTTCAGTTCCCCCACCAGGGGCAGCTGGGTGTCGTTGGGTCGGTCCAGCACCTTGAGCAGCCGCTCATGCCAGGCCTCTAGGTCGTCGCGGTTGAAGGCGTTGTTGAGGCTGAGCAGCCCCACACGGTGCTCAACGCTGCTGAACCCTTCGGCTGGGGCCCCGCCCACCCGCTGGGTGGGGCTGTCGGGACGTTGCAGATCAGGATGGCTCTCTTCCAACTCGAGCAGCTCGCGATAGAGGCGGTCGTAGACCGCGTCCTCCATCACCGGAGCATCGAGAACGTAGTAGGCGTGGCCAGCACGGTTGAGCAGTTGCCGCAGTTCCGCGGCCCGCTCGTGCGGATCAGGCATTGACCCGGTTGATGCGGGCAATGCGCCAGTTGTCCTCCACCTTGGTGAAGGTGAAGTCGAGGGGCAGCTCCTCGGCACCCTCGGACTTCAATTTCACGGTGAGGAGCAAGTTGCCTTCCTGCACGCGGGGGCGTCCGGACTTGAGATTGCGGAACTTGTTCAGCTTGAGGTCGGCCAGGAAGCGGATGAACTGCTGGCGGCTCACGTGCTGCCGATAGGCCTTGGTGGTGAGCAGGTAGGCGGCATCGATGCGGCCGGCAGCAACCTGCGTGAAGAACTGCTTGATCAGGGGGTTGATCCCGCGGGCGTCAAGCACCAACTTGACGGCGTTGTAGATCCAGTACCCCAGCAGGGTGACCCCTCCCGCCAGCAAAGCTTTGCTGCCGATGTCACGCACCAGTCCTAGTTCCATCACCAGCTGTCAAAGCAGGGCCGAGTCTGACTGACCACGGCAAGATGGCGCTGATTCGGATCTCCTCCCCTCGCTCTGTGCCTTTGCAGCCCCTGCTGCCGTTGTTTCACCGCCTCAACCGGGAGCATTTCGGAGGTGTTCTGGTGGATGGTGGGCAGCCGCTGACGGCTGTGCGTTGGAGTGATGGGCGGATGAGCCGCACCGCGGGGTTTTATCGGCGTGGCCCAGGGGTGGGCGAGGGACGCGGCAGCGAGATCGTTCTGTCGCGACCCGTCTTGGAACCGCTGCCGCAGACCGCTACGGAAAGCACGCTTTGTCACGAGATGATCCACGCATGGGTCGATCTGGTGCAGCGCCGCCGGGAAAGCCATGGACCGCTGTTCCGGGCTCGGATGGCAGCGATCAATGCGGCCCAGAGTCGCTTTCAGGTGAGCATCCGCCACAGCTATCCGGTGCCGCCCCGGCCGCCCCGCTGGCTGGCGGTCTGTCCCCGCTGCGGGCGTCGCACTCCTTGCCGGAGACGCACGCGTAATGCCGCCTGCCGCGCCTGTTGCATCGAGCACTTTCACGGCCGCTGGGATGTCAGCTGTGTGCTCAGTTATGTGGAGGCGGAGGGCTAGATGGAGGTGTTCTGGCTGTCCCTTGAATGCGGTGGTGTGGTGATTGTGTTGTTGGGATTGCGGCGGGAACAGTGGTTGCGCCGCCGCCGTCGGTAACGTCAGGGGATGGAGGATCGATTCGATCGGTTGGACCGGTTCCGTGATCAGCGGGATCGCCGTCTTGACCAATTTTTGGAAACCGGACGTCAGCTCGTCGATGGTGTCTCCGGCCGGCGGCCTGGACAACGACCCGGGCAGCGGCGTTCCGGTTTGGACCTCGATTCAATGGGCCGCTGGGTCAGTGAAAAAGTCGAGTGGCTGCTGGAAGAGGACGACGACTGGCAGGAGCCTTGGCAAGAGTCCGGGCGGGGCCGCCCGGAGTCAGCGCGTCCTTCGCGTTCCACCAGGCGACCCCTCGATGCAATCTCACGCCGGGGCCGCCGTTCTGTGCCTGCACCAGTGCCAACGTCAACGCCGCCTGTGGCTCAGGAGTTCAAATCAGATCAGCAGGATTGGCCGGAGGATGACAGCTTTCGAGTCCAGCGTTGGTCACGGTCGGCGCAAACGACCCCCCGTCCGGAGCCCGAAGCCGCTCCGAATCCGACTTCCGCAAGAAGGGCACTGCCGCGTTCCAGCCGCGTCCGGGCCGATTAACGGCTGGCGTGAAGCGAACGTGGGTTGACCCGATAGCGGCAGCCCCGTTCGGCCAGTTTGTGGTTTACATCGTCGAGCAGTTCCCCGGGCATGTCTTCCGCCATTTGGTCGGCTGTGGCGGTGATCGACGGCGATCCGACCTGGAGGGCCTCCAGCAGTTGTGTCCACTGTTCGATTTGGAGGCTGCGGCTCATGGGCTCATACCCCTTTTGTTCCAGCAGATGGCTGCAGATTTCGCGGTTCCAGAGCACGCTTCGCCCTTGGCCGTGGGGCCCTGTCTGCATGGCGGCATTGGCGTCGAGTGCGCTCTGGGTGGGGCGACCCCGACGGTCACGCCAGCCTTGATGCTCGAGGGTCTTGCCGCAGTGAATGGCTGAAATGCCGTAGATCCGACCGAGGTCGGTGAGGCTGAGCCAAGAGGTTGTGGCAGCCATGACACGGTGAACCGAAGTGCCTACATCTTCCTGAGAGCACAACTCTTGGCAAGTTGTCAAGAGCAAATCCCAACAAACTCGAGGGTTTGTTCATGAACTTTGTTGAAACTCTTGGCGCAGCGTGGGCCCGAGCCAGGTTTCGAGCTGGGGGCTGAACACTTCGCGAATCACGGTGAGGGCCTTGCCTTGGCGGAAGAAGCGGTAGTGGCGGCTCCAATACGGGCCGCGATAGCCAAAGGTCTGGTCGAGCCAATCTCCCTCCACCAGCGCCAAGCCGTCCACCTCCCGGAACAGCTCAGAGCGTCCTTCCGTCAGGCTTTTCCAGATCGGTTGATTGCGGTCCCGCAGGTGCCAATCCGCTTCAGCTTGGTTCCACCAGCTTTCCGCCCAGGCCAGGGGTGTGCCGCCGCAGGTCAGCCAGACCTGACGGCGCAGCAAGGGTGCCATCAGTTCCTTCACTTCCTCCGGTGCCCCGGGGTGGTCGCTCTGGTCGGCCTCCATGGCGATCAAATCCACGGCGACGGGTGAACCGGTTAGGAGTCGCAGGTGGCGGGTTGGGCTGCCATCACCCAGCAGCATCAGCCGCCAGGGTCCTGGTAGTTGTCGCGGTCCCTCCGCCGAGAGCACGGCGTCGGTGGGGGCTTGCCAGAGCTGGTGCGGTGATGGGTGAAGTCGCTGGGTGGGGTTCAGAAGAGTCCTCCCACCGAAAGGGTTTGGCTCTGGCCGTTGCGGCTGATTACAGCACCGCTATCGGTGACGTTGTTGAGAACCCAACCGCTGCTGCCGATGGCATCACCGATGCCGGCGGACACCGATCCCTGTCCCAGCTGAAAAATGGCGGAACTGGTTCCACCCGGGCCCTTCACCACGCCTGTGAGTTGGGGGGTGGGCTCGATCGGAGCCGGGGCTTGATCGCTGCTTTGGGGAACGGCCGTCAACGGCTGTTTGATCGGCAGGGTCAGCGGTTCCAGGCTCAAGACCGCTTCTGAAGCCTCCTCAGGCGTGACCGTTGGTTCTGGGCGGGTCTCCTGCGCAGCGAGTTGGTCGCGCAGCCGCTCGATCATGGCGACGCTTTGCTGCCGTTCCAGGTCCAGGCGGGAGCGCTGCAGGCTGCTTACCAGCCAGGCGCTGCAGATCACCCCGGCAACGGCGACGCCACTTATCAGCGGCAGCAGCCAGGGGGTAGGGGAGCGGCGGTCGGGTGCTGCTGCCGTTGGTTCGTGCACATCAACATCAACCGGCACCAGGTGTGGCTGGCTCGGGGCGGTGACCGTCTCATGGTCAAACACCTGGTCCATCACCTGCTCGGCTCGCAGGTTCCAGTAGGCGCGTGAGGTGGGAACCCGTGCTGACACCGCAGACGTTTCAGGACGCCAACGCTATCGAGCTTCTGCGGTGGGGGCGAGGGGTTGGTGTTCCCTTTTCTGCAGTTCCAGCCACATCAGCAGGGCTGTGATGTCGGCCTTGCTGACGCCGGGGATCCGGCTGGCCTGACCAAGGGTGCTCGGTTGAATCGCAGCGAGCTTTTCGCGGGCTTCGTTGGAGAGAGTGCCAATGCCGGCGTAGTTCAGATCGGCAGGCAGCTTGCGCTGGCTCTGGCGTTTCACCTGATCGATTTGTTGTTGTTGCCGTTGCAGGTAGCCGCTGTATTTGATGTCGATCTCAGCCCCCTCTCGCACTGGCAGGGGCAGGTCGGCGTCGGCCAGACCATGGCGCACCAGATCAGCGGCGTGCATGCCGGGTCGTCGCAGCAGGTCGGCCAGGGTGATCGAGCCTTTGATCGCTGCGCCTGTTTCTTGCTCCACCGCCGGAGCCACTGGATCACTCACCTTGAGGCGTACGGTTTCCAGTCGCTGTTTTTCGGCCTCCATTGCTTCGAGTTTCTTCTCGAACAGCTGCCAGCGGCGGTCGTCGATCAGGCCGAGCTCACGGCCCAGGGGCGTCAGCCGGCGGTCGGCGTTGTCACCCCGCAGGATCAGGCGGTATTCGCTGCGGCTGGTGAGCACCCGGTAGGGCTCGCGCAGGTCTTTGCTCACCAGATCGTCGATCATCGTGCCGATGTAGCTGCCTTCACGGGGGAAGTGCACCGGCTCCTGGCCGCCGATCAGCCGGGCTGCGTTGACGCCGGCCACCAGACCCTGGGCGGCGGCTTCCTCATAGCCCGTGGTGCCATTGAGCTGGCCGGCGCTGAACAGGCCACGCACTCGCTTGGTTTCCAGGGATGGCTTGAGCTGGGTGGCGGGCAGATAGTCGTAATCAACCGAATAGGCCGGCCGCAGCATCACGGCTTGTTCCAAGCCCGGCAGGCTGCGCAGTAGTTGCAGCTGGATCGGCTCCGGCAGGCCGGTGGAGAAGCCCTGCACATAGATCTCCGGGGTGTCGCGACCCTCCGGCTCGAGGAAGATCTGGTGGCTGTCCTTGTCCGCGAAGCGCACGATCTTGTCTTCGATCGAGGGGCAGTAGCGCGGGCCTTTGCTGTCGATCACGCCGCCGTAGATGGCGGTGAGGTGCAGGTTGTCGCGAATCAGCTGATGGGTTTTTGCCGTGGTGCGGGTGATGTGGCAGCTCATCTGCTCACCGCTCACCCAGGCGGCCGGGTCAAAGGAGAAGAAGCGATCGGCCGCATCGCTGGGCTGCTCCTCCAGTTGATCGAGGGCGATGCTGCGCCGGTCCACCCGGGCGGGGGTGCCCGTTTTCAGCCTGTCGGTGTGGAAGCCAAGTTGCTGGAGAGCCTCGGTGAGGCCTTCGGCGGCCTGTTCACCGGCGCGGCCGGCGGCCATGGATTGATGTCCCACCCAGATGCGGCCGCCGAGGAAGGTGCCGGCGGTGAGGATCACCGCCTCAGCGCCATAGACGCTGCCGAAATAGGTGCGGATGCCGCTGATGCGTTGCTGGTCGCCGTCCCCCGTTGTTTCCAGGCCGGTCACCATCGCTTCGCGCAGGGCGAGGTTGGGGGTGTGCTGCAGCAGTTGCAGCATCTGGCGGGAATAGAGGCGCTTGTCGGTTTGAGCGCGCAGGGCCCACACCGCCGGGCCGCGGCTGGCGTTGAGGATGCGCTTCTGGATGGCGGTGGCATCGGCCAGGCGACCGATCACCCCACCGAGGGCATCCACTTCATGGACGAGCTGGCTTTTGGCGGGGCCACCGACGGCCGGGTTGCAGGGCTGCCAGGCGATGCGATCGAGATTGAGGCTGAACAGGGCGGTGTTCAGGCCCAGCCGAGCTGCCGTGATCGCAGCTTCACAACCGGCATGGCCGCCGCCAACCACGATCACTTCGAAGGATTCAGTGGGGGCGGCGCTGAAGCTCATGGCTTCATTATCTGATCTGGATCAGGCCGCCAGGTTGCGGAAGCGGGTGAACTGTGGCTCGAACAGCAGCTTCACCGTGCCCACCGGACCGTTGCGATGCTTGGTCACGATCACTTCGGTGATGCCTCGGTCTGGGGTTTCCGGGTTGTAGTACTCGTCGCGATAGATCATCAGCACCAAGTCGGCGTCCTGCTCGATCGAGCCCGATTCCCGCAGGTCGCTGAGCATCGGTCGTTTGTTGGTGCGCGATTCCACGCCACGGCTGAGCTGGGACAGGGCAATCACGGGAACGTTCAGTTCCCGGGCCATCTGCTTCAGGCCCCGGGTGATGCGCGACAGCTCCTGCACCCGGTTGTCCGAGCCCGAGCCTTCCATGAGTTGCAGGTAGTCGATCATCACCAGCCCCAGCTCCTTGCCCTGTTCCGCCATCAGCCGCCGGCAGAGCGAGCGCATCTCCAGTACCCCGGAGTTGGGTTTGTCGTCGATGAAGATCGGCAGTTGTCCCAGGCTGTTGATGCCCTGGCCCAGCAGTGGCCATTCCTCCTGTTGCAGTCGGCCCGTGCGCAGTCGGCCCGCTTCAATGCCCACCTCCATCGAGAGCAGGCGATAGGTGAGCTGCTCCTTGCTCATCTCCAGGGAGAACAGGCACACCGGCAGGTCGTGCAGCTGGGCCACGTTCTTGGCCAGGTTCAGAACGATCGAGGTTTTTCCCATGGCTGGCCGGCCGGCAACGATGATCAGGTCGCTGCGTTGCAGGCCCTGGGTCATCGCATCCAGGTCGTAGAAGTTCACCGGGATGCCGGCCACTGAGGTGCCCAGCGAGCGGCTCTCGATCTCCTCAAAGGTCTGGGTGAGGATTTCGGCTGTGGGGGTCAGACCCTTGGAAGGTTTCTCTTGGCTGATGGCGAAGATTTTCTGCTCCGCTTGGTCCAGCACCTGCTCCATCGGCAGGCTCTGATCAAATCCCAGTTGAATCACTTCGTTGCCGGAGCGGATCAGCTGGCGGCGTAGGAACTTGTCCATCACCAGCCGGGCCACCTGCTCGATCGAGGCGGTGGAGGGAACCCGCTCCACCAGCTCCACCAGTCGGTTGTTGCCGCCTACCTTCTCGAGGGCGCCGGTGTCGGCCAGCCAGGCGCTCATGGCAGTGAGATCCGTCGGCTTGCCCTGGCCGTGCAGCATCAGCGCGGTGCGAAAGATCTCCCGGTGGGCGTTCAGATAGAAGGCTTCCGGCTGCAGCACGTCAGCCACACGCCCGATTGCATCAGGATCCAGCAGGATGCCCCCCAACACCGCCTCTTCCGCCTCCAGGTTCTGGGGCGGGACGGAATCGGGCAGGGCCTCGAAGTTCGGCTCGTCGTCGCGACGGCTCTGGCCATAACCACGGCGTCCCCCATCATTCTTCTCTGGCAGGGGGACGCTCACCATGGCGGCAGGGCGTTACGAAAGGAATCACACTCTGGCTCGGATGAGCCGTTTGAGTGTTGTTTGACAGAGATCAGTAGCTGACCACTTCCAGGTTGATCTCGGCGGTGACTTCGCTGTGAAGCTTCACCGTGACGGTGAACTTGCCGGTGCGGTGGATTTCAGGCACCACGATGTCGCGGCGGTCGATCTCCTTCTTGGTGGCTGCTTCGATGGCTTCGGCCACATCACCGTTGGTCACGGTGCCGAACAGCACGTTGTCTTCACCGGTCTGCTTCTTGACGGTGAAACGACCGATGGTGGAAAGGGCGGTCTTGAAGTCGAGCGCTTCCTGCTTCAGAGCTGCCTGGCGTTCAGCTTCCTTGGCCCGGCGGTGCTCCACCTGCTTCATCACCGCTGGGGTGAGGGGCACAGCTTTGCCGAAGGGGAGCAGGAAGTTACGGGCATAACCCGGAGCAACTTCCACCAGGTCTCCGTCCTTGCCCAGGCTGAGGAGGTCCTCATTCAGAACGACTTTTACACGCTTAGGCATGGGACCGGAACGATGGATGAAGGCGGGTGCGATCGACCACGTTACGACGTGGCCTGTTGGTCAAAAGTCTCAGAGCCTCAGGAGGCTTCGTTGACGTAACGAGCAGTGCGGACACGGCTTGCCAGGCCAAGACGCTTGAGCAGCCGCACGTGTTGCCAGGTGAAATCAAATTCAAACCAGCGCAGACCGTGGCGAGCGCTTGCGGGGTGAGCGTGGTGGTTGTTGTGCCAACCCTCACCGAACGAGAGCAAAGCCACCCACCAGCAATTGCGCGACAGGTCAGGGCAATCGAAGTTGCGGTATCCGAAGGCGTGGGTGGCTGAATTCACCAGCCAGGTCACGTGATAGACGACCACGAGGCGGAGCGGGATGGCCCACAGCACCAAGCCAAGGCCTCCACCATGCACCTGTGCAGTTTCCCCGAACCAGTACAGCCCAAGTCCCAGGGGGATTTGAAGGAGCAGGAACCAGCGGTCGAGCCAGCGATAAAACGGATCGCATTGAAGGTCGCCGGCGTAACGGTCGAGCTCTCTTAAAGCAGGGATGTCGTGCAGCATCCATTCGCTGTGGCTCCACCACAGCCCACGCCCAGCGTCATGGTGATCATTGGGTTGATCGGAGAAGCGATGGTGATGGCGATGCAATCCCACCCACTCGATCGGGCCGCTCTGACAGGCGAGGGTGCCCATGAGCACCAGGATGCGCTCCACCCATACCGGAACCACCAAGCTGCGGTGTGCGACCAGACGGTGCAGACCAAGCGTGACGCCCAGCACAGTCATCCAGTACAAAACTCCGAAAGCCACAACGCCCTGCCAGCTCCAGAACCTTGGGAGCAGGGCCACGGTGGCTAGCACGTGCATCACCAGCATGAAGCTGGTGGTACCCATCTTCAGCTTGCGCTGACGGGCTGGCAGGGGCTCACGCCGTGCCACCACCGCTGCCCGCTGGCGTAGCTCACGGGTGTCAGCTGTTTGCGAGGAAACCAATCGGATTCTCCTGAAATTGACAAGCCGCTCAGACAGGGAAACCTTGGAGCGGATGGTGCCGTTAGTGACAGAAATCTAAAGGAGTTCACGAAGTGCAGAGGCTTGGCACGTTCGGAAGAGTCGCGTCGGTCAGGACCTATGAAGGCAAGAACTCAGCAAGGAAACGGGTGATTAGTGCAATCGCAAATCATCTGATCGAAGTGGTGGCAAGGGATCAGGCTGAACTTGCCGCAGCGAGGACGGCGTCCGTGGAGCTGCGTTTGCAACGGGTCCTGGATGCGCTGTCGGCTGAGCGTGTGGGTACACAGCACTTCACTTCGCTGACCGGCTACGGCCATGGTGACCAAGGGCGTGAGGTGGTGGATCGGGTCTTTGCCCGGGTGCTGGGGGCCGAAGCCGCAGCAGTGCGCCTGCAATTCGTGAGCGGCACCCATGCCATTGCGGCAGCGTTGTTTGGGGTGTTGAGGCCCGGTGATCGTTTGCTGTCCATCACGGGGCGCCCCTACGACACCTTGGAAGAGGTCATCGGTCTCCGCGGTCAGGGTCAGGGCTCCCTTGCAGAGTTCGGGATCGCTTACGACGAAATCGATCTGCAGCCCGACGGGGCAGTGGATGAGGTGGCGTTGAGTCAGGCCTTGGAGCAGCCCTGTCGGCTGGTGCTGATCCAGCGAAGTTGTGGTTACAGCTGGCGGCCCTCGGTCACGGTCGATCGGATCGCAAAGCTGTGTGAACGCATCCATGCGCGCCAGCCCGACTGCGTTGTCTTTGTCGACAACTGTTACGGAGAGTTGGTGCAGGAGCAGGAGCCAACCGCTGTTGGGGCGGATCTCATTGCTGGATCCTTGATCAAGAATCTCGGCGGCACCATTGCCCCCACTGGCGGTTACATCGCCGGACGGGCTGATCTTGTCGAGCAGGCCTGCTGCCGGCTCACGGCGCCGGGGATCGGTCGTGAGGGCGGCACGGGATTTGACCTGCAGCGGCTGGTGCTGCAGGGCCTGTTCCTGGCACCGCAGATGGTGTCGGAGGCATTGATCGGCGCGGATCTTGTGGCGGGGGTGTTCGCGCGACTTGGTTTCCCTGTCAATCCCATGCCAGGCGCGGTGCGTAGCGATTTGATTCAGGCGGTTCGGCTGGGAAGTCCGGAAGCCCTCAAAGTCGTGTGTCGAGCCTTCCAGTCGACATCACCGATTGGCGCCTATCTCGATCCGGTGCCTGCATCCATGCCGGGGTATGCCTCCGATCTCGTGATGGCAGGGGGGACGTTCATTGACGGCTCTACCAGTGAATTTTCGGCCGATGCGCCGCTGCGTGAACCTTTCAACCTGTATGTGCAGGGCGGCACCCATCGGGCCCACATCCGCCTGGCGTTGTCCCGTGCGTTGTGTGACCTGAATGCGGCAGGACTGATCAATCTCACGCAAACTGGGATCACCTGAAACTGCGTCGATGGCGTTCGCGTTCCCCGACTCTTTTCGCTTCGCCGACAGCCACGAGTACGCCAACGCCGATGGTGATCTGGTGCGGGTGGGCATCAGTGCCTTCGCCGTTGATCAGCTGGGCGACATCGTGTTTGTCGACCTGCCGGACGTGGGCTCCAGCTTGGCGAAGGGCACCAGCTTCGGATCGGTGGAATCAGTGAAGGCGGTGGAAGACATGTATGCACCCATTGCCGGCGAGGTGGTGCAGCGCAATGAAGCGGTGCTGGCCAGTCCGGAGGAACTCCAGAACGATCCCCATGGCGAGGGCTGGCTTTTGGTGCTGCGTCCAACCGATCCCTCCGAGCTCGACAGCCTGATGACTGCGGAGGCCTACGGCGCGAAGGTCAACGCCGGCTGACATCAACCACGGGACGCGGCTCTTACGATCGCTCCGTGCGCTGCTGCTTTAGACGTTGATCTCTCCTTTTTCGCAGCGGCATATCGGCCCGAGTGCGGCGGAACAGAGCCGGATGCTGAACGCTCTCGGCTACAGCGATCTGAAGGGTTTCATCACTGATGTCGTGCCCGACGACATCCTTGACCCAGCGCCGCCTTACGAAGCGTTGCCCGAGGGCTGTGGAGAGGCGGAAGCCCTCAGGCAGCTGAAGGAGCTGAGCGAGTCCAATTCACTTCGACGCTCCTTGATTGGTTTGGGTTACTACGGCACAGCAACCCCGGCTCTAGTTCAGCGCCACGTTTTTGAAAATCCGGCCTGGTATACCGCATACACCCCGTATCAGGCGGAAATCGCCCAAGGCCGTCTTGAGGCCCTTCTCAACTTTCAAACCCTGATCAGTGAGCTCACGGGTTTGCCGATCGCTAACGCGTCGCTGCTGGATGAAGCCACCGCAGCAGCGGAGGCCATGAGCCTCAGCTTCGGGGTTTGCCGTCGCCCCGAGGCGACCCGGTTCTTGGTGGACGCCAATGTGCTGCCGCAGACCTGGGCCGTGCTGCAGACCCGCGCGGAACCTCTTGGCATCACCCTTGAGCGGATCGACCCGGCAACGGCGCCGATCGATGCCTCCGTGTTCGGAGTTCTGCTCCAATTGCCCGGGGCTGATGGTTGTCTTTGGGATCCAACTGCCGTGATCGAAGCGGCCCATGCGGCTGGCGCTTTGGCCACTGTGGCCATCGATCCGTTGGCCCAGACCCTGATGGCGCCTGTTGGATCCCTGGGGGCCGACATTGCCGTGGGCAGTGCCCAACGCCTGGGGGTGCCGATGGGATTCGGTGGCCCCCATGCCGCCTTTTTCGCCACGGTTGAGGCCTACAAGCGCCAGATCCCGGGTCGTCTAGTGGGGCAGTCTAAGGATGTAGAAGGCCGCTCGGCCCTGCGGCTGGCGCTGCAGACCCGTGAGCAGCACATCCGCCGTGACAAAGCCACCAGCAATATCTGCACTGCTCAGGTGTTGCTCGCCGTGATGGCTTCTTTTTATGCAGTGCACCACGGGCCCGACGGCCTTCAGGCCATCGCCCAGCGCATCGTTGGGCTGCGCAGCCAGTTGGAGCAGGGCCTGAAGGCTCTTGGGTATCCGCTGGCTTTGGCGGACCGCTTCGACACCGTCACCGTGCACTGTGCGGCGGCGCCTGCCGTCCACCGCGCGGCAGCAGCAGCAGGCTTCAATCTGCGGGTGCTGCCAGATGGCGCCGCTCCGGCGGACGCCACCGGATTCGGCATCAGCCTGGATGAGTTGTCGGATGAACGGGAGCTGCAAGTGCTCCTGGGGCTCCTGGCTGAGGCCTGCGGTCAGGAGATACCAGAACTTGAGGCTGCTCTGCCCGAGTCCCTGTCCCTGCCGCAGCGCAGCCAACCCTGGCTGACCCAGCCGGTGTTTCATCAGTACCGCAGCGAGACGGAGCTGTTGCGCTACATCCAGCGGTTGGTGAGCCGTGATCTTTCCCTGGTGCACGGGATGATCCCCTTGGGCAGTTGCACCATGAAGCTCAATGCCGCCGCTGAGCTGCAGCCGGTGAGTTGGCCTGCCTTTGCGGCATTGCATCCGTTTTCTCCAGTGGATCAGACGGAGGGCTATCGCTGCATGGCCGACGATCTGGAGCGATGGTTGGCGGCTCTGACGGGGTTTGCAGCCGTGTCGTTGCAGCCCAATGCCGGTTCTCAGGGGGAATATGCGGGGCTGCTGGTGATTCGCGCCTGGCACCGCTCCCGCGGGGAGGCCCATCGCGATATCTGTCTGATTCCTACCAGCGCCCATGGCACCAACCCCGCCAGTGCCGTCATGGCCGGACTCAAGGTTGTGGCTGTCGCCTGCGATGACGAGGGCAACATCGATCAGCAGGATCTTGCTGCGAAGGCTGCTGAGCATGCCGATCAGCTGGCGGCGTTGATGGTCACCTACCCCTCCACCCACGGCGTCTTTGAAACCGGCATCCGTGAGATCTGCTCCGTTGTGCATCAGCACGGTGGGCAGGTGTACCTCGATGGGGCAAACCTCAATGCGCAGGTCGGGCTTTGCCGTCCTGGTGCGTTCGGTGCCGATGTGTGCCATCTCAACCTGCACAAGACCTTCTGCATCCCCCACGGGGGCGGTGGCCCAGGCGTGGGACCGATTGGTGTGGCGGCGCATCTGGCGCCCTTCCTGCCGGGTCATCCGTTGCAAGCCGGTACCTCAGCCGCCATCGGACCCGTTTCCGCAGCAGCGCTCGGCAGCGCCAGCATCCTGCCGATCAGTTGGATGTATCTACGGATGATGGGGGCGGATGCCCTGCGGCAGGCCAGTGCCGTGGCGCTGTTGTCAGCCAACTATCTGGCCCATCGGCTTGACCCCTATTACCCCGTGCTGTTTCGGGGCAGCACCGGTCGAGTGGCCCATGAATGCATCCTTGATCTGCGGCCGTTGAAAAGGGACGCAGGAATCGATGTGGATGACATCGCCAAGCGCTTGATGGATTACGGCTTCCACGCACCCACCGTCAGCTGGCCGGTGGCTGGAACGGTGATGGTTGAACCCACGGAGAGCGAAAGCCTGGCGGAGTTGGATCGCTTCGCCGATGCCCTGGTGGCGATCCGTGAGGAGATTCGTGCCATCGAAAACGGCGCCATCGACCCTCAGAACAACCCGTTGAAGCGTGCCCCGCACACCCTGGCTGCAGTGACAGTGGATGACTGGGATCGTCCCTACAGCCGTCAGCAGGCCGCATTCCCCATGGAGGGTCAGCAGGAGAACAAGGTCTGGCCAGCTGTGGCTCGGATTGACAACGCCTTCGGTGACCGCAACTTGATCTGCACCTGTCCCTCTGTGGAAGAGGTGGCTCTGGCGGCTTGACCTGGTGCGAGGGCATCAGAACGTGTAAATTTTCACTGAAAGTGGAAAAATTGGTTTGATTCCGTTCATCGCCCTTGCGGGTTCGGTCAAACTGTTCGACAACTGATTCGTCTGTCGGGGGACACCATGGATCGGGACAACATCAAGAAATCTGGCCTCAGGACCGTTGAAGGACCTGCCCTTCCTCAACTTCCGGACGGTCTCGAGTCGGCATTCAATCGTGGTCACACTTTGTCGATTGAAGGGACGAATGTGATTCGGGTTCCGTTCGGCACCCGCCGCTCCCGTCGCAGTCGCCCTGAGCGGCCCGATCACTGGGCCACTCTCGTCATCCCTCTTCAACCGGTGGGCGATCCCACCCCTCCACCGGCAGCGGCCTGAATTCAGGCCGCTCCGATTTCTGATGCTTCCTGCGAAAGACGCCAGTCCAAAAGGGCTTTGACGTCGGCCAACGAGCAGGTCGGTGTGCGGAACGGCAGAAGCAGCATGGGGCTGCGTTCAGGTCGCACCAACCAGCTTTGATTGGTTTGAGGCATCAGAAGGAACCCGCGGTAACGCACCGCGGTCTCATGACCGTTCATGAATCCCATCGCTCAAGGGATTGTTTGAAAGTGACTACGTCATTTCAGGGCGCAATATCTGGTGTTACGCGCTTGCACCGAATCTCTTCAGGATTGCTGCGTTTCAAGTGGTCAAACGGAGATCAGCTTGCGAGATTGCAACGGCCTGTGAGTCGTGCCCCCACAGGTGGTGGTGCATGCCGGAACCCTTTCCAGCAGCGATGGTGTCGTCGTTGATCACCCGCAAGGGGCCGAAGCCCATCCAGTTCGGATCCTGATGGCGGCCGAACGAAAAGCTCTGCTACGACTCAAGCCAGTCCAGTTGGGTGAGAAAGCGCTCGGAAGCCGGGCCCATCCGCATTGATGGAGTGTTGACAAGAGCGGTCAGGTTGATCGCGTGGAAAGGGGGTATTCGGGGTGAGGTGTTCGCTTCAGAGCTCGAGGGGAGTCATCTGCAGCAGCCGTTGCACCAGGTCGGCGATGCTGTCGTCTTGGGGTGGCTTGGCGTAGTTGCTAAGCAGCTGTCGCCCGACGACCTGGGCTCCAAGGTGCGTCAGCTGGATGCGCAGGGAAAGGAGCAGTTCCATGCCGCCACCACCGGAAAAGGTGGCCATGGCAATCGGCCGCCCGTTGAAGAGGGATCGGAAGTCATCTCCTGTCACCGAGAGCCAGGCAATGGCATTGGTAAGGGATGGCGGTATTGAGCCGTTGTATTCCGGTGCGCAGATCACCCAGCGCGGAGTTTGCTGCAGCTTGTCGTGCAGGGTCACAAGATCAGGGCCAGCACCCGCTTCCTTGACTCTCGGAGTGAACAGAGGCAGGTCGAGCTGCGTGAGGTCGATCAGTTTGGCGGTGGCGTTCTGAGCTGCTGCGGCCTTCACGAACCGTTCAGCAAGCTTGAGGTTTTCGCCATTGCTTGCTGTCAGAACGATGAGATCGGAGGGCATGGAGAATTCTGAACTTGATTGAATCGTGCAAGTTCTCGCTTGTTCTCACAACAAGGCCCGCCGCGCTTGGACGATGCGCTGACGGACCTGGGAGTAAGGGTCAGGCGGCCTTCAACTCGGCTTCCCGGTAGGGGACGAAGCTGGCTTTGCGGGCGCCGCAGATCGGACACTCCCAGTCCTCCGGAATCGCTTCAAAGGGTGTGCCTGCGGCGATGCCGGAATCCGGATCTCCCTCGGCGGGGTCGTAAATCATCGAGCACACCTTGCAGATCCATTTGCCTGGAAGGGGTTGATCGGCTTGGCCTGCCGTTCCTTTGCCTTGCAGTGCTTCCAGGGCGACGCCATAGGTTTCGGCGTGATGTTGTTCTATCGGGGTTAGCAGGCCGAAGTTCTTAGCGGCTGTCCGGAAGGTGCCGGCATGCTCCTTGGATTCGCTGCTTTGCTCGGCAAATTCCGCCTCGGCTCCGCTGTCCCGGTCCTGACGGGCCTGGGCGGCGAACTCCGGATACATCGTTGTGTACTCGTAGGTTTCGCCTTCAATCGCCAGTTCCAGGCAGCGGGTCAGCATCGCTTGCTTCTCGCTGTCGCTGAGCTGGTCGGGGTTGCCCACCACTAATTCGGGATGCAGTAGGCGGAAGTGCGCAAAGGCATGCTCTGTTTCTTGGGCCGCGGTTTCACGAAACAACTTGGCCAGGTCTTTGTGACCCAGTTGTTTGGCCACATCCGCAAAGAACAGGTACTTGCGGTTGGCCATGCTCTCGCCGCCGAACGCGGCTTCGAGATTGGCGTGGGTGGATGGCTTGGAGAGGTCCATCGAGGAGAAGCGATCGTTCCAACAGATTACGCCTAACTCATACTCGCTATGAGTTAGGCGGTGGTACGGGTTGCCGGCTCAGTAGTTGGCGCCGCTGCGGCGTTGGTGCACCGCAGTGCTGCCCTTCGCATCCAGCACCCCACCGTGATCCACTTCGGCGTAGATCAGCCAGTGGTCGCCGCATTCCATCCGCTGGCTTACTTTCCCGTCTAGCCAGGCCAGGGCATCCGGTAGCAACGGCTGCTCGGCGGGGCTTGTGTCGAGCTCAAGGCCTGCAAAGCGATCAGCACCGGGCTCGAACGGTTGCAGGAATTGCTTCATTGCTGCTGTTTCGCGACCTTCTGCCAAAACGTTCAAGGCGAAGCGATCGCCCTTGTGCAGAAGGGCTTCCACGGCGCGGTCTTTGGCGACGGCCACGGTGATGCCGGGAGGACTGAAGCTCGCCTGACTCACCCAGCTGGCCACCATGGCGCCGCTTAGATCAGCTTTACGAGTGGTGAGCACGCAGAGGGAGCCGATCACGCGGCCCAGGGCCAGGACTGCTGGATCGCTGCGGCTTTCACTCAAACCTCCTGCACTGCGCCGCTGCGCTCGCTTCTGGCTCTGCAGCAGTTGACGGGCGAAACGGGTGCCGGTCTCTTCCAGCTCCTTCACCCGTGCGGCATCTGGACTGAACTTCACCCGGATCGGCTCGAAGCCAAAGCTGAAGCCGCCGTCCCGCAGCTTGGTTTCCAGCAGATCCACCGCCTCGCCGCTCCAGCCGAAGCTGCCGAACACCCCCACGGGCTTGTTGCGATCTCCTTCCGCCAACAGGGTGCCCAAGGCCGAAACAATTGGCGTGGGGGCATGTCCCCCCAGGGTCGGTGAGCCAATCAACACGGCATCGGCCTGCTGGATGGTGCTCACCAGTTCATCGGCCGGGGTGAATTCGCAGTTCAAGCTGCTCACCCGGATGCCGGTACGGCTGACCCCGCGGGCCAGGGCGTCAGCAATGGCAGCGGTGTTGCCGTAGGCGCTGGCGAACAGCAGGGCCACCGTGAGGCTGGCGTTCTGCTGGCCTTCTCCCCAGCGGCGGTAGTCGCTGAGCAGGCTGCGCCAACTGGCTTCGATCGCGGGGCCATGGCCCGGAGCGATGGTGCGGATATCGAGCTCTTCGAGCCGTTCCACCAGGGCATCCACTTGACTGGCCATGGGAGCCATCAGGCAGTCATAGAAGTGACGGCGCTCTTCTTCTGTGCTGCTGCGGTTGCTTTCGGCCCAGCTGTCCGTGCAGAGGTGGGCACTGAAGAATTTGTCGCTCATCAGCAAGCCGAGGCTTTCCTCAAACGCCAGCAACCCGCCAGGCCAACGGGGGGTTGGGGCCGGCAGCAGCATCAGGCTGCGCTGATGGCTGAGGGGAAGCGTTTGCTCCTGGCGGATGATCCGCAGGGGCGGCAGGTCGGGCAAGGGTGGTTGTTCGCTCGTTTCTCCGGGCGGGGCCGGTTTGCGTTGGCTCCAAAGTTCCTTGATCAACTTGGCGCCCGGGTTGGAGACGATCAGTTCCAGCCCGGCATAGGCCTCCGCTAAATCCCGCAGCAAGGCAACGCGATTGGGATTGACGTGACCCACGACCACCAGCAGCGGCGCATCGTTGCTGGGTAGGGCGTCGGCAAGTACCGGAAGAAAGGCGCCGCTGTAGGCCACACCTGGAGGGTGAACCAACACGGCAGGGGCACCATCACCGGTCTCAAACAACACGCTGTTGGCTGTGCTTCCCCGCTCCAGGGCGTACTCCAGTTCAAAGCGGTTTCGTTGAGGGCTCAGACCGCGGAGACCAACGACCCCATCGTCGATCGGCAGTTGGATCGTGCGACGCGTGGTTGCGGTGCTGGTCACGCTCATCTTCGAAGCCAGTTGAATGTAGGCGTGTTGTTAATGAGAGCAGCAGACCTGTGGCACAGAGCGTTGTTGTTCTCTCTTCTCAGCTGATCACCACCCTCTCGGCTCTGGCCTATCTGCGCTGGCGAGGAATACGAGGAACCCGGCTGCACGTTGTCTCGCCTTATCGCGACGAGTTCAGCCATTCGACCAAAGCCTTCCAGCCGCTATTGCGGGATCTCGCTTCCCAGGATGGACATCAGTGCCAGTTCATCCAGATCCCCCCTGATCAGACTCGAGTGCTCCAGCTCAGTGCTGGGGACAGCCTGCTGATTCGGTCTGAGCCCCTGAAGTGCAGCCTGCTGCTGCTGCCACGGTTGGATGATCGTGAAGGGCAGCGGATGCTGCTTGCATACCAGGCTTCAGAAGTGGTGGAGCTGGGGGAATCGATTGGGGTCGAGACGCGCTTGTATTCAGATCAAGCACAGCGCAAACGCAGCAAGGTGCTGGAGGTCGTGAATTGTTCTGAAGTCATTCCTTCGGTTCGTCAGGATCCGCTGCTGCCTTTTGACCGTCCTGTTGAGCCGTTGCGGCTCCAGGCCATTCTCGACATTTGCGCGAATTTCCGTTCTGCATTGCTTGACGATGAAGCGATCAGCCGAAAGCATCAACCGGGCGTGATGCTTTGCCTGCCTTACCTGAGAGTGCCCAAATGGCATGTTCGCTGGCGGCTCTTTGGCAGATCGTTTGGTTGGCGCCGGACGCCAGGAATCGCGAACAGTGCGTACTTCATTCGCGCCATCCGTTCCGCCTTGCGACATGTGCGCGCAGATGCACCGTTGTGGGTGCAAGCCCATCCCAAAAATGAAGCTCACTATTCGTTTGTTCAGCAGCTGTTGAATCCGCTGCATCAAGGAAGATCGTTGGAGCTGTTCTCATCAGATGCCCCCCTCGAGGTGCGGCTGTCGAGCGGATGGTCGCGTGAAGGGAGTGGACCCTTGAATGTGTTGGGTTTCGGCACCAACCTCTTGGCTGCAGCCATCTTTCTGGCCCCTCATCACCGAGGCGTTGCCCTCTGTCAGCCGGCTGATGAGGGCTGGTGGCGCGACTGCTCAGATCAGTGGCTCCATCGTCGTGAATGGCGGAGGAGCCAACACGTTGATGCCTTGCTCACGAATCTTCTTGACGCTCTGGATCAGCTGCAAGCTCAGTAGTGGTTGCCCACCTTGCGGTGATGCACCGCGGTGCTGGCCTCGGCATCGGCCACGTTGCCTTGCTCCACGACGGCATAGATGATCCAGTGATCGGGGCCTTCCATTCGCTGCTCCACCCGGCAGCCAAGAAAAGCCAGTGCATCGGCCAGCACCGGGCCTCCATCGGCTGTTCCTTCCAGCACATTCACCCCGGCGAAACGATCGGCACCGGGGGGGAAGCGTTTGAGGAAATGCCGCATCAGCTCCTGGTGGTTGTCCTGCCGGAGAACATTCAGCACGAACCTGTCGCCGACCTGCATCAGGGCTTCGATCGCACGATCTTTGGCGACAGCAATCGTGAGCCCCGGTGGTGTGAAGCTGGCTTGGCTCACCCAGCTGGCCACCATGGCGCTGCGGCGCTGCGATTCGCCGTCCCCCTGGCTTGCGGTCACCACATAGAGGCCACCACTGATGCGACCAAGAGCCTTGTCGAGGTCGCCATCGAGGCTTTTCATCGCCGCGATTGTCTTCTCCTTGGTGAGCAGCTGACCAAGGTCGGTGCCGGACTCTTCACAACGTTGATAGTCGCTGCCCTGGGGAAGTTGTTTGATCCTTAATGGGCTGAATGCTGGTTTCTGCCCCTGGCTGCGCAGTTGATCGGCGACGGCGTCGATCGGTTCATCGTTGCCGCCGAAGGCGTCGTAGACCCCCACCAGTTGCTTGGGATGAAGGGCCGCCAGCAGGGTGCCGATCGAGGCCTGGAGATCAGGTTCCGGTTCCGATGGCCACGTCGGCACCACAACAGCCTTGGCATCGCCAATGAGTGCGGTGAGTTCCTGCGGATCGGTGGCCCGCAAGTCCACCAATTGCACCTGGGCATCCGCCTTGCCGATGCCGTGGGCAATGGCCTGGCTGATCCGATCGGAGAAGCCGTACTGGCTCAGATAACAGACGGCTGCATAACTTTCTCCCTTGCTGCGTTGACCACTCCAGTCGCGGTAGTCACTGACCCAGTGGCTGAGGTGATGGCGTAGCAGGGGGCCATGCCCCACGGCGATCGTGTTGATCTCCGGCAGGCCATCCATGCGCTTGAGGGCCTGCAGAACGCTTCGGGCATTGGGGCCCATCAAGCAGTCGTAGTAGAAGCGGAAATCGGGAGCGATGGCGCCAGGGTCGGCGTCGAAGACATCGTCGGAGCAGTAATGCAGGCCGAAGGCGTCGCAGGTGTAGAGGATGCCTGTGCCGTGATCGAAGGAAAAGATCGTGTCTGGCCAGTGCAGGTTCGGAGCGCTCAGGAATTCGAAGCGGTGCTGAATGCCGCTGGCTGGGTTCGTGCCGAGATCCAGTTCTTCCCCGGATTTCACGGCACGGGATTTGAAGGGCCGGTGCACCTGGTCCTGCAGGAACTGCAGCGCCACCTTCGATCCGACGATTTCAATGTTTGGGTTGAGGTCGATCAGATCCCCAATCAGTCCGGAATGGTCCGGCTCCGTGTGGCTCACGATCAACACATCAATCGCGATTGGATCGATCTGCTCCTTCAGCAGGGGAATCCAGGTATCGCGGAACTTGGCGTGGCTGGTGTCGATCAGGGCGGTGCGTTCGCCCCGCACCAGGAAGGCGTTGTAAGTGGTGCCGTTGCGCAGGCCGAATTCGATGTCGAAGCGGCTGCGATCCCAGTCCAGGGAACGAATCGTGCTGGTGTCGGCTGCAATGGCCTCGCACTGCAGCGACAGCTTCGGAGCAGCGGGAGCGACGACCATGAAACCGACCGTGACGGAAGTCGACTTTACGGAGATTCAGCGGGGGAAGGCGGCGGAGACTGGTAGCAACCGCAACCTTGTGATGGCGTCATCGACGCTGCGACGCAGCATTGGTCCCGGGATCCTGTTGGCAGGTGCCTGCATTGGTGGATCCCACTTGATGTCTTCCACCACGGCGGGGGCCCGTTTCGGCTTTGCGCTGGTGGGACTGATCCTGCTTACCAATCTGATCAAATACCCGTTCCTGCGGGTGGGCACCCGCTTCACGGCGGCCACCGGACTGTCGTTGCTGGAGGGCTTCCAGCAACGCAATCCGCTCTACCTCCCGCTGTATTTGGTGGTGAGCCTGGTGACAGGCACCTTCACCATCGCTGCAGTGAGTTTTGTTGCGGGGCTGCTGCTCACCAACATCCCCCTGCTGGCGGGATTGGACCCCTATGGACTGTCGATCGCCGTGTTGGCGGTGAGTGGCCTGGTGCTGCTGTTGGGGCACTACCGCGCTTTGGACCGTCTCTCCAAGCTGCTGGTGGTGCTGCTCACCTTGCTCACAGGGATCGCGGCCGCATCACTGTTGATTCGCGGCCCCGTCGGTGATGTGGCAGCGAGTTGGGTCAGCACGGATCCCAGTCCCTGGACCCTTGCCAACCTGGCCTTTTTGATTCCCTTGATGGGCTGGATGCCCGGTCCGGTGGAGATGTGCGTGTGGCCATCCTTGTGGATGTTCTCCCGTGCCCGGGATACCGACCACACCGCAACGCCGAAGGAAGCGGAATTTGATTTCAACCTCGGCTATGGCGTCACGGTGGTGACGGCGATGTTCTTCGTGATCCTTGGCGCCTTCACGATGTACGGCAGCGGTGATGGAATGCTCGCTGGCAGTGGTGTTTCCTTCGCTCAGAAGCTGATCAAGCTCTATACGGCCGCCATGGGCGGTTGGGCGGCTTGGGTGATCATTCCGGCGGCCTTTTTCGCCATGTTCAGCACCACCCTCACCTGTCTTGATGCCTACCCCCGAAGCATTGCGGCGATTCAGGGCTTGCTGCGCCATCACGACAGTGGTGACTCGGCACCGGGGCCCATGCAGCGTCGCTTCGATATCTGGGTCATCGTGCATTTTCTGGCGGCTGTGCTGGCGTTGGTGGTGGCCAAGACCGGCGGTATTGGGGTGAAGGATTTCGTGTTCGGGGCGATGACCGGCAGTTTCCTCACGGCGCCCCTGTTCGCCTGGATGGCGATGGACACGATCAACAGTCCTTTGGTTCCGCTTGCACACCGTTATGGGCGGCTCACCCAGGCGTTTTGCTGGTTTGGTTTGGTGTTTTTCAGCGGATTCAGCCTGTTGTTCATCGGCCGCTTTTTCTTCGGCCTTGGGGGCTAACCCGAATGCGGTTCCATCAAAAAACCCCTGCCATGGGCAGGGGTTGAGCTTCCGTTCCTCGGTGTGGGGATGAGCTGCTTCAGCTCAATGCTGTTTAGTGCGATGGCTGTTCAGTTCTCGATCTTCACCGAAACGCTGGTGTGTTCAACAGCTTTGCCGGCGTTGATTTCAAGAATGCCGTCGCGGTAGCTGGCTTTGAGCTGGTCGCGATCAAGGCTGTGGGGGAAGCGGAAGCTGCGGCTCCAGGTGCCGCAGCGGAATTCGCTCAGCAGAGGTTCATTGTTGTCATCGCCGGTTGCGGCTGTGCGTTCTGCGTTGATCACCAGATTGCGATCGGTGGCCTTGATGTCGATGGAGTCGCGGTCCACGCCAGGCAGTTCCAGCCGCACGTTGTAGCTGGATTCAGTCTCATGGATTTCGGCGTTGGGGACGCGCTCTGCGGTCGCAAGTTGCTGCTCGAGACGCTCGAACAGATCGAAGGGTGATTGGCGGAGGGTCAGCATGATGGTTGCTCTGAAGAATGAACATCTGCGGACTTGGTTGATTGCCCGCCAACACAATCTGCGCCGCTTGGATGAGAACTAGAAGTGTGAGAACCGCCCGTTTTGATTCGGTCTCTACCACCAGGTTCGGCTGGCACGACAGGGATGGTGTTGAAACCGAATCTCCCTAAAGCCACCACCAGTCGCTGAAGCAGGCCGCCTGGCCGCACACCCGCTCTTCTGCATCCCAGAGCGTCCAGATACGGGCGTTGTTGAGCATGAACTGCTGCCCTTTTCGGCTGATCCGAATGCCTTGATAGTTCTCAACTGCGTCCAGACGTTTGGCCTGGCCCAGGGCGTTGCTGCGTTCTGCCCGTTCGGTTTCCGGTGCGGTGAGCCGTGAGGGCAGGCCGATCAGCTCATGCCAGCTGGTCTCCCAGAGCTGCAGCGCAGCCGCATTGGCGTAACTGAGCCTTGGATCGTTTCCGGTGCCGTGGGCCAGCACCGGAAAACCGCAGGCGAACAGTTCCTGGCACAGCAGGCGCCTGGAGCGGCCCGGTTGGGCGGCGGCGATCAGTGGCCGGCCGAAGGCCCGTTGATGGGATTGCAGCAGCACCCCGGCGAGCCCTTGTTTTTCGGAGGTGAGCCAGGCGGCTTCGCAGGCCATGGCTCCAGGCCCCTCCACGTCGCTTCAGCTGCCGGCCGCCATGGCCTGCAGCATCGCCTTCTGGGCACTGGCCTGGCCGTGGGCCTTGAGGTTGCTGAGGAAGGTGCTTCGGGCATCGGCGAAACGCGGGTCTTCCGCCAGTGGCAGCTCTCCGGCGGCATCCAGGCCGGTGTCTCCATCCATCGCCGGGGTGATCACCACCAGGTCGCCATCGAGGTTGCGGTTGTAGCGCCACCACAGGGCGGGATCCTGCACTGCTGGATGGGGCGGCAGGGGGGTGGCATCGTCAGGGATGTTGGTAATGCCCGCTTCCTTGGCCGCCTCCGCCCGCTCAGCCAGGGCCTTGCGCCGGTGTTCCGCCAGGTCCTCCAGTAGCCGAGCTCGGGTGCGGCCCCGCAGTTGGAATAACACGAAGGGGTCTTCACTGAAGCGGTCCCCCATCAGGAAATACACCGCGCTGATGTGTTTGCAGGGGTTGGCTTTATCCGGGCAGCTGCACTCGCTGCGCACCTCCTGCAGCTTGAACGGGAACAGGCGTTTGCCGCTGGCGGCGAAGGCCCGTTCGATGTCTGAGGGCATGATCCCCGCCAGGAGTTGGGCCGACCAGCGGGCTTTTTGGGTCAGGGCTTCCATGACATAGCCCCAATCTTCATCGTTCAGCACATCCAGCCAGAGCTTCACTTTGTAAGGCGCTTCATCGGTGCCTTGGACCCGGGCATGGACCCGGCGGCCTTCGAAGCGGATCGACGTCACATGGCCTTCCCGGGCATAGCCCCAGGCCCGTTCCAACCGCTTCTTGAACCGGTAACCGTTGATCAGCTCCATCCATTGCTCCACCCACCAGGGCTGTTGGCCCAGGCCGTCGTCTCCGATGGCGGTGCTGCCGTTGGTGCTGTTGTTGCTGAGGGTCATGGTCAGGTGTCCTCCAAGGAAACGAGATCACGCAATTGATCGCCACCGAGGCTGCCGAGCCAATCCTCCCCGGAGCCGATCACATCCTCCGCTAGGCGTGATTTCTCCCGGATCATGCGATCGATTTTTTCTTCCACCGAGCCGCTGGTGATGAATTTATGCACCATCACCCGATTGGTCTGGCCGATTCGGTAGGCCCGGTCGGTGGCTTGGTTTTCCACGGCCGGGTTCCACCAGCGATCGATGTGGAACACGTGGCTGGCCCGGGTGAGGTTGAGGCCCACACCACCGGCCTTGAGCGAGAGCAAGAACAGCTGCGGACCGCGGGGATCCTCCTGGAAGCGATCCACCATCGCCTGACGTTCGCTCTTGCGGGTGCCGCCGTGCAGGAAGGGCACCTCCGCCTTCCAGCGCTGTTGCATCCAGGCCTGCAACAGATGCCCCCATTCGGCGAACTGGGTGAACAGCAAAGCCCGGTCGCCCGCTTCGATCACCTCGTCAAGGATCTCCTCTAGCCGCTGCAACTTGGCGGAGCGGCCGAGGAAGCCATCGTCTACAGCCCCTTCGCTCAGGGCAAGGGCGGGATGGTTGCAGATCTGTTTTAGCCGGGTGAGCAGGGCCAGCACTTGGCCGTGGCGCTTCCCGCGCGGAGCACGTGCAATGGCATCAAGCGTGTCTTCCACGGTTTTGCTGTACAGGGATTTTTGCTCTTTGCTCAGCCCCACCCATTCGCTCAGCTCCACCTTTTCGGGAAGGTCCGAGATGATCGTTTTGTCGGTCTTGAGCCGGCGCAGGATGAATGGTCCGACCCGCCCCTTGAGGTCGCGCAGAGACGACATGTCGCCGTAACGCTCGATCGGCATCCGGTAGCGCTGGCGGAAGAAGTCCTCCTCCCCCAGCACCTTGGGGTTGAGGAAGTCCATCAACGCCCACAGTTCGCTGACGCGGTTTTCCACTGGGGTGCCGGTCAGGGCGATGCGGAAGCGGTTGCTTTTGCTTCGGCCGGGGCGGGCCAGATCCCGGGCTGCTTGGCTCTGCTTGGCGCCGGGGTTCTTGATCGCCTGGGCTTCATCAATCACGACCCCCTGCCAGTCCTGGGTTTCCAGCAGTTCGCTGTCGCGTTGCAGCAGTCCGTAGCTGGTGAGTAACAAGTCCACCTCCTTCAAGGCTTTCTTCAGGTCGGCCGGTGTGGAGGGACGACGCGGGCCGTAGTGCTCGGTGACCGCCAACTCGGGGGTGAAGGCTTCCGCTTCCCTTCGCCAGTTGGTGAGCACTGAGGTGGGTGCCACCAACAGCACCGGGCGCTTCAATTCCTGCTCCGCCTTGAGGTGCTGCAGAAACGCCAGCAACTGGATTGTTTTGCCCAAGCCCATGTCATCGGCCAAGCAGGCCCCTTGGTCAAACCGATGCAGGAAGGCGAGCCAGCCCAGGCCCCGCTCCTGATAAGGCCGCAACTGGCCGCAGAATCCCTCTGGGGCCGGCAGTGGGTCGGGGGCTTTTTGCTGGTGATATTGCTCCAGCACCGACTGCAGCCGTGGGCCTGCATCGAAGCGGTGCACCGGCATCCGCATCAGCAGCTCCCCTTCCGTTCCCGTCAACCGCAGCGCGTCGTCGAGGCTCAGTTCTGCTTTGGCGCCACAGAAGCGTTCGGCGTTCTTGAGGTCGTTCGGACGCAGTTCGATCCAGGCCCCCTTGTGGCGCACTAGGGGGCTGCGCTTGCCGCTGAGTCGCTCCAGTTCTCGCAGGGTGAGCGTCACCCCACCGATCATCAGATCCCACTCCCAATCCAGACACTCACCGAGGGTGAAGCCCCGCGACCGCTCCGGTAGTTCAGCCTTAATCGCCAGTCCCAGTCGGCTGGCTAGTCCACCGGAGAGGCTCGGGGGTAGGTCCACGCCCACACCGGCGTCCCGCAGTTGCCGAGCTGCGGTGCGCACCAGCACGAAGGCTTCGGCCGGTGTGAGTTGCATCGTGTCTGGCGTGGCGCTTTCCAGCCCCCGTTCGATCGGTGGGAACACCGTCAGGGCCCGCCCGAGGCCCTCCAGTAGCACTTCGCCGGGCTGGTCCACCTGGATCTCACCCAGTTGGAGCATTTCGGCGCCGGAGGCCCAGGCTGCGGCGGCCGGGAGCTTCAGGCTTGGGTCGGCTTCCGCCTGCAGTCCGAAGCGCAGTTCCCAGAGATCCTCCCCATCCGGTGGGGTGTGCAGTTCCAGGCAGGTCCGGGCCGCGGCGAATCCGCCGGCGATGCCTTCCCGCCAGTGATGGCTTGCGCTGGCCAGTCGTTCGGCCTCCTCATCACCGATCTCGATCACCCCGGTCTCTGATCCCAGGGCCTCCTGCCAGAGCGTCAGCAGGGGATCAAGGCCATCACTGGAGGGCTCGAAGTCCTTGCGCAGCTGGGCGTCCACCAGATCTTCCAGCAGGGTCGCCACCCGCAGGCGACCGCTGCGGGGCCTGCAGCTGGCGACGGGATTGGCGGCCCGCATCGCCTCTGGCCGCAACCGGGTCGTGCGGTTGCTGCGGCGCCCCAGCGGTTCGCGCCAGGGCAAGGCACAGGTGGCCACTAGGGGAAGGCTGGCTGCCAGATCCTCCAGCCGACGTCGATCTTCTTCTCGGTTAAGCAGCGGCACCCAACGGGCCCGATGGGGGTAGCCCTCCCCTTTGCTCAGTTCCATCTGGGGCATCCAGCGGCCACGGGCCACCAGACTCAGGGCCCAGCGCTGCAGATGGCTCCACCAGCGCAATTCATCGGCCAGGTCCGGGTTGGTCCCCGACAGCGGCAAGCGGGACAGCCACTCTGTGGCTGCTGAGGGTTCCACGGCAAGCCCCTGCACCTGCCAAGGCCACCATTCCGTTTGTTTGGGGATCGGTTCGCCGGCTTGCATCGGCAGTCCGGTCCAGCCCGGTGGCTCTGGCGCTGGATCCGCTGCTTTGCTTCGGCTTTTGCGCGGCTTCACCGTGCGGCTTGGCAGGGTGAGACAAGCCGTGGCATCGATGCTGCCGCCGGGCAGAAGGTCGCGTTCGCTGAGCCAGGCCTTGAGGTCGTCGTGGCTGAGGGTGAAGGGATGCAGCGCCGGGGTGAGGCCTGGCCCTTCCGGTGTGGCCACCCGCCAGGTGTCAGCCCAAACGAGCAGTGCCGGTTGGCCGGAACTGCTTGAGGTACGGATGGCGGGAAGCCAGGTGGCGTGCAGCAGGCTCATGGCCGCGACGCGGGCAGGAAGCGGAGGATGCCTTGGAGCAGGAGAGCACTGCCGATCAACGGCAGCCAGGCCAGAAAAAGCTCCAGTACTAATGATGCCAGGCCATCGACCTGCCAGTTGTCAAGGGGTAGCGGCATGCCGAGGCTGCGCAGCCCGCAGACCGCCCCCACCAGACCCGCTTGAAGATGCCCGTCATCGGGGTCCACCCGCTGCAGGTGGAAGGCCAGTAGTCCGTAGAACAGACCGCAACCGCCAGAACGCACGGCTGCTTCCAAGCCCCAGGGCAGGCTGATCAGCCCTGCGCTGATGCCGGCAATTAGAGCCCAGCCGATCGACTGCAGTCTCAATCGCTGGCGAATCTCAGGATCACTGGGAGGAACGGCCACGGGCGCCGGCGGTTCAAAGGCGATCATGACGGCAGGATCCCCCCTTCCTGTCATGGTCGCCGCCGCATCGTCGTCTTCTGCAGCGTCTGCACCGCGCAGCGGTGAGGAGATCCGTGAGGCTTTCCTGAATTTCTACGCCGAGCGCGGCCACAAGCGGATGGCCAGCGCTTCGTTGATTCCCGACGATCCAACGGTGTTGCTCACCATTGCGGGAATGCTGCCCTTTAAGCCGGTCTTTCTCGGCCAGCAGGAGAGGCCGGCTCCCCGGGCTACCAGTTCTCAGAAGTGCATTCGCACCAATGACATCGAGAACGTGGGGCGCACCGCCCGGCATCACACCTTTTTCGAGATGCTCGGCAACTTCTCCTTTGGGGATTACTTCAAGCAGCAGGCGATTGAGTGGGCCTGGGAGCTCAGCACTGTTGTATATGGCATCGACCCCAAAAATCTGGTGGTGAGTGTCTTCCGTGAAGACGATGAAGCCGAGCAGATCTGGCGCGATGTGGTGGGGGTGAACCCCAAGCGGATTATCCGCATGGACGAGGCCGACAACTTCTGGGCTTCGGGGCCGACTGGGCCCTGTGGTCCCTGCTCGGAGATCTATTACGACTTCTCGCCTGAGCTGGGTGATGAGGGCATCGATCTGGAGGACGACGACCGCTTCATCGAGTTCTACAACTTGGTGTTCATGCAGTACAACCGCGACGCTGAGGGCACGCTCACGCCGCTGGCCAATCGCAACATCGACACCGGCATGGGTCTGGAGCGGATGGCTCAGATCCTGCAGAAGGTCCCCAACAACTACGAAACTGACCTGATCTTTCCGTTGATCCAGGCGGCCGCGGAGCTGGCAGGGGTCGACTACCACCAGCTCGACGATAAGGGCAAGACGTCGTTGAAAGTGATCGGCGATCACAGCCGTGCTGTGACGCAGCTGATCTGTGATGGCGTCACCGCCAGCAACCTCGGCCGCGGCTACATCCTGCGGCGGCTGTTGCGCCGGGTGGTGCGTCATGGTCGCCTCCTGGGCATCGACAAGCCCTTCTTGCTCACCATGGGGGAAGCGGCGATTGCCTTGCTGAAGGGGGCCCACCCCAGCGTGATTGAGCGGCAGGAGGTGATTCTGGCCGAACTCCAACGGGAGGAGGCTCGTTTCCTCGAGACCTTGGAGCGCGGTGAGAAGCTGCTGGCGGAGGTGCTGGCGTCCAAGCCAACGCAGATCAGCGGTGCCCAGGCCTTTGAGCTTTATGACACCTATGGCTTCCCTCTGGAGCTCACCCAGGAAATTGCTGAGGAGCAGGGCTTAGCCGTCGATCTCGATGGCTTCGAGGCGGCGATGGAGCAGCAGCGTCAGCGGGCCAAGGCCGCTGCGGTGAGCATCGATCTCACGCTTCAGGATGCGATCGATCAGGTGGTGGCCGATCAGGCGGCGACCTGCTTCCAGGGGTATGTGGCTCTCGACCACCCCTCCTGCGTCCAGGCGCTTGTGGTGAACGGCGAACCGGCTACCACCGCGAAGGCTGGCGATGCGGTTCAGGTGGTGCTCGACACCACACCCTTCTATGGAGAAGGCGGTGGCCAGGTGGGCGATCGCGGGCTGTTGGCCGGCACGGACCTGATCGTGCGGATTGATTCCGTGAGCCGTAGTCGTGATGTGTTCGTGCATGCCGGTCGTGTGGAACGCGGTGAGCTCTCCTTGGGTGAGACCGTTAAGGCGCAGGTGGATCGTGCCTGCCGGCGCCGGGCTCAGGCGAATCACACCGCCACCCACCTTCTCCAGGCTGCGCTCAAGCAGGTGGTGGATCCGGGGATCGGCCAGGCCGGTTCCTTGGTGGATTTCGATCGACTGCGCTTCGACTTCCACTCCCCTAACGCGGTGACGGCGGAGCAGCTGGTGCAGATCGAAGCATTGATCAACGCTTGGATTGCCGAAGCCCACGGGCTTGACGTGCAGGAGATGGCGATTGATCAGGCCAAAGCGGCCGGCGCTGTGGCGATGTTCGGGGAGAAGTACGCCGATGTGGTGCGCGTCGTTGATGTTCCCGGTGTGTCGATGGAGCTCTGCGGCGGCACCCACGTGGCCAACACCGCAGAAATCGGTCTGTTCAAGATCGTGGCGGAAAGCGGCGTCGCTGCCGGCATTCGCCGGATTGAAGCCGTCGCTGGCCCCGCTGTGCTCGCATATCTAAATGAGCGCGATGCGGTGGTGAAGCAGCTGGGGGAACGCTTCAAGGCGCAGCCTGCCGAGATCGTTGATCGTGTTGCGGCTCTTCAGGATGAGCTCAAGGCCACCGGTAAGGCGCTGGCGGCGGCACAGGCGGAACTGGCGGTGGCCAAGGCCGGTGCTTTGGCCGCCAAGGCCGAGGCCGTGGGCGACTTTCAGCTGCTGGTGGAACGCCTCGACGGGGTCGATGGCGCCGGTTTGCAGGGAGCGGCCCAGAGCCTGGTGGATCAGCTGGGGGACTGCGCGGCGGTGGTGATCGGTGGTCTGCCGGATCCCGCCGATCTGGGCAAGGTGATCCTGGTGGCGGCCTTCGGCCAGCAGGTGATCGGCGCCAAGCTCCAGGCCGGCAAGTTCATCGGTGCCATCGCCAAGCGCTGCGGCGGCGGCGGTGGTGGCCGCCCGAATCTGGCGCAGGCCGGTGGTCGCGATGGTGCCGCCTTGCCTGGTGCTCTTGAGGCAGCTCAAGCTGAACTGGCTGCGGCACTTGGCGCCGTATGACAACAGAGGTCGCTGCTACGAGAGCAGGCTTTGGAAGAGTTCTTTCATGCGCCCCACCACGTCTCGACTGTTGGCTGGGACCGATTGAATGGCGAGTTGGGCCAGTTGAGCTTGCCGATCGCTGATCAATTGGCCAAAGCGCTCAATCAGGCCTGGCTCTTCATCGATGAGTTCGGCGATGGCTTGTCGACTCACCTCGAGCAGGTCGACTTTGCTGATGCTTTGAATTGTTGCACTGCGAGTGGTTCCGGTAAAAACAGTCATTTCCCCAAAGATGTCTCCACATTGCAGTTGAGCTATTTCGACATTGTTCTGAGGAATTGATGGTTTCTGGATAGAAATATTGCCATTGATTAGCATAAAGAGTGAGTCTCCGTCTTCGTTTTCTTTCACGATAATTTCTCCGGGTCCGTATGAGCAGAATGAGCTCATTTCAATCATCTTTTGAATCTGATTGTCGGAAAGGATGGAAAAGAGTTGGTTGTCTCTCAGGAGTTTGTGAATGCTTTTGAGTAAGTTGTCTTTGCTGGAAGATAGTGGTTTTGGTTGCTGCTCATTTTGTGTAATTCGTACATCACGAACGCTGAATGGGAAGCTGAAGCCTTCACGTTGTAGCGCATACCAAAGCTGTTCTTGAAGGTCACCACGGAGCGCACGGCTTTGGCCGAAGTCTTTGTGCCAATTGATCCATTCGTAGTTGATGCAGCTCTCTTCGAATGAGCGGATTCGAATGATGTTGGCTGGTGATCGAAGAACCAGCGAGTGATTATCAGAGATCTTCTGCATTATTTTCTTGGCTATATCTGGCGGCATGCTGTAATCCAGTCCAATAATCAGCTTGTTGGCATGGGCTCCATTGCTTGTGAAATTTTGGATTGTGCTGGAGTTGGAATTCGTATGTGGAAAGATCAGCCTTGACCCATAAAGGCTGTTGATTTCTGTATCTCTCCAGCTGATTGATTGCACTTGGCCAATGTATCCATCAATTTCAACCCAATCGCCTTCTCGGATCACTTGTTCGAGTTGAAGGCTCAAGCCACCGATGAGGTCTTTCAGTGGATCCTGGGCGGCTAAACCAACAACAGCCGTGAGAACTGCTGAGGTTGTCACCAGGCCCACCAGGTCGATGCTGGCTTGCTCCTTCAGATTTAGAGCGATAAGGAACAAACTGCCGACAATGAAAATCAGATCGCGCAGAATTTTTGGACAGGACGGCAAAATCCGGAGTGTTGGCAGGATTTCGAGAGCGACCCAAACCAGGCACCGGCTTATGGCAATCGAAGCGAGGATGCCTGTGATGAGGCTGAGATCAAGCCCCGCTGAGATCGGAATGCGGAAGCTTTCGATCGTCTGTTCGGTGGTGTGCGCCAGTAGAGCAATCCAAGGAGTGCGCCAAGGGAACGGTGGCATGCTGAACCGTTGGCAGATGCGCTTGGCGACCAATCCGGCGAACAGGCCGACAACTGTGAGTAACCATTGCAATGCCAAGACCATGACCTACCAACCCGTCGAAACTCATTGTGGGGAGATCCCAAGGTCAAGGCCGGAACTTTTTTGATCTTGTTCCAGTTGGGTGACGAATCAATTCACCCCCTGCTCGTTGGTTCAGTTTGAGTTCGTGCTGATTATGGATGTTTGTCCTGCTGGGTTGCGCTAATGACGCCACGCCATAGGGCGCTGTCAAGGTCAACCATCCGCCGTTCTTTTGTGGCCAGATGAATGGGGACATGGGTGAAGAAATTGTTCCAGTAGCCGATCAAAAGATTGGTTTTTCCGCTCATACCCGCATGCACGGCATGTTCCGCAAGTAGGTAGCAAAACACTGCATCTGCTGCGTTTGCTGAAACACTTCGGATGTGATAGCTGGGATCCAGATACTTGATGCTGATTGCGAGATTATTTTGTTTGAAGTATGCCGTTATCTCCTTCTTAAGAAGTTCTCCAATATCATCCTTGAGGATGTTCCCGGAAGCGTCGACTCTGCTTTCGCTGTTGTTGAAAAGGTCTTGCCCGGCCCCTTCTGCGACAACAATCACAGCATGGTTGTTCTGTTGAAGTCTGCGTTGAATTGCTGCACAGATGCCTTCGGGCCCACTGATTTGAAACGGGGTCTCGGGAATAAGGCAGACATCCACAATGGAATTGGCCAGTGATGCTGTAGCGCTAATAAAGCCAGAGTCTCGACCCATCAGTTTCACGATTCCAATACCGTTTTCGGCCCCTTCTGCTTCGTGGTGGGCGGATGTGATGATTTCCGACGCTACCTGGACAGAGGTTTCGAAGCCGAAGGTTTTTTCAACAAAACCGAGATCGTTGTCGATGGTTTTCGGCACGCCGACAACGCTGATGTTGGCTTGACGTTTATTGGCTGCTTCCGCGATTGCTTGAGCCCCCTTCAATGTGCCATCGCCGCCGATGCAGAACAGGAGATTGATTTTTCTACGCTGGAGCTCGTCCACCATGATTTCTGGATCCTGATTGCCTCTCGACGATCCAAGAATGGTCCCGCCCTGTTTGTGAATCTGTTCAACAACAGATGAATTCAGCTGGATCGGTTCTTGATTTGATTGTTGCGTCAGGCCTTTGTAGCCATAGCGAATGCCAATAATCTCTTTGACGCCATAGTCCTGTTCCAATACGTTGACCAGTCCCTTGATCACATTGTTCAGCCCCGGACATAGCCCACCGCAGGTGATAATTGCTGCGCGGGTTGTATCTAGATTGTGAAAGATTCTTTCCCGGGCTCCGGCCTTCTCAAATGCCGGCAATTGTTTGCATGTTTCGAGTTGATGATTCAGGTTCTTGATCTGACTGGAAAAAATAATTTTCTCTGAGTCGTCAACAAAAATCTCTTGGCTGCAGGGGTTGGCATAAGTTGCTTCCCCAAGCTGTTGAATTTCGAAATTGAAGTTATCAGGATTTTTCAGAACGTTCTCGTATGCCATGCGTGTAAGACGCTCAGTGCTCGTAATCTGACGACAGATTTTTTACTTTGCAACCAACGTCAAGTCGTTGTTGTCTTGGTTCGCTGGTGGCGTAATCCATGTCCGGCTGCCAGTCTTGAAAAACTGCTGCATGACAGATGTTGAAACAGGCAGTTTTCGTTCAGGCAGGTGCGCTGCTGCTGCTCGGGAGTGCCCTCTGGGCCCTGCCCAGCCGTGCCGCTCAGCCTCGTGTTGTTGAGGTCCCGGCGGGGCCTGCCTTCGTCAAGCTGCCCGGCGCTACTGAGATCACTGCACGCTCGGGTCAGTCGTTGAAGACAAATGCGTTGCTACGCACCACAAAGCCAGGTCGCATGCAGGTCATGTTGGGCAACGGGCGTCAGTTCCGCATGGGGGGTGATGCTCTGTTGCGCTTGGGTGCGTCCGACGTCGAACTGTTGAAGGGTTCCATCATCGGCTGGATTAAGCCAGGGACTCCGCATCGCAGTCCCTTCTCGATCAAAACGCGGTTGGCCACGGCTTCGATTCAGGGCACCACCGTTTTTTTGGAGTTCACCGACAAGCAGTTCAAGGTGTTCAGCTGGGAAGGCAGGGTTCGGGTGGAGACGAGCAATGGCCAACGCTTCACCTTGAACAGTGGTCAGCAGCTGCTTTTGGATCTCAAACGTCAGATGGTTGAGGTCAGCGGTCGCTTGGATGGTTTGGAATCCGCTTTAGGTGAGTTGGGCGGCGGCATCGTGACGCCGCCGACTCCTGGGCGAGATGGCTACAGCAGTCCTCGTTCGCGTCAACAGGATCAGCAGGAGTACGACTGGGAGCCCCCCCAGCCGCTGTCTGCCCAGGATGCTGAACGTCGCCTTCAGAAGAGCCTTCTCATCAACGGTTTCTCAACCCCCTTGGAGACCTTGCCGGACATCGAGCGGGAACTGGGGGTTTCGGCGCCAGCTCCTTGAGACGTTTGATCCGCCGGCATCTTGTTCCGTGTCTGTGGCGGGCATCGCTGCTGTTGCCCCTGGCCATGCTCCCGTTGCTGTCGCGTTTGGACGCCACGGGCCGGCAGCTCCTTTTTCAATGGCGTGGCCCGATTGAGCCCCCCGATGACGTGGTGCTGTTGGGCATCGATGAGGCGTCACTGGATCCACAGCTGTCTGATTTCGGCTCCTGGCCCTGGCCGCGTGCGCTGCAGGCAGACCTGGCCCGTGCGGTTCTCCGTCAGGGTGCCCGTCGTGTCGTCTTCAACATCGTTCATGTTGGGCCCAGCGGTTTTGGTCCAACCGACGACCTTGCCTTCCAACACGCGTTGCAACCATGGCAAGACCGGGTGGTGTTGAGCGCCTCTCTGGTGCGACAGCAGCTGGAGGGTCACGAGCAGGTTCAACTGAGACGTCCCTGGTACACGAGCTATCCCGTGGGACTGTCGGCGTTTTCGATGAACGCCTTCGGTGTTGTGCAGGCTGTTCCGGGACGGCAGAGCCTGAAGGGGATGCTCAATGACTTTTCTGAGCCCCACCCTCGCCCTTTAGCGCCTCTCGCTGCAGGGGTTGCTTCATCACAAGGTGATAACGGCATTGATTTCCTCGGACCCAGCGGACACATACCGGTGATTCCCGCCTGGGCCGTGGGCACGCTTCCGCAAGACACCTGGCGGAACAAGGTCGTCATCATCGGTTCCACTGCCCCTTCGCTGGGTGATCAGCTGGAGACCCCTTTTGGTCAGCAGAGCGGCTCTGAGGTTTTGCTATCGGCCATTGCAGGCTTCCAAAGCGGACGAGGCTTTCGCGCGCCTGATGTCTCCCATTTGGTGGCATTGATGGCCCTCTGGTTGCTGTTGTGTCAATGGCGTATCGCAGCTCCATCGACCGCCCTTGGCACAGCGATCACAACCGCTCTTCTGGAGGCTCTGGTAACCGGGGGCGTTGTTTTGGCTTGGTTCAACGGCCTTTGGTTGCCTGGCGCAGCTTTGATGCTGATGCCGTTGATCGGGGGAAGTCTCCGGGCGGGAGACCAATTCCAGCGGGAAAGCTCTCAACGGAGATTTCTGCACTCGGTGCTGTCGCGCAGGGTGTCACCGAATCTCATGCGCGACATGCTGCGGTCGGGGCAGGAGAGCTGGACGCGTCTTGGCGGTCGTCGCGAGCGCTGCGTGGTGTTGTTCACCGACTTGGTGGGATTCACAGCCCGCAGCAACGTGATGGATGCGGAGGCCCTGTTTGGCTTGTTGAATCGCTATTTCGAGGCAATTGCAGCTCCGGTGCTGCGGGAGCAGGGGTTGTTGGACAAATTCATTGGCGATGCCCTGATGGCGGAATTTGGGGTGCCCGTGCATCGGGGCGATCGTGCCGAGGCTCTGGCGGCTGTGCGGGCTGCTCTGGGGATGCAGGCCAACCTTGAGGTTCTGAATCGAGAACTCGATCAGGAGGGCTTGGCACCGCTACGCCAGGGAATTGGTATTCACTGCGGTGAAGTGATCGCCGGCAATCTTGGGTCGAGCCACCGGTTGGAGTACACCGTGATTGGAGCTCCGGTGAATCTGGCCAGCCGGCTTGAATCCCTTACACGGCACTTCCCTGACTATCCAATCCTGATGAGTGGAGACGTCAGGAATCTCATCGCGGAGGATGTTGTGGTGGCGGATCTGGGGTCCCATGCTGTGAAAGGTTGGCCTGAACCCATCCCTGTCTTTGGCTTGCTTGCGCTTCGGTCTGATTCGGATTCTGGTTAAAAGAAGGGTGGTTTTGGTTTTAACCCGCTTCAACAACTTTTTTCTGACCCTGAATATAGGCCTGAAGTACTTGGTTGGGAATCAATTCGCGTTCTGCTTTCCCTGAGAGGAGATAGTCGAGAATGGCTTCGCCGCTCTGCGGATTGGTGGCAAATGGGATCTGATAAACGTCGCAGAGGCGGCCCAGCGCCTCGATATCAGCATGGTGGGGATGTGAGGAGAGTGGGTCCCTGAAAAAGATCACGCCACAGATGTTCTGGGTCGAAATCAGAGTTCCGACGGCCTGATCGCCACCGAGGGGGCCTGATGCCACTTTCTTGCTAAGGCAAAGCCCAGTTTTCTTATAGAGAATGCTGCCTGTCGTGCCGGTTGCAATCAGTGAAAATGTTTCTAATTTGTTGGTGTGTATTCCGCAAAATTCCATCAAACTTTCTTTCATGTTGTTGTGAGCAATCAGGGCTAAATATTTCCGCTTGTCGCTATAGTTTTCGGCAGCAAATTGCTCGGCTCGTGCGCGCCTGATGGCTTGAAAGTATTCTCGGTACTTCAGGGCCAGCGGCTGGTTTTGGCCCAGGAAGTTTTCGAAGTCGTGTATTGAAAATCGACCAACGGTTGTTGGCTCAATGGTTTGAACGTCTGCAACGCGCGTTGCTTCCTCTGAAAAGAGGCTCTCTCCAATAATGGATCCTGTTTGTTCAATGGAGAGCTGTCGTTCGCCGTCAAGGATTTGAACAAGACCATCCAGGATGAACACCATGCTGTCTGAGGGTTCGCCCTTCTTCATCAAGATGGTTTCTGCTTGGATCACCTCGATCGAGACATGTTCAGCGAGGCTTTTGATCTCATCGGTGCTGAAGGAATGCTTCAGGTTGCCTTCGCGCTGAAGAATCTCGATCAGTGCGTTGCGATCCATAATCGATAAAACGTTGATCAGACCTTAAGGGTTTTTTGTCAATCAGCTGTGCACTTGGCAAGACGCAGCTGTTGTTCTTAGTCCTGAAGGTATGTGGTTTGTCGAAGGCTGCTTTCGAGGTGATCAAGAAGGCGACGTGATTCGTCGATCCGGAGTTGGCCGTTGTTGATGGCCGCCTCCGCCGCCACCCGCAAGCGCTCAAGTAAGGCGCGGGGGTCGTGCTCCATGGCCTCGAGCACATTGGCATTGGTGTCACCCCGTACGACGTGGTCAATGCGATAGCTACCGCCTGGGCTGAGGCGGATGTGGACGGCGTTGGTGGTGCCAAAAAGATTGTGCAGATTGCCCATCACTTCCTGATAGGCGCCGCTGAGAAACAGCCCGATTAGATACGGGCTGTTGTCATTGAGCTCGTGGAGCTCTAGCAGATGTTTGGGTTGTCCATCCCCGATGAAGCGATCCAGGCGTCCATCGGAATCACAGGTGAGGTCGGCGAGATTGGCTAGCCGTGTCGGGCGTTGATCCAGCTGCTGGATGGGCACCACTGGAAACAGCTGATCGATGGCCCAGGTGTCGGGTGCCGAGCGGAAGATCGACAAGTTGGCGTAATACGTTCCTGCCAAGGCTTTGCTGAGGGCTGAGAGCTCTTCAGGGATGGCTTGATCTTTTGGCAGCCGTTTTGCAATGGCATCGGCGCAGGCCCACGTCAGCTGTTCGGCTGTGGCTCGGTCGGGCAGACCCATGTATCCAAGCCGGAATGCTGCGAGGGCATCCTGCTTGAACTTCAAGGCGTCGTTCCAGGCTTCCTGAAGCCGCACCAGCTGCGCATCCGCTGTCACCGACAGCTGTTGAATGGTGGCGAGGGTGTCCCGGAGGTTGCGAACGGTGAGTGGTTCGTCTCCTGTGGCGTTGGGAATGGACGCCGGGAGTGCGCTACTCCCCAGGATGTCGAACACCAGCAGGGAGAAATGACTGGCGATGGCGCGGCCGCTTTCGCTTACCAGCGTGGGCACGGCAACATCATTGGGTTCGCAGCATTCCCGCACCGTGGCCACGACATCGTTGGCGTAGTTCTGGAGCGAGTAGTTCGTGGAGGCTGCCGATGCTGTGCGGCTGCCGTCGTAGTCGATGCCGAGTCCGCCGCCGACATCCAGGAACCCCATCGGGGCCCCTAGGCGGGTGAGCTCCACATAGATCTGCCCCGCTTCTTGGAGAGCGTCCTTGAGAACGGCAATGTCGTTGATCTGGCTGCCGATGTGGAAGTGCAGCAGGCGGAGATCCTGGAGCAGGTCGTGGTCCCGAAGACGTTCCACCGTTGCCAACAATTCGGGAATGGAGAGACCAAATTTGGCCTTGTCGCCGACGGAACTGCCCCAACGCCCTGTGCTGCGGCTGGAGAGCTTGGCTCGCACACCGATGTAGGGCGCAGCACCCAGATTTTTGTTGGCTTCAATAATTCGGTCGACTTCGTCTGGCTGTTCAATCACAACCACAGGTTGCCGTCCCAGGCGTCGCGCCAGGATTGCCGTTTCGATGTAAAGGCGATCTTTGTAGCCGTTGCAGATCAACAAGGCTTCGGGATCGTCCAGCAGCGATAGAGCGATCAGCAGCTCCGCTTTGCTGCCAGCTTCCAGTCCGAAGTTCCAGCGGTGGCCGCAGCTCACCAACTCCTCCACCACGTGGCGTTGTTGGTTGCATTTCACCGGGAAGACGCCTTGATATCGCCCTTGGTAGCTGTATTGCGCGATGGCGCGTTCAAAGGCTGCGTGGAGTCGTTCCAAGCGGTCTTCGAGGATGTCGTCGAAGCGAATCAGCAGTGGCAGGGCAAGATTTCGGCTTTTCAGCTCCCACACCAGATCCACCAGATCCAGGCTTCCGCCGCGATCTCCTTGGGGTTGGACGCTGATGTGTCCGCGCCCGTTGATGGAGAAGTACGGATCTCCCCAGCGGTCGAGCCCGTACAGCGCAGCACTGTCTTCAATCGACCAGCCTTCGCTGTCAGCCACTGGCATTCGTCGTGGGGAATGGTCGGAATCTAGGGACATTCCCTGCGCTGCCCAAGGCCTGTGCTTGCCAAGCGGGGTGGCCAGCACTGACGATGGCGGCGCTTTTTGTTGACACACACCATGGCCGAACGCACGTTCATCGCCATCAAGCCCGACGGCGTCCAGCGCGGCCTGGTTGGCGAGATCCTCGGCCGCTTCGAGCGCAAGGGGTTCAAGCTTGTGGGCCTGAAGCAGATCACCCCTAGCCGCGCCCTGGCTGAGCAGCACTACGGCGTCCACAAGGAGCGTCCCTTCTTTGCCGGTCTCGTCGACTTCATCACATCCGGTCCTGTGGTGGCCATGGTTTGGGAAGGCGATGGTGTGATCGCCAGCGCCCGCAAACTGATCGGCGCCACCAAGCCCCTCGAGGCCGAGCCCGGCACCATTCGCGGCGACCTGGCCGTCAACATCGGTCGCAATGTGATTCACGGTTCCGATGCCCCCGAAACAGCTGCATTTGAGATCGGCCTCTGGTTCGAAGCCTCTGAGCTGAACGACTGGTCCCCATCCGATCAGGAGTGGCGGGTCGAGGGCTGATCGCTCAGTTTTCGAATCGGTTCCAGCGGAAAGCCTCCAACAACGCCTTTGCGGCCGCGTTGGGGGCTTTTTGCATCACGGCGCCGGCCGTGAGCTCGGCGGTAATGGCAGCGAGGAGAACACCATTGCGGTGATGACCGCAGGCCAGCCAGAGTCCTGGAAATGGGCCTGAGCCAAGTAAGGGGCCTTCGTCTGGCGTGCAGGGCCGGAACCCCCACCAACGCTCCATGGGCGGCCAGTTGGCGGCCATGGGGAGCAGGCTGGTGATGCCCGTTTGGAGTTGTTTTTGGCCATCGGGTGTGAGGCCTTCCGCGAATCCAGCGTCCCGTTCGCTGGTGGCCCCCACAACGATCAGTCCGTCCTCCCGTGGAACGAGATAGGTCCCGGGGCCGAAGATCACGCGCTTGAGCGCTTCCCGCGGCCCTTGCAGGGAGAGCATTTGACCCTTAACAGGGAACACCGGGAGCTCGGGCACCAGGTGTTGACTCCAGGCGCCGCTGCAAATCACCGCTTGTCGGCAGTGCAGGTGTTGCTCGCTTCCTTCGGCACTGCGCAGATGGATCCCGCAGAGGTGTCCGGCGGAATCACGCTCTAAATCAATCACTTCGGCGCCTTCCATGAATTGAACGCCCATGGAGACGCAGGCGCGCTCTAGAGCTCGCATCAGTCGACGGCGGTTGTCGATTTGGCCGTCTTGTTCAAAGAGCAACCCTGTCGTCCAATCCGGGCCCAAACCTGGAATCTCTCGATCCAGGCTGGCGCGGTCGAGCGTTTGTCCGAGCTGGGCCGTTGGGTAGGCGTCCCGTTCGCTGGCTGTGCGGAATGGCACCACGATGCCGCTGGTGCGAAGTCCGCAGCTCAAGCCGCTGTCACTTTCGATTTGGGCGACCCAACGGGGAATCCCCTCCAAGCTGGCCTGCCCCAGGCGTAGTAAATCTCCGCTCAGGCCTTCGGCATGGGGCGCCAGCATGCCCGCAGCAACAAACCCTGCCGCTTCGCTGCGGCGTCGGCTGATCACCAGCACGGTTTGGTTGTGACGGGCGAGTTGATGGGCAATGGCTAAGCCCATCAACCCACCCCCCAGCACGAGCGTTGCTGGCGTCTGTGGAGGGGTCATGGCTGGCTTAACTCTCCAGGCGGGGTGATGCAGCGACTGTCAGCAAATGCTCCAGCTGGCCAGCCGCTTGTTCCATGCTGTCAGGCCCTTGGCGCAGTGTGCTGCAGATGCTCGCCAGTGAAGTGGCATCACCGCGCGATGAGGCATCAATCCCATCCAGCAACAGGTTGATCATCCGGTTGCTGTTGCGGCAGCGTTCACTGCTGAGCAGCAGCATTTCAGCAGCCAGTTCGGCGTCGAAGAGAACCGCACTGTGAAGTGCTTCTCGCGAAAATCGCAGGATTTCTGTGTTGGCCTCCAGCACCCGAACCCGCGCGCCGTGCCGGGTCTCTCCTATCCCAAACAGGGCCATTTCCCCAAGAACTGCGCCCGCCCCCACTTCAGCAATGGTTCGGGACGCGTTCCCGTTCTGATGGATTTCGATGGAGAGACGGCCCTGTTGCACCAGCAAGAGCGAGTCAGCGACATCGCCTTGCTCAATCAGAACGGCATTGTGTTCAGGGAGAAGCAGCTCGGGTTCAAGTTGCTTCAAATGGGTCTGAAGCAGATGCCACAGCCTGAGGTTGATGGGTTCTTGCTCCTGTGCTTCGGGGTCCATTCCGGCCAGGCAACGACACCCATCCTGATTGGCTAGGGCCTGATTCCATAGGATCCCGGAAACTGCAACACACCAGGGGCGTATGGCCGACGCAGCAACCCAACTGGCCTGGGAGGCCGTGATCGGTCTCGAGACCCACGTGCAGCTGGGAACGGACAGCAAAATTTTCACCGCGGCGTCGACCACCTTTGGTGATGACCCCAACACCCACATTGACCCGGTGGTGTGCGGTTTGCCTGGCACGCTGCCTGTTCTGAATCAGAAGGTTCTCGAGTATGCGGTGAAGGCCGCGATGGCGCTGAATCTCAATATCGCCGAACACAGCAAGTTCGACCGTAAGCAGTACTTCTATCCAGACCTGCCGAAGAACTATCAGATCTCTCAGTACGACCAGCCGATCGCTGAGGAGGGTTGGATTGAGGTGGAGGTCGCTGAAAAGGGAAAAGACACCTACCTGAAGACGATCGGCATCGAGCGTCTGCACATGGAGGAGGACGCCGGCAAGTTGGTGCATGCAGGCAGCGACCGCCTTGCGGGATCCACCCATTCCTTGGTGGATTACAACCGCGCCGGTGTGGCCCTGGCCGAGATCGTCAGCAAGCCGGATCTGCGCACCGGTCGCGAGGCGGCGGAATACGCCTCGGAGATCCGCCGGATCATGCGTTATCTGGGTGTGAGCGACGGCAACATGCAGGAGGGATCTTTGCGTTGCGACGTCAACATCTCCGTGCGCCGTGGGCCGGATGCGCCCTTCGGGACGAAGGTGGAAATCAAGAACATGAACTCGTTCTCGGCCATTCAAAAGGCCTGCGAGTACGAGATCAAGCGTCAGATCAAGGCCTACGAAACCGGTGAGCCGATCGTTCAGGAGACCCGCCTCTGGGATGAGGGCAAGCAGCTCACCAAGAGCATGCGCAGCAAGGAAGGGGCCAGCGATTACCGCTACTTCCCTGATCCCGACCTAGGCCCCATTGAAGTAAGTGCCGATCAGCGGGAGTCCTGGCGCGCTGAATTGCCTGAGTTGCCGGCGGCTAAGCGCCATCGCTACGCCCAGGATCTGGGTCTGTCCCAGTACGACGCCAGGGTGCTCACCGATGAGCGTCCGATGGCCGACTACTTCGAGGCCGTTGTGGGCGCTGGTGCTGACGCCAAGCTTGCGGCGAACTGGATCACCGGAGACATCGCCGCCCATGTGAACAGCAACCGGCTCAGCTATGCCGAATTGGCCTTTCGGCCTGAGCAGTTGGCCGAGATGGTGCAACTGATCGATGGGGGCAAGATCAGCGGCAAAATCGCCAAGGAGATTCTTCCGGAGCTGCTGGAGAAAGGCGGCTCACCCAAGGCGATCGTCGACGAGCGTGGCCTTGGCATGATCAGCGACCCAGCAGCGATCGAAGCCATCGTCGATGAGTTGTTGGGAGCTCATCCCGATGAGGTGGAAGCCTTCCGTGGTGGTAAGACCAAGCTGCAGGGCTTCTTTGTCGGACAGTTGATGAAGAAGACCGGTGGTAAAGCTGATCCAAAGCTCGCCAACCAGATTCTGAGCAAGAAACTCAAGGGTTGATGAGCGGAGCAGCAGCCATTCCGGACGCCTGGAAGGAGTGGCTGCTGCAGAACCGGGATCGAGGCTGTGATGCTGAGGGGCTGATTCAGCGGGTCCTCGATCAGGGGTTTTCGCGAGAGGCGATTGCGGCCGTTCTCCAGTCGTCCACGCCGGATTGGCTCGCTTGGTTTGAGTCACCCCTCACCCGAAAGGAGCACCGGCCCCGCGCCTGGCGGCTCGATACCTCACTCGCCCAGTTGTATGAGCTGCCGGCCCTGCTCAGCCACGAGGAATGCGGGCAAGTGATCGACGCCATCAATGCGTCACTTCAGCCATCGACGGTGACCCACGGCAGCAGTGACTACCGCACCAGCCGCACCTGCCATCTGCGTCAGAACCATCCCCAGCTGGCGGCGACCCTGGATCAGCGCTTTGCGGCCTTGTTTGGGGTGGATCCGCGTCTTTCGGAACCGATTCAGGGGCAGCGCTACGACCCCGGCGAGTACTTCAAGGAACACACGGACTGGTTTTCGCCGGGCACGGAGGAATACGCCACCCACACCGACAGCGGCGGGCAACGCACCTGGACGGTGATGGTTTATCTCAATGCTGTTGAGCGGGGGGGAGAGACGCTGTTTCGCCGCCTGGAGCGTTCATTCACGCCTGTGCCTGGGATGGCGTTGGCCTGGAACAACCTCCAGGCCGATGGCACCCCCAACCCCTTCACACTGCATGAGGCCTTGCCGGTGGAGGCGGGCCACAAATGGGTGATCACCAAGTGGTTCCGCGCAGACTTTGGCCGTAACGGCTAACAACCGAGATCTGTTTCCGCAGTTGCGTTGAGCAGCGTCACGGCTTGGGCATGCCATGCGCCGGGCTGGCCTTGATTGGAAATGACGTGATCCGCCAGAGCACGTTTGCGACTCAGGGGCCATTGGGCGGCGATGCGGGCTTGGGCGGCTGCAGGGCTCAGCCCGTCGCGCGCAATCAATCGCTGGAGTTGCTGGGATTCATCGCAGTCGACAAGCCAGATTTCGCTACAGAGCGACTCCAAACCCGCTTCGAACAACAGCGGAATCATCAAAACGATCGCTGGCGTCTCGGCATGGCGTGTGAGTGCTTGATCGAAGCGGTCTCGCACGATCGGGTGAATCAGTTGCTCGAGCCAGAGCCGCTCAGCGGGGTCTTGGAACACGATGCGACCCAGTGCAGCCCGGTCGATGGTCGCGGCTCCCTCGGCCTGGACCTTGGAGCCATACCGCTGCAGCACGGTATTGGTGGCGTTGAGACCGGGCTCGAGGGCCTCTCGGGCGAATTGATCCGCATCCAACACCGGTAGGCCTTGTTCTGCCAACCAATGGCCCAGGCTGCTTTTGCCACTGGCAATCCCGCCCGTGAGTCCGATGCGTCGTTGCGAGAACCGCTCGCTAGGCGCCATGGTGTCGGAGCAGGATGCAATCAGTGTCTCGCGGCGGATCAGCGGTGGCGATGGCTTCTTCTTGGCAACCGATCCAGGGTGGTGTCACGGCACCGGAGGGGTTCCAGGCGGCGGGCATCGTTGCGGGCCTCAAGCCTTCGAACAAGCCCGATCTGGCACTGGTATTGGCACCGGAGGCGGCCGTTTGTGCTGGCACTTTCACAACCTCAGTGGTGCGAGCGGCCTGTGTTGATCTCTGCCGTGATCGCCTCTCCAGCAATGGTGGCCAGGCCCGTGCTGTGTTGATCAACTCCGGTCAGGCCAACGCTTGTACCGGTGATCGAGGCTTGGTCGACAGCCAGCGCGCCACCCAAGTGCTTGCTGATCACCTCGGCGTGGATGCGGAGGCGGTGTTGATCTGCTCCACCGGCGTGATTGGTGTTCCGATTCCGATGACGACCTTGTTGGCTGGATTGGCTCCTTTGGTCGAGACCCTTGTTGCCACCGGTGGTGATGCCGCTGCGAACGCGATCCTCACCACGGATTTGGTGGACAAGCAGGTGGCGCTTGAACTGGATCTTGAGGGTCGCCGGGTGCGCATCGGAGGGATGGCCAAAGGCTCGGGAATGATCCATCCCGATATGGCCACGATGCTCGGCTTCTTCAGTTGCGATGCCGGTGTGGATGCCGGCGTTTGGCAGGAGATGGTGCAGCGCGCGGTTCAGCGTTCCTTCAATGCCATCACCGTGGATGGCGACACCAGTACCAATGACACCGTGCTGGCCTTCGCAGCAGGTCCACCGCTGGCGAAAGAGCACCATGGCGTTTTGGAACAGGGCCTCACCGAGGCGATGCAGCATCTGGCGCAGGCCATTGCTCGGGATGGCGAAGGGGCAACTTGTTTGATTGCCGTGCAGGTCGAGGGAGCAGTTGACGAAGCCTCGGCGTTGCAGGTGGCCCGCACGGTCTGTGGTTCGTCCTTGGTGAAGACCGCTGTCCATGGTCGGGACCCGAATTGGGGGCGGATCGTGGCTGCTGCAGGTCGCTCAGGCGTGGCCTTCGATCCTGATGCGGTCGCCCTGTGGATTGGTCCGCATCAATTGATGTTGGCCGGCCAACCCGTGGCCTTTGATCGTGATGCAGCCAGCGAAGTCTTGCGGCAGGAGCACGTCCCGATTCGCCTCTGTCTGGGTCATGGCTCCGGCTGTGGTCAGGCCTGGGGATGTGACCTCTCGGATCAGTACGTGCGCATTAACGCCGACTACACGACTTGAGGTCTCTGTCCTGAATCCCTGTCACAATCCCTGTCTTCGTCAGATCCACTTGTGGACAAGACCAGCACTCCTGACGCTCCCGACGTGACCCAGCCCCGTTTTTGGGTGGGCCCCCTTGTGGCTGGTTGTTGTTTTGCCCTTGGCTACGGCATCACCGATCGGGTGCTGACGCTGCAGACCAATGCTGAAGATCCCGCCCCTCAGACCTTCGCACCGCTTGCCTTTCCAGGGAATTCCTTGCGGGAGATCCGATCCCGGTTCAGCGATGACGATGCAGCACTGCAGGTGGATCTCACAGCGCTGGAAGCCGCTGAAGCCGCGACCCGATCAGCCAATCCAGCGGTGAAGACGACAACCAAACCTGATCTCGCGCTGCAGACGCCCCAACCCCCGGTGTGGACGACCCCCGCTTGGTCCGATCCTCAAAGCATCGCCCCAGAGGACCAGCTTGATCTCCAGCCGGATGTCCCGGAAGCCGACGGATCCGCGCCATCCACGGCCCAGGAGCAAGAGCTGGACGATGGCAGCACTGAACCCCTGGTGACCCCTGAGCCCTCCGAGATTGTCCCTGCTGCTGTTGTCCCAGCCGATGATTCACCGGTGCTGTTGGCCGAGCCGGATTCAGCTGTAGTTCCCCCTGGCGCCGAAGCTTTTTTCGAAACCATTGAGCCCGTGATCCCTCCTCAGCCCTGATCTCCTGTTGGATCTGCCACAGTTGAGCTTGTCTGCTTTCGGTTCATGGGTTCCTCGGAGGCCTTGATTCGCGCCACCGTGAATCGCATCAGCGCGCGGCTTGGCCACGGTTTTGCGGACGCAGCGGCGGAGCTGGCGGTGTTGGCGCAAGATGCTCCGCAACGGCTGCGTCAGGAATGGGATCTATTTCAGGACGAGGTGCTTGCAGAGGCAGAACGGATTGAACGGGGTGATCAGGCCGTGGTGAGCACGGATGGCGAGCCCTCCGCGGAACAATCGGAGACCCCTCAAGCGGTCATTGATCGCCTCCGGGCCACGGTGGCTGATCTCAGTCAAGCGGTCGAGGCACGCCCCTGATGCTCGGACTGCTGCGAGCGCTTCGGATTTGGCGCTCTGTCCTGACCCTGCTGCTGTTGCTTTGGTGGGATGGTCAGTCCTGGACTTATCGCGGTGGCGTGACCGCGGAGCGTCGTGCTCGTCGTCAGCAAGGCCGAGCTCGCTGGTTGACGTCTGAGCTGCTGTCTCTGGGTTCAGCTTTCATCAAGCTGGGGCAGCTGCTGTCCGCAAGGCCAGACATTCTCCCGGCGGGCTGGGTGGCTGAACTGGAGGCGCTGCAGGACAGCGTTCCGGCATTCAGTTTTGATCAGGTGCAGACCGTTCTCGAACGAGAGCTTGGTCAGCGCTGTGCAGAGGTCATCGACCTTGACCCGGAGCCTCTTGGTGCTGCCTCTTTGGCCCAGGTGCACCGCGCCAGCCTGCGCAGTGGCCGGCAGGTGGTGCTCAAGGTGCAGCGACCTGGACTGGATCGTCTGTTTCGTCTTGATCTTGAGGTGATGCAGCAGGTGGCGGCTGTGCTGCAGCGCCACCCCAGTTGGGGCCGTGGTCGAGATTGGCCGGCGATGGCACGCGAATGTCGACGTGTCCTGCTGCGTGAGCTGGATTTCCGGGTTGAGGCCCAGTATGCGGCGCGTTTTCGTCAACAATTTCTGGATGACGAACGGATCAGGATCCCAGGTGTGATCTGGGAGTTGAGCAACCGCCGTGTGCTTTGTCTCGACTATCTGCCAGGCATCAAGGTCAATGACCGTGAGGCGTTGATCGAGGCCGGTATTGATCCAGTCAAAGTGGCTGAAGTGGGTGCGGCCAGCTATCTGAAGCAGTTGGTGCGGTTTGGTTTCTTTCATGCCGACCCTCATCCCGGCAACCTTGCCGTCGCTAGCGATGGCGCTCTCATCTACTACGACTTCGGAATGATGGGCCTGTTGTCGGACGGCTTGCGTCGACGTCTTGGGGCCATGGTTCGCGCTGCTGCCGCCAGGGATTCAGCGGCGTTGGTGGAGGAAATGCAGGCTGCCGGGGTGATCTCCAGAGGCATTGATGTTGGTCCGGTCCGTCGTCTTGTGCGGCTGATGCTGCAGGAGGCCCTGACCCCACCCTTCACGGCCAATGCGATCGACAAACTCTCCGGAGATCTCTACGACCTGGTCTATGGGCAGCCCTTCCGTCTGCCGGTCGAACTCATCTTCGTGATGCGAGCCCTATCCACGTTCGAGGGTGTTGGCCGCAGTCTCGATCCCGCTTTTAGCTTGGTTGCAATTGCCAAGCCCTACCTCCTTCCACTCATGACCTCAAGCGGCTCTGGCAGCAATGATCTGTTCAATGAACTCGGCCGTCAGGTCGGGGCTCTCAGCAGCCGTGCTGCTGCCTTCCCACGACGTCTTGATGAAAGTCTTGAACGCCTAGAGCAGGGCGACCTTCAGCTCCAGGTGCGTCTGGGGGAATCGGATCGCCAGTTCCGCCGGATGGCCCTTGCACAACAGTCCATCGGCCAGTCGGTGCTGCTCGGATGCTTGGCGTTGGCCACAGCCATTGTTGGTGCGAGTGCCCGCCCGCTCTGGTCGATTCTTCCGGCTGCTGCTGCTTTGCCTGTTGGATTGGGCTGGTTCCAAATGCAGGTCAAGATCCGTCGCGATCAACGGTTGGAGCAGTTGCCCGGTTCCAACCGTTGAGCCGTCTGGGGCCTGAGATCAGGCCTTGCCGCGGGGGCCCTGGGCGACAGCACCGGCGTAAACGGCCTGGCTCCCCAGTTCGTCTTCGATGCGCAGCAGCTGGTTGTACTTCGCGACCCGCTCACTGCGGCTGAGGGAACCGGTCTTGATCTGCCCGGCGCGTGTGGCGACGGAGAGATCGGCAATCGTGGTGTCTTCGGTTTCGCCACTGCGGTGGCTGATCACGCTGGTGTAGCCGGAGCGCCCTGCCAGATCGATGGCCTGAAGGGTTTCCGTGAGTGAGCCGATCTGGTTCACCTTGATCAGGATCGAGTTGGCCGTGGCGCTGTCGATGCCTTGCTGAAGGCGCTTGGTGTTGGTCACGAACAGGTCATCACCCACAAGCTGCACCTTGCTGCCGAGGCGTTCGGTTAGCAGCTTCCAGCCATCCCAGTCGTCTTCGGCCAGGCCGTCTTCGATCGAAACGATCGGGAATTTGTTCACCAGTTGTTCCAGTTGGCCGACCATCTCTGCGCTGGTGTAGCTGCCGCCATCGAAGGCATAGCGACCGTTCTCGAAGAATTCGGTGCTGGCGACGTCCAGAGCAAGGGAGATCTGCTCGCCCGGCTTGTATCCCGCCTTGGTGATCGCTTCCACCAGGATTTCACCGGCTTCAACGTTGCCCAGATTGGGGGCGAAACCGCCTTCATCGCCAACGGCGGTGCTCATGCCATTGGCACTGAGCAGCCCTTTGAGCGTGTGGAACACCTCGGTTCCCATGCGCAGCGCTTCGCGGAAGCTCGGAGCCCCATGGGGGACCAGCATGAATTCTTGGAAATCCAGGCTGTTGGCGGCATGGGCGCCACCGTTGATCACGTTCATCAACGGCACCGGGAGCAGGTTTGCCATCGGACCGCCGAGGTAGCGGTAGAGGGGGATTCCCAGGCCGTTGGCGGCAGCGCGAGCGGTGGCCATGCTCACCGCCAGGATCGCGTTGGCACCCAGGTTGGATTTGTTGTCGCTTCCGTCCAGCTCCAGCATCGCGGCGTCCACAGCGGCCTGATCCAGGGCCGAAAGGCCGCAGAGGGCTGGTGCGATCCGCTCTTCGATGTGATTCACGGCTTGGCCCACGCCTTTGCCCATGTAGCGGTCGCCGCCATCACGCAGTTCGTGGGCTTCGTGGGCGCCGGTGCTGGCACCACTGGGAACGATGGCCCGTCCCATGGCACCTCCTTCGAGCAGCACTTCGGCTTCAACCGTTGGGTTGCCGCGGGAATCGAGCACCTCTCGGGCCACGATGGTGTCGATGACGAGGTCGAGGGAATCGATCACGTTGGGACGCACGCTTAACCCGGGGATCCTATGAGTCGCCCCTCTCTCCCCTGTTGTGACGGGCCATACCTGGCCAGAATGATGGGAGGTAAATCCTGAACGACGCTCACCTATGCGGATGCTTCACACCATGCTTCGGGTTGCTGATCTGGAGCGCTCTTTGAGCTTCTACACCGAAGTTCTGGGCATGCAGCTTCTGCGTCGAAAGGATTACCCCAGCGGCCGCTTCACCCTGGCTTTTGTTGGCTATGGATCAGAGCAGAATCACACGGTTCTGGAACTCACCCACAACTGGGACACCGAGAGCTACACCTTGGGTGACGCCTATGGCCATATCGCTCTGGGGGTTGAGGACATCCGCAGCACCTGTGCCGGGATTGCCGATAAGGGAGGCCGCGTGGTGCGGGAACCTGGCCCGATGAAGCACGGCACCACCGTCATCGCCTTTGTTGAGGATCCGGATGGCTACAAGGTGGAATTGATTGAGTTGTCCTCCAAAGTCCCCGCCTGAAACGGATGACCCCATCCCCAGCGTTGAACGGCAGCCTCACCCACGAGCCGGATCGCTTCAGCGATGCGGCCTGGGATCTTTTGCTGAGTGGTCAGGACGTCGCCCGTCGCTGGCGCCATGAGCAGTTGGATGTGGAGCATCTAATTCAGGTGCTGTTCACCGACCCCTCCTGCCGCCGCATGGTGGAGGGATTGCCCCTGCCAACCGATGCGCTCTTGGATCGATTGGAGGATGTGCTGGCCGATCAGCCCTCTGGGCGCGGCGATGAGTTGTTCATTGGTGATGACCTCGAGCAGCTGCTCGATGCGGCCGATGCCATTCGTCGGCGCTGGAATGGCGACGTCATCGATTTGCCGGAATTGCTGATGGCCATCGGTGCTGATCCACGGATCGGTGCCGAATTATTTGCCGGCTTTGGTGTTTCGGCGGATGAGCTTGAGCAGCTGATCCAAAGGGGTTCCGCCGAAGCCTCTCCCCCCCAGGAGGCCCCACGCCGCCAACGGGTGGCCCGCGCTCCGTCATCGTCCCGTCAGCCCCGTGCGTCTGCTCCTCCCAACGCAACTCCTCTCTCCCCTGACCCCGAGGTCGCTGCGCCCGTCCTAACTCCAGAGCCTGCGGCGCCGCAGCCCACGGCGTTGGAGTCCTATGGGCGGGATCTCACCGAAGAAGCAGAGGCGGGCAGCCTCGATCCGGTGATCGGTCGCGATTCCGAAATTCGCAACTTGATCAAGGTGCTCTCACGCCGGAGCAAAAACAATCCGGTGCTGATTGGTGAACCCGGCGTTGGCAAAACAGCGATTGCGGAGCTGTTGGCCCAGCGGATCGTGGCGGGTGAAGTGCCGGAATCTCTACAGGGTCTGCGCCTTGTTGCTCTGGACCTTGGGGCTTTGATTGCCGGCGCCAAGTTCCGTGGCCAGTTCGAGGAACGCCTGCGGTCGGTGCTTGAGGAGGTGAGCGGCTCCGATTCCGGCGTGGTGTTGTTCATCGATGAGCTCCATACCGTTGTTGGCAGCGATCGCAGCAGCACCGATGCCGGCAGCCTGTTGAAGCCAGCCCTCGCCCGTGGTGATTTGCGCTGCATCGGCGCCACCACGCCGGAGGATTACAGGCTCACGGTGGAGAAGGATCCTGCCCTCAACCGCCGCTTTCAGCAGGTGGTGATCCGGGAGCCAGATCTGGAGTTGAGCCTCGAAATTCTGCGGGGCTTGAAGGAGCGTTATGAGCTGCATCACGGCGTCACGATCACCGATGAAGCCATTCAGGCGGCCAACCGTCTCGCCGATCGCTACATCAGCGACCGCTGTCTGCCGGACAAAGCCATTGATTTGATCGATGAAGCGGCGGCGCAACTGAAGATGGAGGTGACCTCCAAGCCGCAGGTGGTGGAGGAAGCCGAGGCGGATCTGCGCCGCGTTGAACTGGCATTGCTCGCTGCTGAGCAAGCGCCTGAATCGGAGCGGATTCAGTTGCAGCGCAACCGGCTTGAAGTGTCGACGCGATTGGACGAGCTGCGGCGTCGCTGGCAGCAGGAGCGCGGTCAGCTGGAGGAACTCGGTCAGCTGCTTCAGCAGGATGAAGACCTGCGCCATGCCATCGCTGAAGCCGAGCGGGATGGCGACCTCGAGGAGGCGGCCCGGTTGCAGTACGACCAGTTGCATCGGGTGCAGCAGCGTCGGGATGAACTGGAGGCGACCCAGGCGGAGGCGCAGACCTCCGGCACTGCTCTGCTGCGCGAGCAGGTGGAGGCCGGTGACATCGCTGATCTTGTGGCCCGCTGGACCGGGATCCCAGTGCAGCGGCTGCTGGCGGGTGAGCGCCGCAAGCTGCTGCAACTGGACGCCCATCTCGCCGAACGGGTGATTGGCCAGGGCGAGGCGGTGATCGCCGTTGCCGCTGCCATCCGCCGTGCCCGTGCTGGCATGAAGGATCCGCGTCGCCCGGTGGGATCGTTCCTGTTCCTCGGGCCGACCGGCGTGGGCAAGACCGAGCTGGCCAAGGCGCTTGCAGCGTCGTTGTTCGATGAAGAGGAGGCGCTGGTTCGCCTCGACATGAGTGAGTTCATGGAGCGCAACGCCGTGGCTCGGCTGATCGGTGCTCCTCCTGGGTATGTCGGCTATGAGGAAGGCGGGCAGCTCACTGAGGCTGTGCGGCGTCGTCCCTATGCGGTGCTGCTCCTCGATGAAGTGGAGAAGGCGCATCCCGATGTATTCAACCTGCTGCTCCAGGTGCTGGATGACGGCCGACTCACCGATTCCCAGGGCCGCACCGTCGATTTCCGCCACACCGTGGTCGTCATGACGAGCAACCTGGCCAGCCCGGCGATTCTTGAACATGCCCGCTCGGGATCCACGGACGAGTCAGCCCTTCAACAGCAGGTGGATGCAGCGCTGTCGAGTCAGTTCCGGCCTGAATTCCTGAACCGTATCGATGAGGTGATTCGTTTCCGCCCCTTGGAGGTGGCTGATCTGGTGCGCATTGTTCAGCTGCAACTGCAAGATCTCGCCGCCCTGTTGGCCGAGCAGGGTCTTGCTCTTCTTGTGGATGATGCTGTCGCCGAGGCCATGGCCCGTCAGGGCTATGAACCCGAGTACGGGGCGAGACCACTGCGACGCGTGTTGCGGCGCCAGCTGGAAAATCCGCTCTCCACGCTGTTGCTCGAGGAACGCTTTACCGGTGCCAGTGGTGTGACGGTGCGGTTGGGCGAGGCTGGCGCAGATTCCTTGGTGTTTGATCCCATGGGAGTTTGAGGGCATCCGGTAGGGTGGTTGTTTGGCGAAGTGCCAGCCGGCACCGTTGTCAACTTCCGGTCCCATCCCCGTGACCAGCCCCATCTCTGAGGACACCACCACATCTGACGGCTCAAAAGCCGCCGCCGATCCCACCAAATCCGGTGGATTTTTGGCGGACACGGTTGATGAGCTGAAACTCGTGGTTTGGCCCAGCCGCCAGCAATTGTTCAGCGAATCCATCGCTGTGATCCTGATGGTCAGCCTTTCGGCGGCCACCATTGCGGCTGTCAGTCGCTTCTTTGGGTGGGCTTCGTCCCAGGTGTTCCGCTGACTCGATATCACCTTTCTCGCCGTGCCCGACGACCTGACCACACCGGACGCCCCTGAAGTGCTTGATCTGCCAGCCCCGAATGAGGGGGAAGATGGCACCTTGCCTTTGGAAGCTGTCGCCAACACGGCCATTGCCCGCTGGTATGCCGTTCAGGTGGCCTCCAGCTGCGAGAAAAAGGTCAAGGCGACCCTCGAGCAGCGCGCCGTCACCCTGGGGGTGAGCAATCGGATTCTTGAAATTGAGATTCCCCAGACGCCTGCCGTCAAGTTGAAGAAGGACGGCACCCGTCAGTCCACTGAGGAAAAGGTGTTTCCCGGCTATGTGCTCGTCCGGATGGTGCTGGATGAGGACACGATGATGGCGGTGAGAAGCACCCCGAACGTGATCAATTTCGTGGGTGCTGAGGACCGCCGTGCCACTGGTAAGGCCCGTGGTCACATCAAGCCACGTCCCCTCAGTCGGTCTGAGGTTGATCGCATCTTCAAGCGGGCGGCTGAGAAGAAGACCGTCGTCAAGGTGGATCTGACCGAAGGCGATCAGATTTTGGTGACGGCGGGTCCGTTCAAGGATTTCCAGGGAGAGGTGATCGAGGTGTCTGGCGAGCGCAACAAGCTCAAGGCCCTGCTCTCCATCTTTGGTCGAGAGACGCCGGTTGAACTGGAGTTTTCTCAGATCAGTAAACAGAACTGATCCATGCGGCGGCCGTCTCCCTGCGGAGGGCGGCCTCAGGAGTGGGCAACCATTCCGCCGCACCCGACCCGAGGGTCTGGTGATCCGCAGCTGTCCAAACCACCCAGCCGATGGCCAAGAAAGTCGTAGCTGTGATCAAGCTGGCCCTAGATGCCGGCAAAGCAAACCCCGCGCCGCCGGTGGGCCCTGCCCTCGGTCAGCACGGTGTGAACATCATGATGTTCTGCAAGGAGTACAACGCTCGGACGCAGGACAAGGCCGGTTATGTGATTCCGGTGGAGATTTCGGTCTTTGAAGACCGCAGCTTCACCTTCATCACCAAGACGCCTCCGGCGTCGGTGTTGATCACCAAGGCCGCGAAGATCCAAAAGGGATCCGGTGAGTCTGCCAAGGGCAGTGTTGGATCGATCAGTCGGGCTCAGCTCGAGGAAATCGCCAAGACCAAGCTCCCTGACCTCAACTGCACCAGCGTTGAGTCCGCTATGCGGATCATCGAAGGCACCGCCCGCAACATGGGCGTTTCCATCAGCGACTGACGTCGCTGCATCTCTTCTCCAACCCTTTCGGGGGAGACATCGCTGATGTCGCCTGAACCCCACCTCTGAACATGCCCAAAATCTCTAAGCGCCTGGCCAGCCTGGCCGGCAAGATCGAGGACCGTGCCTACGCCCCCCTCGAGGCGATTGCCCTGGTGAAGGACAACGCCAACGCGAAATTCGACGAGACGATGGAGGCCCATGTGCGCCTCGGCATCGATCCCAAGTACACCGACCAGCAGCTGCGCACCACCGTGGCCCTTCCCAATGGCACCGGCCAGAGCGTGCGCATCGCCGTGGTGACCCGTGGTGAGAAGGTGGCTGAAGCCAAGGCCGCGGGTGCTGAACTCGCCGGTGAAGAAGAACTGGTGGAGACCATCAGCAAGGGCGAAATGGATTTCGACCTGCTGATCGCCACCCCAGACATGATGCCCAAGGTGGCCAAGTTGGGCCGAGTCCTCGGCCCCCGCGGCTTGATGCCCAACCCCAAGGCCGGCACCGTCACCACGGATCTTGCGGCTGCGATTAAGGAATTCAAGGCCGGCAAACTTGAATTCCGTGCCGATCGCACCGGCATCGTCCATGTCCGTTTCGGCAAGGCCAGCTTCAGTCCTGAGGCCCTGCTTGAGAACCTCAAGACGTTGCAAGAGACCATTGACCGCAACAAGCCCAGTGGTGCCAAAGGCCGTTACTGGAAGTCCCTGTATGTGACCTCCACCATGGGGCCCTCCGTTGAGGTCGATTTCTCTGCCCTGCAGGACATTGAACAGGGGAGCTGATCAGGCTCTCCTCTACACTCAACCTTTGGCGAAAGCCAAATCGGGCACGCGCCCGGCCAGAGACAGCAGGATGTCCCTGGGCATGACGTCAGTCATTCCCATTGATGTAATCCCTGCCGAGGCAGACGCGACACGGTTTTGTCCCATTCGGGGTTGGATCGGCACGCGGCCTCGTCTTCGTTCAGAAGACTCGATCGGCCGTGTGCCCGGCTTGTTCCTTTGATCCGATCCAATCCCTATGGGCCGCACGCTGGAGAACAAGCAGCAGATCGTCGGAGAGCTCAAGGAGCTCCTCGCCGACGCCGAACTGGCACTCGTCCTTGATTTCAAGGGCCTGTCCATCAAGGAGATGTCTGACCTGCGGGATCGTCTGCGGGCCAGCGACAGCGTTTGCAAGGTGACCAAAAACACCTTGATGCGCCGTGCCATTGATGGCGACAGCAACTGGGCCAGCCTCGACTCCCTGCTGACCGGTACCAACGCCTTCGTCCTGGTGAAGGGCGATGTTGGTGCTGGTGTGAAGGCCGTTCAGACCTTCCAGAAGGAACTCAAAAAGTCCGAGACCAAGGGCGGCCTTTTCGAAGGCAAGCTTCTGTCGCAGGACGAGATCAAAGCCATTGCTGATCTCCCCTCCAAGGAGCAGCTCATGGCTCAGATCGCCGGTGCCATCAACGCCGTGGCCACGAAGGTCGCTGTGGGCATCAACGAGGTTCCCTCTGGTATGGCCAGGGCGCTCAAGCAGCACGCCGAAGGCGGCGAAGGCTGATTCGGCTCTGCCGAGACCACTGTTCATTGATCTGTTGCTTCCCTTTTCAAAACCATGTCTGCAAAAACCGACGAAATTCTCGAATCGCTGAAATCCCTCTCCCTGCTTGAAGCTTCCGAGCTCGTTAAGCAGATCGAAGAGGCTTTCGGTGTGTCTGCCGCAGCATCTGCTGGTGTTGTGATGGCTGCCCCCGGCGCTGCTGGTGGCGGCGGTGGCGAAGCCGCTGAGGAGAAGTCTGAATTCGACGTCATCCTCGAAAGCTTCGACGCTGCAGCCAAGATCAAGGTCCTCAAGGCCGTCCGCAACGCCACCGGCCTTGGCCTCGGCGATGCCAAGGCTCTGGTGGAAGCTGCCCCCAAGCCCGTCAAGGAAGGCATCTCCAAGGCCGACGCCGAAGCTCTCAAGAAAGAGATCGAAGAAGCAGGCGGCAAGGTCACCCTCAAGTGATCGCCTCGGGAGAGGGCATGCCCCTCTCCCCTGCTTGTTGTTGCTCAGTCACCGGTCCCTCGTGGGCCGGTTTTTTTATGTTTTTCGGCTGCCAACAAAAAAGCCCCGCCAAAGGCGGAGCTTTCGTCGAGAGGAACACGTTCAGGAGTCTGTCCTTGTTTCGACCCTGAAGAGGCGTTCAGCACTCCTCACACAAATGCAAACTAAGAGCGAGGATTTGATTGTCAGCCCCTTTCTGGTCGCTCTCTCGACTGGCACTGTGCCGGTTGGCCGTCAACGGCCGTAGGGAATCACCTGCAATCGAATCGGGCCACTGCTAATGATGCGGCTGGCTGTTGTTCGACCTGCTCTTCTGCGCGTTGGTCCTGCGGCAGGGAGGGGAGGTGGTGCGACCGGTGGCATCGGCGTTCCCAATCGCCTGAATCCGGAACGTTGGCCATGGCTGCTGGCCCGTGCGAGCAGCAGGTTCACCGGTGCCTTGTGGGCAAAGTACAGATGGTTCAGCTTGCGCCCTTGGTAAACGCGCCGTTCCAGTGCCCAGCCAGGTGCCAGTTGCAGGGGGACGAATCCGTTGGGATCACGACGGTGGACAGGGGCCTGCCCGATCAGGAGTGGTGCCCGTTGCTGGGGGTCGAGGGCTTCGAGTTTCAGTGATGCGCCGGATTGTTTGAGACGGAAGCGGAAGCGGGTTCCGAGATCTTGGTCACCGCTGCGCAACGAGTAGCCATTGCTGTCCAGGTAGCGCTTGCAGATTCTGGTGAAGTCGAAGCGATTCAGGCTGGGCTCCACCAGTCCGTCCTGGCGTGGCGTCCAGCAGCGCGGTTGGGGCTTGATTTGTTCCAGAACCAGCAATTTCCACTGGGCCCTCCCAACGGGTTGTGCGAGTACAGCGAAGCGCTCCTGAGGAACTGCTGTGCTCTCAAACAGGGGCCGCGCCGCGCCCTCCTGCGGTAGGCCAGCGCCCATCAGCCCCAAGGCAGTCAGGCCGGCAGCCCGCAGGTAGGTTCGGCTCATGCACGGTGACGCCAGAAACCGTGTTGTACCGAACAGTGTTGGGACAGATCAATGGCCGAAGGACGGGGACGTGTCGTGGCTGCAGCGACGGATGGCGCCTGCAGCGGCAACCCAGGTCCGGGAGGTTGGGGCGCGTTGTTGCGTTTCGAAGACGGCAGTGTTGAGGAATTCGGGGGCCATGCGCCCGACACCACCAACAACCGCATGGAATTGCAGGCGGCTTTGGAGGTGTTGCAACGCCTTGAGCAGCTGCCCCGTCATCCGGACCTCACCCTGCGCACCGACAGCAAATACCTGATTGATGGGCTTGGCTCATGGATCAAAGGCTGGAAGCGCAAAGGCTGGAAGACGGCTGCCGGCAAGCCAGTGCTCAATCAGGATCTCTGGAAGGCTCTGGATGCCGCCCGCTTGGATGACGTCCCGCTGCGGTACGTCAAAGGCCATAGCGGCGATCCAGACAATGAACGGGTGGATCGCATCGCTGTGGCGTTCTCCCATGCCGTCCAGCCGGATTTAGCCCTGCAGCAGGGATCATCCGAGCCGCCAGCTGCGGAGGCTGCTCTAGAGGCTGCTCCAGAGGCCGCTCCCAAGCCTCTGCTGCAGTTGTTGTCACGATTGGAGTTGGCGGATCGCTTGGCGCAGGGCGGATACAGCCTGTCGTTGCTGGAGCTGGCGCAGCTGGTGGAACAGCCGTTCAAACAGCTGGAAACCAAGCGGGAGAGCTGGATCTGGAGGGACTGGACTGTCCATCCCCAGGAGGATGGCCGCTGGACCCTGGAACGTCGCGAGGCAGGATCAGAACAGTCCTGAGCACGAGCATGTCGCCGTCCTCTTCGGCCGGACCGCTCAGCAGCGGTGCCTTTTACCAGCGTTGGCTTGGCCCGGTCTTGGCGCGAGACGACGGCCTGGATGCGGAACAGCTGTCGCGCACTGCGCTCACGGCGTTGGGTCAAGCGAGCCTGCGGCGCAGTTGGCCTGGGGTGTCCACGGTGCTGGATGGCGTGGCGGCGGATCTGCAACGGCGTGATCTGCGCCTGGAGCAGGTGTTGTTTGGCTGCCGGTTCCCCAATCCGGTGGGTTTGGCGGCGGGATTCGACAAAAACGGGGTGGCGGCTGGCATCTGGGATCGCTTTGGCTTTGGCTTCGCCGAAGTGGGCACCGTCACCTGGCATGGCCAGCCGGGCAACCCGAAACCACGTCTGTTTCGTTTGGCGGAGGAGCAGGCCGCGTTGAACCGGATGGGATTCAACAACGATGGGGCCAAGGCCTTGTTGAAAACCCTGGAGCGCCAACGATTGGATCCCCCCGGCCGCCGGCCAGCGGTGCTGGGCATCAACGTTGGCAAATCCAAGATCACCGCCCTGGAGCAGGCTCCGGACGACTACGCCGCTTCCCTGGAGTTGTTGTCCCCGTTGGCGGACTATGCGGTGATCAATGTCAGCTCCCCCAACACCCCCGGCCTGCGGGAGCTGCAGGACACGGTCCAATTGCGACGTCTTGTGGAGCGGCTGCGACGGCTGCCGGCCTGCCCACCGCTGCTGGTGAAAATCGCGCCGGATCTCGATGATGAGTCGATTGATGCTGTGGCACGTCTGGCCTTTGAGGAGGGGTTGGCAGGTGTGATCGCGGTCAACACCAGTCTCAATCGGCTGGGCCTGGAGCAACGGCGTCTGCCGCAGACCGGCCGCACCCTGGCGGAGGAGGCCGGTGGCCTCAGCGGTGCCCCCCTGCGCCACAGGGCCCAGGAAGTGATCCGTCGTTTGCGGGCCAGTGCGGGCCCTGCATTGCCGTTGATCGGTGTGGGTGGGATTGATTCTGCGCAAGTTGCCTGGGAGCGCATCACCGCAGGGGCTTCCCTGGTGCAGCTTTATACCGGCTGGATTTTTCAGGGTCCGGATCTGGTGCCGCGGATTCTGGACGGTCTGCTGCTGCAGCTGGATCGCCATGGCCTGCGCACCATTGCGGAAGCGTCTGGCAGCGGTTTGCCCTGGCAGGACTGAACTCGATGCATCGAAGCTCCCTCACCGGCTCGATGTTGTGCCTCTGAATGTCTCCTGAGTGGAGTGATTAAACGTGTTGATCGTCGATAGCATGAACACAGTGGGAAGCGTTGTGTGCCACTGCCTGCTCTCGCTGAGCTGCCTCAACTCACAGCATTGAGCTTGGCTTGGCGGCGGCTTGTCGAGATCAAGCCGGTGTTGATCACAGTGACGAACACGCGCTTGGTGTGTTGTTGGGACAAGGGGGGGCGTTGGTGGCAACGCGTTGTCGACTGGCCCGATGGTGTGTGTCGTGATGGTTTGCCGCTGCAACGGGAAGTGGTTGGTGAGTTCATCGCTGATTTGATCTTTGACTGCGATCTTCCCGGGGCAGAACTTGTTCTTTGTCTCCCCCTGCGCGCTGCTGCCTGGTGCGTGGTCGACGGCTACGGATTGGATGGGGCGCCTGGTCTTGTGCCTCAGGCGCTGCAGTCTGTTGAGTTGCCTTTTGATCTGGCGGAGAGCTACATCACGTCGTCACCTGTGCAAGAGGCCTTAGCGGTGGTGGGTGTGCCGCGGTCGTTGATTCAGGGCTGGAGCGAGGTTGCTGAACTGGCGGATCTGCCGCTGCGGCGTGTTGATTGGTCGCTCACCGCGGCCCAGCGGTCCTTGCATCAACTCACGCAGGCGTGGGATGGCGATCTGGCTTGGCTTGTGCGGGAGGAGAAGCGCATGCGGTTGGTGTTGTTCCACCAGGGAGTTCCTGAGGTTGACCATGCACTGGAGGAGGACGACCCTCTGGCCTGCCAGCGCGAGATTCGGGCCTGTGTTGCTGCCTGGCAGGGCTCGGTCGATACGCCATCTGCACTGGGCTGGTGGTTGTCGGTTCCTATCGAACAGGTTGACGATTGGATGCCGCTCGTTGACGAGGAGAGTGGGGAGTGCTGTTTGAACCAGCCCTTACCCACCTGGGCTGAACCATCGGATCAGGGCGCCGCTGCAGATGTGACCGATGTGCTGTCACCTCTGCAGCAGTTGGCGCTGCTGGCGCTGCAGCAGGAGGAGCGATGACTTCGCCTCAGGACTGGCCCAAGCCGGATTTGTTGCAGCAACGCCGGCTCGAGCTCGGCTTGCCGTTGGATCCGGCGCCTGTCCCGCCGCCACTCTCTCTGTTTAGTAAGGGCGTCATCGGCGCGTTGGTGTTGGTGATGTTGGCCGTGCTCACCCTGTTGGGATTACAGCATCGTCAGCGGCTGGTGCAGTCCGAGGTCGATGCACTCAATCCCGTGGAGAGGCGTGTTGGTGATGCCAAGGCACGGCTCCGTGCCATGACATCGCGCCGGTCCAGCCTGGAGCAGCAGACGCAATCCATCGCCGAGCAGTTGGTGGCGGTGCGCTCGGGGTCGGCCTTGTTGGAGCAATTACGACGGGTCACGCCTCAGGGGGTGCGCCTTCTGTCGGTCGACGCCAACCCTTCCAAAGTGCTGATCAAGGGGGAATCCCAAGGAACGGATGCCTTCCAGCGGATCAACGCCTTGGATCTAAACCTTGAAGCCTTGCCGGGCATGCTCCGCGATGGCACAACCGTTGTGAAAGCTCAGGCCGACAAACAGGGACGAATTGCCTTCAGCCTTGAGGCCAAGCTCGATCCAGCCATGAAACCCACGCCGGAACACTTGCGTGGTCTTGGTGCCGAGGGTTTGGCCCAGCGCTTGGAGTTGCTGCAAGGAGAGGGGTTGTTGCCATGACCAACCTTTCGACAACGTCAAGCCAGCCATGGCTCACACGGGGACGCTTGTTGGTCGGCTTGCCCCTTGGGCTTGGTGTCTTGGTGAGTGCTGCGGTTGTGGTGTTGGGGGTGAGACCTCTCCTGCAAACGGTGCAAGGTTTGCAGGAGAGGCGAGACACCTTGCTCAGTCTTCAGCGCAGTGCTCCTGCGTTGGAACGTCAGCTCAACCAGGCTGAGGCTGAACTGCGGATGGCTGAAGAGAAGCAGGCTTTGTTGGTGGGTTTGCTGGCAGGGCGTGACAAGGTGCAGACCTTTCTGGCCCTGTTGAATCAGCAGGCTGTGGCGTCGGGTGTGCAGATGCTGCGCTACGAACCGCTCAAAACGCCACCACCACCTCAGGGCCAATCCCGGCAGAACAACAGACGATCCAATACGAATCAGAAGGCTGAAACTCCGCAAGATCCATTGCAAGCCCTCGGCTACCGCAAGTCGTCTGTTGCGCTTGAAGTGAGCGGTTCATTCGGCGGATTGCAAACCTTCTTGCAACGGATGGAGGCTTTGGAGTTGCTGGTCGAGAGCAGTGAGCTTGAAATCGAGGTAGTGGTCGAGAAAAAAGATGATGAGCCAGCTCAGGCTGCTGTGGCCCGCACGCAGCTCACCTTGAAGCTCAGTTTCTATGACTTGGCTCCCAAGGCGGGTCCGCCAGCGGAGGCTTCCACATCAACGCCTTCATGAGGCTGGTGTATCTCGATATCAATCGATACCATCTGCTCAGGAAACTTCAATGATGACGGGCAAGGTGAGCAGCTTGGTGATTCGACGCATGCTCCCTTTTGTCATGGCTCTGGGGTTCGGTGCTCCATGCATTGAGCTGTGCATGCTTGCCGCCTCTTCAGAGGTTGCCGCTGCCTCTGCTGTGTTGACACTTCGCCGTTTGGGTGATCGTGTTGATGTTGTTGTTGATGGAGTGTCGTCTGATGCACGCGTCATAAGCGAGAGGAGTTCGGCAACACAGTGGAGCGGGCAGCTGCGAGCTGCGGCTCCGTTGCTTCTCCGTCGATCCCAAGAAGTCGAGTTGTCAGAAGCTGGTCTTCAATCAATTCGTCTAAGCGCTACTGGTTCAGGTGAATTGCAGCTGACCGTGCGAGCTTCGCAGGGAACATCCTTGCCGAAGCCAAAGATTCAAGTGGATGGCACCAGTCTGATCGTCTCATTCACACGTTTGCCGATTCAAACGACGGCCTTGATGAGTGGCCGGCTTGACTTAAACCGGCCCGGCCGAGTCCAGCAGTCTGCGTTCATTCCACCCATGCATGCGCGGGCTTCGGCGCCGCCGCTGGGAGACATGGCAGTCGGAACGATGCTGTTGCAGAACCGCAGCTATGTGAATTTGAGTGGGCCACCGGTATCTCTCACTCTTAATAATGCTGCCGCAAAAGATGCATTAATGTCTTTGGCAAAACTAGGCGGGTATGGATTCGTATTCGTTGGAAATACCCTCGCCGAAGCGCGCTCTGCCAAAGAGAATGCTGATGAAACTCTGTCAAGAAGTCTGTATCCAGTAACCCTACAGTTTGTTGAAGAAGATTACTCCAGGGCTGTAAATTCTGTGCTGTTGGCTTCTGGTCTGCAGGGGAAGCTAGAGGGAAAAATGCTTTTAGTCGGTGAAAATGTTTCTTCCAAAGGGTTTGGGGCGACTCTTTCTAAGACGTATCGGTTGAATAGCGTGTCTGCCCTCTCTGCTGCAATGTTTTTGGGTAGTCTTGGCGCCAAAATATCTCAGGTTACAACAGTTCGATCAGTTGATGAAGGTGAGTCTGGTAAACAGGGTATTGGTACCGATTCCACTCGAAAGTTAGAGCTGAAAGAGTCTGGGGATCTGGGATACATTGATAGCAGAGCTGGCAGAAGGAGTAGTTCGTTCAGGTCAAATTTAACTCAGATAGATACTTACGGTGCTTCTGAAGGCCCTTTAAAGGGCTTATCGGGGACAACTGATTCTAGACTGCAGACGATCACATTGATAGGCGATTCTCGGGTTGTCGATGTGGCAGCATCTTATTTGAAGAAAATTGATTTGAGGCAAAGGCAGGTTGCGCTTTCGGTCAGGATATTGGATGTGACTCTTGATAATGATTCGTCAATTCAAAATGATTTTGCTTTCCGCTATGGCAATAATTTTATTGTTAGTGATGATGGCCGTTTGTCTGCTTCGTTTGGCGAGTTATTGCCACCTAACTCTAATAACTTTGATGTGATTGCTGGAGGAGCATCGAGTGGAAAGCCTGAGACAGTAACTGTTTCAGGTGACGGGGCTGCAGTGCAAACGCAGGTCATACCTCCAAGTACAATTCCTGGGCGTATAAATCCAGGGCTTGTTTATCCTAAAAATCGTATTTTTGAGTATTTACGCGCTTCTATTTCTTCTGGTAGCGCAAAGACATTGGCCAGCCCTACGATGATATTAAGCGAAAATCCTGAGCCCGTCCCAGGCGGAGTGGAAGGGCAAAGTTTGCAGCAGGGGCTGGAATCAACTGGAATAGGTAGGCCTTACTCCAACGAGTCTTATGTTGCCGTAGGTACTAACGAGATTACGAATTATTCTGTTGAATCTGGTCAAAATGGCGCTGCAAACACTTGTCAGCCTGTATTTGGTATTTCAGGATTGACTGTTGGCGCAAGAGTGAAAAAAATTGATGATAATGGATTTGTAACTTTTACGCTTTCTCCTGCAATATCGGCGACTACATCTACGCAAGATGTTCAGGGTTGTGGGCCAATATCTGTATTGAGTTTACGGAGATTGGATACAGGTACAGTAAGGGTTCGCGACGGCCAGACTCTTATATTGACAGGAGTCATATCTGATTCTGATGTTCAAGCTGTTTCGAAATGGCCGATCCTTGGTGATATCCCATTGATCGGTCAATTTTTCAGGAGCTCTGCGGGACGCCGCAATAAGCGTGAGCTGGTGATATTGGTGTCTCCTCGAATTCTTGACGATGAAGAAAGTACATATGGTTACGGTTATCGGCCTTCAACCAGAGAATCGCGACGGTTGATGGGGGCTAGCTGATCAGAAACTAATTGCTGGCATAAATAGTTTCATTGCCAGCGGTAATAGCGCCTGCGAGGTTGAAAGAAGCCCGTCAAGAAGTGCAGATCCCACACCATTGCCATTCTGAGCGTTGTTCACTTTGTCTTGCAAAGATCTTGCGGCTGTCTGTAATTGGCCGGCATGGGATGTTGCACCTTTTTTGGCGTATAAGTTGCTGGCGTAGATGAAGTCCTGAATTGCTAGTTGACGTTTGCCCAGCTTCTCGCGTGCAATGCCTCTCGCAACCCAGCTTTCCGCAGCGTCCGTTTGTTTGCTGATGGCAAGCCCGAATAAGTTTTCTGCCTGTTTCCAGCGATCACTTTCCGCAGCGCCTACCCCTGCATTATGTAGGGCTGCATGACTTTGGGCCTGAGGTTGCATGCCTTTGGCACCGCTCCAGTGGGCTTCCTCGAGAGCGTTGGGATCCAGCATGGCACCAGTGAGATCTGCATTTCTCAAATCAGTGCCATAGAGCCTTGCTCCGTGCAGCTTGGTCCCTCTAAGGGATGCTCCTTGCATGCTTGTGAAGCTGAGATCGGCGCCGCTTAGATCTGCTCCATCGAGGCGTGCCTGTCCAAGATTGGCGCGTTGCAGTTGGGCTCGCTGCAGATCTGCATCCCGCAGGTCGGCGTGCACCAGATCCACATCCACCAGGCGACAGTCCGGGCAATTCCGTTGCTGCAGCAACACGATCAGATCGTCCGCCCGTGCCACCAGTGGCGCGGCGAACAGCAGTGTGAACAGCAGCACTCGTGCTGGCATAGGCAGTGGGTCACTCTGGTGATATCTCTGCGTTTTATCGGGAGTCGGGATGGGCGTCGACCTGCGCCATGGCGGCAACCGCGAAGCAGCCGCTGCGAGGTTGAACTGCAAGCCATCGCAGCTGCTGGATGCCAGTGCTTCTCTGGCCCCCTGGAGTCCGCCTTGCTCCCGCATCCCCCTGACCGCCATCCGCAACTACCCCGATCGGGGGCAGACGTCCCTGCGCCAGGCGATGGCGGGCTTGCATGGCGTGGATCCTGATGCTGTGCTTCCTGGCAACGGGGCAGCTGAGTTGTTCACCTGGGCGGCGCGCGACGCTGCTGCTGCTGGCGTCAGTGCGCTTCTCGCTCCCGGGTTCGCCGACTACCGGCGGGCTTTGAAGTGTTGGAACGCTTCTCGGATCGACGGGTCCTTGGCATTGACCTGGGATCACGCTGGCCCGCTGGTGCATCCCGCCATGAAGGGGGCTGTGTTGTGGATCTGCAATCCCCACAACCCCACCGGTCAGCTCTGGAGCCGTGCCTCGTTGCAGTCGCTGTTGGAGCGCTACGCACTGGTGATCTGCGATGAAGCGTTTCTGCCCTTGGTGCCCAATGGCGAACAGGAGTCGATGATTCCGTTGGTGGCAGAGCATTCCAACCTGGTGGTGATCCGCAGCCTCACCAAGCTGTATGGCATCGCCGGGCTTCGCTTGGGCTATGCCGTTGCGCAACCGCAGCGGCTGCAGCGTTGGGCCCTGTGGCGGGATCCCTGGCCCGTGAATGGCATCGCCCTGGCTGTTGGCGAAAGGTTGTTGGCATCACCTCGGCGTTACCACCGCTGGTGTGAGCGGGTTCAGCGTTGGGTGGCCATAGAAGGCGCCTGGATGCAGCAGCAGTTAGCGGCGCTGCCTGGCATTACCCCCATGCCGTCGGCAGTGAATTACCTGTTGATTCGATCGAACCGCTCCCTAGTGCCATTGCGGGAAGCATTGGAGCAGCGGCATCGCATTCTTCTGCGTGATTGCCGCTCCTTTGAGGGCTTGGGTGAAACCTGGCTACGGATCGGCTTGCAATCTCGCCGCAACAACCGCCGCATCGTGAGGGCGTTGCGTGAGGAGCTGCAGCGCAACCCTCTGATTTGACTCAGTCCACCAGCGCCTGAAGCAAGGCAGCCAGTTGCCGCTCGGCATCCCGTTCCGCCAAGGCCTGCATGCCTTCACGCATCTGTGCGAGGGGATCGGGTGCGGCCGTGGGCTGCCCCAGCCGTGCTGCCAGGAGCCGTTGAACGGTGTTCAACAACACCGGCTGGTCTGGTTCGTGTTGATGCACGATCACCGCAGCACCCAAAGACGCGGCGCAGGCGGCATTGGCCTCCTGATGCTGGTCTGCTGCCTGCGGGAACGGCACCAGCACGCTGGGAGTCCCGCAGACCGCTAGTTCACTGAGGCTGCCGGCCCCCGCGCGGCTGATGGCCAGATCGGCATGTTGCAGCAGCCCGGGAATCTCATCGCTGAAGCTGCGTTCCACCAGCTGTGGATGCTGCAGTTGCTCGATGTCGGGATCGTTGTCGCCGGTGAGGTGCACCACCCGGCAGCCCTGCTCCAAAAGGGGAGGCACCGCAGCACGCACCATGCGGTTCAATCCCACCGCGCCTTGACTGCCGCCCATCACCACCAACAGCGGGCCCTCGCCGCTGGGGACCCAGGCCGGCAGGGGTTGCGCCGCCAGGAAGCTGGAACGCACCGGCGTGCCGGTCAGTACCGGCTGGCTGCCGGGGATGCGCTTGGCGGCAGCGGGGAGGCCAATGGCCACGGCGCTGCAGAAGCGACCCAGCAAGCGGGTGACGCGCCCCGGGATGGCATTGGATTCATGCAGCACCACGGGAATGCCACACCAGCGCGCCGCAAGGATCGCGGGGGCGGCGATGTAGCCGCCGGTGGTGAACACCACATCGATCGCGTTCCGGCGGATCACCCGCCGCACGCTGACGCTGGCCAGCAACAGACGCAGCAGCTGCAGCAACTTGGTCAGCCCACGCCCCTGCAGGCCTCCGGCATTCACGCACACCAAGCCAAAGCGTTCGGGCACCAGACGCGTTTCGAGTCGATCGGGCACCCCCAGCCAGCGCACGGGCCACTGGTCTTCAACGGCTTCTGCAACAGCCAGAGCTGGAAAGAGATGGCCGCCGGTGCCGCTGGCAGCGATCAGAAGCCGGGTCATCGCGTCGGCCGTCTCCGCTCACCACGCCTAACTTAATTGGGTTGTTGCGTTCCGGCCCGTGCGTCGTTTCCTGGGAGCCACGCTGGTGTCGGCCATAGCGCTGGTGTTATCTCCGGTCCATGCCCTCGAGCAGCCCGGTCGTGAGGGCAGTGCGGTGGAGAGCTTCAGTTCCCGCCTGCAAACGGTGTTGAACAGCGGTGGTTCTGCGAGTGGTGCCCCTACGGCGTTCGACACGGTGGCCAGCGTTGAGCTGCAGCCAGTATTGGCCCAGCGCTATCAGAGATTCCGTCAGGATTTCCCTGAGGTCACCTGGCAAGTGGAGCCTGCAGCGCCCACGCCGGATGGCCGTCAGACCCTCAGCCTGCGGGTGCGTGGTGCCGCCGAATCCGAGGGGCTGAACTACGCCTTGGAAGCCTCGGAACAGATCGCGATTCGGCTTGAAGACGGCCAGCTTGTGGAGCAGGAACTGTTGGCCCAGCAGTCGTTGCTCCGCAGCGGTGAACGCCCGTTGGCCGTCAACGTCTCGATCCCCGATGTCGTGCTGACCGGCAGTCGCTACGACATTGATCTGGTGGTTGAAGAGCCGCTGGGCCAGGCACTGGTGGCGGGCGGCTTGCTCGACCTCACCGATGAGCAGTTGTCGGCTCAGATTCGCCCCAATCTGCCGCTGGCACCTCTGGGTGGTGGTGGTTTGTTCAAGAGCGTCCAGGCACCGCAGCAACCCGGTTCGCAGACCTGGGCTGTGATGCTGGTGCATCCCGATGGGGTGGTGACGGCCACCAAGCGGGTGCGGGTGGTCAGCAGCAATTAGCTCTCTCCCATCGCAGGGTTCCAACGATGCAGTGCGGACACGTCTTCATCGCCATGGCCGTCGTTGATCAGATCGAGTTCCAGCTGTTCCACCAGCGTCGTCACGGGTAGATCCAGTTCGACTGCTCTGGCTGTGTCGAGGGCGATACCGAGATCTTTGCGGTGCAGGCTGAGCCGGAAGCCGAGGGGATAGGTGCCTTCAAGCATGGTGGTGCTGCGATGCTCCAGAGCCCAGGATCCGGCTGCTCCGTTTTTGAGAGCGTCGACCACCAGTGGCATGGGTAGATCCAGGCGCTGGCCCAGGGCCACTGCCTCAGCCACGGCGGCATAGCTGCCGGCCACTAGTACCTGGTTCACCGCCTTCACCTGCTGCCCTCGCCCCACGCTGCCGAAGTGATGGATGGAGGAGCTGATCACCTCGAGAATCGGCCGAACACGCTCCAGCGGCTCGGTGGCTCCTCCAACCAGCACTGTGAGGCTGCCGCGTTTGGCACCTTCCGTGCCGCCGGTGACTGGGGCATCCAGGTAATGGATGTTCTGGCGCGCCAGGCGCTCGGCACAGCGTTGGGCTGTGGCGGGAGCAATGGTGGAGCAATCCAGCACCACGCTGCCGGTGGTGAGTTGTGACGCAGCTCCGTGGGGTCCGAACAAGACCTCCTCAACTGCTGCGTCGTCGCTGACGCACAGAAGAAGAACGTCAACGCCGGCGCTGGCCTCGGCTGGGCTGGAACATCGAGCTGCACCCTCGAGCTCCGGCCTGGTTTCGGCTGTGCGGCTGCGGGTGTGCACCCTCAGCTGAAAGCCGGCGCGGTGCAGGTTGATCGCCATCGGTAAGCCGAGAGCGCCCAGCCCCACGAAGCCCAGGCTCAAGTCAGATCTGGTCATGACTCATGGCAGACCATTCAGATCCTGATTGATGTGTGTTACCAGAATGGATGCATTGCGAAGGCTTCATCCATGCGCATCTCCAACGCCTCCCTGGCTCTGGCTGCACTGATGGCAGCACCGGTCATGACAATGTCTCCATCGGCAGTGGCTGGGCGGGATCAGTCCCCTGAGCAGAGCCAGGTTCTGTTCCAGGCCCGCAAGACCTGGTTCAAAGACAACTACGAGCGTCGACTGGATCTCCTGCAGAGCCATCAGCTCTGTGTTGATGCGGCAGCATCCGCGAATGAGATCAAGACGTGTCGTAAGGACATGAAAAAAGCCCGGAAGTCCCTCAAGCAGGACTACCGGGCATACGTGAACAAAGTGCGGAATCAGCTGGGGCTTCCGGCGCGGACCGGCAAGAAGCGCGATGCCAAAGGCCGGAAGCTCCAGACCTGAACGTCTGATCAGGCGGCGTCGAGGGCAGCCACACCGGGCAGCACCTTGCCTTCCAGCAGTTCAAGGCTGGCGCCGCCACCGGTGGAGATGTGAGACATCTTCTCGGCCAGGCCAGCCTTCTCAACGGCTGCAACGGAGTCACCGCCGCCGATGATCGTGCAGCAGCCCTTGCCGCTCAGGTCCGCCAGGGTGGTGGCGATGGCGTTGGTGCCAGCAGCGAACTTGTCGAACTCGAACACGCCCATGGGGCCGTTCCAGATCACGGTCTGGCAATCCGCCAGGGCGTCCTGGAACACCTTGATCGAGTCGGGGCCGATGTCGAGGCCCATCCAGCCATCAGGGATGGCGTTGATGTCAGCGATCTGACTGTTGGCGTCGGGGGCGAAGTTGTCGGCCAACATCACATCGGTAGGAAGCAGCAGCTGCACGCCCTTGGCCTTGGCCTTGGCTTCCAGCTCCTTGGCCAGTTCCAGCTTGTCCTCTTCCACCAGGCTCTTGCCCACTGCGAGGCCGCGAGCCTTGTAGAAGGTGAAGATCATGCCGCCGCCGATCAGCACCTTGTCGCACTTGTCGATCAGGGCCTCGAGCACGCCGATCTTGGAGCTCACCTTGGATCCACCGACGATGGCGGCCAAGGGACGCTTGGGCTCATCCACAGCACCCTGCAGGTACTGGAGCTCCTTCTCCATCAGGAAGCCGGCGACGGAGGGCTTGAGGAACTTGGTCACGCCTTCGGTGGAGGCATGGGCTCGGTGGGCGGCGCCGAAGGCGTCGTTCACGTACACCTCAGCCAGACCAGCCAGTTTCTCGGCGAAGCCGGCTTCGTTCTTCTCTTCCTCAGCGAAGAAGCGAACGTTCTCCAGCAGCACCACATCGCCGTTGGCCATGGCGCCAACCTTGGCTTCGGCATCAGGACCGATGCAGCTGTCGGTCTTGGTTACGGATTTGCCCAGCAGTTCGCTCAGGCGAGCCGCCACGGGGGTCAGGCGCATCGCGTCATTGACCTGGCCCTTGGGACGGCCGAAGTGAGCAGAAAGGATCACCTTGGCGCCCTTGCTGATCAGGTCGTTGATCGTGGGCAGGGCGGCACGGATGCGGGTGTCGTCGGTGATCGCACCGGCATCGTTCAGGGGCACGTTGAAGTCAACCCGCACGAGAACGCGTTTGCCGCTCAGGTCGCCGGCTTGGAGGCTGGCCAGGGAACGCTTCGCCATAGGGTTGTCTCGTGCGGTAAGAAAACGGGGTGACATTAACCCGTGTGAAGGGCGATAGCGCCGGCGAGTTCAATGTGAATGTGTTTCAGCGGGCCACCTGTTCTGTGCGTTTGCGTTTGTGAGCACTCCAACGATTCAGTGGTATCCCGGCCACATCGCGAAGGCGGAGCAGCAGCTCAAACGCCATCTCGACAAGGTGGATCTGGTGATTGAGGTCCGCGATGCCCGCATCCCTCTCGCCACAGGTCACCCCCATCTCAACCGCTGGCTGAAGGGCAAGCAGCACCTCTTGGTGATCAATCGGCGTGACATGGTCACAGCGGCCGCCAAGGAGGCCTGGGAGGCCTGGTTCAAGGCCCAAGGTCAGCGCACCGTTTGGTGTGATGCCAAGGCCGGTACCGGGGTGAAGCAGGTGCAGCAGGCAGCGATTCGCGCCGGAGATCAGCTCAACGAACGCCGTCGCAACAGGGGCATGCGGCCCAGGCCGGTGCGGGCCCTCACCCTGGGATTTCCCAACGTGGGTAAGTCCGCCCTGATCAATCGTTTGGTGAGGCAGAAGGTGGTGGCCAGTGCCCGGCGGGCTGGGGTGACGCGAACCCTGCGCTGGGTGCGTCTGGGGCAAGACCTGGATCTCCTTGATGCACCAGGGGTTCTGCCCCCCCGGCTCGATGACCAGCAAGCGGCCCTGAGGCTCGCCCTTTGTGACGACATCGGCCAGGCCGCCTACGACGGTGAACTGGTGGCTCAGGCCTTTCTGCAGCTATTGATCGATGCCGAATCGCAGGCCGCGGCTGGAGTAACGCTCCCGCTCCTGCAGGAGCGTTATGGCATTCCCCTGAGCGGTGAAACGGCGGACCCCGCCCTTTGGCTGGAGGCTGCAGCGTCCCGCCACACCTCTGGGGAAACAGCACGCATGGCCCAGCGGCTGCTGGATGATTTCCGTAAATCGGCCCTCGGCAGCATCGCCCTGGAGCTGCCGGCATGAGTCCGCAGTGGAAGCGTCCTCCGCTGCCGGAAGAGACCTTTACCGACCGCTTTGGGGAGGGTGAGGGAGAGCTGCTCACGTTGAGGTATCCCAAACCGCTGCCGATGCGGCTGGACCGTTGGCTGGTCAGTCAGCGCACGGAGCAGAGCAGAGCCCGGATTCAGAAGTTCATCGACGCGGGGTATGTGCGCGTCAACGGCAAGACCGGCAAGGCCAAAACACCGTTGCGTCAGGGCGACGAAGTGCAGCTCTGGATGCCGCCCCCGGAACCGTTGCCTTACCTCAAGCCGGAGCCGATGGATCTGGATGTGCTGTTTGAAGACGATCATCTGATCGTGCTCAACAAGCCCGCAGGTTTGACGGTGCACCCGGCACCGGGCAACAAGGACGGCACCTTGGTCAACGGTCTGCTGCATCACTGCCCCGATCTGCCTGGGATCAGCGGCAAGCTGCGCCCGGGGATTGTCCACCGTCTCGACAAAGACACCACCGGCTGCATCGTGATCGCCAAGAGCCAGGAGGCCCTGGTGCGGTTGCAGGTTCAGATCCAGAAACGGATCGCTTCCCGTGAGTACTTCGCCGTTGTCCACGGTGTGCCCGACGGCGACTCCGGCTCGATCGTCGGCGCCATCGGTCGTCATCCGGTGGATCGCAAGAAGTACGCCGTGGTGAGCACTGAAAACGGCCGTTACGCCTGCACCCACTGGACCCTGGTGGAGCGTCTCGGGGACTACTCCCTGTTGCGGTTCAAGCTCGACACCGGGCGGACCCATCAGATCCGGGTCCACTGCGCCCATATCAATCACCCCGTGGTGGGGGATCCCACCTACAGCCGCTGCCGCAAATTGCCGATCGAACTGCCCGGCCAAGCGCTGCATGCCGTGCAGTTGGGGCTGGACCATCCAATCAGTCGTGAACGGATGGTGTTTGAGGCACCCCTTCCGCCGGTGATGGAGAAGTTATTGGGGGTGTTGCGGCGGCGCGCCGCGTCGGGTTGATGGGGAGAGTTGCAGGTTCAGGGGTGCACTGGACAAGTGCTGAATCCGCTTTTTGATGGTGGTTGATCCATAGGCCGATCGATGGTCATACGGGTTCGTTGCAACAGAACTTGGGTCTCCGCTTTGATCCGCTCCGTGCGCCGTGAGGTGCTTCCTGCTTCCTTGCGCCGGCACCTGATCGTGGTTGACCTTTCAGAGACTGCTTGAGTTCAGCGGGGCAGCCTTGGGCAGGCCTCCACCAGGGTCTGGCTGATGGGTGCCTGTGGAGCGCTGAAGATCCGGTCCCCTGGGCCCTCCTCAACCACCTTCCCCTTGTCCAGCACCATCACCCGGTGACAGAAGCCACTGGCCACCGAGAGGTCATGGGTGATGAACACGATCGCGAGGCCCAGCTCCTGCTGCAGCTCCCTCAGTAGGCCCAGAACATCCGCCTGCACTTCTGCATCAAGCATGCTGACGCTCTCATCGCAGATCAGCACCTTGGGCTTCAAGGCCAGGGCGCGCGCGATCGCCACCCGTTGTTGCTGTCCACCGGAGAGCTGCTTTGGCAGGCGCTCCTGAAACTGCTCTGCAGGGCTGAGTCCGACCCGTTCCAGCAGGCGTCGGGCTTCCTCCCGGGCTGCAGCTTTGGAGCAGATGCCATGGATTAGCAATGGATCGGCGATTGCATCAGCCACCTGCAGAGCGGGATTCAGGCAGGCCAGAGGGTCCTGAAACACCATTTGAAGGGCCCGACGGGCTGACCGCAGCGCTTCTCCCCGCAGGCTCAGCAGAGCCTGGCCGAGCAGGTCGACCCGTCCGCCGCGGATGGGATTGAGCCCCATCAATGCTCGGCAGAGGGTGCTTTTGCCACAGCCGGATGCTCCGACAACTCCAAGACTTTCCCCGGCCCTGAGCTCGAAACTCACCCCATCCACTGCCTTCAGCCAGACAGGAGACCAAGGCGCGCCACCCACCGCATGCCAGCAGCGCAGTTCCTCCACCTTCAGCACGCTGCTGTTGTCGGGACGTGCCGGCGACCTCCCACCTTCACGGGCCTGTGCTGCGGAGACCAGGCGTTGCCCCACGGAAGACTTCGGCCTGGTAAGCAGCTGATGGCTGGGGCCGTCCTCCACCTTGCGTCCGCTGTCGAGCATCGCCATGCGGTCGCACCAGCGGGCAGCCATGGCCAGGTCATGGCTGATCAGCAGCAAAGCACTGCCCAGTTCTTTGCAGAGACCACTCAGCTCGGCCATCACCTGCCCTGCTACAGCCACATCCAGGCTGGTGGTGGGTTCATCGGCGATCAGCAGCGGCGGTTCCAGGGCAATCGCCAGGGCAATGGCCAGGCGTTGTCGCATGCCACCGCTGAGCTCATGGGGGTAGGCGCGGAAGCGGTTGGCACCGATGCCCACCCGTTCCAGCAGCTCTCGGGCCCGTTCTTGGTGGGCCGTGTTGCTGGTGTCAGGCCGGTGGGCTCTGAGGGTGTCGATCAGATGTCCCCCCACGGTCATCAGCGGATTCATCCGCGTCATCGGGTCCTGGAACACCAGACCCACGGCCTCACCGCGCAGCTGTCGCAACTGCGGTCGCCTGAGCTGGCGTGGATCCTGGCCGGTTAAGTCCAGCCGACCTTCACAGACTGTTCCCCGTGGCAGCAGCTGCATCACGGCGCGGGCCACGGTGCTTTTGCCGCATCCTGAAGATCCCACCAAGGCCAGGGTCTCCCCGGGCTCGAGGCTCAAATTCAGCCCATCCAGCGTCCAGTACTCACTGCCGGGGTAGCGCAGTCGCAGCTGTTCGAGTTCCAGAACAGGCCGGCCCATGAACAGTGCGGCAGGAAAGACGGGAGGTCCTGCACTGAATACCATGGATTGATCCGCTGGGTCGGATGCTCAACGCCGCCTCAACACCCAACGAGCCCCGAGCCAGCACTGGTTCGGCTGCGGTGGCGTGTGTGTTGCCAGAAGTCCGGCGCCATCCCATCCGCCATCCGGATGACTACGACATCTCTCTGCCGGACTGGTTGAGGGAGTGCATCGCCAATGTGCCGCCCGGCATCGGTCAAAGCTGCCCTACGGATTCCGAGGCGCTGCTGGTGTCGGCCTTCGATTTCGGTTTTCAGCTCCACGAGGGACAGTTCCGGGCCAGTGGTGACCCCTACATCGTTCATCCGGTGGCGGTGGCGGATCTGTTGCGGGATATCGGCGCCAGTGCCCCCGTGATTGCTGCTGGGTTCCTCCATGACGTGGTCGAGGACACCGACGTCACCCCCGATCAGATCGAGCAGTACTTCGGTTCAGAGGTGCGTGAACTGGTGGAGGGTGTCACCAAGCTCGGCGGAATTCACTTCAACGACCGCACGGAAGCGCAGGCGGAAAATCTGCGGCGGATGTTCCTGGAGATGGCCAGCGACATCCGCGTGGTGTTGGTGAAGCTGGCGGACCGGTTGCACAACATGCGCACCCTTGGTGCTCTGAAGGAGGAGAAGCGCCAGCGGATCGCCCGCGAAACGCGTGAGATCTATGCACCCCTCGCCAACCGGCTCGGCATCGGCCGCTTCAAGTGGGAGCTGGAGGATCTGGCGTTCAAATTGCTGGAACCGGAGGCCTTCCGTGAGATTCAAGAGGAGGTGGCCACCAAGCGCAGCGAGCGGGAGGAGCGGCTCGGTGTCACGGTGGGGCTGCTGAATGAGCGGCTGGAACGAGCTGGCTTAGAGCACTGCGAGGTGACGGGTCGTCCCAAGCATCTCTATGGCATCTGGAGCAAGATGCAGCGTCAGCAGAAGGAGTTCAACGAGATCTACGACGTGGCGGCGTTGCGGATTCTCACCACCAATGTCGAAAGCTGTTACCGCGCGCTGGCGGTGGTTCACGACACCTTTCGTCCGATTCCTGGTCGGTTCAAGGACTACATCGGGTTGCCGAAACCCAATGGGTATCAATCCCTCCATACAGCGGTAATCGGTCGGCATCGCCCGATCGAAGTGCAGATCCGCACCCTTGAGATGCACCATGTGGCCGAATTCGGGATTGCGGCCCACTGGAAATACAAGGAAGGAGGCTCGCCGGCCAGCAGCAGCAGTGATGCGGAGCGGTTCAACTGGCTGCGTCAGCTGGTGGATTGGCAACAGGAAGGAGGAAATGACGATCACAACGACTACCTCTCGTCGATCAAGGAAGACCTCTTTGACGAAGAGGTGTTTGTGTTCACACCGAAGGGTGATCTGCTCGGTTTGCGCAAAGGGGCAACCGCTGTCGACTTCGCCTATCGCATCCACTCCGAAGTGGGCGACCACTGCCATGGCGTCCGCATCAATGATCGGCTCTGCCCCCTGGCCACACCGCTGCAAAACGGTGATTTCGTTCAGGTGCTCACCAGCAAGACGGCTCACCCCAGCCTGGATTGGTTGAACTTTGTGGCCACGCCCACGGCCCGCAACCGTATTCGTCAGTGGTACAAGCGCAGCCACCGCGATGAAACGATCGAACGGGGCAAGGATCTGCTGGAGCGGGAGCTGGGGCGTGATGGCTTCGATGCCCTGCTGAACAGTGAGGCGATGCAGCGGGTGGCGCAACGCTGCAATGTGCCCACCACCGAGGATCTGTTGGCGTCACTGGGATTCGGTGATGTGACGCTGCAGCAAGCGCTCAATCGTCTGCGGGAGGAGATGCGCCTGCTGGCGGAACAGCAGCAGGCGCCGCCCAGCAACGAAGAGGTGGCGATGGCTCTGGTGCCATCGCGGGATGTGGCGCCGGATCGTTCTGGAGGTGAAGGGGCGATCCTTGGACTGGAGGGATTGGATTACCGCCTAGGAGGCTGCTGCAGCCCGCTGCCGGGCGAATTGATCGTGGGCACGGTGGCCCTCGGCAACCACGGCATCACCATTCACCGGCAGGACTGCTCCAACGTGGAGACGATTCCGCTGGAACGGCGTTTACCCGTGCGTTGGAACACCACCCACGCCCAACGGGAGAAGCAACGCTTCCCCGTGCAGCTGCGGATCGAGGTGATTGATCGCGTTGGCATCCTCAAGGACATCTTGATGCGCCTCTCCGATGGCGCCATCAACGTCAGTGATGCTCGGGTGACCACCGCAGCGGGCCGGCCGGCCCGCATTGATCTGCGGGTTGAGTTGGATGGTGCGGATCAGCTCAGCCGCACGATGGTCCAGATCCGCTCGATGGCGGATGTGATCGGGATTGCCCGGGTGGGAACGGGTTAGCGACTTCTGCTCACCACAGGATGGGCCCCGCGCCGCAGAAACAGGCGGTAGGCCATCCAGCCGCTGGCGATGGCCAGCACCATCCCCACAACGGTCGAGCCCAGCAGGATGCGTTGGGTGAAGTCCCAGCCCTGGGACCACAGGCTGCTGCGATTGAGCTCCGCAAGGTTGATCGCGCATCGGCCAGGGCCCAGCAGCTGACAGCCCACCAGATAGTTGAACCAGTAGAGAGGCAGATAGGTGAGGGGGTTGCTGACCAAGGTGCCTGCGGCGGCGAGCAGGTGGTTGCCACGCACCAAGGTGGCGACGCCCACGCTGAGGAAGATCTGCAGTCCGAAGAAGGGGTAGCAGCCGCAGAACACGCCGGCGGCCAGGCCACGGGCCCGTTGTCCTGGGGTTCCCTCCTGTCTCCACAACCAGAGGACCCCGCGGCGCATCCGGATGCGACTGAGGCGCAGCAACCGGCGCATGAACCCAGCAAATGTCGGCTGGATCCTAGGTATGGATCATCAGCGGCGACTGCTGTGCCCAGCACCGACACGATTGCGGCGGTGGCCACCGCAGTGGCTCCAGGTCAGGGTGGGATTGCTGTTATTCGTCTCTCCGGGCCTTCGGCGGAAGCGGTGGGGCGCAGCGTTGTGCACTGCCCGGGCCGTCAGGAGTGGGCATCGCATCGGGTGGTGTATGGCCACGTGATCGATGGCGCAGGCCGGCGACTGGATGAAGTGCTGATGCTGCTGATGCGGGGCCCGCGGAGCTTCACCGGGGAGGACGTGGTGGAGATCCATTGCCACGGCGGGGTGATCGCTGTTCAGCGGGTGCTCGAACAGGTGCTGGGGCAGCCGGGAGTTCGTCGGGCCTTGCCTGGCGAGTTCAGCCAACGGGCGGTGCTCAACGGTCGGCTCGACCTCACCCGCGCCGAGGCGGTGAGTGAGCTGGTGGCGGCCCGCAGCCGCCGGGCGGCCGAGTTGGCGATGGCGGGCCTTGATGGCGGGATCCAGGCCCAGATCACAGATCTACGGGAACGGCTGCTCGACCAGCTCACCGAGCTGGAGGCTCGGGTGGATTTCGAGGAGGATTTGCCCCCTTTGGATGGCGATGCGTTGCTGCAGCAGCTGCAAGCCGTGCGCCTGGAGCTTCAGCAGCTGGTTCGTGACGGAGAGCGGGGAGATGCCCTGCGCCAGGGCCTGCGGGTGGCGCTGGTGGGTCGCCCCAACGTGGGCAAGAGTTCCCTGCTCAATCGTCTGAGCCGCCGCGAGCGGGCGATCGTGACCGATCTGCCGGGTACCACCCGGGATCTGCTGGAGAGCGAGATCGTGCTGGAGGGGGTGCCGATCACCCTGCTCGACACCGCCGGCATTCGCAGCACCGATGACGCGGTGGAGCAGCTGGGAATTGCCCGCAGCGAGGAAGCTTTGGCCACGGCGGATGTGGTGCTGTTGGTGCTGGATGGCCATGCGGGCTGGACCGCCGAAGATGCAGCATTGCTGGCGCGCATCCCCGAGCAGATCCCCAGGATCCTTGTCGCCAACAAGGCGGATCTCCCTGCGGGTTCGTTCCCCCAGCCGGTGGATGTTCAGCTGTCCGCGTTGGAGGGCACGGGTGAAGCGGCTCTGGTGCAGGCCCTGCTCGAACGTTGTGGTGCTGCAGGAACCGACGGCATGTTGGTGGCGCTGAACCAACGTCAACGCGATCTCGCCGCCCGAGCGGCTGAGGCCCTGGCCCGCAGCCAAGAGGTGGCGGCCCAGCAGCTGCCCTGGGACTTCTGGACCATCGACCTGCGGGAGGCAATCCGATCTCTGGGGGAGATCACCGGGGAAGAGCTCACCGAAGCGGTGCTGGATCGGGTGTTTTCGCGCTTCTGCATCGGAAAATAGATGCATCGGACTTCAGGAACCGTTTGGACTGGCAATCCCCGGCACTCACCGCTGCGTTGGAGACCTGGCTGGAGGAAGACATCGGTCGCGGTGATCTGACGGCTGCTGCGTTGAAGGGCCAGCAGGGTCAAGCCCATTGGGTCGCCAACCAGGAGGGGCGGTTCTGCGGTGGCCCGTTGGTGCAGCGCTTGTTTCAGCGCCTTGATCCTGGGGTGAGCGTGCGTTTGCTGCGGGAGGACGGCGCCGCCGTCGAGGTGGGCGAATGCCTGCTGGAGCTGCAGGGACCTGCAACGGCTTTGGTGGCAGGAGAACGCACTGCCTTGAATCTGGCCATGCGGCTGTCGGGCATTGCCACAGCCACCGCTGATCTGGTGGCCCAACTCCAGGGCACGGGTGTGCGTCTTGCTGACACCCGCAAGACCACCCCTGGGCTTCGCGTGCTGGAGAAATACGCGGTGCGTTGCGGCGGCGGCATCAACCACCGCATGGGGCTCGATGACGCGGCCATGCTTAAGGAGAACCACATTGCCTGGGCGGGGGGCATCACGGCGGCCATTGCAGCCGTGCGCGAGCAGGCGCCCTGGCCCACGGCCGTGATTGTGGAAGCAGAGACCGATGCCCAGGCGCTGGAAGCGGTTCAGGCGGGCGCCAATGGAGTGCTCCTTGATGAGTTCACTCCCCAGCAGCTCAGTGCTCTGGTGCCTCGCCTGCGTGACTGCAGCGCTAGTGGGGTGGTGCTTGAGGCCTCGGGCATTCAGCCCGAACAGCTGCAGGCCTATGCCGCCACCGGGATCGATCTGATCTCCACCAGCGCGCCGGTCACCCGGAGCCGCTGGCTCGATCTGAGCATGCGCTTCACCTGAAGAGGGATGATCAGAGCCGGATTCCTCCGGCCACGCACTGCCCATGCTCAGCCTGTCCCAGACCCTGGATGCCCAGCTGCGGGCGGCGATGCAACGGGCCTTCCCTGAGGTGGAAACGGTGCTGGATCCCCAGCTAGCACCGGCCAGTAAGCCCGAATTTGGCGATTTTCAGGCCAACGGTGCGCTGCCCCTGGCCAAGCCGTTGAAGCAGGCCCCACGGCAGATCGCCACGGCGATCGTGGAGCAGCTGAAGGCTGATACGGCCTTCACGGAACTGTGCCTGGAGCCTCAGATCGCCGGGCCTGGTTTCATCAACCTCACGATTCGCCCGGAGCGGTTGGCGGCGGAGGTGTCGGTGCGGCTTGGGGACGAGCGGCTCGGCGTGCCGGCGGTGACGAACAAGGCACCGGTGGTGGTCGACTTCTCGAGCCCCAACATCGCCAAGGAGATGCATGTGGGGCATCTGCGCTCCACGATCATTGGCGATTCGCTGGCGCGGGTGCTGGAGTTCCGTGGCCATCCCGTGCTGCGCCTCAATCACGTGGGCGACTGGGGCACCCAGTTCGGCATGTTGATTACCCATCTCAAGCAGGTGGCGCCGGAAGCACTTGAGACCGCCGATGCGGTGGATCTCGGAGACCTGGTGGCCTTCTACCGCGAGGCCAAGAAGCGCTTCGATGACGATGAAGCCTTCCAGTCCACCTCCCGCGATGAGGTGGTGAAGCTGCAGGGGGGCGATCCGGTGTCGCTCAAGGCCTGGGGCCTGCTCTGCGATCAGTCGCGGCGTGAGTTCCAGAAGATTTACGACCGGCTCGACATTCGCCTGAGTGAGCGCGGTGAATCGTTTTACAACCCCTTCCTGCCGGCGGTGATTGATGGGTTGAAGTCCGCCGAGCTGTTGGTCACCGATGACGGCGCCCAGTGTGTGTTCCTCGAAGGCGTGCAGGGCAAGGACGGCAACCCCCTGCCGGTGATCGTGCAGAAGAGCGATGGCGGCTTCAACTACGCCACCACCGATCTGGCGGCAATCCGCTACCGCTTTGGTGCTGCTCCTGAGGGGGATGGTGCCCGCCGTGTGGTGTACGTCACCGATGCCGGTCAGGCGAACCATTTCGCCGGTGTGTTCCAGGTGGCCGAACGGGCCGGCTGGATCCCTGAAGGCGCTCGCCTCGAGCACGTGCCCTTTGGCCTGGTGCAGGGGGAAGACGGCAAGAAGCTCAAGACCCGCGCGGGCGACACGGTGCGTCTGCGGGATCTGCTCGATGAAGCCGTCGAGCGCGCCGAGACCGATCTGCGCTCACGCCTGAAGGAGGAGGAGCGCAGCGAGTCGGAGGAGTTCATTCAGCATGTGGCGGGAACCGTGGGTTTGGCGGCGGTGAAATACGCCGACCTCAGCCAGAACCGGATCACCAACTACCAGTTCTCCTTCGATCGCATGCTGGCGTTGCAGGGCAACACGGCGCCCTATCTCCTTTATGCCGTGGTGCGCATCGCCGGCATCGCCCGCAAGGGTGGTGACCTTGCCGCCACCAGTGCACAACTGCAGTTCAGTGAGCCCCAGGAGTGGGCCCTGGTGCGGGAGCTGCTCAAGTTCGACGCCGTGATCGCTGAGGTGGAGGAGGAGCTGCTGCCCAATCGTTTGTGCAGCTATCTGTTCGAGCTCAGCCAGGTGTTCAACCGCTTCTACGACCAGGTGCCGGTGCTCAAGGCAGATCCGGAAGCTCTGGCATCCCGCCTGGCCCTCTGTCGTTTGACGGCGGACACCCTCAGACTGGGGCTCGGACTGCTGGGCATCGCCACCCTGGACCGCATGTGAACGACAACATCCAACCGTTCACACCCGATGGTGCTCCTGCGGCCCGTGGTGCCGTTGAGCAACTCAAGGCCTACAGCGCTCCGCTGGAGGGTCGCCGCACGATGTTGCGGCTGGATTTCAACGAAAACACGATTGGCCCCAGCCCCCTGGTGGCCCAGGCGCTGCGCAACTTCAGCACCGAAGAGATTGCCGTGTATCCGGAGTACGACGGTCTGCGGGAAGCGCTGCTCCAGAACCTGGTGGAGACCGGCTGCCGGCCGGGGTTGAAGGCTGATCAGGTGGGCCTGTTCAACGGTGTGGATGCCGCCATTCATGCCGTGTTTCAGGCCTATGGCGATGCCGGTGAGACGTTGCTGACGACAGTACCCACCTTCGGGTACTACAGCCCCTGCGCCGGGATGCAGGGCATGACGATCGAGGCGATCCCCTATCAAGGCGAGACGTTCGAGTTCCCCCTGGCCGCCATTCAGCAAGCGTTGGAGGCCCAAGCGCCGCGGTTGCTGTTGATCTGCAATCCGAACAATCCCACCGGCACGCGTTTGCCAGCGGATCAGGTGATCGCTTTGGCTGCCTCAGCTCCGGGCACCTTGGTGGTGGTGGATGAGTTGTATGAGGCCTTCACCGGAGACAGTGTCTTGCCGAGCGCTGATTTCATGGCCACACCGAACCTGCTGGTGTTCCGTTCCCTGGCCAAAACGGCTGGTTTGGCGGGGCTGCGCATCGGATTTGCCATCGGCCATGCCGATGTGGTCGATCGGGTCAGCCGCGTTACCGGCCCCTATGACGTCAACAGCGTGGCCGTGGCCGCGGCGTTCGCTGCCTTGGCGGATCAGTCGTATGTGGATGCCTACGTGGCCGAGGTGCTGCGGGCCCGCGATTGGACCCTGCAGGCGCTGCGGGATGCTGGCGTTCGCCACCACTGCGATGGCGGCAACTATCTGTTGATCTGGCCCCAGCGACCCGTTGATGCAGTTGATGCGGCGTTGCGCGAGGCGGGAATCCTGGTGCGCTCGATGGCGGGCAAGCCCCTGATTGATGGGTGCTTCAGGGTGAGTATCGGCACCACCAGCCAGATGCAGCGCTTCATGGAGGCGTTCCTCCCCCTGGAGCAATGAAGCGCCTGCTGCTGCTGGCCACCGGCGGCACCATTGCCGGCTGTGCGGCTGACAGCACAACGCTGAACGACTACACCGCTGGCGTGCTGGGGGGTGATGCCCTGCTGGCTGCGGTGCCGCAGCTGCAAGACCTGGCCACGATCAGCGTCGAGCAGGTCGCCAATGTCGACAGCGCCGATCTGCTCTTTGAGCATTGGCGCGCGCTGGTGGATCGCATTCGTGATGCCTTTGCGGCGGACCCAGAGCTGGCCGGGGTGGTGATCACCCATGGCACCAACACGTTGGAGGAAACCGCCTGGTTGCTGCAGCTGTTGATCGATAATCCCCGGCCGGTGGTGCTGGTGGGGGCGATGCGGCCGGCGACGGCTCTAAGTGCCGATGGCCCGTTGAATTTGTTGCAGGCGGTGCAGGTGGCCTTGAGCAGAGAAGCCCGCGGCCACGGTGTTTTGGTGGTGATGGATGGCCAGATCCATAGCGCTCGAGCTGTCACCAAGGTGGCGACCCAGGGGGTGGGGGCTTTTGCCAGTCCCGGCAGCGGGCCGCTGGGTTGGGTCGATGACGTTGGCGTTCACCTGCCAACGGCGAGCGGATCCCGGCAGGTGCCCTTCGCTGGGCTCGCATTACCCGAGCGATGGCCCCAGGTGCCGATTCTCTATGGGTGTGTGGAGCCGGAGCCGCTCCTGCTCATCGCTTGTCTTCAAGCGGGTGTTGCGGGCCTGGTGTTCACCGGCACTGGCGCCGGCCAGTTGTCGGCAGCTGAGCGTTCGGCCCTTCAGGTGTGGCAGGGGGCGCGGCCATTGATGTTGCGGGCCAACCGCTGTGGATCAGGTCCCGTGCACGGGTGCCCTGAGGATGAACGGCTTGGGCTGCTGGCGGCAGGGAGCCTGAATCCCCAGAAAGCTCGAGTGCTGTTGTTGTTGGCTTCTCTTGCTGGATTGGATCGCGCAGAGCTGGCTGCGCTGATTACTGCATCACCGTGATCACGGTGGTGTCGTCGAGGCTGCCCGGCAGGGTTTGAGACCGGCCCACCCGACGCACAGCGGTTCCGCCCATGGCATCGAGGAAGGGCTGCACACCCTCCTGATCACACCCTTCGGGCGCGTCTCCGTTGACGTATTGCACTGGAATCACGCGTTTGGGGTTCAACTGATTCACCACCGCCGCGGCTTCCTCGGCGTTGTAGATCTTGCTGCCACCGCCAACGCCGATGATCAGCACATCGGGGTTGCCCAGCAGCACCCGGGCGGCGGCGGTGAGCTCTCCAGCGGTGGCACCGAGGTGGGCAAAGCTGAGGCCCCCTTGCTGCCAGCGCCAGATGGTGGCATTGCCAAAGCGGCGTCCGCCCATCCGGTCGTGGGGGCTGGCAAAGCCCTCCAGGCTTAGGCCACCGATGCGATACGACCCAGGTTGTCCCAGAAAGCGGCCACCGGCGATGTCGCGGGCCCCTTCATCGGCGAGTTCGGAGTTGGCCAGAACGACCCCGGCCGTCAGCCGGGGTTCAGGAAGCCCTGCAGCACAACCGACTGCCTTGTAGGGGTTGAGCAGCACCGACTGGCCGCCGCCTTGGATCAGCAGGGCCCGTTGCCCGTAGCTGCTGATCGACACCCCACCACCCGCCAAGGCTGGAGAGGTCAGGCTCAGTGTCAGGCCTGCAGCGGCGGTCACAGCGGAACGCAGGACGGACATGGGCGGAGATGAACTTGCTCTGGACGCTAACAGCGTTATCCCTCGGCTTCCCGCAGGAAGTTGGCCAGCAGTTGGTGGCCTTGATCGGTCAGCACGCTTTCGGGATGGAACTGCACCCCCTGCAGGTGGTGATGCTCCCGGTGCCGCAGGCCCATGATCGTGCCGTCCTCAAGCCAGGCGGTCACCTCGAGGCAGTCCGGCAGGGTTTCGCGCTCGGCGATGAGGGAGTGGTAGCGGGTGGCCGTCAGCGGTTGGGGCAGGCCTGCGAACACGCCGTCGCCTTTGTGCAGCACAGGCGAGGTCTTGCCATGCATCTGCTGCTGGGCGCGCACCACCCGGCCGCCGTGCACCTGGGCGATGGCCTGATGGCCCAAACACACCCCCAGCGTGGGCACGGTTGCCGACAGCTCTTGGAGGATATCCAGGCAGACGCCCGATTGATCTGGGTCCCCCGGGCCGGGCGACAACAAGATCGCGTCGGGGTTCAGGGCCCTGATCTGCTCAAGGCTGATGGCGTCATTGCGATGCACCTGCAGATCCGCCGCCAGCGGATGCTGGGCGGCCAGCTCACCGAAGTACTGCACCAAGTTGAAGGTGAAGCTGTCGTAGTTGTCGATGACCAGCAGCATCTGCGTGCAAATCGGGAGTCAGAGCCCCAGGCGGAGCAAGAGCGGCGGAAGCAGGAGAAACACAGCGATCAATAAAGAGCTGATGGCGGCTGTCAGCACAGCTGCAGCAGCACAGTCTTTGGCGATGCGGGCCAATGGGTGATAACGCCGGCCAATGGCCAGATCCACCACCGCTTCCATCGCTGTGTTCAGCAGCTCCAACACCAGAACGGCAGCCACCGTAAGCACCAGAACGGCCAGGCGGATCAGATCCAGTTGAAGCCAGGCGGCGAGACCAAACACCACCAGCCCCGTCACCACATGGATCCGGAAGTTGCGCTGGGTGACGAAGGCGTAGCCGAGGCCTTGGGCGGCGTAGCGAAAGCTTGCCGGCAGATCGCCAGCGATGCGCCAGCTGCCCCGTCGTCGCATTCCGTTGGGCACCATGGCCACCTCCTCCGCTGCTGCGTCTGCGGATGGTGTCCGGGGCGATTCGCTGGTCATCGGAACGGAATTCGGCATCCGCAGGGCGAACGCCCGCTCATCGAAGCCTACCCGGGTTGTCCAGATCACCCATCCTCAAGAAGCCTTTCCTGCAGGGCGAGCATTGCGGCGAGGCTGTCGTCATCGGGATGGTCCCAGCCCAGCAGGTGCAGCAGGCCATGGCTCACGAGCCAGCGCAATTCCCGCTTCAGGCTGTGCCCCTGCTCTTGGGCCTGACGCCGGGCCGTTTCCAGAGAGACCACGATGTCTCCGAGTTCGATGCTGGGTCCGTCCATCCAGTCGCCGGCTTCGTCGAGGGCGGCAAAGGACAACACATCCGTGGGGCCCGTTTTCTGGCGCCAGGTGCTGTTCAACGCCGCAATGCTGGCGTCATCGGTGAAGCGCAGCCCCAGGCTCAGTTCCTCTGCCGTGCGCACCAGGGTCGGACAGTCCAGGCGCGAATCCCCGCAAAGAGTGATCAGCCAATCCTCCAGCTGCTGGATCCAGGTGGTCTCGTCGAGCAGGTCGGAGGCGTCGCAGGGATCTAGCGGCGCCTCGTTTCGATCCAATGCGAGGTCGAGCTCCATGCCTAGCCCGGCAGGGTCGGTCGACCTAGCCAAGCCACGAGGGTGATGAAGCCGAGGAATCCCATGGCGGTGAGGCCGAGGTGAAACAGGCTCTTACTGCCCTTGCGCACCATGTTGCGCATCGCCTGTTTGATGAAGCTCGGCGGTGGAGTGCTGTCGGAGGCCATGGGATCAGGAATCGGTGTCGGCGCCGGGGCTGTCGACACCTTGGCGCAGAGACGCGTCGATGAAGGGGTCGAGGGCCCCATCCATCACCGCTTGCACATCGTTGGTTTCTTCATTGGTGCGCAGGTCTTTCACCATTTGGTATGGCTGAAACACGTAGTTGCGGATCTGGTTGCCCCAGGCCGCTTCAACGATGTCGCCGCGGATGTCGGCGATTTCGGCCGCCCGTTGCTCCTGGGCGATCACTAGCAATTTGGCCATCAGCAACGCCATCGCCTTCTCCTTGTTCTGGAGCTGGGAGCGCTCCTGGGTGCAGCGCACAAACAGCCCGGTGGGGATGTGAAGGATGCGCACAGCCGTTTCCACCTTGTTCACGTTCTGGCCACCGGCGCCGCCCGAGCGGCTGGTGGTGATCTCCAGGTCCTTTTCAGGAATGTCGAGCTTGACGTCCTCCTCGATCTTGGGCATCACCTCCACACCGGCAAAGCTGGTCTGGCGCTTGTCGTTGGCGTTGAACGGTGAGATGCGCACCAGGCGATGGGTACCTTTCTCGTTGCGCAGGTAGCCGTAGGCGTAGCGCCCTTCGATCTCGATCGTGCAGCTCTTGATCCCGGCTTCTTCCCCTTCGGAGAGTTCGTCGACGGTCACCTTCATGCCGTGGTCTTCGGCCCAACGGGTGTACATGCGCAGCAGCATCTGCGCCCAGTCCTGGGCATCCGTTCCACCGGCTCCTGCATTGATGCTGAGGACGGCCCCCTCCTTGTCGTATTCGCCGCATAGCAGGCGCTCGAGTTCCCAGCGATCCAGTCCCTGGCGCAGTTGGTTCAGGCCGTTCTGGGCTTCCTGCAGCAGGTCTTCGTCGGGCTCCAGCTCGTAGAGCTCAAGGGTGGCCTTGGCATCGTCCACCGCGCCGCTCCATCCGGCCAGTTGACTCAGCTGTGCCTTCACCTCGTCCAGGCGACGCATCTGCTTCTGGGCGTTCTGCTGGTCATCCCAGAAATCAGGCTGGGCGGCGAGTTGCTCGAGATCTTGTTGTCGTGCGTTCAGTGCAGGAACGTCAAAGACAGTCCTGGGCATTGCCCAGGCGGTCAGTGAGCTCGGAGAGATCGCGTTTGAAGTCGGTGAGATCCAGCAAGGACTCGGTCCTGATCAGCTTCTGACGCTATCAGCGCAGTTGCTGCATAGGATCCGACCACTGGTATGACCAACGCAATGGCCAAGGTTGAGATCTACACCTGGTGCACCTGTCCGTTCTGTGTCCGCGCCAAGGGACTCTTGGATCGCAAGGGGGTGAGCTACACCGAACACAGCGTGGATGGGGATGAGCCCGGCCGTGATGCCATGGCTGCGCGGGGTGATGGTCGCCGCAGTGTTCCGCAGGTGTACATCGATGATCGCCACATCGGCGGGTGCGATGACCTCCACGCCCTGGATCGCTCCGGTGAGCTCGATGCGCTGTTGAAGGCCTGATCGATGCGCCAGCTGTTTGTTCTGGATCCGCTGGGGCAGATCAATCCAGCCAAGGATTCTTCCGCTGCGCTGATGCAGGCCGCCCATCGTGCCGGCGATGAGGTGTGGGCCTGCACGCCCTCCGATTTGATTGCCCGGGGGGATGAACCCCTCGCGCTCGCCCTGCCTGTGACGCCAGAGCCATGGATCACGGTTGGGGTGGCTGAACGTCAGGCCCTGGGTGGCTTTGATGTGATTTGGATGCGCAAGGATCCGCCCGTGGATGAGGCGTATCTCTACGCCACCCATCTGTTGGAGGTGGCCGAGCGGGCTGGGGTTCGTGTGCTCAATCGCCCCAGTGCGCTGCGCAGCTGGAACGAAAAGCTGGGGGCGTTGCGCTTCAGCCGCTGGATGGCTCCAACGCTGGTGGCGGGGCGGGTGTCTGAATTGCTCTCATTTGCCCAGGAGCAGCAGGAAATTGTGCTCAAACCGCTGGGGGGGCGCGCGGGCCTCGGCGTGATTCGGGTCAATGGGCAGTCGCCGGGCTTGAAGGCCCTGCTGGAGCTGGTGACGGAGCAGGAGCGGTTGCCGGTGATGGCCCAGGCGTTCCTGCCGTCCGTGAGCGAAGGCGACAAGCGCATCCTGTTGGTGGATGGCGATCCCCTTGGCGCGATCAATCGGCGCCCTTCAGCGGGGGAATTCCGCAGCAATCTGGCCGTCGGTGGCCAGGCGGAGGCCACAGAACTCACCGAGCGGGAACGTCAGATCTGTGCCGCCCTGGCCCCGGCGCTGCGGGCGGAGGGGCTCTTCTTTGTCGGCATCGATGTGATCGGCGGCATGCTCAGCGAAATCAATGTCACCAGTCCCACCGGTGTGCGTGAAGTGGAGCGGCTGATGAATCAGCCCCTGGCCGATCAGACGATCGAGCGGTTGCGCGCGCTGGTCTGAAGTTCCAGCTGGTCGGCCAGTACGGCCAGTTTCAGCCCCACTTCCTGCAGCTCTCGCTCGGCAACGGATCCCCTCACCAGACCGGCTCCAGCGGTGAGGTCCAAGTTGCAGCCCCTGGCGTGCCCACAGCGGATGGCCACCCGCAGTTCGGCATCACCGGCACTGTCGATCCAGCCGATCGGTGCGGCATAACTCCCCCGTTCAAACGGTTCCAGGGTCCGCAACCAGGCCATGGCGTCACGGCGGGGCAACCCGGCAACGGCGGGTGTGGGGTGCAGTTGTTCGGCAAGCGATAACACGGGCTGACCGTGGGTTTCCGCCGTGATGGGGGTGTGCAGGTGGGTCAGGTTGCCGTGGCGGGCCAGTTGGGGTTGCCAGCGGCGTCGCGGGGACAGTCCGTTGCGGCGCAGTTGGTCGGTGATGGTTTCCACCACCAGTTCGTGTTCACGGCGGTCCTTGTCGGAGCGCAGCAGCTGAGCGCCCGAATCCCCCTGCCCAGCCGTACCGGCCAGGGCATCACTGCGCAGCCAACCGGCGCGAAGGCTGAGCAACCGTTCCGGGGATGCACCGAAGAAGGCATCCCCCGCATGGCGCTGCCAGAGGAACCGGCAGCTGCCGGCCTGTTGTCGCCGGAGCCGTTTCAACAGCGGCAAGGGGTCGAACGTTTCGGCCAAAACGATGCGGTGCTGCACGGCCAGCACCAGTTTGTGCAGGTCGCCGTTGTTGACCAGATCAATCCCGTGGGTGAGCGCTGCGGCGTAACGCTGCCGCCAGGTTTCCGGTTCCGTTGCCGCCACCAGCGCCTGGGGTTTGAGTGCTGTTGGCGTGGTTGGCGTCTGGAGCAGCTGTTCCTGCTTGAGCCAGAGCTGTTCCGCTAGCTCGCGGCAGTCCGCTGCACTGCTCACGATCCCGTTCAGCCGCAGCCAGCCGCGGCGTCCCTGACGGCTGAGTTGCCAGCGGGGCAGCACCGCATGCACTGAAGGAACCACCGCTTCACTTCGGCGGCGTTCACTCACCTGATCGAAGAAGCGGAAGCGCAGCAGCACCCGGGGGCGTGCATGGGCCGGGCTCTCCGGTGCGGTGTCGTGCAGGCGGCTGAGGCAGATGTCAGCGAAGCGCTGGGCCTGTTCAAAGCGACGACTGCCAGCCAGCTCCAGTTCCTGGCAGGGCCCTGCTGCGGCCAGGCACAGGCCAGGGGCGCTGTCCCACAGCACCTGCAAGTTTTCCTGCTCCGCCAGCTGCGGCAAGGCCAGAAGCGGGTCGACCCCTGCGATCGGCAGGGCCAGGCTGAGCAGCGCTTCATCGCCGTCACAGGCCATCCATCCCCGCTGGGCTGCGGAGAGGAGAGAGCTGAAACAACAATCAGCCGACATCCGCGGCGTTTTTGGCCAGGGTTACTGCTCAAATGTATGGGTCTTCGCCCTGCGGGAACCGAACCTGTCCATGTCTGAGCCGCAGGCTGTCGCATCCCGTTACGCCGATCGGCGCCGTTTGTGGAAGGCAGCCATCAAGTGGCCGATGTATTCCGTCGCCGTGATGCCAGTGCTGGTCGCGGCTGGATGGCATTTCGGTGTTGAAGGGTCCCTGCGATGGCTGCAGCTCGGCGGCTTTTTGCTGGCGGCCATTTTGTTGTTGCTCTGGGAAAACCTCAGCAACGATGTTTTTGATGCGGCGACGGGTGTTGATGCCTCCGGTAAGCCCCATTCGGTGGTGAACCTCACCGGCCGCAGGGATCGCGTTGCCCAGGGGGCGACCGCCGCCTTGGTGGTGGGGTTGCTGTTGATGGCGTTGCTGGCCTGGAACAGCAGCTGGGCGGTGTTGGCCCTGGTGTTGGTGTGTTGCGGCCTGGGCTACGTGTACCAGGGCCCTCCGTTTAGATTGGGCTACCGCGGCTTGGGTGAGCCCCTGTGCTGGCTGGCGTTTGGTCCGTTCGCCACCGCTGCGGCCCTTTTGGTGTTGCAGCCCAGGGGGGCTGAGTCGATCCCATGGGGTACCGCCTGGATGTTGGGGGCAGGCCCTGCCCTGGCGACCACCCTGGTGTTGTTCTGTTCCCATTTCCATCAGGTGGAGGAGGACGCGGCCCACGGCAAACGCTCGCCGGTGGTGCGTCTTGGCACGCGCCGGGCGGCGGCACTGGTGCCATGGTTTGTGGCCTTGACGCTCGCTTTGGAGTGGGTGCCCGTGCTGCACGGGGACTGGCCTCCGACGGTTTTATTGAGCGCTCTCGGTCTTCCTGCTGGTGTGCAGTTGATGCGTCTGCTCCAGCGCCACCACGACCAGCCGGAGCGGATCAGCGGCAGCAAGTTTCTGGCGTTGCGCTTTCAGGGCTGGAATGGTCTCGCGCTCAGTGTGGGCTTGGCCCTCTCTCGGGTTTGGACCGGCGGATGACGCTCCGGTTGCAGCGTCGCCCCTTCCGTTTTGCCCTGCTGCAGCCGCTGCGCACGGCAGCAGGCGTGCTGACTGAGCGCTGTGGCTGGTTGCTTCGGCTTGACGACGATCACGGGGCGGTCGGCTGGGGCGAAGTGGCACCGCTGCAGTCAGATCAGTCGACGTCGCCGTGGTCGTCTTGTGAGGGCGCCCTCGCGTCGCTGCCGGATGTGCCCTCCCTGGCTCAGTTGGAAGCCGTGCTGCGCGATGCGCCGGGACCTGTGGGCTTTGGCCTTGGTGCGGCGCTGGCGGAGTTGGACGGGCTGGTGGGGGGGCAGGCGTCCCAGGGATGGCTGAAAGCTCCTGCGCCGGCGCTGTTGTTGCCGTCAGGAGAGGCCATGCTCACGGCCCTTGAAGCTGTGGCGGAGTCGGTGAGAGGCCTTGAGGGGCGCACCTTCAAGTGGAAGGTGGCGACGGAGGCGGATCCCCTGGAGCACCAGCTGCTCGATCAGCTGCTCCAGCACCTGCCGCCCACGGCTCGATTGCGCCTGGATGCCAATGCCGGTTGGGATCGCAGCACGGCGCAGGCCTGGATGCAACGGTTGTGCGATGACCCACGCCTGGCCTGGTTGGAACAACCTCTGGCGGTGGAGGATCAAGCCGGTCTGGAGCAGTTGGCGGCGCTTGGACCGGTGGCCCTGGATGAATCACTCCACCAGCGGCCGGAGCTGCGGCGCAGCTGGAGCGGCTGGCAGGTGCGGCGGCCCGCGCTGGAGGGTGATCCCAGAGTGCTGTTGCGGGAGCTGCAGGCGGGGGTGCCCCAACGGATGGTGAGCACAGCCTTCGAAACCGGCATTGGTCGGCGTTGGCTGGAGCATCTGGCTGGGCTTCAGGCGCAGGGCCCTACGCCGGCGGCACCGGGTCTTGCCCCCGGCTGGACGCCATCGGGGGCGTTGTTCTCCACCGATCCAGAGGTGGTCTGGGCCGCGGCGATATGAGCGAGTTCGAGAGGCTGGAGCGCGGTCTGGCGGCAGGGCAGTGGGTGAGCCTGTCGCCCGAGGCGGACGCTGCTCCCATCGCTCAACTGCCGCCAGGGCCGGGCGTGCTGGTGCGCAGTGGAGGCAGCAGTGGCAGCAGCCGTTGTTGCGCCCAGCCCCTGGACCATCTGGACCGTTCGGCAGCAGCCACCGCGCACTGGTTAAAGGGGATGGCTCTCGACCCCGCCGTCACCCTGCTGCTCAATCCACTGCCGATGGCGCATGTCAGTGGTCTGATGCCTTGGTGGCGAGCTCGGTGCTGGGGTGCCTCGCATCAGCAGCTGGAGCCGGGGTTGATGAAAAACCCCACCGAATTGCTCGCGTGGTGCCGGAGCCTGCCCTCTTGGGGGACCAAGCCGGTACTGCTCTCATTGGTGCCCACGCAGCTGGCGCGACTGCTGGCCCATCCCGTCGGGGTGGCCTTCCTGCAGGAGATGCAGGTGATCTGGATCGGTGGTGCTGTTCTCGGGCCTCAGTTGGCGGCGCAGGCTCGCGCCTTGATGCTGCCCCTAGCGCCCTGTTACGGCTCGACGGAGACGGCGGCGATGGTGGCGGCGTTGCCGCCGGCCCGCTTCCTCGCCGGTGAGCAGGGTTGTGGGGATCCATTGGTAGATGTGGAGCTCCGCCTGGCCGCTGATGGCGCCCTAGAGGTGCGCACCGATCGGCTGGCCCTCGGACGTTGGTGTGCGGATCAGCCGGATCGGTTCGAACAGCTCACGGATGCGGATGGCTGGTGGCGCTCCGGGGATCGAGCCGCTTTCACCCCAGGCCTTCAGATCGTGGGGCGAATGGATGGCGCCATTCATTCCGGTGGTGAAACCGTGTTTCCTGAGCAGCTTGAGCAGCGTTTGATGGCGGCGGTTCAGTCGGCATTGCTTCCGGTGAGTTCAGTGTTGTTGCTGGGTGTTGATGATCCGGAGTGGGGGCACCGGCTTGTGGCGCTGGTGGGCAGCGCTGACAGTGCGGTGCTTCAGCGCCTTGCGACCCTCACGCGTTCCTGGGCGCCGGCGGAGACACCACGGCGTTGGGTGTTGTGCCCCGACTTGGCACCTTCCGCGCTGGGGAAATGGCAGCGCCAGCGCTGGCGGGATTGGTTACAGCGGTTGGATTCGGCCGAGGCTTGATGCTTCCAGCCAACGGTCCACGCCATCGGGCAGGACACAGCGGCGACGCGTGTTGGCGTCGATGGCTACATGGCGCAGGCAGCCGAGGGCGACAAGCTGCTCCCCTAGCATCACCTGGCTGTTCACCGCAAAACTGCTGGGATCGAGCCGTTCTGGTTCCAGGTGGATCAGCAGCTTGTCGCCCACCTGCACCGGAGCGCGAAAATCGGCATGGCAGTGCACGATCGGCAGGGCCACGCTGGGTTGCTCTCCGCGTCCGCCGGGGAAGACCGAACCAGCCGGAAGACCAAAGCATTCGAGGCTTTCTTCCCAGGCCTGGTGGCACCAGCCCAACAGCTGCTGAAAGTGCATCACACCAGCGGCGTCGGTGTCGCTGAAGCGCACGGTTCGGCTCAGCTCCAGCCAGGGGGCAGAGGTCATGGCGTTGTGTTGTTGAAGCCGGTGCCGACTGTCACCCTGACAGAAGTTCAGCTTGAACCATGGCCTCGCCCATCGCTCATGAGCCTCCGTCCATTCAGAAGGCCTGGCAGGCCTTTCTGCACCACATCCCCGTGGTGCTGGTGATCTGGGTGGGCTCCATCGTGCTGTCGCTGCTTGGTGTTCTCGCTTATGCCTTGATCATCGTTGTGGTGTCCGCGACCCTCGGCAGCAGCGATGCGGCGCTGGGCCTCGGGGCGGTTTTGGCTCAATTGGTTCAGCTGCCTCTCACAATCCTTGCCAGCCTGTTGTCAGTGCTGCTGGTGGCTGTTCCTGCCCTCTATTACGAGCGCGGTGAGGTGGTGACGATTGCGACGGCCTGTCAGCTGCTTACAGGCCATTGGGTGCGTTATCTCCTGGCGGGGCTGTTCTTTTCGCTGGCCACGACCATCGGTTTTCTGCTCTGCATCCTTCCCGGCATTGCGGTTGCGTTGGTCACGCCGGTGTTTGTGAATCGCATCTTCGTCACCGACATGAGCATCGGTGAAGCGTTCGCCCAGTCGTTCCAGGTGGTCTACCGCTCGGAGAACGGTTTGAGCTTTGTGGGCCTTGAGGTGTTGACCGGCATCGTTGTGGCGTTTCTGGCCTTGGTCACCTGTGGTTTGGGTGGCTTTGTGGTGATCCCCATGGCCAGCTTCTTCCTGCAGAACGTCGCCTATGAGCGCGGCCTGTTGCGCTGAGGGTTCAGCCGCTGGGCCAGTTGTTGGTGCTTAGGCGCAGCAGCCAGTAGCTGATCAAAGCTCCACCAACGATGGGAACGGACCAGAGGGGCAGGCCTTTTGGGATGAGACGGCGTTGGTAGAGAGCCAGGCCACTCCAGAGCACGAGCCCCATGGCGGTGATGGGGCCGAACAGATGCCATTGCAGCGATCCGTTGAGATCACCAGTGAGGGCTGCTCCCATCGCTCGGGTCAGAAAGCAGGTGGGGCAGGGCACGCCCGTGAGTGTGCGAAGGGGGCAGGCAAGGCCCGGAAGGCCTGGATGCAGGCCCTTGAGCCACAACGTGCCCGTCAGGGTCGCGGGCAGCAGATAACCCGTGCGTTGCAGCCGACGAAGAAAACGGTTCAGAGCTTGATGCGACCAGCTGACCTGGCCACAGTCTGATCAGTGTTGGACGGATGAGGGGATGGAAGCTCTGAGTCGTGCCTTACTGGCCAATGTGCCGGTCTGGACCTTGATCCTGGCCCTGCTCTTGGCTGCTCTGCAGACCCGCCTGGCCTGGCGGCTTGATCGATGGGCGGAGGTATCCCTGCTTTGGATCGCCTTCTGGGTTCTGGGTATCGGCGGTGTGTACGGCTTTGTGGCTCATCTGGCGTTTGGTCCGTTCATTGCTGAACAGATCGGCTGGCCTAACAGCCCCTTCCAGAACGAAGTGGCCTACGCCAACCTCACCATCGGCATCCTGGGCCTCACCAGTTTTTGGTACCGCCGCCGCGACTATTTGCTGGCAGCCATGGTCGGCTACTGCAGCTGGTTTTTTGCCGACGGTGTCGGCCATGTGGTGTCGCTGTTAGTGGACAGCAACACCGCTCCGTCAAATGCCGGGTCGGTGCTTTACACAGATCTGTTGACCCCGTTGCTGGTGGTGCTCCTGCTCTGGCTCAGCCGCAAGGAGCGTTGCCGGCTGCGTTGATCAGCGGTCCACCGATCCCATAATCACGTCGATGGAACCGAGGATGGCCATGATGTCAGCCACCTTGTGCCCCTTAAGGATGTGGGGAAGGATCTGCAGGTTGTTGCTGTCGGCAGCGCGGATCTTGAAGCGCCACGGGGTGACGTCGTTGTTGCCCTGGATGAACACGCCGATCTCCCCCTTGCCCGACTCCAGCCTGGTGTAAAGCTCGCCGTTGGGGATCTTGAAGGTGGGCGCCACTTTTTTGGCCACGTACTGGAAGTCGAAACCAGTGGCATCGCTGCCTTTGCCTTCGTTGAGGCGCTTGGCTTCGAGGTTTTCGGTCGGGCCGCCGGGGATCATGTCGCAGGCCTGGCGCAGGATCTTGAGCGACTGGCGCATTTCTTCGATGCGCACGCGATAGCGGGCGTAGCAGTCGCCCTCTTTCTCCCAGGCCACCTGCCAGTCGAAGTCGTCGTAGCACTCGTAGTGATCGACCTTGCGCAGATCCCAGGGCACGCCGGAGGCGCGCAGCATCGGGCCGGAGAGGCTCCAGTTGATGGCGTCCTGCTTCTCGATCGTTCCCAGGCCTTCAATGCGGCGCCGGAAGATCGGATTGTTGGTGATCAGCTTTTCGTATTCATCAATTTTTGGGCCGAACCAGTCGCAGAAATCACGGCACTTCTCCAGCCAGCCCCAGGGCAGATCAGCGGCGACGCCGCCGATGCGGAAATAGTTGTTGTTGATCAGCCTCTGGCCGGTGGCGGCTTCCCAGAGGTCGTAGATCATCTCCCGCTCTCGGAAGATGTAGAAGAACGGTGTCTGGGCCCCCACGTCAGCGAGGAAGGGTCCAAGCCAGAGCAGGTGGTTGGCGATGCGGTTGAGTTCCAGCATCAGCACCCGGATGTAGCTGGCCCGCTTGGGCACGGGGATGTCCGCCAGTTTTTCCGGGGCGTTCACCACGATCGCCTCGTAGAACATTCCCGCCGCGTAGTCCATGCGGCTCACGTAGGGCACGAACATCACGTTCGTGCGGTTCTCGGCGATCTTCTCCATGCCGCGATGGAGGTATCCGATCACCGGTTCGCAGTCGACCACATCCTCACCATCGAGGGTGACCACGAGCCGCAGCACCCCGTGCATGGAGGGGTGGTGGGGCCCGAAGTTCACCACCATGGGCTCCGTGCGCGTTTCCAGCTGCGTCATGGGAGCGGTGGTCCGATCGATGAGTAGATCTTAAGGAGTCTTCGCCTGTGGCTTGTGCCCCCCTTCAGCCATGTGCCCGTACTGGCCGATGCGGTGCTGGATGCAGCCCGGCAGATCCCGCGCCCAGAGGGCCTGTTGATTGACGCCACCCTCGGTGGTGGCGGCCATAGCGCCCTGTTGTTGGAACAGCATCCAGGCCTGCACTTGATCGGCTTGGACCAGGACGCCACGGCCCGGGCGGCGGCGGCGGAGCGTTTGGCCTCCTTCGGAGAGCGTGTTTCGATCGTCGCCACCAACTTTGCCGACTTTGTGCCGCCCGAGCCCGCCGTGATGGTGCTGGCCGACTTAGGGGTAAGCAGTCCCCAGTTGGATGTGGCGGAGCGTGGTTTCAGTTTTCGCCTCGATGGTCCGTTGGACATGCGCATGAATGCGGGGGGTGAGGGGGAGACCGCGGCCGAGCTCATCGGACGCCTGGAGGAAAACGAGCTGGCGGATCTGATCTATGGCTATGGGGAGGAACGGCTCTCCCGCCGTATCGCCCGACGGATCAAAGCCGACATCAAGGAGAAAGGCGCCTATGGCGGTACCGCCGCGTTGGCCTATGCCGTGGCGGGCTGTTACCCCCCCAAGGCGCGGCGAGGGCGGATTCACCCCGCTACCCGCACCTTCCAGGCCCTGCGCATTGCGGTGAACGATGAGCTGGGGGTGCTGGATCGCTTGCTGCAGCAGGCCCCCGACTGGCTGGAGCCTGAGGGCCTGCTCGGGATTATCAGTTTCCATTCCTTGGAAGACCGCCGTGTGAAGACGGCTTTCCTGCGGGATGAGCGCTTGCAACGGATCACCCGCAAGCCGGTGGTGGCCACCGAGCAGGAGGAAGAGGCCAATCCCCGCAGCCGCAGTGCTAAATGGCGCCTGGCCTGCAGGGTCAGTGAGCGCTGATGAAGCCGGTTTTGTCCTCTTGGCCAAACAGCTGTCGGTAGGCAGCGCCGGTGATGCAAATGCAGACCGGAGCGGCGGCCACCAGACCCACCACACAGGCCAGAACCCCCAGCAGCAGGATCAGCACCTGCAGGATCAGCAGGCCCAGCACTTGCCACCACTGGCCCTGCACCACGGAGATGCCCCGTTGGATGGTGGCGATCGGGTTCCGGTCCTCCAGCAGCGCAATGAAGCCAAGGAAACTTTGGTTCACCTGCATGTAAGTGGCGAACAACCAGCCGACGGCCAGGGTCAGCAACGCCAGGGGGCTGCTGCTGACGTTGAGCGCCAGCTCCAGGGCGGCCACACTGCCTGCGTCTGCTAGTTGCGGATCGTTGGGGTCCACCGTTAACGCCAGGTTCATCAGCGGTCGAAACACGGTCCAGGCATCTGCGGCATTGAGGGCCACGACGATCACCAGCAGGGCGATGGGCAGCAGCAGCAGAGTCAGCACCAACTGTCGGCTGAATAGGCGCCAGACGGCAGAGCCGTTCCAGCGGGTGAAGTCTTCGAAGCTGGGGGCGGTGCCTTCCAGGGCGATCCAGGAGCCGCGGATCAGGCCGACGCCGCCCCAAAGGTTCACCAGAGTCGCCACCAGCGCGCCCAGGACGGGAATGAGATTGGCCAATTGGGCGAGCAGCGCGCTGAGCAGCACAAAACCGACAAAGACCCAGGGGGCCAGGCGAAAGGCACGCCAGCCTTCCTGGATGGCGGTCCCGACGGAGAGTTCGGCCCTGCTGCTCATGGATCTAGCTCAGTCGACTGGAACGTAGGGGGATCAGAGCTGGGCGGCAGCGACGGCGTCGTGGATCACGGCGATGGCCTGTTCCACCTCGGCTGCTGTGGTGTCGCGCCCCAGGCTCAGGCGCAGCGAGGCTTCGGCTTCAGCGCGTGAGCGACCGATCGCTTGCAGTACATGGGATGGAGCGCCATTGCTGCAGGCGGAGCCACTGCTGCAGGCCAGGTGGGGGCGCAGGGCCCGATGTAGGCGGCTGCCGTTCACCCCAGGCAGGCTGATGTTGAGGTTGTGGGGCAGGCGCGGCTGCAGCGCTCCATTGAGCAGCACGCCGGGAAGGCGCTGCTGCAGGCCTTCCCAGAGCTGATCGCGCAGGCGTTGCAACCGGCTGTTGCGCTCATCCCGCTCTTCAAGCGCGAGGCGGGCTGCCGCGGCAAAGCCCACGATCAAGGCGGTGGGCAGGGTGCCGGCCCGGAGCCCTGCTTCCTGGCCGCCCCCCCACTGCAGCGGTTCGATGGCGATGCCCTCCCGCAGCACCAGGGCGCCGATGCCTTTGGGCCCATACAGCTTGTGGGCACTGAGGCTCAGTAGATCAACCCCCAGGGCGTCGGGGTTCAGCGGCAGCGTCCCGAAGGCCTGGGCCCCGTCGCTGTGCAGGGTGATGCCATGGGCCTGGCAGAGGGCACCCAGCTGCTCCAGCGGCTGGAGCACACCGATTTCGTTGTTGGCTGCCATCACGCTCACCAGCCGGGTGTCGGGGGTGATCGCCTCCTCCAGCTGTTCCGGAGTGATCAGTCCATCGGGGCCTGGGGGCAGCAGGGTCACGCTGAAGCCTTCCCGCTGCAGCTGCTTGAGGGGATCGAGCACGGCGTGGTGTTCGCTGGCCACGCTGATCAGATGGGCCTTGCCTAGGGCGCGGGCATGGCCCAGCAGCGCCAGATTGTTGGCCTCCGTCGCACCACTGGTGAACACCAGCCGTTCCGGGGTCACCTCCAGAGCCTCCGCCAGCTGACGTCGCGCCAGCTTCACCGCTGCAGAGGCGCTGAGGCCGAGCCGATGCTGACGGCTGGAGGGATTGCCCCATTCCGCACTCCAGAAGGGCGCCATCGCCTCCACCACCTCGGCCGCACAGGGGGTGGTGGCCTGGAAGTCAAAGGCGAGAGCGGAACCGCTCAGGACGAATCAGGCAGATGTTGCGATCATGGTGCTGCATTGCGAACAGCACTGGCATGGGTCTGCGATTGCCGATGGCTCTGCTGGGCTTGGGCTGGTTGGTTTGCGCGCAGCCTGTCAGTGGCTTCGATCGTGAGCAGGTGCTGGAGCAAATGCGCCAATCCCGGCCGGCCGATCTCAAGGTGTTGATCGAACGACCGGCCCCCGTCGGCACTTTGTCGATCGGGATCTATGGGGTGACGCCAGCGCCTTCGAATCCCGATACCCGCAGCTACAGCTTGTGGGAGGAGTCGGCGTCGGATCTGAACGTCTATGTCGAGAGCGTCAACTGCTCCACCACCAAGCCTGTGCGGGTGAAACGCACGCCGCTGGTGGTGTACGTGCGCACCCTGAATCCCGGCGGCCCGATCACCGATTTCAACCGGGAGGATCACCTGGTGTGGTGGGCAGCCTGCGTGCCGGAGGTCGCGGGAACCGACCCCGCCACGTTGCGTCAAAAAGCTCTGGATCTGGGCTATTCGACCCTGATTCCCGAACAGCAGGAGCAGTTACCCGCACTAGCTCGATGAGCTTGGCCTCCATACATTGCGACCAGAGCGATTCCGGCCATGAGCGACGCGCCCACCCCCACCGATGAATCTGTAGAGGCCGCGGCGCCCACGCCAAGGCTGTTGCTGGTGGATGACGAGCCGGGCCTGCGCACGGCGGTGCAGGCCTACCTGGAAGACGAAGGTTTCGATGTGACCACCGCGGTGGATGGGGAAGAAGGGTTCGCCAAGGCCCAGCAGATGCTGCCGGATGTGGTGATCAGCGACGTGATGATGCCGCGGCTCGATGGCTATGGCTTGCTGCAGAAGCTGCGGGCGGATGAACGGCTCGGCGGTACCCCGGTGATCTTCCTCACCGCCAAGGGCATGACGGCAGACCGCACCCAGGGCTATCTCGCCGGGGTGGATGACTACATCCCCAAGCCTTTCGATCCTGATGAGCTGGTGGCGCGGGTGCGCAACGTCGCCCAGCGTCAGCAACGGCTGCTGCAGGAAGCGGCTCGCTTTGCCGACACCGACATGGGCCAGATGGCCAAGCAGATCACCGAGATCCGCTCACTGCTGGCCCAGGCGGAAGCGCTGCCCTCCACCGAGCCGGTGGTGCACAGTTTCACGCCGCGGGAGGCGAGTGTGCTGCAGCTGGTGGCAGAAGGCTTGATGAACAAGGAGATCGCCCGTCAGCTGGAGACCTCGATCCGCAACGTCGAGAAGTACGTGAGCCGGCTTTTCAACAAGACGGGCACCTCCAGTCGCACGGAACTGGTGCGTTATGCGTTGGAGCACCGTCTGGTGACTTGAAGGCGGCCGCGCTTAACGACGGCTGGAGCTACCGCGACCGGGTGCCACGGGCTGATGCTGGCACCTTGGTGAGCGGTTGGCTGGCGGACCGCTACCGCCACTCCGATAGGGCAGTGTGGCAGCACAGAATCGCCGCTGGTGAGCTGGATTTGAACGGAACGCTTCTCTCAGAGGATCGAGCGCTGCAGGGCGGAGAGACTCTCTGTTGGCGGCGTCCGCCATGGCTGGAGGAGGCGATTCCCGATCAGTGGGAGACAATCCACGATGACGGCGACCTGTTGGTGATCAACAAGCCCTCGGGCTTGCCGGTGATGCCCGGTGGTGGCTTTTTGCGCCACACCCTCACCGCCTTGCTCGAACCCGCCGGGGCGCGGCCGGTGCACCGCTTGGGGCGGTTCACCTCTGGCTTGCAGGTGTGTGCCCGTTCGCAGCAAACCCGCGCGCTCTGGTCGAAGCAGTTCCGGCCTGATGGTGGTTGCCGCAAGGTGTATCAGGCCTGGAGCCAGCGGGTGCCGGGGTTGGAGCTGGGGCAGTCGTTGACGGTGAGCAGTGATGTGGTGGAACGGCCGCATCCGCTGCTCGGTTGGATCTGGGGGCCGGAACCGCTCGACGATGCGCCGATTCGCAAACGGCTCTCAGCCCACTCCGAGCTGGAGCTGTTGGAGCGCACGGCTGAGGGTGATCGCTTGCAGGTGACGATCACGACGGGGCGGCCGCATCAGATCCGCATTCATCTGGCGCAGCTGGGCAGTCCGCTGCTGGGGGATCCGCTGTACCTGCTGAATCGCGAGATTTCAGCCACCGCAACCCCCGGGGATGGGGGCTATCGATTGCATGCCTGGCGGCTGGAGGGCCCTGGCCGTCGCTTCCAATGTGATCAATAGCGGGAATTATTCTCAGTCGCGTTGGTCGCAATCGTTTGTTTTCGGGTTGGGTTGCGTGCGACCTGGAAATCTCTAGCTTTTGAAGAGAACCTCTACAGAAGAGTGAAAAAAGATCGCCACAAGTCAAGAGCTCAGAGCTACAAATTTCTGATCTTTTTTGCGGCCCTCGCTCAGCTGGCCTGGTTCAGTGAGATGCCGGCACGGGCCAGTGATTCGCCTCATGCGCCTGGCGGCGGCAAGTATTCTTCCTTGCCGATTTTCCGTTCTGAGCCAACAGCCGATTTTTCTGGTGGTTATACGTCTGTCAAATGGGGGAAGGGCATCGACAAGCGTTTTAAATACGGCTGCGATCATTACTATAACTGCCCCGATATGTATACAGAATCTGGTAAGTGGAAAATTGATCGGCTTGATCTGAGTGATTGGATTGATGATGCAGCGCTAAAAATGCGTGGTGATAGCGACCTGCGCAATGGTTTTCAGTTGGGGGTGGTTATACGCCGGAAGACGGGGAACAATAGTTTTCACGATGTGGGTTGGTGGGATAAGAACTCAAGTAATCATCTTCATAAAGGCTCTGGTTACTATGGAACAACACCCGTTATTTGGGGTTCCTCTCAGCTTGCTCAACTAAAAAGCTGGCAGGAAAACTTGGGGGTCGTCGTTTCCAATAATATCTTGACAGATTGGACAAAAGATAGTGCTAAAAGTAAAAAACGTACAGCAGTCACTGAATTTACTTTTGAAGCCGGCACCAACCCGTTTGCTCGTCACCATTCAGGCAACATTAATTCTGGTGATGCCAAGCTGATTTATTCCGAGTCGATTAACTTCGACAAAACAGTTGATGGCGGCTGGCTGGATGTCCTGGATCCCACCGGCGCTGGAAACAACACCCTCACCATTCGTGGTGGTGGCACGGTGAATGGGGCGAGTACTCGCTGCTCTGCTGCCAAAAATAAATTTGAAAGCCTGACCATCAGTGTTTCAGGCAGTGGTTCAACGCTGAATGCCGACTGTCATCTTGATGCTGCTGATCTGATTGTTTCTGATGGTGGCAAGATTCAGGATGTAAAAAATGCAAATGCGAAGATTAAAGTTGATGCTAGTGCGGGTAATTCCGTTTCTCTTTTAGAGGATGTCGACGGTGATATCGACGTATACGCTCCTGTTCGCTACATCAGTGGATCGTCGGGTGAATTCACGTTGCATGCAGGGACGTCTGAACTGGATTTGAACAGCCGTGCACATTCCGATGTCACTGTGAATCTTCTGGCGGGATCTGTAAAAAGTGGATCATCGAAATCTATTGATGCTCAGGCTGGAACGATTGATTCCATCAACGGCTCCACTGATGTCGTGAAAAAGGGCGCTGGAACGACGATTGTTTCGAACAGCTCCTATTCAGGGTCAACAAGTGTTCGTGAGGGAACATTAAAAGCAGCAGCGGCCAACGCCTTCAGCGCCTCGTCAGACACCACCGTCGAGGGTGGTGCCACCCTCGATTTGGGTGGAGAGACCCAGACCATCAACACACTCACCGTAAAGGGGGGGAAATCAAAGGTTGAAAACGGTACGTTGGTGAACCGCAATTTGATCAATGAGGGTCAAATTAATCTCACAGGCTTAAGCCAATCCCAGGGATCGATCGTCAATGCAGGTGAGATCAACTTGGGCTCGGGAAGCCTGCAGGCCACGCGCGTCACCAACTCAGACACTCTCGATGTCAAAGAATCGGCGGAAGTCGAATCCTTGGTCAATAGCGCTTATGCGACTTTTGAAGATCTGAAAGTTGACCAGTCAGGTTCGAACCATTCGATTGAAAATTCCGCCTTCCTCACGATTAAGGGCTCTCTTGAAACAGAGGACTCTGTGCTAACGCGTGGAAATTCAAGAACCACGATCACGGGAGTTGCTGAACAAACATCAGCTGATCTTGGGGGTCTGATGGTAGGTGCTGAGAAAACTCAATCAGGTACCAGTACCTTCACAATCAGCGATGGCAATCTAACTTCCAACTCGATTGAGATTGGCCACCAAGATTCTTCCTCCAAATCGAGCCTGACCTTGAACGAAGGTGATGTGTTGTCCCACAGCATCACCATTCAATCGGGTTCCACATTGGATGTAAAGAAAGGACATATTGATCTCTTTGAGAAAGGCAATACCTCAGGTGGCTTTATGGAGCTACATGGCATCGCTAAGGCAGTGGTTTTAGAGGGGAGCGAAGGTGCAGATGACATCACTTTGGATCAGGGCTCGGAGTTAACACTGTCCTCTGGGATGTTCACCAACCAGGGTGAATGCAGCGGTGATGGTTGCTCTGCTGCGATCCATCTTGATCAGGGCAATGATCTTTTGCTCACCAAGCAAGCCACGGTTTCGATTCCTACTGGATCCGTAATTGACGGTGGTGATATCGGTTCGATCAGCGATGGCGAGTGGCAAGGGGAAATCAATGTCTACCAAAATCTCACACCTGATCAATCGCCTGGTTTTGAGAAGTCGTCGCTTCGCAATTTTGCCCTGATCAATTACGACGGAGATTGGGAAACCCCCAAGGGGTTAACGGGCTGCGATTTTGATGATGATGGAAATTTCTCAGTTTCTTCCGATAAAACATGCCTTCTGCTGGAAACAGAATTACCCAAAGGCAACACACTGACGATTGATAATGCTGCCACGTTCCGCGCGGGTGTGATCAGCTTTGATGTCGATGGAGATGATTCCACGAGCAAAAATAATGTCATTCGTCTTCATGAGGGCAATCTTTCTGCGGTTGCCGTTGAGGGGCGTTCTGATGTTGATGATCAGTTCTTGCTTGGTTCCGGTACCGATAAGGCTGGATCAGGTGCCTTGTCTGTTCAAATGCTTTCAGGCATTGATCGCATAACGCAGCAAGGCGGCACCTGGACTTACGACATCAAGGCTTATGGGTTTGGCGATGAGCCCTTGGCGCTGCAGGTGAATGCAGGTGATGTGATTATCGATAGCACTACCGCTGTGAGTGGTGAAGGTACTGGCGAGGCCACGTTCTCCTCCATTGAGGTGGAGAGTTCTGTCCTGAGCGAAATTACTAATAAAGGTGAGCTGACGGTTACGGATGGCATTCGAAGAAATGATGGCGTTACCGCCAAGGCGTCATTGCGTACCACCTCCGGTGCAACGACCAAGTTGGGTGGCTCCAGTAATTACAGCGGAAATACTATTGTTGAAAAAGGGGGAACTTTAGTTGCACTGAATGCTAAGGCGCTGAGTGAGTCATCAGATCATGAAATTCATGGAGTCTTGGAATTGGGTGGTGCGGGCATCAATCAGCGGGTCAACAGGCTGAATCTTGAGGGTGGTTCAATTTACGATGGTATTTTGTCGACTAAGAAAGGTGTCTTCTCAACAGGCGGCCAGATTTACGCCAAGCTCACAACAGGTGATGAAAAAGATGGTGGATTGGTTGTAACTGCTGGCACAACAACCCTTCATAGTGATAAGAGTGACTATTCCGGCCATACCGAAATCAAAGAAGGTGCAACTTTGCAGGCTGGTGGCGAAGATGTCCTCAGTAAAGAGTCTGTGCATACTGTCTCCGGAACCTTGAACTTGGGTGGAGATAGTATTAACCAAAACGTTAAACAGCTGAATCTTGAGGGGGGTGAGATCTCGGAAGGTGTTTTGTCGACAGCGAATGGCTTGATTTCTTCTGGCGGGACTGTGTATGCGCAGCTCAGTGGTGAGGGTGGTTTGATTGCTGAAGATGGTGTGACGATCATTTATGGCCAAGAAAGTGACTATTCCGGTGACACGACTGTGAAGTCAGAGGCAACTCTCCGGGCCGGAGCTGAGCTTGTTTTAAATGCTGCATCTGAGCACACGATTGCTGGAACTCTGGATTTGGGTGGTGTAGCGCAACATGTGAATGAGTTGGTTCTTGATGGTGGCTCTATTGAAAAGGGTTCGTTGACGTGGGGAGAAAATCCAAACGATGATTTGCTTTCCAAAGGTGGCACAATCAGTGCCAATCTCACTGGCCAAGGTGGCTTGATCGCGGCAAATGGTTTGACAACCCTTAGTGGGAAAAACGACTACACAGGTAATACAAGGATTGATAAGGGAGCCACCCTGAAAGCCGGGGTTGACGATGCATTGAGCCCAGAGTCTGAGGTCATAACGATTAACCAGCTTGGCACCTTGGATTTGAATGGGACAGATCAGATCGTCCAATCAATTGAATTGAAAGGGGGTTCGATTGATGGCAATGGTGGTGTATTGAATGCTCAAAAAATCACTTCGACGGGTGGTGTTATCAAAGATTTGGGTAAAGGACGCATTCCTTCTGGAAGTGGTTCGCTTGATGAACTTCGGATCCAGTCTGGTGTGACTGTCTTCTCTGGGCGTAATAATTTTCGGGGCGAGTTGAATGTTGTTGGAGGCGTAGCCAAGGGAGCCAATCACTTCAGTTTCAGCCCCAACATTTGGACCACGGCCACAGATCGTGGGATCTTGGATTTGATGGGTTATAAGCAATACATCAGTCAGTTAGATATTTTCGAGGGTGGGCGGTTGTATGTTGATCAGGCCAATCCTCTTGAGGCTGATTACATCAATCTCCGTGCAGGTTCGAAGCATTCCTTTAAGCCTGGCGGTGTCGTTGTTCATCTCGACAGCAAAGAAGGCAAGTCGCCCATCAAGGTGAATGATTCTTTCGCCTATGAAAGTGGAACTCTCGTTGTTGCAGCTTCTGCAACAGATGATCCTGAAGGCACTTGGCCCATTATTGAAGGCAATGTTGAAAACGTAGAGGAACTTGCGGAAGAAACTTATTTGGTCGTCGCAGGATCGGATGGCGATGCCTCTCGTGCATATCCTTTTAATGGACTCAGGGATGGAGATGAGAATGTTGTAATGGGCCCTGCCCTTTACAAAGGCTATCTGTCAAAGGGATCACTCAACCTTGAGATCGAACCGAAGATACAGGAAGAGCTTTTCTGTAGTTTGCATCCTGGTGATCCTGATTGTGATGATTTGGATTTCAACGATCAAAGACCTGAGCTTGAGGCGGATAGCCTGCTTCCAATTGTTCCTTGCGACGACGAAGATTATTGCCAATTAGGTGAAGATCCTGATGTTGAAGATCTCCCAGATGAGGATGATGATGGCCTGCCTGACTATATTGATCCCCACCCGAATAAGCCTTGTGAAGGCGATGATTGCTTAGTTAGTAACAATTTGCCTGATACTGATGATGACGGAATGCCTGATCTAATCGATGAGGATGACGACAACGATGGCATTCCGGATGACAAAGATCCGGACGATGACGGAGACGGTGAATTGGATCAGCTCCCCGGTTGTGAGGTGGGAGATGATTTGTGTGATGTGATTAGTGATATCCCCGGCGATGAAGATGAGGCTTGGGGAGAGGAAGAAGAGGATGCTGGGGAGGTGATTGATGCGTTGCTCGATGGCTTGGCAGAGGAAGAAATTGATTTGCCACTCAGCTTTGATTACGGCCAATTGGCGCGGTTGGTGGCCAGCGGCTTGGCGCCTCGGAATGTGGATGCAGCAGGCCGCGGTTTAGCGCTGCACAACAACCTGCTGGTGGATACGTTGTTTGATCGCCAGCCACTACGTCAGTTCGAGGAACTGCTGGTGAGTGAAGAGGTTGTTGAGGAGAGCGTTGTTGAGGAAGAGGCGGTGATTGAGGAGGCGGCTCCAGTGCAACCGCTGTGGCTGAAGACTGATGAACTCGCTGATGCTGAGGCTGCGCAGTATGTGGAGGGTGCCGTTGCGCAGGCCGATGCCGATGCCGAAACTGCTGATGCTGAAGCTCTCCGTTTTGTCGATCAGCAGGACGACGAATTGGATCTGGCTATGCGCGATGGGGTGAGCGCCTGGGTGAAGGGATTCGGCGGCAACAGCCGTGCTGATGAGTCGTCGATTCTCTACAACGACTACAGCTTGGATGCCTACGGCACCAGCTTTGGTGTGGATGTGGCGCTGAGCGAGAGCTTCCAGATCGGCGCTTACGCCAACTACGGCGATGTGAATGTGCACCAGCACAGCGGTGACACCGGTGGCGGCAGCTGGAACCCCGAGGGCTGGGGCGGCGGCATCACCGCCCAGTACTCCACCCGCCATTTCTATGTGCAGGGCCTGCTGGGGGCCAGTGAATTCAGCGGCGAGCAGTCGCGCAACATCCTGCAGATCAACAACGATCTGGGTGGCAACACGGCCAAGGGCGACAAGAGCGTGACCAGTTATCTGGGAGCACTGCGGATTGGTGCACCGTTCAAGACCGGTGGAGTTGTGCTGGAACCGCAGGGCCAAGTGGTGTGGACCCGCAACCACGAACAAGGCTTCTCCGAAACCAGTGGAACAGAGCAGAACCTGCGGCTGAAGTACAAGAGCCGCACAACGAATTTTGCGGAGACGGAGTTGGGCATGAAGCTGTCGGTGCCGATCCGCACGGGTGAGCGTGCGCTGTTGGTGCCAAGTCTGCGTGCTGCATGGCTGGCGGATTGGAACCAGGCGAACGAAGGCCAGGAGATCGGCTACAAGTTCACCAACAAGACGGTGGATTTCGAGTCACAGCTGGGCACCGAGAACGGCGCCTTGATTGAGGCGGGATTGGACTACACGGTGCAGAACTTCAACGGCGTCTCCGTGAAGCTGTATGGCCGTGGCGGCATGGAGTTTTGGGCCAGCGACCGTGGCACGACCTGGCGCGCGAGCGGCGGTGTGACCTTCCAGTTCTGATTGCACAACTGATCCCCCAGTTGAGGGAGTACTGAATATCAATCCATCCCCCATTTTTGGGGATGTTCAGTTTGCTCAACCGCTGCAGATGGGTTGTGTGTCAGATCGAATCGCTGGATCTTGTCCAATCCTGTCTTCACCGGTCAAACTTTGACCAACAGCGAGAGTTACCCTTTAGGTCTATTGAGACTCGAATTGCGCCATTTCGCTTGCGCGCTTTGCAGGCCCTTGTTTTGAAAAAATAAATGATCTCTGTCTGACATGTCCGACTCATTCCGCTAGAAAACTATAAGAATCCATTCGTAGATGGTGGTTAAAAAAGTACTCTCAGGCCTCTTCGTAGGTGTTGCATTTTCTGTTTCTCCTGTGCATGCACAGGTTGAGCCTCCGCAGGGTGGTACAAAGGTCACGGAAAGTGGCGTGGTCAAGATTTACACATTGCCCCAGTATCTACAAACAGTTCTTGAGGGTGATGATGGTAAATATTATGCAATTAACTACTACACCTGGGTTAATCCGGAAGAATCGGATGGTTCTGATCCTATTCCAGGAATTTCGGTCGGAAGCTGGTGGGATGATCCGCAGATCAGTATGTTCTTTCCCTGGGGAGATGACGAGGCACTGGCCGAGGAACTGTCGGGCGGATATGAGGATTTTGCAAGAGAAGCTAGTCTGCTCGATGATGATGGGAACTTGGCTCTTAACGGTTACGACAATGGTGGTGGCTTTATTTTTGGCAACTGGGATATGAGAAACCATGCCGATCCAAAGGTCCCTCCGCCAGAAGGTGTTGATCAAAGGCCCATGGGCAGTACAAATGGGAAAACAGGATTGATCTATGAATGGAACTCAATCGAGTACATTACAAGAAATGGAAGTAATAATCGAATTCAAGCCTTTGGCGGATGCGCCGTCAATACAATTTCATCTGGAGAGGCGCCAGGCACGAATGATTTGGTTGTAAGCGCCGTTGATCCTTGCGAGTTTGATGGTGAAAAGGTCAGGGAGGATACCTACGCTCCAGTGTTCCAAGGAGGGATCCTCGTAACAGATCCAGGTGCTGCAGACATCACGCCACCATTTTGGATCGGCCATGAAGGCGGGACGATCGATAACAATGGAATTTCCACCATCTTTAATGGGAAATTTTCGGATATTTTGTTGGCAAGATCTTCGGGTGCAGGGTCTCTTGATTTTGAGGGTGAGGGCGTAACAATTTTGGCCGCCGATAATGCTTATGTTGGTGATACCAATATTCTTGAAGGAACTCTCCGAGTCACTGGAACTCTCAGCGATGGTACTGCTGTTTCTGTTGCTGAGGGTGCTGCTTATGAAGTTGCTAATAGCGATGAGATTGGATCGATTGAAGGTGCTGGCGAGATTGTTATTGCTGAAGACCAGACGCTGACTGCTGGTGGATTGGATACAGATACCACTGTGTCTGGAGAGATCTCCGGTGAAGGTGGATTTAAGAAGGTTGGCGAAGGTGCAACCACGTTTTCAGGAGATAACACCTATGGAGGTGCCACCGAGATCAAGGCGGGAACATTGAAGGTCACGGGTTCACTCAGTGACGGTACGGCCGTCTCTGTTGCTGAGGGTGCCACCTATGAAGTTGCTAACAGTGATGAGATTGGATCGATTGAAGGTGCTGGCGAGATTGTTATTGCTGAAGACCAGACGCTGACTGCTGGTGGATTGGATACAGATACCACTGTGTCTGGAGAGATCTCCGGTGAAGGTGGATTTAAGAAGGTTGGCGAAGGTGCAACCACGTTTTCAGGAGATAACACCTATCGGGGCGAGACGACGATTGATGAAGGTGTTCTATCGATCGCCAATCTGTATGCGATTCCTCGTGAATCGCATACATTCGTGACTGGAACTGGCCAGCTCGATTTGCGATCCGAGCCCACGAACCAGGGTGAATTCAAGATTGATCGGCTGAGTATTCAAGAAGGTGGCCGAGTTTTTGTTTCACCTGCTCAGCCGTTGGTTTCTGAAACAATCACGCTGGATGCTGACTCTTTAAAGGATTCAAGTCCAGGTGGAATTATCACCTCTTTGGATGGAAAGAATAATCCGCCTTTGCGTGTGAGTGACTCATTCGATTATGAGAGTGGCAGCTTGGTCGTTAGTGCTGAAATGCCTGGCAATCCGAAAGGTGTTTGGAAGATCATTGATGGTCGAGTCAAAAATATTGATGATCTTGCTGAAAATACATATCTTGTGGTTGATCAAGATCAGGCGTATTCCTTTAATGGTCTTGGTGAAGAGAACGCCGCCCATCAGCCGGCCGTCCACAAGGTTTTCTTGTCCGAAGGTTCTTTGAATCTTGTCGTTGAGTCTAAGAAGCCAGGCGAGATATTTTGCGACTTGCATCCTGACTCTGATAAGTGCAAGGATGACCCGAATAAGCCGGATCCGAAACCTGATCCGCCGATCTGCGATTTATATCCTGATATTGAAAAGTGTAAAAATGATCCTAATCCCCCAAAGCCTAATCCCCCAAAACCTAATCCCCCAAAACCTAATCCCCCAAAACCTAATCCCCCAAAACCTGACCCAATCCCAGGTTGTGAAGATGGTGATCCTTTATGTGATGTGATCAGTGATGTAGCTGATTTTAAAGATGAGGCGTGGGATGCAGAAGAAAACGCCGCTATCGAAATCATCGATGCCCTGTTGGATGGCTTGCATAATGATCGAATTGTTTTGCCCCTGAGCTTTGATTACGGCGAATTGGCAAAGTTGGTGGGTAGTGGCTTGGCCCCACGGAATGTGGATGCAGCGGGTCGTGGATTGGCGCTTCATAACAACTTGCTGGTGGATGCGGTGTTTGAACGGCAGCCGCTGCGTCAGTTCGAGGAGCTGTTGGTGAGTGAAGAGGTTGTAGAGGAGAGCGTTGTGGAAGAGGAGGCCGTGATTGAGGAGGCGGCCCCTGTCCAACCGTTGTGGCTGAAGGGTGAGGAGCTCAGTGATGGAGAAGCGGCTGAGTATGTGGAAGGAGCGGTCGCAGAGGTTGAGGTCGCCGATGTAGGTGTGAATGGCGAGGTTGCAATCGAGGTTGAGGAAGAAGAAGTTGCGATTGAGCTGGATGGGGTGAGCCTTGTCGATCAGCAGGACGATGAGCTGGATCTGGCCAAGCGTGATGGCGTCAGCGCTTGGGTGAAGGGATTCGGCGGCAACAGCCGCGCTGATGAGTCGTCGATTTTGTACAACGACTACGACTTGAGCGCCTATGGCACCAGTTTTGGTGTGGATGTGGCGTTGAGCGAAAGCTTCCAGATCGGTGCTTATGCCAACTACGGCGATCTGAATGTGAACCACCGCAGGGGTGAGACTGGTGGTGGTAGCTGGAACCCCGAGGGCTGGGGCGGCGGATTAACAGCCCAGTACTCCACCCGCCATTTCTATGTGCAGGGCCTGCTGGGGGCCAGTGAATTCAGCGGCGAACAGTCCCGCAACATCCTGCGGATTAATGATGATCTGGGCGGCAACACGGCCCGGGGTGACAAGAGCGTCACCAGCTATCTGGGAGCACTGCGGATTGGTGCCCCGTTCAAGTCCGGTGGTGTGGTGCTCGAACCCCAAGGCCAGGTGGTGTGGACAAGGAACCATGAACAGGGATTCTCCGAAACCGGCGGAACGGAGAAGAACCTGCGGCTGAAGTACAAGAGCCGCACGACGAACTTTGCTGAGACGGAACTGGGGATGAAGCTGTCGGTGCCGATTCGCACCGGCGAGCGGGGGCTGTTGGTGCCGAGCCTTCGGGCAGCGTGGCTGGCGGATTGGAACCAGGCGAATGCGGGCCAGGAGATTGGCTACAAGTTCAGCAAGAAAACAGCCAGGTTTGATTCACAGCTGGGCACCGAGAACGGCGCCTTGCTTGAGGCGGGATTGGACTACACGGTGCAGAACTTCAACGGCGTCTCCGTGAAGCTGTATGGCCGTGGCGGCATGGAGTTTTGGGCCAGCGACCGTGGCACGACCTGGCGCGCGAGCGGCGGTGTGACCTTCCAGTTCTGATGCATGCCTGATCCCCCATTTGGGGGAGGGAAGCCCTTGTTGTTCTCCCTCTTCCAAGGGATGTTTGGCTCTAATTAATATGTTACTCGGCTCATATTTGGTCATAACTGTATCAAATTTACTAGTCATTCTCATGGGCTTTTCAGAAACAATGCGGCTTGAGTTTTTAGGGTTTGAACGAGTTGAGCATTGTTGTTTTGGCGCTACAAGCATCTGTTTCTGGCAATCTTTATTGGGGGGGTATGTCAGGTCAGTTGACCCTCACCAACTCCGGCGATACCCCTCTGACGGATTGGTCGTATACCTTTCGCACCACGCAAAAAGATGTTCAGGTTTGGTCGTCCACCTATGACGTTGTTGATCTGGGGGATGGCACCTATGAGGTGACTGTTCGGCCGCCCGAGTGGGGTGCGTCTATTCCTGCCGGTGGCTCTCTGAGCCTGAGTTTCAATGCCGTCAGCGTCGATCTTCCCCACAGCGGAACATTGACGGAGGAGATGTTCTTTGTTGATTCGTCTGTTGATGATTTGAGCTCTCAACAAGAGCCTTCTCTCGAGCCGAAGCCAGAGTCTGAGCTCGAACCTGTTCCGGATCCTCAACCCGAACCCGAACCCGAACCCGAGGCCCAGCCTGAGGTTGAAGCATCGACGACCGATGCCCCAACACGCGTCTTCGAGGTTGATGTCTATTCAGGGGAGGTCACCGACTTTCGCCCCGGCATTGATCGTTTGGATTTCGGTGGTCAGTCGGTCCATAACCTGATTCTTGGCAAAACCGAAGAGGGCTACGTCACCTTCTTGAGCCCCTGGAATGACGCCCAGAAGATGACCCTCGTGGGGGTGACCTACGACCAGCTGGCCCTTGAGGACTACGGCGTGGTCGGCAACGAACACCTTCGCCAAGACCTGGGAGGCGTTGTGTCGTGGGAGTTGGGCATCGGCGAGAAGGACCCCAACACCACCTACATCCGCTCGCACGAGTACGGCAGGGTCGAGACGATCACCGACTTTGATCCGACCACCGACAAGATCAGCTTTCTCTATTACGGCACTCGCGAGCGTCTTTCGGTGACGCAGGACGGGGCTGACTTGGTTATTTCGACTGAGCCCACCGGGCAGACCTTCATCTTCCAGAACACCAACCTGGCTGATATTCCTGGGGCCAGCCTGGAATTCCACTTCGATCAGATCGTCGAAGACAACCTCGAGATCCCTTTCGGTCGCTCAGTTGACTCGTTGACCCTCAAGGACCGCACCGCTCTGCTTACCCCCGCCGCTCCTGCCGGTGAGCTGACGGATGGTTTTCAGACCCAGGCCGGCGATCCGGCCGTGAATGAGCAGCCTCCCCACGACAGCCATTCCATGGGCGATGACGGCTCCATGGACATGGAGCCAGAGATGGAGATGGATCCAGAGATGGACATGGATCCAGAGATCGATATCGAGTCCCCCATGCCCAGTGCACCCGAGCCGACGGTGGAGCCTGAACCCAGTGCTTCAGGTCTGGTGGTGTCCGCCACGATCACGGGTGGCTGGTCGGGAACCTTCGCTGGCAATGTCACGGTGAAGAACACCACCGGTGCTTCAGTCGGTCAGGACTGGACGGTGAGTTTTGTTTCCGATGCACCGTTGAAGAGCGTCAGCAACTTCGAGTTCACCAACACGCTCCGTGACGATGGCCGTTATGTCGTCACCCTGAGTCCCAAGTCTTGGTCAGCTCCACTGGCTGCGGGCTCCGCCCAGAGCTCCTACTACCAGGGTTCCGGAGACTTTGTTGATCCGAATCAGGTGTTCGATCTCGCCTCCACGAGCGCCGAGGTGCCTCAGCCGGATTCGTCAGTGGTTGAGCAGTCTGAATCTCCTCAGCAGCCAGATGCCAGTGACGTTGTTGAAACCCCCGACGGTGAGGCCACAGTCATCGAAGACAGCCCAGTCAGCGAAGACAGCCCTGTGACCGAGGGCGGCACCGTCACTATCGACTACGAGCGTCCCAACGGCACAACCGATAAGCGGGTGGTGACCTACTTCGAGGAGTGGGGCATCTACAGCCGTGATCTGAATCTGTCGGATGTCGACGGCCAGTCGATGACCCACATGAACTACAGCTTCTTTGACGTGAAGGCGGATGGGTCGATCACTCTGTTCGACGAATTTGCTGCCCTCCAGAAGCGCTTCCCTGAGGCCGATCAGGTCAGCCGCACCTTCAGCAGCGGCGATTACGCCGCAATGGACCCGGAGCTGCTCGACATCTACGAAAACTCAGGGCGCTACACCGTTACTCAAACCGGTGACGCCATCACCGTGACATCGGTTCCAGTGGGTTGGAACGGCGTTGGCACCAACGATGCCGGCAACTTTGAACAGCTGCGTCGCTTCAAGGAACTCAACCCGGAGGTCAATCTTGGCTTTGCCCTCGGTGGTTGGACGTTGTCGGATGAGTTCAGCACCGCCTATGCCACGCAGGAGGGTCGCGACAAGTTCGTCAGCGAGACCGTACGCATTTTCGAGACCTACGACTTCTTCAACGTTGTCGATTTCGACTGGGAATACCCGGGTGGTGGTGGCAAGGCGGGCAATGCCGTCTCCGCCAGTGATGGGGGCAACTTCGAGCTGGTGTTGCGTGATCTGCGCACCGCCCTCGATGATCTTTCGGCCCGCACCGGGCGTGACTTTGAGGTGTCGATTGCCACGGCTGGTGGCCAAGAGAAGCTGGTCAACCTCAACCTTTCAGGCATTGACCCCTACGTCGATTTCTACAACGTGATGACCTACGACTTCCACGGTGGATGGGAGAACGTCACTGGGCATCAGGCCGCCATGACCGGTGACGCCAACAACTACGACGTCACTGGAGCGGTCGATGTCTTCGAGAACGCGGGGATCGAGCTGAGCAAGGTTGTGATGGGGGCCCCTGCCTACACCCGCGCCTGGGGCAACGTTGCTGATGGCGGAACCTTCGGCTACCAACAGCCTGGTTCCGGCCGTGATGCCACCGGTTCGTTTGAGGCGGGCGTCTACGACTACAAAGATGTCCTCAACGATGTCATCACGGGGACGCGCAACCTCTACTGGGATGACGACAACAAGGCGGCATTCCTGTACGACGGAGACGAGTGGAGCTCCATGGAAACCACCGCCACCATTGCCGGTAAAGCGGCCTACGTGGAGGAGAAGGGTTTGGGCGGAATGATGTTCTGGGCCCTCAGCAACGATGCTGAAGGTGAGGCCAGCCTGGTGGAGGCTGCCGATGATCTGCTCCGCCAGGGGGCGAGCTATGCCGAGGTGATCGGTCGAGCTCCTGAGTTCGACGCGATCATTGGCGGCAACGGCGATTTCAGCCTGACGGATTTCACCGGCCTGGTTTGATCCGAATCTCCCTCAGTTGAGGGAGGTCATGGGTGTTGAACCCTCCCTCAATTGAGGGAGGGTTTTGTTCTGAAGAGGGAGACTCAGACCTGATCAGGCCTTGCGGAACTCGATCAAGCGTGAGAAGTAGAAGGGGGCTTTGTTCAGGCTGCGGCGCACCAGCTTGAAACCGCAGGCTTCCGCTGCTTTCACGATGCCGTCTTCCTTGAGGGTGTAGGCCCGAGTGGTTTTGCTGGGGCCGGGGAACAACTGGCCGATGCCTTTGAGCAGCGCCAGCAGCGGGGTGTAGGGCGCAAAGCTCACGATCAGGCGCTCTTCGGTGAGGCTGCAGAGGTGCTTCACCATCTCCTCCGCCGGCTGCTGGGGGTAGTGGATGAACACATCCAGGCAGCACACCGTGTGGAAGGAGCCGCTCAGGCTTTCCAGGTCGCTGGCGAAGAAATTCAGCTTGGCCATGTCGAGGCCGGCCTCGCGGGCCCGGCGCTCCGCCTCCTGGGCCATGGCCTCGGAGATGTCGCTGGCGTTGATCGAACCCGCCCCCATCGCCGCCAGCGGCAGGCTCAGGCTTCCCACCCCGCAGCCGGCATCGCAGAAGCTCGCCTGGCTGAGTTCATCGCTCTCCTTGATCCAGGCCAGAACTTCATCCACGGTTTTCTGGTGACCGATGCGGATGTTGCGCTGCACCTTGTTCACGTCATCGCTGTCGCTGTAGATGCGGTTCCAGCGGTCGAAACCCGTGGTTTCGAAGTAGCCCTTCACCTCCTTCTTCTCGGCCTGTTTCTGCTCCAGCAGCTGATCGGGGGCCATGGCGGAAGGGTTTGCGTCGGCGGGATCCTAAGCAGCGCAGGCCCAGTGCAGATCACCCTCCTCGTCGCGCCAGCGCAGCAGCTGCGTCAGTGGTCGTCCCATCAGGGCGTCCAGGACCCCCGTTGCATCGCCAATCACCTGCCTCGGGGCCACCGTGGCGCTCCAGATCGCAGCACTGGGAGCCTCACTCCAGCGGGCCAGCCGTTTCACCCCCTCCAGTTGCGGCAGGGTTACCCCCGCCAGGGTGCCGTCCTCGAGGCGGCAGGTGCCGTTCTCCACCAGCAGCACCCGCTCATCCCAGTGGTGTTCGCCATCGGCCAGGCCGTAGGGGGCCAGCGCATCGCTCACCAGCACCGTCTGCTCAGGAGCCAGCCGTTGCAGCAGCACCGCCATCGTGGGGTGCACGTGCACCCCATCGGCGATCAGCCCCAGGGCGATCCCCCTGCGCCGGCAGGCCTCCCCAAGCGGGCCCGGTGCCCGGTGATACAAGCCCGGCATGGCATTGAAGGCGTGGGTGAGCATGCCCACTCCCTGATCGAAACCGGCGCTGGCCTGGTCGGCATTGGCGGCGCTGTGGCCGAGGGCCACCCTGATGCCCAGCTCCCGCAGCCTTTTGATCACCGCAGCAGCCCCCTCCAGTTCGGGGGCCAGGGTCACCAGGGCAATCTCCGTTTCGAATCCCCCGATGCGTTCGTCCAGCGCTTCCAGGCTGGGGCGGGCCAGGTGTTCCCTGGGATGGGCACCGCGGCGGGCCTCCGCCAGAAAGGGACCCTCCAGATGGGCCCCCAGCAGCTCGCAACGGCCGGGACGGTGCTGTTGCCGCGCCTCCCGCAGCACGGCCAGGGCCTGGCGCAGTGGTGCGATGCCGCAGGTCACCAAGGTCGGTGCGATCGCCTCGACACCATCGCGCCACAACAGATCCAGGAGCTCCTCCAGACGGGGCAGATCTGCTGCTGTCAGTTCCGGGAAGGCCAGCCCCAATCCGCCGTTGATCTGCAGATCGACCCCCCGGGGGCTGAGCCAGTCGCCGTTCCAATTCTCCTCAGCCTGTTGGTCCTCAGTGCCCATTGCTTTGATGCGGCAGATCAGCCCCTGGGAGTCCAAACAGACGGCATAGCGCTGGTCTCCATCGCCAGGCTGAGGCGCAGGCAGACGAACGTTGGTGATCCGGTGCATCAACGCAACACTGGCCTCGGCAGCCATGGGGGGAGACGATGGCAGTCTTGCCCCTCTGCGTTGTGCCGCCAGTGCTCCCCCGAGTTGCCGTTGTGATGGGAAGTGACTCTGACTTGCCCACCATGGAACCCGCCGCCGCCATCCTGCGTGAGCTGGGGGTGGAGGTTGAGGTTCGGGTGCTCTCGGCCCATCGCACACCGTTGGAGATGGTGAGCTTCGCCAAGGCCTCCCGGGATCAGGGCTTCGGTGTGATCGTCGCCGGTGCCGGCGGGGCTGCCCATCTCCCTGGCATGGTGGCTGCCCTCACCACGCTGCCCGTGATTGGCGTGCCGGTGAAAAGCCGGGCGCTTTCGGGGGTCGACTCCCTCCATTCGATTGTGCAGATGCCGGGTGGGATACCTGTTGCCACCGTTGCCATCGGTGGGGGCCTCAATGCCGGCTTGCTGGCGGCTCAGATTCTGGCGGTGGCGGATGCTGGCTTGGCCAGGAAACTTGAGGCTTACCGCAGCAGCCTCCACGATGCTGTGGTGGCCAAGGATGCGCGCCTGGTTGATCTGGGCAGCACGGATTACCTCTCCCAGATGGATTCATGAGTGTTCCCGTTCGTTCCACGCTTCGTTCCACGCTGCTTTGGGCTGTGGTGCCGGCGGCCATCGTCTATGCGATTGCGCTGGGCTGGAGTGCTTCAGAGGGCATCAGCGCCAAAATGGTGTTGAAGGATTTGGCCCAGTCCTGCAAGGCACCTCTGGGGGAGGGCTTTCTTTCAAGCGTCGGCTACTTGCTCTGGATGGCGGCCGCTGCCATTGCCTTGTTTGCGGCGTCCACCCGGCAAATCAAAGGCTCCGTTTTGAACCGCCAATTTGCCTTCTGTGGGGGTGGTTTCTCGCTGTGGCTCTGCCTCGACGACATGTTCCTGGTGCACGACCGCTACCTCGGTGAGGCGTTCCTCTACATCACCTACGCCTTCTTCACCGGGCTGCTGTTGTTCCGGTTCCGTGGACCACTTCGGCACTTTGGTGGCGACACTTTTTTGGTTTCCGTTGTGCTGTTGGGCCTGTCGGTTCTGACCGATGCTCTTCAAGGGCTTTGGCCGAATTCCTACGAGACGGTGCAGATTTTTGAAGAGGGATTCAAGTTTCTCGGGATTGCCGCCTGGCTCAGTTTTTGGTGCCATTACGTCAGTTCCGCTTCCAATCCTTCTTCTCTTGAGCAGCACTGATCGACACGCGTCATCCTCTCGATGACGCCCTGGCCCGCTTGGTTGCGACTCGGTCTCTTGCTCCCCGTGCTGGGTTTGAACGCCTTTGTGTTGAAGCGCCTGCTGGTTCAGTTCGCGCCGTTTCCTGGGCTGTTTCTGACCGCGGCCTTGATTGCCTTTCTGTTGGATCTGCCCTGCCGCTGGCTCTCGCAACGGGGTCTGCCCCGCGCCTGGGCCATCGTGAGCGTTGTTCTGGTGACCGTGGGGCTCTTGGTTTGGGCGGCCGTGGCCTTGGTGCCGCTGCTGATTGAACAGCTCAGCCAATTGATCACTGCTTCGCCGTCCCTGTTGACGGCAGCAGAGCAGTGGATCGACCGGGGTCAGCTTTGGGCGGTGGACCATGGCTTGCCCGCCGATTTCGCTGATCTCAGCAGCGATCTGGTGTCCCAGTTCAGTCGTCTGGCCACGCAGCTGAGTCAGCGCTTGTTGGGACTTCTGGGGGCAACGGTCGGCACCACGATCAATGTGGTGATCGTGCTGGTGCTGGCGGTTTTTCTGCTGCTTGGGGCTGATCCCATCGTCGAAGGCCTGGCCCGTTGGCTGCCGGATCGCTGGCGGGAGCTGGTGCAGACGACCCTCGAGCGCACTTTTCGGGGCTACTTCGCCGGGCAGGTGGTGCTGGCGTTGATCCTCAGTGGCGGCCAGCTTCTGGTCTTCACCGCCCTGAAAATCCCCTACGGGGTGTTGTTCGCTGTGCTGATCGGATTCACCACCCTGGTGCCTTACGCCAGCGCTGTGTCGATTGTCTCGGTGAGTGCAGTTTTGGCAGTACAGGATCCCCGCACAGGCTTCGAGCTGCTCGCCGCGGCGATCGTCGTTGGTCAGATCGTGGATCAGGTCATCCAGCCGCGGCTGATGGGCAGCATCGTCGGGCTGCAACCGGCCTGGTTGCTGATCGCTTTGCCGATCGGTGCCCGGGTGGGTGCCCTCTACGGCGTGGGTGATCTCCTGGGACTGCTGTTGGCGGTTCCGGTGGCCAGTTGCATCAAGACCCTGGCCGATGCCGCCAGGGCCGGCGATATCAGGCCGCCGGAATCACCCCCCGCTCCTGGAGTGCCTTGATCACCAGCTCCACGGAGTCGGCTAGATCCTGCTTGCCGGTGTCGATCTTCAGCTCGGGCGTCTCCGGTGCTTCGTAGGGGCTGGAGATGCCGGTGAATTCTTTGATCTGCCCAGCCCGTGCCTTGGCGTAAAGGCCTTTGGGATCGCGGGATTCGCAGACATCGAGATCGGCAGCGCAGAACACCTCGAGAAAGTCACCGTCCTCCACCAGGCCACGGGCCTTGTCTCGATCAGCGCGGAACGGGGAGACGAAGGCGGTCAGCACGATCACGCCTGCATCCAGGAACAGCTTGGCCACTTCACCGATGCGGCGGATGTTCTCCTCACGGTCGGCATCGGAGAAGCCCAGGTCCTTGCAAAGGCCATGGCGGATGTTGTCCCCGTCAAGCACGTAGGTGGCGAGCCCCCGCTCAAACAGAGCCGCGTTGACGGCATTGGCCAGGGTGCTTTTGCCGGAACCCGAAAGTCCGGTGAACCAGAGGATGGCACTGCGGTGTCCGCGCTGCTTCGAGCGCTCGTCTCGGCCAACGGAGGCTTCATGCCAGGCGATGTTGGTGGACGCACCCTTATTGGTGAGTTCTCCGTAGGTGGGGCTGGCAGTCATGGCCAAGGCATGAAGTGGCGGCCATTCTCACTTACCCACCAGCCCGTTTCGGCCGGTATCCCTCCTTGCTGAGCAGCTCGAGAGTCAGGTCCACCTGATCCCCTTGAAGTTCGATCACCCCGTCTTTGGCGGTGCCGCCACTGCCGATGCGTGTTTTGAGCTTCTTCAGCAGAGCCTTGAAGCCCGCAGCATCAAGCTCCAAGCCACGGATCACCGTTACGGTTTTGCCGCCTTTGCCGCCGCGGGTGGGCTGCACCCGCACCATTTGCTGAGACTTTGCTGTGGGCTCCGTCGTCGCCCCGCTCGGTCGCTGCAGACTGTCCGCGCTGCTGAATTCCTGCCAGCCGCCCTTCGGCATCCACCCGTCGCAATCGAGATGCATTGTCGATGACCACCCATGCTGCGCTCACAACAACACCTCGCTGGGCCGATTCCAGCCGCGGCCTCGGCCGTCTGATCGAGGCTTTGATCGGTATCGGCCTGCTGCGTCGTCCCCTGTTCTTCCAGGCGCGGCAGCTGATCATTCGCACGGCTGAGAGTAACGGCATTCCTTGGCGGGCCCGACGCAAGGAGCTGCAGCAGGCGGCAGAACCGTTGCTCGCTGCCAGCACTACGGCAGGCCTCACCCCGCCGGCCTATTACCTGTCTCGATTCCATGCCTATGAGCAGGGCAACCTCTGCTGGCAGGCTGCCGCTGAAGCCGAGCAGGCCACCGATGCCATGGCTCTGCGGGTGTGGCCGGAGGAGCAGCTGATGCCTGCCGAGGCTCAGGCACGGCTCCGCGATGCCATTCATGCTGTGGCGGAACCGTTGCTCCCCGCCTCGATCGACCGTGTCGTGGATCTGGGCTGTTCCGTCGGGGTGAGCACCCAGGCCCTGGCCCGCTGGCTGAACGCCCGTTCCGCAGCCAGCTCTGCGCACCCTCCGACGCTGATCGGCCTGGATTTGTCGCCAGAGATGCTGTCGGTGGCCCGCGTGCGTGACCCCCAGGGCCTTGTGCACGACTGGCGCCATGCCGCCGCCGAAGCCACTGGGCTGGCCTCGGGTTCCGTTGATCTGGTCAGCCTGCAGTTCGTCTGCCATGAGCTCCCCCAGGGGGCGACCCTTGCGGTCCTGGCCGAAGCGGCCCGACTGCTGCGGCCCGGTGGTGTTTTGCTGATGGTGGACCAGGACCCCGGCTCCTCGGTGCTGCAGCGCTTGCCGGCGCCGGTGGCCACGCTGCTCAAGAGCACAGAGCCCTTCATTGAGCAGTACTTCGCCCTGGATCTGCCCGCAGCGTTGCAGGAGGCCGGGTTCCGGAATCCCAGCATCCGTGCCTGCGACCCACGGCACCGTGTGATCGCCTGCTTACGCTGAGCCGACGCTCCAACGTCGATCCGTGACCAGCACTTTGCCCAACGCCAGCACTCCGGATCCCTCCAGCTTGCAGCCGGCGGTTCGTCCCGGCGCCCATGGGCGCTTTGGCCGATTCGGTGGGCAGTACGTGCCTGAAACCCTGATGCCGGCTTTGGCGGAGTTGGAGCAGGCGGCCGCCCAGGCCTGGAATGATCCGGCCTTCACGGCTGAGCTCAACCGCCTGCTGAAGAACTACGTCGGTCGGGCGACACCGCTCTACGAGGCTGAGCGTCTCACCGCCCATTACCGCCGCTCCGACGGTGGTCCCCGCATTTGGCTCAAGCGAGAAGATCTCAACCACACCGGGGCGCACAAGATCAACAACGCTCTGGGGCAGGCCCTGCTGGCGCTGCGCATGGGCAAGAAGCGGATCATTGCTGAGACCGGTGCGGGCCAGCACGGCGTCGCTACGGCCACGGTCTGCGCGCGCTTCGGTCTCGAGTGCGTGATCTATATGGGCGCCGAAGACATGCGCCGCCAGGCCCTCAACGTGTTTCGCATGCGCTTGCTGGGCGCCACGGTGCAACCGGTGACGGCGGGCACCGCCACCCTTAAGGACGCCACTAGTGAAGCCATCCGCGACTGGGTGACCAACGTCGAGTCCACCCACTACATCCTTGGCTCCGTCGCTGGCCCGCATCCCTATCCAATGTTGGTGAGGGATTTCCACGCGGTGATTGGTGAAGAGTCCAAGCAGCAGTGTCAGGAGGCCTTCGGACGGCTGCCGGATGTGTTGATGGCCTGTGTGGGTGGTGGCTCCAATGCCATGGGCCTGTTCCATCCCTTCGTTCAGGACACCTCTGTTCGTCTGATCGGCGTTGAGGCCGCCGGCGATGGCGTGGCGACAGGCCGCCACGCCGCAACGATCACCGAAGGCCGTGCCGGCGTCCTTCATGGCGCCATGAGCCTGTTGTTGCAGGACGGCGACGGCCAGGTGATGGAGGCTCACTCCATCTCCGCTGGTCTCGATTATCCCGGTGTTGGCCCTGAGCACAGCTACCTGCGTGAAATCGGCCGGGCGGAATATGCGGCCGTCACCGATCTGCAGGCCCTGGATGCCCTGCGGTTGGTTAGTGAGCTGGAGGGAATCATTCCGGCCCTGGAAACCGCTCATGCCTTCGCTTGGCTGGAGCAGCTCTGCCCAACCCTGGCCGAGGGCACCGAAGTGGTGATCAACTGCTCCGGCCGAGGCGACAAGGACGTCAACACCGTGGCCGAGAAGCTGGGGGATCAGCTTTAAAGCTCAGGTATCAAGCCAGCAGCAACTCAAGATGTCGGGCTACGCGCTGCACCGCAGCGCGTGCCGTGGCGTAGGCCATGCGCATGGGACCCACGAGGGCCACGTGCCCGAGCCCCTCGTTGCAGCGATAGGGGGCTTGAACCACCGCACACGCCTCCAACGCAGGCTGCGGATGCTCGTCGCCGATCCACACCCGTGCGGATGCACCGCGACTGATCAAGGTGCAGGGTTCTTCGTCGATCAGTTCCAGCAGCGGTCGAAGGCTTGCCGTGCTTTCAAATTCCGGTTCGCTCACCAGCCTGGAGAGGCCATGCACCACAACAGACGTGGGGTTGATGGTGGGGGTGGGCTGGTCGAGGGCGCTGCGCAGCACAGCGCCGCTGCGTTGCAACTGCCTGGGTAGTGCCTCCCAGTTCAGGTCGCCCTCTTCGAGCTGCGCCGACGCCCAGCGTTCCATCGCTGTGAGCTCGGCTTCGGCGCCGTGCGGCAGGCGCAGGTTGAGATGGCTTGCGCTGCCATTGGCTTCTACCAGCATCACCAGCAGTCGATCACCACTCGGCACCAGACGGATCGTCTCCAGTTGGCGGTTCTCCTGCTGAGGTTGGGTGATCAGGCTCATCAGACCGGTGAAATCCGTCAGTCGCCGTGCCAGATGCATCAGCAGGTCATCGAGACCCGCCCAGCGCAGGCTCAGGCCCGTGAGCTCCCGTTCCAGGTGCTGAACGGCAACGCCGGGTTCCGGCAGCAAAGCATTCACGTAGTGCCGGTATCCCATCGGACTGGGAATGCGTCCGGCTGAGGTGTGTGGTTGATGCAGCAGACCACGACGTTCCAGAGCTCCCATGGCGGAGCGAACGGTGGCTGAGCTGGCGGGGATGCCGAAGCGTTGCACCAGGGTGCGGCTTCCCACCGGCTCCATGGTGTCGACGTAATGGTGCACCGTCGCCTGAAGCACCTGTTCTTGCCGAAGGGACAGGGGCTTGCTCATCAGTAGCGGGGAACGCTGGGATCCACCTGCAGGCTCCAGGCATCAATTCCTCCCTCAAGGTTCCATACCTCGAGGCCCCAGGGCTGGTCCAGCAGCCACAGGCCGAAGTGGTAGCTGCGAACGCCTGCATGGCAAACCACCACCACCGCTTGATCGGGTTTGAGGTCAGCTTGCAGCGTCGTGAGCCATTCATTGGATTGGCTTAGGGGTCGGTGCAGAACTGCGCCGGGGAAAGGTGCGATCGCGAGCTCAGCCGCCTCACGCACATCCACCAGCTGGGGTGAAGGCTGCTCACTTTGCAGCCACTTCTGCAATTCGGAGGCTTGGATTGGTTGTGGTTGGGATTGGCCCATGGCGCCATTCTGCGTTGATGGACAAAGATGAAGGGATCCGAGAACGCCGGCCCATGAAGGCCCGCCCCTTCCTCAGCGCTGCCGGCGCTGTGCTGCTGTCGCTGCTTCTTCTGGCTGCTGGTCTGCTTTGGACCATGGATCGCCAGAGCCCCCTTCACCTGGCTGAGCAGCCTTTGCGTCTGCCCCGGGCGGCTCGCTTTGTGCCGAGGGATGCCGATTTATCCCTGCACTGGCTGGCTGATCCCAGGCGTCTGCCTGCCTATGCCCAGGCCGTCGCCCCCGCCTCGGAACGCCGCGATGCCCGCGATGGTGCACGGCAGTGGCGTGAGGGGGTCTTCGCCTTGGCGGGCCTGCAGTTCGGTCTTGAGCTGGAGCCCTGGCTTGGCGAGGAAGTCAGTCTCACCCTCACCGATGGGGCCTCCAGCGCCGGCTGGGTTCTGGCCTTGACCAGTCGGGATGACGATGGCGCCAGGCGCTTCTTGCAACGGTTCTGGCAGACCCGCAGCCTGGCGGGCACCGATCTGCAGATCAGCAGTTACCGCGGCATCGGTGTGATCAGCGGCCAGGGGGCCTTGGTGGGGCATGACCCCCAACCTCTGGCCACGGCCTTGATCGATGACGATCTGCTCTTGGTGGCCTCAGGCCGGGGCGTGCTGGAGCAGGCCCTCGATGTCTCCCAGCTTCCGGATCAGCATCAGCTGGGGGATGAACGTCTGCAGCGTCAGGTCGCTGATCTCGGTGAGGGTGTGGCGCTGCTGACGGCATCGCCACACGCCCTTCAGCATTGGTTGCAGTTTCCTGAGGTGGTGGCCCAACGCGAGGATCTGAACGGCCTTGTGGCTTCGCTTCGGCCGGAGGGTTCGACCCTGGCGGTGGATGGGCGACTCGGGTTCCAGCAAACTATTGCTTCCGCCCCATGGCCTGACCTGACGGATCTGACCGCCTCGGCTGGTGGACATGGCCGTTGGCTGGCGCAGCTGCAAAGTCCAGCACGTCTGTTGGATCCGGGCGAAAGCCATCCGCTGGCCCAGTGGTTCGGCCCGGTTCTCGCGCAGCAGTTGCGGGACCAGCCGGCTGCAGATGCTGTTGTTCAGTCCGATGACGGCCCTCTCCTCTGGCAAGACCAGTCCGAGGGCTGGCTCTTGGCCACGCGCTCTCAAAGTCCCGCCAGGGATGCGGTGGATGCACGTCTGCAGGAGCAAGGCCTGACCCGGTCTGAGCTGGACGGAGATGGTGAGGTCTTGAGTGTGTGGACGCGTCTTGTTCGCCAGCGGGGACGCCAGCCTGGAGTGGATGCCCAGCTGGCCGTGGCTCAGGTCAGCTCGTCCTCTCTGAACTGGTGGGGTGAGTCGTTGATGGCTCTGGCGCAGCGCCAGAACGGCCGTGCCCTTCAGCCTCGCGTGAACCAGTGGCAGGAGCTCGCATCGGCCTCCCAACCCGTGCAGGCTCTTCTTTTGGCGGATGCCCCGGCTCGATCACTTTTGGGGCAATGGCGGCCGTGGGGGCTGCTGCAGGTGATGGCCGGTCGGCCCTTGCAGGACCAGGTCCGGGGTCTGGCGTTCGCCGTCGACGCTGATCGTCTGGAGCAGAGCGGCACCGAGATTCCTTTGCATGCCCGCCTCGAACTCGGCTGAACTGGTTCTGCTGCGGCATGGCATCGCAGAACCCCGCCAGGCGGGGCGGGATCATCCGGATCGCCCCCTCACCGCAGCTGGGCGTCAGCGCACGCAAATGGTGATGGCAGCCTTGGTGCGACGGGGGCTGAGGCTGGATCGCCTGTTGTCCAGTCCCTACCGCAGGGCACGGCAAACGGCGGAACTGGCCCTAGAGGCAGGGCTCGCCTCAGGCCTTGCGGTGGATGAACGCCTCAAACCAGGAGGGGCCCTTGAAACGCTGCTGAGCTCGGTCGATGGACGGCTCGGCCTGGTGGGCCATGAGCCGGATCTTGGAGATCTGGCCTGCATGCTTCTGGGGTGTCCCCCTGGTGGCCTGCTATTGAAGAAAGCCGGCGTGATCCAGCTGCATTGTTCGGCGGGCCAGTGGCAGTTGCAGACCTTGCTTCGCCCGGCACTGTTGATTGACGATTTAGGTTGCTGATAGAGGCATTCAGGTGTTGGCCCAGCAGCAGACAGGAGACCTGCGCCATGCGCGGACCGGGATCGAACTGCGGCCAGGCCTCGACGGTGTTCCGGCGACCCAGTCGGCCATCTGCGATATCGATGGAGACCAGGGGCTGCTCACCTATCGCGGCTACCCGATGCAGGATCTGGCAGCCAACAGCAGCTTTCTGGAGACGGCCTACCTGCTGATCTGGGGAGAGCTGCCGAGCCGCGATCAGTTGGCGAAGTTTGAGCACGCGGTGCAGATGCACCGGCGTGTCAGCTTCCGGGTGCGGGACATGATGAAGTGCTTCCCGGCCAGCGGCCATCCGATGGATGCCCTGCAATCGAGTGCAGCATCCCTCGGCCTGTTTTATTCCCGGCGGGCCATTGACGACCCGCAATACATCTATGACGCGGTGGTGCGTCTGATTGCCAAGATCCCGACGATGGTGGCGGCGTTTCAGTTGATTCGCAAAGGCCAGGATCCGATTCAGCCTCGGGATGATCTGGCCTATTCCGCCAATTTCCTGTACATGCTCACGGAGCGGGAGCCTGATCCCCTGGCGGCGCGGATTTTTGATCGCTGTTTGATGCTTCATGCCGAGCACAGCCTCAATGCGAGCACCTTCAGTGCCCGTGTCACCGCCAGCACCCTGACGGATCCCTATGCCGTGGTGGCCTCTGCAGTCGGCACCCTGGCGGGACCGCTTCACGGCGGGGCCAATGAAGATGTTCTCGCCATGCTGGAGCAAGTTGGAAGCCCTGCAAACGCCGGCGCCTTCCTCGACGATGCCGTCGCGTCGAAGCGGAAGGTGATGGGTTTCGGCCACCGTGAGTACAAGGTCAAAGATCCCCGCGCTGTGATCCTTCAGTCGCTGGTTGAGGAGATGTTTGACAGCTTTGGCCATGACGACCTCTACGACGTGGCCCGGGCGATTGAGCAGGAAGCGGAATCCCGGCTCGGCCCGAAAGGCATCTATCCCAACGTGGATTTCTATTCCGGGCTCGTTTACCGCAAGCTCGGTATTCCCAGGGATCTGTTCACGCCAGTCTTCGCGATCGCCAGGGTCGCCGGCTGGCTGGCCCATTGGCGTGAGCAGCTGGGGGCGAACCGGATTTTTCGGCCCTCGCAGATCTATTCCGGCTCACAGCCACGCTCCTGGATGCCCATCGAGGAGCGAGTTTCGGCTCCGGCCGCCTAAGTTGCACCCACTTCCGTCGACACCATGGTGAGTCCGGGACTTGACCTGGAATTGAGCTTTAGCCAGGCGCTGCAAGGTTTAGGCCTCTCTCCAGAGGTGGCGAGACTGCTCTGGCTGCCACTGCCCATGCTGCTGGTCCTGGTGGCTGCAGTGGTGGGTGTGCTCGTGTCGGTTTGGTTGGAACGCAAGATTTCGGCCGCCGTTCAGCAACGGATCGGACCTCAGTACGCCGGTGCCCTCGGCGTGCTTCAGCCTCTGGCCGATGGCCTCAAGCTTCTGGTCAAGGAAGACATCATTCCGGCGCGGGCCGACAGCCTGCTGTTCACCCTTGGCCCGATTCTGGTGGTGGTGCCGGTGATCATCTCCTGGTTGATCATCCCCTTCGGCCAGAACCTGCTGATCAGCAACGTGGGCGTGGGCATTTTCCTTTGGATTGCCTTCAGCAGCATTCAGCCCATCGGTCTGCTGATGAGCGGTTATGCCTCGAATAACAAGTATTCCCTTCTCGGCGGTCTAAGGGCCGCAGCGCAGTCGATCAGCTACGAGATCCCCCTGGCTTTAGCTGTGCTGGCCGTGGTGATGATGACCAACTCGCTGAGCACCGTCGACATCGTTGATCAGCAGACCGGAGCAGGCATCCTCAGCTGGAACATTTGGCGTCAGCCGGTGGGTTTCCTGATCTTCTGGATTTGTGCCCTGGCTGAGTGCGAGCGGCTTCCGTTCGACCTCCCTGAAGCCGAAGAAGAGTTGGTTGCCGGTTACCAGACCGAATACGCGGGCATGAAGTTTGCCCTCTTCTATCTGGCCGGGTACATCAATTTGGTGCTCTCCGCCATTCTGGTCAGCGTCCTCTATCTGGGTGGTTGGGGTTTCCCAATTCCCGTCGAGTGGCTGGCCGACTGGCTTCATCAGCCCATTGACGCCCCAGTGGTGCAGGTCATTACTGGTGCTGTCGGCATTGTGATGACTGTGCTGAAGGCCTATCTGCTGGTGTTTGTGGCCATCCTGCTGCGCTGGACAACGCCCCGCGTGCGCATTGACCAGCTGCTGGACCTGGGCTGGAAGTTCCTGCTGCCCCTGTCCTTGGTCAATCTCCTGGTGACTGCGGCCCTCAAGCTCGCCTTCCCTGTTGCGTTCGGTGGCTAGGTTTTACTACCTAGCATTCATTGCACTCCGGCTCAGCTTCGTTCTCTCCCCTTCAGACCATGTTCGGCTTCCTCAAACAGGTCGGTGATTACACCCGGGATGCGGTCGATGCAGCCCGGAATCTGGCCCAAGGATTTTCGGTCACGTTTGACCACATGCAGCGCCGTCCGGTCACGGTGCAGTACCCCTACGAGAAGCTCATTCCCTCCGAGCGTTATCGGGGTCGAATTCACTATGAATTCGATAAGTGCATCGCTTGCGAGGTTTGCGTCAGGGTCTGTCCGATCAACCTTCCGGTGGTGGATTGGGTGATGAACAAGGCCACGAAGAAGAAGGAGCTTCGCAATTACTCCATTGACTTCGGCGTCTGTATTTTTTGCGGTAACTGCGTGGAGTACTGCCCCACCAACTGCCTCTCGATGACCGAGGAATATGAGCTGGCTGCGTTTGATCGCCACAGCCTCAATTACGACAACGTTGCTTTAGGGCGGCTACCCACCAGCGTCACCACGGATCCTTCGGTGATTCCATTGCGCGAGCTGGCGTATCTCCCCGCAGGTGAGTTGGATCCACACACCGTGCCTGCAGATCGCCCGCGGGCCGGCCAACTTCCCTCCCAGGTTCTGGAGACCCTCACGCCGCCGCAGAAGCCAGCCGCCAAGGATGAGGGACAATCCTCCAGTGAGGACAAGGAGGGCGACGCATGACCATCGCGACCACCACCGAGCTGATCTGTTTCCTGGTGCTGTCTGCCGTTGTGGTGGTTGGTGCCCTGGGTGTGGTGCTGCTCAGCAACATCGTCTATTCCGCCTTTCTGCTTGGCGGTGTGTTCACAGCTGTTGCAGGGCTCTATCTGCTGCTCAATGCGAGCTTCGTGGCCGCTGCCCAGATCCTGGTTTATGTCGGGGCAATCAATGTGCTGATCCTGTTCGCGATCATGCTCGTGAACAAACGGGAGGATTTGAAGGCCATCGCCAACCTCACCACCCGACGGGTGGTGTCAGCTGGCGTCTGCGCCGGTCTGCTGGCTCTGCTGGTCCGCGTTGTAGTGACCACGCCTTGGTCGCTTCCAGGCCCCGCCGCCGTGGGCGAAGAGGCCACCGCGCGCATCGGTGAACACCTCTTCACTGATTACCTCTTGCCGTTTGAGGTGGCTTCAGTGCTGCTGCTAATGGCCATGATCGGAGCGATCGTTTTGGCCCGCCGCGATGTGTTGGCTACCGATGTGGTCACCGGTGAAGTTGCTGACCAGGGCCTGATCGAGAAGGCCCGTACCCCCTTGCTGATGAACCGAGCGGACTGATGAGCGATTTCCTTTCAACGCTTCCTTCCCTGCAGGCTTACCTCCTGGTGGCCGCAATGTTGTTCTGCATCGGTGTCTGGGGACTGATCAATAGCCGCAACGCCGTTCGGGTGTTGATGAGCATCGAGCTGATGCTTAATGGCGTGAACATCAATCTGATGGCCTTCTCATCCTTTGTGGATGGCGATCTGATCCGAGGTCAGGTGTTCGCTGTGTTTGTGATCACGGTGGCTGCCGCTGAAGCTGCGGTCGGTCTCGCGATCCTCCTGTCGCTTTATCGCAATCGCGTTACCGTCGACATGGAGCAGTTCAACCTGCTGCGCTGGTAATTCCCGCACACCTGGATCATGCGTCTCGATCGGGTCTGGGTGATCTATCGGGCCGATAGTCAGCCGGCTCAGAGGGAAGCTCGCCAATGCGCCAAGGAGCTGAAAGCCCTTGGAACACATGTTGTGACCGCGATGTCAGGGCCGAGGGTGAACCCTTTCCCTGGCTTGCTGGCTGTTGAAGATGCCTTGCCCGACCTCGCTCTGGTGCTGGGCGGGGATGGCACGGTTCTTGGGGCTGCCCGCCATCTTGCGGTGCATGACATTCCGATCCTGAGCATCAATGTGGGAGGCCATCTGGGCTTTCTCACCCACGATCGCCGGGTGTTGCGTGGCGATCAGATCTGGCAGCGACTTCAGGACGATCAGTTCGCGATCGAACGGCGCATGATGCTTCAGGCCATGGTCGATCGCCGCTCCGCTGAAGAACGAACGGCGTCCCCTGGCCTGTTGCAACAGCCGGATCTGGAAGATGACGAAGAGCACCACTGGGCCTTCAACGACTTCTATCTGAGGGCCTATCGCGATGAGATTTCGCCCACTTGCACCCTGGAGTTGGAGATCGATGGAGAAGTGGTTGACCAGGTGCGTGGAGATGGCCTGATCCTGTCCACGCCGACCGGATCCACCGGTTACGCCCTGGCGGCGGGAGGGCCGATCCTGCATCCCGGCATTGATGCCATCATCGTCGCCCCGATCTGCCCGATGAGTCTTTCCAGCCGAACGCTGGTGGTGCCACCCCGGGCAAGGTTGGCGATCTGGCCCTTGGGTGCCGGCGATCACCGCATCAAGCTCTGGAAGGACGGTGTGGGCTGCACAGTTCTGGAACCAGGCGAGTGCTGTGTCGTTCAGCAGGCGCGTCACCATGCCCTGATGGTGCTGCTGAATCAAAGTCCCTCCTATTACAGAACGCTGTCGCACAAGCTTCACTGGGCGGGAAGCCTGCAGGCGGCGCAGCCGTCCCAGAATTGATCCATGGCTCTGGAGATCGAACGGCGTTTTCTGGTGCGTTCTGACGCCTGGCGCAGCAGTGCCGGCCCCGGACAGGCCCTACGACAGGGGTACCTGGCCGCTAGTGCTGAGGGTGTGACGGTCCGGATGCGACTGCGCGGGATGGATGAGGCCTGGCTCACCCTTAAAGCTGCTGCTGATGCCGTTGGTCTGGTACGCCACGAGTTCGAATATCCAATTCCGGTGGCGGATGCCGAAGCCCTCTGGGATCTGGCTCCGCACCGTCTGGAAAAAGTCCGTCATCAGCTGGATTGCCCTGGTGGAGACTGGGTTGTGGATTGTTTTCAGGGGGAGAATGCGCCCCTGGTGCTGGCGGAGGTGGAGCTTGCATCGGCTCAGGTTGACCTGGTGATTCCGCCCTGGTGCGGTCAGGAGATCACAGGGGAGTCCCGTTGGAGCAATGCGGTGCTGTCGCAGCACCCGATTCAGGATTGGCCGCTGGAGGATCGATGCCGTTTTGGCTGGATTTAAGGCCGGACTGGATTTATCTTCAGATTTCCTTTAGGTTTTAGGGGTTCTGACCGGTGATCGTTTCCAGTGGTGGGTCTTTACGACACAACTGGAATGCTCCGTTTTGCGGGATCAAGTGTTGAGGCTTGCCTCGAATACGCCACCTTGTTTCGGATTCCTGTCGGTCCAAGCTCTTTGCAAAGTCTTCCTGAACCTGTCATCTCCACCATCAGGGTGAGGGGGGATCGTTTTCTGGAAGGACGCAACAATTGAAGCCGTCCCGGCAGATCTTGCCGTTGTCCATCGCCCAGTTGAGTAGAGCAACCCTGTTCTTGGAACCGGTTTTGGTGAACACGTTGCTCACGTGGTTGTCGACCGTTCGTTTGCTGATGGTGAGACGGTCGGCGATTTCCTGGTTGGTCAGTCCTTCTGCCACGAGTTCAATGATCTCGACCTCCCTGGCTGAGAGGGAGATACCAAGGGGATCAATTCCGTCGAGGGAGGACATGAGTGACCACCGATGGTTTCATGCTAGTCCGGACCGTTGCTCCGATCCTGCATAGTGGGCCGGTGAAATGGAACGGGATTTGAGGACGGCGCTTCAGCGCGCGATTGAGGCCGGCAATCAGGTCCTCACTGCCGAGGTGATGCCGCCTCGTGGTGGAGATCCGACGCATATGTTGTCCATGGCTGAATCGCTGCGGGGCCGCGTTCATGCGCTGAACGTGACCGATGGCAGCCGGGCCGTGATGCGCATGAGCAGCCTGGCGTCCTGCAAGTTGCTGCTTGAGGCCGGTCTGGAGCCCGTCTTGCAGATGGCCTGTCGGGATCGCAACCGCATCGCCCTGCAGGCTGATCTCCTTGGGGCCCACGCGTTGGGGATCCACAATCTGTTGTGTCTCACCGGAGATCCGGTGCGCGCGGGAGACCAGGCGGATGCGCGTCCGGTCAATGAATTCGAGTCTGTGAAGCTGTTGCAGCAGGTGCAGGCTCTCAACAGCGGTGTCGATCCCGTTCAGGGCACCCTGCCGGACGGGGAGACCACGCTGTTCGCCGGGTGTGCCGCCGATCCGCAATCCAGGAGCTGGAGCGGTTTACAGCGCCGGTTGCATCGCAAGCAGGCCGCGGGAGCCCGCTTCGTTCAAACCCAGATGGTGATGGATCCTTCAGCTCTTGAGCGCTTTCAGCATGAGCTGGCTGCGCCCCTGGGTCTGCCGGTGCTGGCCGGTGTATTTCTGCTGAAGTCAGCCAAGAATGCCCGGTTCATTAACCGTGTTGTGCCCGGGGCATGCATCCCCGATGAATTGATCCATCGGCTTGAGTGTTCGGAGCATCCCGCAATGGAGGGGGTGGCCATCGCCGCTGAGCAGGTGAAGCGTTATCTCGGCATCGTCAGTGGTGTGCACTTGATGGCGATCAAGGCGGAGGAGCGTATCCCGATGATCCTGGATCGAGCCGGACTCAGCTCGCTGCCTGGGTGAGATCCGTACCCAGCAGCTCAGCCATGGCTTTCTGCTGGGGGGACGGTTCCACTAAATCCTGACGCCGTGCGTCGGTGATCAACCAGTCGAGGGATGCTTCCTGCAGGTCGAAGTGATCGCCGTCCTTGCCCACGCAATAGCGGCCGAACACCAGCTTCTCTAGAAGCTGGACGCCGGCGCCGATGCGCGAATAGTCAAAGATGATCGAATTGTCCACCGTGGCACCCTCACAGATGTGGCAGCTCGGGCCGATCATGGTGGGTCCGATGATCGTTGCACCGTCTTCGATTTTGGTCATTCCGCCCACGTAAACGGGTCCGGAGACGTTGATTTTGTCCCAGTTGGCGGCAACATTCAGGCCGGTGTAAACCCCGGGGCGCACCTCCTTGCCGGGGATTCCGACCTGACGCACATCGCCCATCAACACACTGCGGATGGCTTGCCAGTAGTCGGGAACCTTTCCGATATCCACCCATTCGAAATCCATCGGAATGGCATAGAAGGGTGCCCCGAGCTCGGCCAGTTTCGGGAACAGATCAGAGCCGATGTCGAAGGGCTGGCCCGAGGGGATGTGCTCGAAGATTTCCGGCTCGAAAATGTAGATGCCGGTGTTGATGGTGTCGCTGAGGGCTTCCTCAACGCTGGGTTTTTCCTGAAAGCTTGAAATTCTGTTCTGGTCATCCGTGACCACAACGCCGTAGCTGCTCACCTGATCCTTGGGGACCCGCTTGGTGACAAGGCTGGCGATGGCACCCTTCTCACGGTGCAGACGCAAGGCTTCGCTGAGATCAAGATCGATCAGTGCATCACCGCAGAGCACCACGAAGGTGTCGTCGAAGAAGTGCTGGAAGTCCTGGATTTTTTTGAGTCCGCCGGCGGATCCCAGCGCGTTGCCGATCAGTTCTCCGTCTTCAATCCGTCCTTCGAAGCTGTACGCAATTTCAACGCCAAAACGCTGGCCATCCCGGAAGTAATTTTCAATCTCTTCGGCGAGGTGGGAGACGTTCACCATCACTTCGGTGAAACCGTGCTCCTTGAGCAGTTCCAGCAAGAATTCCATCACCGGCTTCTGCAGGATTGGAATCATCGGCTTGGGGATCACATGCGTGATCGGTTGAACCCGCGTCCCCTTGCCAGCCGCCAGAATCATCGCCTTCATTGGCGTTTCACGGGGGTCAGTACAAGGTAGTGACCATAGACCCGGTCTTAAGCCGCTACGACTGTCCGGGTCGGCGACGGATCTGGCACCTGAAGGCTGCGGATCGGTAGTTGTGTCGCGGTGCCACTGGCAGGGATGAATTTCAGTCGCAATGGGCCGTGAAGCCAGCCCTCCTGCTCGAGTTCAACCCGGCCTTGGGAGGAGAGAAACAGCAGAGCCCAGAACACCCCGACTCGGTCACGGTCAAGGTCAGCGGCTGCGGCGACCTCCCAACGCTCCACGAGCTGATCGAAGCCCACCCAGTCGAGGGCAGTCTCCCAACCGTTGAGAAACACCCCAAGCGCTGCGGTGGTTTCCGGGAGTTTTTCGCGGTGGGCCAGTCCAGCGACCTGGGCGATGGCTTCACGGTTGCTGTAGCGCTTCTGCCGTTTCCGCCGTCGCGCCTCCAGTTCGTCCGATTCCAGTTGCTCTGCGATCGATTCCAGTTGTTCGATCAGCTCCCCAAGGGTGACGGGGCGTCTTAATGGCGGTGGAGCTACGGGCCGCCGCAGCAGGTGCTTCTCCGGCCGTCGGGGCAGATCGAAGGCGGGATCAAGCCAGCCCTGCCCATCAAAGTCTGCGTCGAAGTGGTCTTCGACCTCCGGGGCGGGGGGCAGCATGCTGGCCTCGAGCATTTCTGCTTTGAGCCCCACCAGTACAGAGGCGGCCAGGAAGGCTTCGCTGCTTTCGGCTAGGTCCCGTTCATAACTGCCGCCCCGTCCGGCCAAGACGGCAGCCACCTGACCGGGAACCTCGATGCGTTGTCTGAGTTGATCCAGAAATCCGTCGATGACAGCGATCACATCGACATCCCACGGATCGAGTTCTCCACTCTCCGCTGCGTCCTGCAACAGCCGGATCGCGAGACGGGCTCCAGCATCAGCGCCGTCGTTGGGAGCCACCTGGAGCAAGTCAATTCACCCTCTCCCGGCAAGGTATCGGGCGCAAACGGTTGCTGCCAGGGGGTTGTTTCAGCGATTCATCAGCGCGATCAGGCCTCAGTCGGCCGAGTTGTCGTCGGATTCATCACCTTCGGCAGCGCTGGTGGTCAAGGTGGCGGCGGGGAGGAGACCCAACTGGGTTTCAACGGTGGAGCGATAGCGGTTGAGGTCGGTTTCCAGCTCTTGGATGCGCACCTGCTGCGCTTCAAATTCGTTGGCTTTGGAGAATTGATCCACGTTGTTGAGCATTCCCGTCCAGGCGGCAAAAAACCACGCCGCTACTGCACCGAATCCAGCCACCAGAAGCAATAACCCGGCTAGAGGCAGGGTGTATTCCATGCCTGGCAACACATGCACGGTGGTTGCGTTGGTGTTCGCCAGCGTGAAAAACACGGTGATCAATCCAAAGGAGAAGATCAGGCCGAAGTTGATCTGGCGCATGTTCTGGAGGAGCGATAATTCAACTTACGGACAGTTGGCAGCTCCCGAACAAGAATCGATACGTGTTTTATGAAGTGCCCACCATGGGGGCCTGGATCACTGCCGGAACCGTTGCTTGGCCTCGAATCAAGGGGGCCGTTGGTGACATCACCTGCTCCATGGCGCCCAGGTTTCGGTTCACCAGGGCTTCAATTGAGCTGCGGTAGCTGTCGGTCATCAGCTTGGGATAGAGCCCAATTCCGATGATCGGCACCAGCAGGCAACCGATGATGTACACCTCACGCGGCTCCGCATCCACCAGGTTGGTGTGGGACACGAGCTCCTCCTTCTCTTTGCCGAAGAAGATCTCCCGCAGCATCGAGAGCAGATAGATCGGCGTGAGAATCACGCCAACAGCGGCCAGTGCGCAGATCACCACGCGGAAAGGCAGGGTGTAGGCCTCATCGGTTGCGAAACCTGCGAACACCATCAATTCACTGACGAATCCACTCATGCCTGGCAGAGCTAGGGATGCGAGGGCACAAACGGTCCACAGCGCGAACATGATCCGCATCTTCTGGCCAATGCCCCCCATCTCATCGAGCTGAAGGGTGTGGGTGCGGTCGTAGGTGGCACCCACGAGGAAGAACAGGCTGGCCCCGATCAACCCGTGGCTGATCATCTGGAGCATGGCGCCACTGGTGCCGAGGGCACTGAAGCTGCCCACGCCGATCAGCACGAAACCCATGTGGCTGATCGAGCTGTAGGCGATCTTTCGCTTCAGGTTGCGCTGGGCGAAAGAGGTGAGGGCGGCGTAAATAATGTTGACCACCCCGAGCACAATCAGCAGCGGTGCGAACTGAGCGTGGGCCGCTGGCAGCAGTTCGCAGTTAAACCGCAGCAGGGCATAGCCCCCCATCTTCAGCAGGATGCCGGCCAGAAGCATGTGCACCGGTGCGGTGGCTTCGCCATGGGCATCCGGGAGCCAGGTGTGCAGCGGCACGATCGGCAGTTTCACGCCGAAGGCGATCAGCAGCCCGGCGTAGCAGAGCAGTTGAAAGCCCGTGCCGAAGTCCTTGGCGGCAAGAGCGGTGTACTCAAAGCTTGGGGTGCCACCGCCGAAGAATCCCATGGCCAAGGCGGCCAAAAGAATGAACAGGGAGCTGCCAGCGGTGTAGAGAATGAATTTTGTAGCTGCGTACTGGCGTTTCTTGCCGCCCCAGATGGCCAGAAGTAGATACACCGGGATCAGCTCCAGCTCCCAGGCCAGGAAGAACAGCAGCATGTCTTGCACCGCGAAGACGGCGATCTGGCCGCCGTCCATGGCCAGCAGCAGGAAATAAAACAAGCGCGGTTTGAAACTCACCGGCCAAGCAGCCAGGCAAGCCAGGGTTGTGATGAAGCTGGTGAGCAGAATCAGCGGCATCGAGAGCCCATCCGCTCCAACCGCCCAAGTGAGCCCCAGATCGGGCAGCCAGCTCACCCGTTCGGACAGCTGCAGGCCACTCAGGCTGGGGTCATAGCCGGTCAGGTACGCCGCAACGGTGATCAGAAAGGTGATCAGCGTCACGATCAGGGCATACCAGCGCACCTTTTTGCCGTCCCCTTCATCGGGAACGAGAGGAACCAGCAGTGCACCCACGATCGGAACCAGGATCGATAGGCTCAGCCATGGCACTGTGGCCTGCACCGGGTCGCCAAGTCCGGCGACTGCGAATTCGAACACGCTCTGAATCCGACCCTTACTGGTTGGATCGTAGAAATCATGGGCGCTGTGTCATCACCTCGATAGGCGATGACACACATGTGCAATTGAGACTTAAGAGATCGGTCCGCCGATGACGCCGAACAGCACCACCAGAGCAATCACGCCAGCGAACACGATCAGGGCATAGAACTGAGCGCGTCCGGTCTCGAAATACTTCAGACCCTCGCCGCTCCCAAGGGTGAGAAGTCCGGTGAGGTTGACGACACCATCAACCACCTTCGCGTCCACTTCGAGAACCTCTCGGGCCAGTTTGCGGCTGCCTCGCACAAACAACTTCTCGTTGACCACATCGAGATACCACTTATTGGCGAAGAAGGCATTCACCGTGGGGAAGCGGCCGGCCACCATTTCACCCAGATCGATCCGATGCAGGGCATAGGCCAAAACAGCCAGGGTGATGCCGGCGACGGAGATAGCCACTGAAGCCCCCGCCAGTGGCAGGAATTCCCCCCAGCTGAAATGTTCTGCCATCTCGAGAGCTTCCTCAGGATTCAGCAGCCCTGCAAAGCGGCTGTTCCAGGGTGTTCCGAGAAGACCAATGAGCACCGAAGGCACCGCCAACACCGCCAAGGGTGCTGCCATGGGCCAGGCGGACTCGTGCACGCTGCCGCCATGGGGATGATGTTCCGCAGGATCCTTGCCAGCTGCCGTGAGCAGTTGGGTCTGCATGGCGGTGTCGTTGCCGCGGAACTCCCCTTCAAAGGTGAGGAAGTACAGGCGGAACATGTAAAAGGCCGTCATTCCCGCAGTCATGAAGCCCACCACCCACAGCAGGGGGTAACTGTTGAAGGCTTGACCAAGGATTTCGTCTTTGCTCCAGAAGCCAGCCAGGGGAGGAATGCCGCTGATGGCGATGCAACCGATGAAGAAGGTGATCGAGGTGACTGGCATCTTTTTGCGTAAGCCACCCATCAGCCGCATGTCTTGGGCGAGCACGGGCTCGTGACCCACCACCTCTTCCATGGCGTGGATCACGGAGCCAGAACCCAGGAACAGCATGGCCTTGAAGAAGGCATGAGTCACCAGGTGAAAGATGCCAGCAACCGGGGCTCCACAACCCATGGCCAGCATCATGTAGCCGAGCTGGGAGACGGTGCTGTAAGCCAGCCCCTTCTTGAGGTCCATCTGGGTGAGGGCGATGGAGGCCCCCAGGAAGCAGGTGATCGTGCCGACGACGGCAATCACCGTTTGAATGACGGGGAATTGGGCGTACAGCGGATCGAGGCGGGCCACCAGGAACACCCCTGCAGCCACCATCGTGGCGGCGTGAATTAGGGCTGAAATGGGTGTCGGACCCTCCATGGCATCGGGCAGCCAGACATGTAGGGGGAACTGAGCCGACTTGGCCATCGGACCCATGAACACCAGCAAGCAGAGCAGCAGTGCTGCCCATGGGGCCACCGTTCCATTGGCCAGGCCGTTCTGCAGACCATCGGCGATGCCCTGGAAATCAAAACTGCCGGTGGCCCAGAACAGGCCAAGAATTCCCAGTAGCAGGCCGAAGTCACCGACTCGGTTCACCACAAAAGCTTTCTGGGCTGCATGGGCGGCACCATCGCGGTCGTACCAGAAGCCCACTAGCAGGTAAGAGCACATGCCCACCAGCTCCCAGAAGACGTAGATCTCCAGAAGATTGGGACTGATGATCAGCCCCAGCATGGAGCTGCTGAACAGAGCCAGGTAGGTGAAGAAGCGCACATAGCCCTTGTCGTGAGCCATGTAGCCATGGGAATACACCAGCACCAGCAGGGCGATGGTGGTGACCAGCGCGAGCATCACGGCCCCAAGCGGATCAACCACGTAGCCCATCGGCAAAACGAAGCTGCCCGCACTGGCCCAGACGAATAGATGCTCGACCGGTGGGGCCCCATTGAGCTGGTTGAACAGGATGCTGTAGCTCAGCACCGCAGCTGCACCGACACAGGAAATCAACAGCAGCGCAACGGGTTTGCGCAATCGGTTGATCGTGCGGTTGAAGCTGATCAATCCCAACCCGGTCAGCACGGCGCCGAACAGGGGCAAAACGGGAATGAGCCAGGCGAGTTCCTCGGCCGAGGGCATCCGCAAGCAGCAGGTTGAAGCGAGTGTAGGCAGCTCAGCCCAGGAGGTTCTGGAGTGCTGAATTGCGCATCAACCCTGCAGCGGTCGGAATGAAGCGATGGGCCCACCAAAAGATGCCGACGGCGATGGCGATGCCGAGTTGCGCGGGTCGGACGAATTCCTGCCACTGGAGCTGCTGGCGTCCATCCAGAACCGCGGCGAAGGGCACGATGGAGGTGTTGGCCTTGAGTTCATCAAAGGCTTCACCGAAGCGAGTTTTCGACCGCCGGTCGCCATGCCAGACGGCGAATATGTGATGACCGATTAAGCCCACGCAGGTCACCAGCATGAAGCTGCTGCCGATCCAGAGGCCGTGGGTGAGGCACCAGAGAATTTGACCGATGGCCTGCGGATGCCGGCTGATGCGGATGATCCCTGTGGCGTAAAGACGCACCTGCGGTTTCAGCACCGCCGGGATCTCCAGCAGGTTGTAGGTGGCTGGGTAGAGAAAGAAAAAGCTGACGGCTGTTCCGATCCACACCACAGGCACCATCCCGGGGACGCCTTGAAGATTCCACAGCCGCACCCCGTCGTAGCGATGGGCCAGGAACCATCCGATCACCACCACGGCCGAGGGAATGCTTGCCGCGGCGAAAATCAGTCTCCAGGCCCGTGCTCCGATCACGGCCTCAGCTCGGGTGCGCAGTGCTGCCCCACCGCTGTGAATCACCGCAAACAGGATCAGCAGCACCAACATCACGATGCTGCTGTGGTGGGTGGAGGCCATAGGGGCTGCCTGGGAAGGGCGTGATTCTGGCTGGCGGCCCCGGCAGTCCTAAATTTCAAACGTTCCCCCGGGTGTTCCGCGGTGGCCGATCTGCCGTTCACCCTCGACCAACTGCGGATCCTTCGCGCGATTGTTAGCGAGGGCAGCTTCAAGAAAGCCGCCGACAGTCTTTACGTCACCCAGCCCGCCGTCAGCCTTCAGATCCAGAACCTGGAGAAGCAACTGGAGGTGTCGCTGTTCGATCGCGGCGGGCGCAAGGCACAGCTAACGGAAGCCGGCCATTTGCTGCTGAGTTACTGCGACCGCATCCTCAGCCAGTGCCATGAAGCCTGTCGGGCTTTGGATGATCTCCACAACCTCAAAGGTGGGTCCCTGATTGTCGGTGCGAGTCAGACCACCGGCACTTACTTGATGCCTCGGATGATCGGCTTGTTCCGCCAGAAATACCCGGAGGTGTCGGTGCAGCTCCAGGTCCACAGCACCCGGAGAACCGGTTGGAGTGTGGCCAATGGCCAGATCGATCTGGCCATTATTGGCGGTGAATTGCCGGCGGAACTCAATGAACTGCTGCAGGTGGTTCCCTACGCCAGTGACGAGCTCGCGCTTGTGCTGCCGGTGAAACACCCGTTGGCCCGACTGGCTGAACTCACCAAGGAAGACCTCTATCGCCTGGGCTTCGTCTGCCTGGATGCGCAATCGACCACCCGGAAGATGGTCGATCAGCTCCTGGCCCGCTCCGGCCTGGATGTGCAGCGCCTGCGCATCGACATGGAACTGAATTCGCTGGAAGCGATCAAGAATGCAGTTCAGGCGGGCCTTGGTGCCGCCTTTGTTCCCGTGGTGTCGATTGAGCGGGAGTTATCGGCGGGAACGATTCACCGCCCTCAAGTGGCCGATCTGCAGGTGCGGCGCCAGCTCAAGCTGATCACCCATCCCGCCCGCTACTGCTCACGGGCCTCGGTGGCCTTTCGCAATGACGTCTTACCTGTCTTTGCCAGTGCCGACAGCCCCATACGCCAGGCACCAAAAGCTGTGCCTGAAGTGAGGGGGGAGCCGCTGATTCAGAACTGATCTGCTTCTGGGGTCAAACCGACCGAGTCGTCAGCCACGCCCCGGGTCAGGAATTTGTTCTGAGTGATGTCGGTTTGGTAAACGCAGCGCACCACAGGTTTGTCCCGCACAGAGCCGATGTAGGCAAAGGTGTTCATCCGTTGCTTGCATTCACGCTCCTGCTCGGAGCTGATGGCCCCCTCCTTGCGCAGCACCGACCAGTTTTCCCGGCGGATGACGCAACCCGGTTGCAGCGTTGGCTGGGTCACGAAGCTGCTGGAAGGGTTGAGCGTTGTGTACATCTCGATGTCCATGACGAAGGCGCTCGCCCCCCACTGCCGGCAGAATTCCGGGTCTGGCACAGCCATATCCAGTTGCTGGGAACTGGCGATGTTGCCCTGGTCACCTTGAGTCGTGCTGGTGACAGCACTGCCGATGCCGATTCCCACCACAAGAACGCCAGCCAAAACGGCCACGGTGAGGGTGCTGAATTGGAAGGGGCCCTGAGATCCACCTCCCGGTGGGGGACCTGGTGGTCGCCCGTATCCACCACGCTGCGGGGGGTCGTAACGATCCCGCTCAGACCGGTCGTAACGGCTGTCCCGTGGCCCGCGACTACCTCGGTCGTACCGCGAGCGGGTCACAACAGTTCAGGGGTGCGGGGCAGGCCCATGGAGAAGTTCTGCACACGGCCATCGGTGTTGTAGCTCAGTTCTCCTGCCTGCAGCAGCTGCCGGATGAATCCCTCCAGGTCGGTGCCGATGCGGCGCAGGGTGTAGTCACTCAGTTCGCCGCCGGCCGCGGCATCCACCAGTTCCTTGAAGCGTCCTTGCACCTTGGTGAGGCTGGCGTCGTCCCACAGGAATTCATTGTCGGGATCCAGATCCAAGGTGAGTTGGTCGTCCGAAGGGACGAGATCTTCATCCTGGAGGGCCGCTGTGTACAGGCGCACGTGGCGGGTGGTGCACTTCAGAAGGGTGTCAGCCAAGACGCGCTCACGGGAAAGCTGTCACGACTTTAAGAAGCGAACGGGGGTCAAGCCCTTTTAAGGTTGGTTTCACTTTTGAGACGGCCGCATGCGCGTCGCTATTGCCGGAGCTGGTCTTGCAGGACTCTCCTGTGCCAAATATCTGGCGGATGCCGGCCACACGCCGATCGTCGTCGAAGCCAGGGATGTTCTCGGCGGCAAGGTCGCAGCCTGGAAAGACGAAGACGGCGACTGGTACGAGACCGGCCTGCACATCTTTTTCGGCGCTTACCCCAACATGCTGCAGCTCTTTAAAGAGCTGAACATCGAAGACCGGCTGCAGTGGAAGAGCCACTCGATGATTTTCAATCAGCAGGACGAACCAGGCACCTACAGCCGCTTTGACTTTCCTGATCTGCCAGCCCCTGTGAATGGTGTGGCCGCGATCCTGGGAAACAACGACATGTTGAGCTGGCCTGAGAAAATCAGTTTCGGCCTGGGCCTTGTGCCTGCGATGCTCCGGGGTCAGGGGTATGTCGAAGAGTGCGACAAGTATTCCTGGACCGAGTGGCTGCGGGTCCACAACATTCCCGAACGGGTGAACGATGAAGTGTTTTTAGCGATGAGCAAGGCGCTGAATTTCATCGATCCCGATGAAATCTCTGCCACGGTTGTGCTCACGGCGCTCAATCGTTTCCTGCAGGAGAAGAACGGCTCCAAGATGGCTTTCCTCGATGGCGCGCCCCCGGAGCGGCTTTGCCAGCCGGTGGTCGAGCACATCGAATCACTCGGAGGGGAAGTGCATCTCGATAGTCCCCTGCGGGAGATCAAGCTCAATGAGGATGGTTCTGTAGCGGCCTTCCATATCGGCGGCTTGAAGGGCAAGGAGAGCTTCGATCTCACCGCTGATGCCTATGTCAGTGCATTGCCTGTTGATCCCTTCAAGCTGCTCTTGCCCGAGCCCTGGAAGCAGATGGAGGTCTTCAGCAAGCTCGATGGTCTGCGTGGTGTGCCCGTGATCAACCTGCACCTCTGGTTCGATCGCAAGCTCACCGATATCGACCATCTGTTGTTCAGCCGGTCGCCCCTGCTCAGCGTCTACGCCGACATGAGCATCACTTGCAGGGAGTATGAAGACCCCGACAAGTCAATGCTCGAGCTGGTGTTCGCGCCAGCCAAAGACTGGATTGGTCGTCCTGATGAAGAGATCATCGAGGCCACCATGGGCGAGCTCACAAAGCTGTTCCCGATGCATTTTGGTGGTGAAAATTCCGCGACACTGCGCAAATACAAAGTCGTGAAGACCCCTTTGTCCGTCTACAAAACGACCCCTGGTTGTCAGCAGTTGCGCCCCGATCAGACCACCCCAATCAAGAACTTCTTCCTGGCCGGGGATTACACGATGCAGCGCTATCTCGCATCGATGGAAGGCGCCGTGCTGAGTGGCAAGCTCTGCGCCGGTGCGGTGGACCGCAAGACAGGTCAGCTGGCATCATCAACCTCGTCTAGTGAGCCCGTGACGGCCTGAGCCATGCCACTCGCCTCCCTGGATCTCGACGCAGCCTTCGAGGCCTGCCGTCGGGAGACTGCTGAGTGGGCCAAGACGTTCTATATCGGCACCTTGCTTCTGCCCCCAGAAAAGCGGCGTGCCATCTGGGCGATTTATGTCTGGTGCCGTCGTACGGATGAGTTGATGGATAGCGCTGAGGCTCAGGCGCGTCCTGTGGAGGAGCTTGCTGAGCGGCTCGACCGCTGGGAGGAGAAAACCCGGGCCTTGTTCGCCGGACGGGTGGAGGACGATCTGGATGCGGTGATGGTGGACACCCTGGAGCGGTTTCCCCAGGGCATCCAGCCTTATCTCGACATGATTGAGGGACAGCGGATGGACCTCACCTGGACCCGCTATCCCCGCTTCGAGGACCTCAAGCTCTACTGCTACCGCGTTGCTGGCACCGTTGGCCTGATGACCCAGGGAGTGATGGGTGTCGATCAGGCCTACACCTCAGCTCCCTGGAGTGACTGCCCAGACACATCCGATGCTGCCGTCGCTTTGGGGATCGCCAACCAGCTCACCAACATCCTTCGGGATGTGGGTGAAGATCGGGGCCGCGGTCGTATCTATCTGCCGCAAGAAGACCTCGAGCGCTTCGGATATTCAGAAGATGAGTTGATGGCAGGAACACTCAACAGTTCCTGGCGTGCCTTGATGCGATTCCAGTTGGAGCGGGCCCGCGACTGGTTTGCGCGTTCTGAAGCCGGGGTGCGCTGGCTCTCCGCCGATGCGCGCTGGCCGGTGTGGACGTCGTTACGGCTCTATCGGGGAATCTTGGATGAGATTGAACGGGTCGATTACGACGTGTTCAATCACCGTGCCTACGTGGCCAAGGTCAACAAACTGCTCGATCTGCCGCGTTCGTTCCTCCTGGCCCAGGCACGCTGAGGTTCGAGTCAGCAAAAAACCCCTGCCGGTTTTATCGGCAGGGGCTGATGAATTGCGTTTTGCTCAACCAGATCGGTGACGGATTCAGACTGCCGTCTTCTGGTCGGCCAGCAGGTCCTTGAGCTTGGACAGCTCACCGGCCCAGCGGGGGTCGGGAGCGCCTTCGCTCTTCTCGTCACTGTGAACCACCTTGTTCACCGCTTTGCGGGCCACTTGAGGCTGTCCTGCAGCATTGGGGGCTCCACGACGGTTGCCACCGGCGTTGTTGTCCCGTCGTTCGGAACGCTCGATCCGCAGGGTGCTGCCACCGAACTCTTTGCCGTTCAGCTGTTCAATCACTGCATCGGCGACCTTGGCGTCGTCGACATTGGCAAAGCCGAATCCACGGCAGCTGCCGGTTTCGCGGTCGAGAACCGACTTGAACCGAATCCCCTCTCCCACTGACTTGAGCAGAGCCACCAGCTCCTGTTCTTCAAAGGTCTGCGGCAGGTTGCCGATGTACAGGCGGATGCTCATGAAGGAAAGAAAATGCGATCTGTCGGTGTCTGACCGTCATCATTGAAACCTGCAAAGTTAATCACAGAGCCTCGCTTTCACGGGTCAAGAAATGTTTGGCTTCCTCAATGGCCTCAGTCGTGGTCTGGATCCTCTTGAAGGCGCGTTCAAGCTTCAGATGATGCAGCAGACGTCCGAGAAGGGGGCCGGGTTGGATCTCCAGAGCCTTGACCAGGCTGTTGCCGTCGATGGGTGCTCTGGGGTGGAACAGGGGGTCGTCAGAGTCCCGCCATCGCCGCAGCCAGATCTCTTTCTCGGGCATTGGCAGTTGCAGGGCAAGGGCGGGAAGATCCCGTTCAAGCTCGTCATGCAATCTCAGTCGATCGGTTTCCGGCAGACACTCCGGTGCCAGGCCGGTGCGCTGCTGCCAGAACCGCAGGCGTTCGCAGCGTTGGCGTAGGGCTCGACTGGCTCGGAGTTGGATCATGCCGTCATCACTGATGAGGGCTGTTAGCCGCGCCAAGGGCAGAGCGACAGCTATTTCCTCCTTGCTCATCCCTTCCGTGTCAGAGGGCGCTGGAGGTTGCCCCTCGGCGGCCCAGGGGCGCAGCAACGGCACGCTCTTTAAGGTTGCGATCGCCGCATCGGCGTGCTCGCCCCGCACCAGGCGCTGCAGTTCCGCGAGGATCCGCTCCGGTGCCGCCTCAGGCAGCCGTGAGGCATGACGCTCAATCCAGCCCATGGTTTGGCTGCAGATTGTGAGTGGGATCTCAGCCGCTAGCCGCAAGCCCCGCAGCAGCCGCAAGGGATCGTCGGTGAGGTTGGTTTCCGACACAGCCGTCAGGCAACCCTGTTGGAGATCGTTCAGCCCACCGGTGGGGTCCCACAACTGCCCCCAGGGTTGGAGCGAAACAGCGATGGCATTGAGTCGGTAGTCGCGGCGCCAGAGATCGTCTTCGATGCAGGCACCGTCCTGTCGGGCGATGTCCACCGTCCAGCCTCCGAGCACCAGCCGAGCAATGCTCCGTTCCGTGTCCAGCACCACACAGGTGCCATGGAGCTCCTGGGCTAGGGCCTGGGTCAGAGCGATGGCGTCGGTCGGGACCACGAGGTCTAGATCGGGTTGATCCTGGAGACGGTCGAGCAATCCATCGCGAACTGCCCCGCCCACCAGCGCTGTGCCTTTGGGGAGCCGTTTCAGGGGTAGCGGCCATTGCGCTGGAGCCAGTCGCGCTCGCAACTGTTCAAGCAGTGCGTCGCCAGAGCCTTGGACCATCAGAATGGGGGAGTGAACGGCCTTGGGAGGCATGTGCATCTGCGTGGACTGCAGCTGGGTCGACCGTTGTCAGGCCTATCACGCAGTTGAGCGTCAGCATGGCGTTCCGCATCTTGCTGAGACCCCGGATTTTGAGCCAGATGCGCCGAGAATTCACGTGTCGGTGATCGATCTCCCCAATGGTCAGGCCGGGGTTGAGTGGGATGTTCGGTCCTGCTCAAGCTTTAAGGCAGATCCCGGTCGATGGCGGCGTTGCTGTCCAGGACAGGAGTTGCCCCGATGACGGCCTTGCCGCTGCTGCTCGCCTTGCACAGCTGTTCGGATCGTTTTGGCATGGCGCTGCTGGATCCTGAGCAGCCTGGAGCAGGACCGCTCGTGCAGGTTCATCCGGATGGACGGGGGCTGTCTAACAGTTTGATTTCGCGCGTTCAGGCGCTCCTCCCCCCTGAGCGTTGGCCTCAATTGCAGGGCCTTGCCGTGGCGACGGGGCCCGGCGGCTTCACCGGCACCCGCCTGACGGTGGTGATGGCGCGCACCCTGGCGCAACAGCTGGATTGCCCTCTGCTCGGAGTAAGCAGTTACGCCTTGATGGCGCCACGCCTGGAGTCGCAACTGCTCGGATCGAATCATGGGCAACCGTTCTGGATCACTCAGGAGTTGCCCCGCAGGGGGGTGGTTGGTGGTCAGTACCAGGTCACCGCGGGGCAGGTCCACGAACTCAGCCTGCCGACGTTGTTGCCGGAGGGATGCTCTCCCAAGCCAGCCCTTGGGGCTCAACTCGATGTGGCTGAGGATGTGGCGCGCCTGTTGCAGCTGTTGAAACGCAGTCATGCCGCTGGCGCTGCGCTGCCCTGGGCCAAGGTCTTGCCGATCTATCCCACCTCTCCTGTTGGACAGGTCTGATGGCGGGAGTGCGCACAGGGCTGCTGCTGGGTGCCGGCCTCATGGCCTGGCTGCTGGGGCCCGGACCGCTGTCTCCCTATCGCCAGGCTCTGTTGGATCGCAGCCCACCGCAACTCGTTCTTGTGCTTGGAGGTGATGTGGATCGGGAACGCATGGGTGCCCGCTTGGCGCGTCAGCTTGATCTGCCGCTGCTGGTGAGCGGTGGCAGCAATCCTGAGTACGCCGAATGGATGCTCAGTGAAGAGCGCTTCAATCCAGACCGCGTCACCCTCGATTACAGGGCCCGTGACACCCTCAGCAACTTCACCTCTGTCGTGGACGAGCTGCAGGCGGATGGCGTTCGCCATGTCTTGCTGGTGACCAGCGAAGACCACTTGCCCCGCTCGATGGCGGTGGGCCAGGTGGTGGCTGGCAGCCGTGGAATTCAGCTCACCGGAGTTCCCGTGGAGTGCCGTACGGATTGCATGCAGGAGGGTCGCTTGAAGAAATGGAGTGACTGGCTGCGCGCTGTGGCTTGGGTGATGACGGGTCGAGACCTCAGGGATGCTGCGGACCCTGATCCAGCAGAGCATTGATGCGTTCCTGCAGCAGGGCGGTGGTGGCATCCAGATCGGGCCTGCGGCGACTGGCCGGTGCCGGGATGGGGTCACCGATACGCAGCTGGATGGGCACCAGCCGCGGCCAGCTGCGCCCCGTTCCCAAGGCGCGGTGGCTGTTATGGATGGCCACCGGCAGCAGTGGGGCGCCTGTACGCGCCGCCAGAAGGGCCGCTCCGGGGAGTGGGTTGTTGATCCGGCCGTCGCTTTGTCGCGTGCCGTCCAGGAAAACGCCGGTGGCCCAGCCCTCCTCGAGCCGTGCCGTCGCGGTTCGAATCGCTTCGCGATCGCTGGCACCCCGCCGGACGGGGTAGGCACCACAGGCCCGGATCACGCGTCCCAGCAGCGGGATGCTGAATAGTTCTGCCTTCGCCATGAAAGCAACAGGGCGCCCCAGGGCATGGCCCAGCAAGGGGGGGTCCAGATGGGAGCCGTGGTTGGCCACCACCACGAGAGGCCCTTGCATGGGTACTCGGTTATTGCCTGCGGTCGAGCCGCGGAACAGCAAGCGAAAGACAGGGAAGACCAGAAGGTTGCTGACCAGCCTGTAGGTCAAGCTCGGCTTGGGTGTGGGGACGAGGCTGGATTGACTCACTGTCCGAGGTCTCCCGCCCCGGCGATTTGGGCGGTGGTCACGCCACTCATGCTGCGTTTCGCCAGGCCACTGAGCACGTTCCCCGGTCCGATTTCCACCAGGGTGTCGACGCCGCTGTCGGTCATGGCCGCCATGGTTTCTCGCCAGCGCACCCCTGTTGTCATCTGTTGCTTCAGGCGTTGTTTGAGCTCGTCAGCGCTGGTGCTGGCGCTGGCAGCGCTGTTGCTGAGCACCGGAACGCGGGCATCTTGGAATGGCACCTGGTCCAGTGCAGCGGCAAAGCGCTCAGCAGCCTCTGCCATGAAAGGAGAGTGGAAAGCCCCGGAAACGACCAGAGGGATCGCGCGCTTGCATTTCAGGGCTTCACTCACGCTCTGCACGGCCTCTGGAGCGCCGGAGATCACCACTTGGGCATCGCTGTTGTCGTTGGCGATGCTGACGCCCTCCGTGGCAGCCACCAGGTCGTCCAGCTGACCGCGATCGAAGCCGATCACGGCCGTCATGGCACCGCCCCCAGCGCTCGCCATCAGTTCTGAGCGGGTTTTCATCAGCTGCAGGCCGGTGTCCAGCCCAAACACACCAGCGCTATAGAGGGCGACCAGCTCGCCCAGGCTGTGGCCGGCCACCAGTGCAGGCTCGCGGCCCTGCTGCTGCAGGTTGTCGGCCAGCAGCGATTCGATCACGAACAGGGCGGGCTGGGTGTTGCGGGTGTCGTTGAGATCATCCGGTCCATCACCGCCGCCGCTTTCGCCCTGGCAGATCGCCAAGAGGTCGCGCCCCAGCAGTTCGGAGGCTGTGGCGAAACGTTCGCGGCTGCCATCGATGCTGAGCAGCGCTTCTGCCATGCCCACCTTTTGAGAGCCCTGACCGGGAAAGACCCAGGCGATCGCCATTGCTGTGTTCTGCTGACCGTGCCGGAGATTAGGCGGGCCCGCTCCAGCGGAAGAGTGCTGCACCCCAGCTCAATCCCGCTCCGAAGCCACTGCTGGCGATGCGGTGCCCGGGTTGGATGCGTCCATCGCGCACGGCTTCGTCAAGCATCAAGGGAATGGTGGCCGCCGATGTGTTGCCGTAGTGCGCCAGGTTGCTGAGCACTTTTTCGGATGGGACAGAGAAGCGATCTGCCACTGCATCAAGGATGCGTTGGTTGGCCTGATGCAGTAGCAGCCAGTCCACGGCATCTGCGGCGACGCTTTTCTGTTCGAGCAGTTGCGCGAGAATGGCTGGCACTTCGCGCACCGCGAATTTGTAGACCTCCTGCCCGTTCATCTGAATGGGTTCGAAGCCGCCGCACTGATGGCTGGCGTTCCCCACAAGGGACTTGCGCTCGCTGACCTGGGGAAGCTGGAGCACCTCGCCTCGGCTGCCATCAGAGCGCAGCAGGAATCCCTCCAGATTGTCTTGGCCGTTGTCTGATGCCTCCAGCACCACGGCGCCGGCCGCATCACCGAACAGAACACAGGAGCGTCGGTCGTCCCAGTTCACCCAGCGGCTCAGTTGATCGGCTCCCACCACGAGGATGCGGCGCATCGCCCCACTGCGCAGGTACTGGGCAGCGGTGACAACGGCGAAAAGAAAGCCACTGCAAGCGGCGGTGAGATCAAAGGCCACGGCATTGGTGGCACCGAGACGAGCCTGCAGGCGTGGCGCCGAGCCGAACAGGTCGTCTGGGGTGGAGGTCGCCAACACAATCAGATCGAGGCTGTCGGCAGACCAACCAGCCATGGCCAGAGCCCGTTCCGCTGCTAATCCACTCAGTTCGTTGAGGGATTCATCCGCATCGATCACACGTCGTGCGGCAATCCCGGTACGACTCCGAATCCAGGAATCACTGGTTTCAACCCGCTGGCCGAGCTCTTCGTTGCTGATGGAGCGGCTGGGCGTCGCGCTGCCAGACCCTCGGAACAACACCCCTCTGGTTGTGCTGAGCGGCTCGACCAAAGCGGAGGTTGAAGGACGTCGCGTCAGTCAATCACAACCCTGATGCAGTGTTGCGAGATCCTCCATCACGCCATGGCTCGCAGCGGAGTGGGCAATGCGCAGGGCACTGACCACCGAGAGGGCCCGGCTGCTGCCATGGCCGATCACGGAAATGCCGTTGACGCCCAGAAGCAGCGCCCCACCGTGCTCGGCATGGTCCAACCGCTTCTTAATGCGTTTCAGGTTGCTGCGCAGAAACGCTGATCCCACCTTGCCGCGCCGCCCCCGGGGCAACTCCGCCCGCAGCACCCCCAGCAGAACACTGCCGACGGATTCCAAAAACTTCAGCAACACATTGCCGGTGAATCCATCACAGACCACCACGTCGAAATCGCCCGAGAGCACATCACGGCCTTCGCAGTTTCCGGCGAAATGCAGCCTGGATTCATCCCGCAGCAGTTCATGGGTCTTTAAGGAGAGATCGTTCCCCTTGCATTCCTCTTCGCCGATGTTCAGCAGGCCGATCCGCGGTTGACTCACCTGGAGAACATCACGGCTGTAGATGTTCCCCAGCAGGGCGAACTGATGCAAATAGGTGGGTTTGCAGTCCATGTTGGCGCCGACGTCGAGCACCAATACCGGCTGACCGGGATCTTTGGTTGGGAACAGTGCACCGATGGCTGGTCGGTCGATGCCCTTCAGCCGTCCCAGCCGGAAAATCGCCGAAGCCATCACCGCGCCGGAATTCCCGGCTGAGTAAACCGCGAGAGCATCCCCTTTCTTCACGAGGTTCATGGCCACATTGATGCTGGCGTCCCGTTTGCGCCGCACCGCTGTGGCCTCGTCATCCATGCCGATGGAGGGGCCACTGGCCACCAGATCCAGATGCCCTGCTGCCCTTGCACTTTCTAGGGATTCGCGCAGGCCGAGGCTGTTGGCGGCGGCCATGACCCGCTCGATTTCCCCCACGAAGCGGATCTTCAGAGGCAGCCGGTCAATGGCGTCCAGACATCCCTCCAGAATCGGCCCCGGCGCATGGTCACCGCCCATGCCATCGACGGCGACCCAGAGACGCTCCGCATCGTCAATGTCGTCGGTGTTGGTGCCCCCCTGCAGCCAGCGGAGAGGGTCGAACACCAGAGGTTGGAGCACGCTGCTGGCCACCGTGCCGGCTCCGGAGACCACGGTTTCCGCCACGTTGCCCGCCATCGATCCCGCTGCCGTTGCTGAGTTGGCAGCACCATCCACGATGGTTGTGACGGCGGCGTTGCGCCGATACCAGATCACCAGGCGACGGATCGCCCGAGGACGGTTGGTCTTGTTCCGCGGCTGAGGGGCCGGGGCGGGATCAGGGACCTTCGGAGGCAACGGAATCGACGATGCGCTGGAACAGGTAGCCGGTGCCCCGAGCTGTGAGGATCAACTCGGGATTGGCCGGATCATCCTCCAGTTTGGATCGCAGCCGGGAGATATGAACATCCACCACCCGGGTATCCACGTGGCGTTCCGGGGTGTAACCCCAAACCTCTTTGAGGATTTCGCCGCGGTTGAACGGTTCACCGGAACGGCTCACCAGCAGTTCCAGCAGGCTGAATTCCATGCCTGTCAGCCGGATCCTTTCGTCGCCACGGAATACCTGGCGTTTGTTGGTGTCGATTCGCAAGTCGAGCACCTGAATGACCCCGGAGTTAGGGATGCCCGCCACCTGTTCCTTCTCAACCCGTCGCAGCACGCAGCGGATGCGGGCTTCCAGCTCCTTGGGGCTGAAGGGCTTCACCACGTAGTCATCGGCCCCAAGCTCAAGCCCTGTGATCCGGTCGGCCACGTCGCCGAGGGCCGTCAGCATCACGATGGGTACGTCCGACTCCTTGCGCAGCTCTTGGCAGACGCCGTAGCCGTCCAGCTTCGGCATCATCACGTCCAGCACCACGAGGTCGGGAGTGCAGGTCGGGAACAATTCCAGGGCTTCGGTTCCGTCGCAGGCGGTCACTACGTTGTACCCGATCATGGATAACCGGGTTTCCAGGATCCGTCGGATCGATGCCTCGTCGTCGACCACGAGGATCGTTTCCTTGGTGGGAGCCGTGGCCGTCATGGGCAACGAGGCGTTAGTCACTTCTCGCCACAAATAAAAGGGCAGCCCCCTGATTCGTTCATTCAACGGCAACTTTCTTCACAGTTCGCAGTGCCCAAGTCCACCTCTGTTTTTATCTGTCAGGTCTGCGGAGCCCGTGCCCGACAGTTTTTTGGCCGTTGCCCCGAGTGCGGCAGCTGGAATTCCTTGGTGGAGCAATCTCAGCCTCCAGTCGATGGCCGTCGTCGCCGCAGTGCCCCGGATCCAGAGGTGGCCGCTGCGCCGCGACGGTCCACCGCCATGGCCTCGCTGGAGGATCAACCGCTGCAGCGCCTGGCGACCGGTTCCGCTGAATTTGACCGTGTTTTGGGTGGAGGCCTTGTACCCGGTTCTCTGGTGCTCGTCGGAGGCGATCCGGGGATCGGTAAGAGCACATTGCTGCTGCAGAGCGCCTCGGCGATGGCGGCCGGTGCATCGGTGCTGTACGTGAGTGCTGAGGAGTCGGCGCAGCAGGTGAAGCTGCGCTGGCAGCGGCTCGCTGGAGGTGCATCGGAGCTGCAGTTGCTGGCCGAAACCGATCTGGAACTGGTGTTGGAAGAGCTGGAAGCGCTTCGCCCCGCTGTGGCGATCATCGACAGCATTCAGGCTTTGCATGACGCCAATCTCACCAGTGCTCCGGGGTCGGTTGGCCAGGTGCGCGAATGTGCGGCTGCCCTGCAACGGTTGGCCAAACGCCAGAACATTTCCCTGCTGTTGGTGGGCCATGTCACCAAGGAAGGCATGCTGGCCGGCCCGAAGGTGTTGGAACACCTTGTGGATGCCGTGCTCACCTTCGAAGGTGACAGGTTCGCCAGTCACCGCCTGCTGCGTGCCGTCAAGAACCGCTTTGGCGCCACCCATGAGTTGGGTTTGTTCGAGATGCAGAGCGGTGGCTTAGCCGAGGTGGGCAACCCCAGTGAGCTGTTCCTCAGCGATGCCCGTGCGTCCGGTGTTGCGACGATCGTGGCCTGTGAGGGCACGCGTTCGCTGGTGGTGGATCTGCAGGCTCTGGTGAATGTCACCAGCTATGCCAGCCCGCGACGCACGGCCACAGGGATCGGCACGAATCGTTTGCACCAGATCCTTGCGGTGCTCGAGAAGCACATGGGACTGCCGCTCTCGCGCTTCGATTGCTACCTCGCCGTTGCGGGTGGTCTGGAGGTGGAGGAGCCAGCGGCGGATCTGGGGGTTGCTGCTGCGGTGGTTGCCAGCTTCAGAGACCTCACCCTTCCCGCGGGCACGGTATTGATCGGAGAGCTCGGTTTGGGGGGGCAGCTGCGTCCTGTCGGCCAGCTGGAGTTGCGGCTCCAGGAAGCGGCACGGCTGGGGTTTCGACGGGCTGTCGTGCCACGGGGCAGTGGCCTCGGAGATTTGGCGTCGGGCCTTGATCTAGCTCTTCTGGAGGCCGATAACGTCACCGAGGCCTTGGTGCTGGCGCTCGGTGATGCTGTGCAGCCCGATCCGACCTAATTCAGAAGTAGACGTCGACGTTGCTGCGGCCTGTTGACTTCAACCAGTTCTCGATATCGAGATAACCGCCGGGATTGAGGCGCACGGCCTGGGTCCAGACATCGGCCGCCTGGTCAAACCAGCGATCGGCTTCGTCCTGCCGACCGCCTTCCTCGGCGATTCGCCCCCGCTTTTCGTAGATCAGCCCCATGTTCTTGAGGCAGGAGGGTTGCTTTGGGTTTTCTTCGAGAGCCTGGCGGTAGGTCTCGATGGCCCGCTCCTCCTCGCCGTTGGACATGTAGATGATGGCCATGTTCTTGAGGGTTTCACTCCGGTCTGTGGAGTTCTCCTCAAGCTTCAGGGCCTCCTCATAGTTCTCCAGCGCCTCGGCGTAATCACCATCGTTCTGGGCGGAGAGGCCATCGCGGTAATAGACGTAGGCCTCCTTCGAGCGGGCATTGATCGGCAACAGCTTGACGATCAGGTCCGCCATCACCGTGAAGCTCTTGTCAATGAAGTTGTCGTTGCGGTTGCTGCGGGGCACGGCGCTCCGGCGGACTGGCCCCCATCCTGACGGGATCAGAGCCCGACCTAGCCTGCTCGTAATGATCCCTGTTGCGTAAACACCTGTGAGCCCTGCGGTTCAGACCGTCGTCCTGGATGTGGAAGGGATGAAATGCGGCGGTTGCGTTCGCGCTGTTGAAACCACCCTCTTGGACCAGCCTGGTGTCCAGCGTGCCGATGTGAATCTGGTCAGCCGCTCGGCCTGGCTCGATCTCACCGCGGGTGAGAGTGATGTTGCTGGGGTATTGAAAGCCCTTGCAGACAGGGGCTTCCCAGCCAAAGAGCGCGCTTTGGACGACCCGATCGGTGCGGCGGCTGCCAGCCAAGCATTGCCGGGCTGGTGGCAGCAATGGCGACAGCTGATGGTTGCCCTACTACTGCTGCTGCTGTCTGTGCTTGGGCATCTCAGTGAGGCAGGGCAGCTGTCGCTGCCTCTGATCGGCACCCTTTCCTTCCACGCCACGCTTGCAACGGTGGCTCTGCTCGGGCCAGGCCGTCCGATCTTGGTGGGTGGTGTTGCCGCTGCCCGTGCAGGGGCTCCCAGCATGGACTCCCTCGTGGGCCTGGGGGTGAGCAGTGCCTATGTGGCGAGCCTGGTGGCGTTGGTCTGGCCCCAGGTGGGTTGGCCCTGCTTTTTCAATGAACCGGTGATGTTGCTGGGCTTCGTCCTGCTTGGACGTTTCTTGGAGGAACGGGCCCGTTTTCGGACCGGGCAGGCGTTGCAGCAACTGGCCCGGCTCCAGCCGGACACGGCTCGCCTGTTGTTGCCCGACGGCGCGATTCGTGAGGTGCGCGTCGGGGCTCTGCGACCCGGTGAAACCGTTCAGTTGCTGGCGGGTGACCGCGTGCCGGTGGATGGAGTGGTGCTTGAGGGGGCTTCGGCCGTTGATGTGTCGAGCCTTACTGGTGAGCCCTTGCCGTTGCAGGCAGAGCCCGGCATCGAGTTGTCGTCCGGCAGCCTCAATTTGGAGGCAACCCTGGTGTTCAAGGTCACCCGAGTTGGCGCCGAAACCGCTCTTGCCCGGATCATTCGCTTGGTGGAGCAGGCCCAGGCCCGTCGGGCCCCCATCCAGGGCCTTGCCGATCGTGTGGCGGGCCGCTTTTGCTATGGCGTTATTGGCCTGGCTCTCGCAACGTTTCTGTTCTGGTGGTTGTTCGGTGCGGAGCATTGGCCCCAGGTCCTGCAGGCTTCAGCGCCCGGGATGCCCCATGACCATGCGATGCCTCATGAGATGCATCACGGGGGGTTGGGACGTGGAGCAAGTACCCCGATTGGTCTGGCCTTGCAACTGTCGATCGCTGTGCTTGTTGTCGCCTGCCCCTGCGCCCTCGGTCTGGCAACTCCAACCGTGATTACGGTGGCCACCGGCTTGGCAGCGCGGCGCGGTTGGCTGTTCCGCGGTGGCGATGTGATCGAAACCGCCGCGGGTCTGGATCATGTGGTCTTCGACAAAACCGGCACCCTCACCTTGGGTCGCCCTCTGGTGACCGATGTGCATGGGGATGACCCGGATCGTTTGTTGCAACTCGCCGCCAGCTTGGAGCAAACCAGCCGTCACCCTTTGGCCTATGCCCTGCTGCAGGAGGCCCAGGGCCGGGAGCTCCAACTGCTGGAGTGCGATGACGTGCGCACTGTGTCCGGTCAGGGGCTGGAAGGTTATGTGGATGGTGCGTCGGCCAGGCTTCGTGTCGGAAAGCCCGACTGGTTGGTGGCGCAGGGTGTGGACATCTCCCCATCAGCTCAGGGCTGGCTCTCTGCGGCTGAAGGCTCGGTGGTGGCGGTTGCTATGGGTGATCGCCTATTGGGACTGATTCAGATCGAGGATCAGATTCGTCCGGATGTCGCTCCTGCGCTGCAACGCCTGCGGGGCCATGGTCTGACCCTTTCGGTCTTCAGCGGTGACCGGGAGGCGGCCGTCCGCCGCCTCGGTCAGCAGTTGGGTTTCGCGGCTCATGATCTGGGCTGGCAGATGCTCCCGGAGCAGAAGCTGCAACGCCTCGAGCAGCTGCGTCAGCTCGAGCGGGTGGCGATGGTGGGCGACGGCATTAACGATGCGCCGGCTTTGGCCGCGGCTGATCTTGGGATCGCCATCGGTACTGGAACGCAGATCGCGCAGGACTCCGCTGGTCTTGTGCTGCTTGGCGATCGGCTCGACAACCTTCCCGAAGCCCTCAGCCTGGCCCGCAGGACTTTGGTGAAGGTGCGGCAGAACCTGTTCTGGGCCTTCGGTTACAACCTCATCGTTCTCCCCGTTGCTGCAGGAGCCCTGCTCCCCAGCCACGGCGTGCTGTTGTCGCCTCCGCTGGCGGCGCTGCTGATGGCCTTGAGTTCCATCACCGTGGTGATGAATGCCTTGGCTCTTCGCTTGCCATGACTGGACGTCTCATTGTTTTGGAGGGCATTGATGGCTGCGGCAAGACCACGCAGATCCGTCATCTGGTCGATTGGTTGCCCACAAGCGGTCTGATGCCGAAGGGCGCTTCTTTGGTTTGTACCCGTGAGCCCGGAGGGACCCCCCTCGGACGCTCGATTCGTGAACTCCTGCTGCATACAGTCGATCAGGAGGCACCAGCCCCCACCGCCGAGTTGCTGCTGTATGCCGCTGATCGGGCTCAGCACGTTGAAACGTTGATCCGTCCGGCCCTGGAACGTGGCGACTGGGTTCTCAGTGATCGCTTCGCGGGATCAACCCTGGCGTATCAGGGCTATGGCCGTGGCTTGGATCGAGACTTGATTCAACGGCTTGAACAGATCGCCACCACTGGCTTGCAGCCCGATCTCACCCTCTGGCTGAGCCTTCCTGTTCAAGCCAGTCTTGAGCGGCGCCTTGGCGACAAGCAAGACCGCATCGAAGCGGAGGGAGCTGCATTCCTGGAACGGGTCTCGCAGGGTTTTGCGCAGTTGGCGCAGCAGCGCTCCTGGTGCTCCGTCGCTGCTGACCAGTCAGCGAGTGCCGTCAGTGCTGCTCTGGAACATCAGCTTCAGGAGCATCTGGCTTGAGCGCGCTGTTTGAGGATCTGATCGGCCAGCCCCTCGCCGTTGATCTGCTGTCGGCAGCCCTCGCCCAGGGGCGCGTGGCACCGGCCTACCTCTTCGCCGGCCCTGAGGGGGTCGGGCGTCAACTGACGGCAGTGCGTTTTCTGGAGGGTCTGCTGGCCGATGGTCAGCCCTCTGCCCGGGAGCGGCGACGCTTGCTGGAGCGCAATCACCCTGACCTGCTTTGGGTGGAGCCCACGTATCAGCATCAGGGGCGTTTGCTCACCCGTGCGGAAGCCGAGGAGGCGGGACTCAGTCGCCGCACCCCGCCACAGTTGCGGTTGGAGCAGATTCGAGACATTGGCCGCTGTTTGGCACGGCAGCCCGTGGAGGCCCAGCGAGGCATGGTGGTGATTGAAGCCGCCGAAGCGATGGCGGAGGCAGCGGCAAACGCTCTGCTGAAAACGTTGGAGGAACCAGGCCATGGGGTGCTGATCCTGTTGACATCAGCCCCTGAGCGGCTGCTCAGCACCATTCGCTCCCGTTGTCAGTTGATCCGTTTTCTCAGGCTCAATCCCGAGGCCATGGCACAAGTGCTCGAACGCACCGGTGCCATGGCTCAAGACGCGCCAGAATTGCTGGCGCTGGCTGCCGGTTCTCCAGGCGCTTTGATCGACCATCGCCGCAGCCTGGCGGGTGTCCCTGAGGAGTTGGTTCAGCGCTTCAACGCGCTGCCTGCCAATCCGATGGAGGCGCTGTCGTTAGCGCGCGATCTGTGCGAAGCCCTTGATGGCGAGCAGCAGCTGTGGCTGATCGGCTGGTGGCAACATCGGCTTTGGCACTGCGGTAGCTCCGCTGCGATGCTCAAGCGACTGGACATGCTGCGCGGTCAGCTGCTCTCTTTTGTCCAGCCTCGTTTGGCCTGGGAGGTGGCGCTTCTGGATCTCACGCCATCCGTTTAACAGGCCGTCTGACCTGGTCAGGCCGAGGCCCGATCCCCTTGCTGCTTGCGTTCTTCGCGGGCCATCGCCACGACGTCCTCAAGGCCATCCATCTGGGCGCTAGTGGGGAGTTCGAGGCAGTAGCCCGCTCCATACACCGTCTTGATGAACCGTGGCTTGCGGGGATCGGGTTCCAACTTGGTCCGCAAGTGCCTGACATGCACACGGATGGTCTCAATGTCGTCATCAGGCTCGTAGCCCCAGACTTCCTTGAGGATCAAAGAGGGAGCCACGGTCTGTCCGTGACGCTGGAGCAGGCAGTGGAGAAGTTCGAACTCCAGGTGCGTGAGCCTCACGGGTTGATCGAACCAAATGGCTTCAAAGCGCTCGGGCACCAGGGTGAGGGGGCCGTAGCTGAGGATTTCGTTGTGATTGCTCGATCCAACGGGTGCACGATCACTGCGACGCAGCAAGGCCTTGACCCTGACCTGAAGCTCCTCCAGATCGAAGGGTTTGGTCAGGTAGTCATCGGCACCTGAATTGAAACCGCTGACTTTGTCCTTGGTGCCACCCAGAGCTGTAAGCATCAGGATCGGTATTCCCGCTGTGCGCTCATCTCGCCGCAGACGCTGACAAAGGGTGAGACCGTCCACCTTCGGCAGCATCAGATCCAGCAGGATCAGATCGGGGGTGTATTGGAGAGCAAGGGCCTGACCTTTGATGCCGTCGTCGGCGCGCTGCACGTCGAAGCCACTGTGCTCCAGATGACCGCTCACCAGGTCGCGCATGTCCTGGTCATCTTCGATTAGCAGGATGCAAGGCTTCATTGGTTCGGCGGCAATGCGGCTGGAGAAAAAGGAGCGCTTGTCTGTCGGGATTAACGCTGCGCAGATTCTCTCAAGCTTTTCAAGTGTCTGCAGATTTTGGCTGGCGAGTCAGTGATGGGCTTGTTTGCAGGAAATCGTCTGCAGTGACAGCGATGTGAAGGCTTTTTTAGTTTTGTTTCTCGATCGGCTGTTTAGGAAGTCTTCCGCTTCGGGCAATCACCCGTCACGAAATTCCTTTTTTTGTCAATAAAAAAGCCACAGCATCTGCTGTGGCTTTAAAGCTCCCCGGGCGGGATTCGAACCTGCGACCAATCGATTAACAGTCGACCGCTCTACCGCTGAGCTACCGAGGAATGGCTCCCGGAGACCTTACCTCTCGAATGCGCCGCCCTGCAAGCGTCGTTGCAGTTCCCTTCCACTCGTCCAGGGGCCAATTCGACCATCGCGCATGCGGGCTGCACCGTCAGCGAAGCTCAACTCCCCCAGCCTGTGGGTGATCCAAAGGGCTGTGATCGGTTGGATGGCGTCTCTGCAAAGGCGTTGCACGGTATTCAGCACCGTGGTCTGACTCTCGGGGTCTAGCAGGGCGGTCGGTTCGTCTAGCAGCAGCAGGCCGGCGTCACTCGCCAGGGCTCCAGCGATGGCCAGGCGTTGTTTCTGGCCGCCGCTGAGGCTGTGAATGGGTCGGTTCTCCATCTCAGCGAGGCCGAACTGTTTCAGCAGGTCACGCACTGCGCTTTGGCGTTGCCTCCCCAGCCCTTGGGAGTCCATCCCGAGCATCAGGTCACTGCCGCAACTGGGAAGCAACAGTTGATGGTCGGGGTTTTGAAAGACCAGAGCAGTTTTGGTTCGGCAGTGAATTTGTCCGCTCTGCGGTTCCAAAAGTCTTGAAATCAGGCGGAACAGGGTGCTTTTGCCGCTTCCGTTGCTTCCCACCAGCATCCATAGGCCAGGGCCTGGGATCACGAGGTTGCAGCGATCGAGGGCCTGATGGCCGTTCGGCCAACGATGGCTGACGGCCTCAACGCTCAGTTGAGCGGTGGCGGTTTCAGGAATCAAAGGAAAAGCCGGGTCGCTTGCTGCCACCCGTCGCCGAAGCCTTCTCATAAAGCTGAACAGCGAGAATCTCACTAACCAGCAGCGTCACTTTTTTTCCCTCCACTTTCTCGCAGGTGAGCTCCAGGAGACGGGGTTGGCTGTGGTCGATGGCTTGGCGGATCTGCTGATACAGCGCATCGGCATCAGCCAGTTCTTTCCGCTGGACAGACACAGGGAGAGGACTCATGCGCAGGGCCAGTTCGATGACGTACACAGCGTTGGAAAAGATCGATGCGTCATCTTCGCGGAGGGGGCGGCATCCCGTCGGTTCAGAAATGCGCATTTCTACTCATCCCTTGCAATTAGGTGCGGGGAGCCGCCCCATTTCGGTGATCCCCCCCTAGGCTCGCTCATGTAACGGATCATGAAGCACCTCTCATGACGATCGCTGTAGGACGCGCGCCACAGCGGGGATGGTTCGACGT